>RXIY01000023.1 GCA_003963405.1 Hyphomicrobiales bacterium
CGGCAATATCAACAACGCGCTGTTCTTCGCCAACAACGCGTTCGGGCTGGCGGGCTCTCCGCTCCCCGGAACCCCCGCCCAGATCGCCAACGCCACCCTGCTGCAGAACGCCATCGCCAATTCCGGCATCTATGGCGGCTACCAGCAGAACGTGACGGCCGGCATCAACTGGTATCCGGACAATGGCGTCGCCTTCCAGTTCAACGCCACGCACGTGATGTCGCTGAAGTCGCCGCTCAACTGGAACCCGCAGGCGATGTACGAGGGCGGATCGCATCCGACCTTCCTCGAACTGCGCACCAAGGTCTATTTCTAGACCGGACAGAGCGCCACGCATCTGCGCCCCCCAAACGGGGGCGCAGATTTTTTTTCAGCCGCTATTTTTTGTCTGCCGACGCGGCCGCCGAGCCGACGAGCTTCTCGATCACATAAAGATTGAAGCTCACGTTGGAGACCACGCCGTCGAAGCAGATGGTCTTGAGTTCGTCCATTTTTTCATCCGCCGGACGGGCGTAATAAATCTTCAGAACCTGTCGTCCGTTCGTCCAGACCGCATGTGTCTTGCCGTCGGCGCTCATGCCGCGCAGCAACTCCGCGTAATTGTGGTCGGAAATGTATTTCTCGGCCTTTGCCCGGTCGACGCAGCCCGTGATCTCCTCGGCCGGTTTTTGCGGCGCGGGCTCGGCATGGGCGCCGGCGCAGGCGAAAGCCAGATACAAAGCGCATGTCCGTCCGAGAGTCTTCATGGTCTCCCTCCGAAGGGTTCGAACGCGGGACCGCCCGTGTCGAAGCGACCGGCTTCGAGGACTTTGACACCGTGGCGGCTGATGGATCGAGCCACACTATATCCGTTTCGACGCGTCCAAAAGCGCGGAAGCGAAAGGCTTGCGATTTTCTCTTGCGCATTCCGCGCCGGACGGGCCGAACGCCTCGCCGCGCCCATGCAGGGCCCGCCTCGTTCTGTTTCCTCGACCTTGCTGCGGCGAAAACGCCGCATTGACCGCAGCCTGCGCTTGCTGTAGCAACGAACCGCTGCGCCGCAGCATGAGGCTGCTCCAGCCGCGTAGATCGGACAAACGCCCTTTGGGCGCCCGACCAGCTGTCGAGCCTCCTTCACATTTCCTAAGCGACGGCCCGATACGCGGGGCAGGTCTCCCTTTTACCGGATCGACCCAACCGCGCTCGAAGAGTGGGCCGCGGCGCGCGATCTCTCACGAAAGAACCTAAGTGACCAAATTTTCCGATCTCGGCCTCGCCGAGATTCTGCTTCGCGCCCTCGATCGCGAGGGCTATGAGACTCCGACCTCCATTCAGGCCCAGGCGATCCCGTATCTTCTCCAGGGCCGCGATCTCCTCGGCATCGCCCAGACCGGCACCGGCAAGACGGCGGCTTTCGCTCTGCCGATCCTGGAACGGCTCGCCGCCGACCGGCGCCGGCCGGCGCCCTTCACGGCGCGGGCGCTGGTGCTTGCCCCGACGCGTGAGCTCGCCGCGCAGATCGCCGACAGTTTCCGCGCCTATGGGCAGTTCATGCGGCCGAGCGTCGGCGTCATCGTCGGCGGCGTTTCGCATCGCCCGCAGATCGACATGCTGGCGCGCGGGCTCGACGTGCTCGTCGCGACGCCGGGCCGGCTGCTCGATCATGTCGCGAGCGGCCGCATGCGGCTCGCCACGACGGAAGTGCTCGTGCTCGACGAAGCCGATCACATGCTCGATCTCGGTTTCATCGTTCCGATCCGCCAGATCGTCGCCAAGCTTCCCAAGCAGCGCCAGACGCTCCTGTTCTCGGCCACGATGCCGAAGGAGATCTCCGGGCTCGCGCAGGACATGCTGAACAATCCCGCCGAGGTCGCCGTGACGCCGGTCGCGACGACGGCCGAGCGCGTCGCGCAGCATGTGTTCCTCGTCGATGGCGGCGCCAAGCGCGACATGCTCATCGAACTGATGAACGACGCGGAGATTTCGCGCGCCATCGTCTTCACGCGCACCAAGCGCGGCGCCGATCGCGTGGCGCAGCATCTCGACGCGGCCGGGGTCGGCGCCGAGGCGATCCACGGCAACAAGAGCCAGAGCCAGCGCATCCGTGCGCTCGACTCCTTCCGCAAGGGCCGCACCCGCGTGCTGGTCGCGACCGACATCGCGGCGCGCGGCATCGACGTCGACGGCGTGACGCATGTCGTCAATTACGAATTGCCCGAGACGCCGGAGGCCTATGTCCATCGCATCGGCCGCACCGCGCGCGCCGGCGCTTCGGGCCGGGCGATTTCCCTTTGCGACAATGGCGAGCGGCCACTGCTGCGTCAGATCGAAAAGGTCACGCGTCAATCGCTGCCCGTGACCGACCGGCGCAGCGACGACCAGCGTCACGAGGAGGCGGCTCCGGCCCGCCGGGGCGGTCGCGGCGGCGCGCCAAAGAGCAATGGCGGCGCCCGTCCGGCGCCGAAACATCCGCGCCGCGAAGGCGGACCGCACCGCGACGGCCCCCGTCCCGAGGGCGCCCCCCGCCCGGCGCGCGCGGCCAACGGCCAGAAGCGCCGCGCGTATGGCGGCGGCGGTCGACCGGCCGCGCCGCGAGGCTGATGACGAAAGCCGTCCCGGATCGGGGCGGCTTTTCACTTTGGCGGCGTCGCTTGCGGGCGCGCTTTCTTGCGCGCGGCCCCGGCTGCCTTAGATTGAGCCTGAAGCCAACGAGGGCGGCGGGCGCATGTACGATCTTTTCATCATCGGCGGCGGGATCAACGGCTGCGCCATCGCGCGCGACGCGGCGGGGCGCGGGCTTTCTGTCCGGCTCGTCGAGCAGAACGATCTCGCAAGCGGCACGTCTTCCGCTTCGACGAAACTGATCCATGGCGGACTGCGCTATCTCGAACTCTATGAGTTTCGTCTCGTGCACGAGGCGCTTGCCGAGCGCGAGCTGCTGCTCGCCGCCGCGCCGCATGTGATCTGGCCGCTGAAATTCGTTTTGCCGCACGAGAGGGGTCTGCGTCCGGTCTGGATGCTGCGGCTCGGACTTTTCCTCTACGATCATCTCGCGCGGCGCAAGCGGCTCGAGGGCTCGCATATGGTGTCGCTGAAAGGCGATGCGCTCGGCGCGCCGCTGCGCGAGACCTATTCGGTCGGTTTCACCTATGCCGACTGCTGGGTCGATGATTCGCGCCTCGTCGCGATCAATGCGCTGGACGCCAAGGAGCGCGGCGCGACGATCGGCGTCGGCGAGAAGCTCGTCGAGGCGCGGCGCGAGGCGGGGCGCTGGCTCGCGTCGCTGGAGGGCGGCGCGAAGATCGAAGCGCGCGCGCTCGTCAACGCCGCCGGGCCATGGGTGTCGCAGGTGATCGACGGCGCGCTGCACATCGCCTCGCGCAAGCATGTGCGGCTCGTGAAGGGCTCGCATCTCGTCACGCGCAAGCTCTATGAGGGCGCGCAGGCCTATATTCTGCAAAACCCCGACGGGCGCATCGTTTTCGTCATCCCCTACGAGGGCGACTTCACGCTCGTCGGCACCACCGACGTGCCTTATGACGGCCCGCCGGGGTCGGTCGAGATCAGCGCGGCTGAAACGGATTATCTGCTCGCGGCGGTCAATCATTTCCTGCGTCGTCCGCTGAGCCGGGACGATGTCGTCTGGAGCTATTCGGGCCTTCGGCCGCTTTACGACGACGGCGCGCTCGACGCCTCCGTGGTGACGCGCGACTACGCCTTCGATCTCGACGCGCCCGTGGGCTCGCCACCCGCGCTTTCGGTCTTCGGCGGCAAGATCACCACGGCGCGCCGGCTCGCGGAACATGCGCTCGACGATCTTGCGCCCTATCTACCGCCGCATGGTGGCGCATGGACTCAAGGCGCCGTCTTCCCCGGCGGCGAGATGGCCTTTGACGCGTTCCTCGCGCATCTCGAGGCAGAAAAGCCATTCCTCGGCGGCGCCCTCGCCCTGCGACTCGCGCGCGCCTATGGGACGCGCGCGGAACGATTCCTCAAACATGCGCGGTCGATGTCGGATCTCGGCCGCGACTTCGGTTGCGGCCTCACGGAGGCCGAAGTGCGTTACCTCATCGAGAACGAATGGGCGCGCAGGGCAGAGGACGTCTTGTGGCGGCGCTCGAAACTGGGCCTGCATATGAACGAGGCGCAGCGGCAGGGCTTGCGTGATTTCATGGGCGCGTAGCCACCTCCCTGTCCTTCCCCCGCTCTGCGGGAGAGGGGTGGGGAAGGGGGCTTCAGCCGCGCAACGTCTCCGCCGCCGCCGTCACCGACGGCGCGCCTTCCGTCACCATGCGCGCCAGTCCCGGCGCAGCGACGGCGACGTTCTTTGCGAAGAAATGCGAAAGGGTTTCGTAGCGCGCGGCGTTGGGGTCGTTCTCGCGGCGCGCGCGGCGCGCGCCTTTCTCCAGTAGCGTCGCGCCGCGCGCGAGCGCGAAGAGCCGCAGATAGGGCGTGGCGCCCGCGAGCCCGTCGGCGGGCGCAGCTTTCATGGCGCGCGCCATGTAATCGCTCGCCTGCGCGAAGGCCTCCACCGCCTCGGCGACGGCGGCGAAGTCGCTTTCGTGCGCGATGGCGCGCATGTCGTCGATCTCGCGCCGCAGCGCGGCGCCTCCGGACATGGCGAGCTTGCGGCCGACGAGGTCGATCGCCTGAATGCCGTTCGTGCCTTCATAGATCGCGCAGATGCGCGCGTCGCGCATGAGCTGGGCGACGCCCGTCTCCTCGATATAGCCCATGCCGCCGAAGACCTGCACGGCGAGCGAGGTCGCCTCATTGCCGATGTCGGTCGCGAAGGCCTTGGCGACGGGGGTCAGCAGGCTCGCGCGTTCCTCGGCGTCCTTCGCGCGCCCAGGATCGGCGTCGCGATGGGCGCGGTCGATCGCCGCCGCGGTCTCGAAGCAGACGGCGCGCGCCGCCGCCGTGAGGCTCGCCATGGTGAGGAGCATGCGCGCCACATCGGGATGTTCGACGATGGCGCTCGTTTGCGCCGCGCCCGGCGCTCGGCCCTGCCGGCGCTCGCGGGCATAGGCGAGCGCCGCCTGGCTCGCCCGCTCGGCGAGCGCAACGCCCTGAAGACCCACCGAAAGACGGGCGTTGTTCATCATCGTGAACATGCAGGCGAGACCGTTGTGCTCTTCGCCGACGAGGAAGCCGAGGGCGTCCTCATAGATCATGGTGCAGGTGGGCGAGCCGTGGATTCCGAGCTTGCGCTCAATGCCCGCGCAGCGCAGCGCATTGCGCCGCGTGAAAGCGCCGGCCTCGTCGGGCAGGAATTTCGGCGCGAGGAAAAGAGAGATGCCCTTCACGCCGGGAGGCGCGTCAGGGAGCCGCGCCAGCACGAGATGCGCGATATTGCCGACGAGGTCGTGCTCGCCATAGGTGATGAATATTTTCTGGCCCGTGAGACGGTAAGACCCGTCGCCATTGCGCTCGGCGCGCGTGCGCAGGAGCGCGAGATCGGAGCCGGCCTGCGGCTCGGTCAGATTCATCGTCGCGGTCCATTCGCCGCTGACGATCCTGCGCAGATAGGTCTCTTTCAACGCCGCGCTGGCATGCGCCTCCAGCGCCTCGATGGCGCCGTGGCTCAGGAGCGGGCAGAGCGCGAAGGAGATATTGGCCGCGTTCCAGATTTCGGTGCAGGCGGCGTTGAGGAGAGCGGGCAGGCCCATGCCGCCATGCTCCGGCGCCGCGGCGAGTGCAGTCCAGCCGCCCGCCCGCCATTGCGCATAGGCCTCGCGCCAGCCGGGCGGCGTGGTTACGGCGCCGTCGGCATAATGCGCGCCGACGCGGTCGCCGGTTCGGTCGAGCGGCAGCAACTGCTCCTCGGCGAATTTGGCCGCCTCGGCCAGCGTCTGCTCCGCGAGGCCCCCGGCGAGATCAGCGTAGCGCCCATCTGCCTCGAGCGCCTCCCGGCCCGCGGCGAGGCGAAGCGAAAAGATGAGGTCCTGAACCGGCGCGCGATAAGTCATTCCAGCCTCTTGAAGCGAATCACGGGCTGAATGTAGGGCGCCTCGGCCGCCCGCGCGCCTGCGACGCGGCTCTTCTTTCTCCTTCGCCTCCGGAGCGGTAGAGTAGGAGCCTTCCAACGCAATCGAAAGAGGCCGTTCGCATGCCGCTTTATGCCTTTCGCTGTCAGGACTGCGCTCATGAATTCGAAACGCTGGCGCGTTTCGAGGAGACCCCTGTCTGTCCGTCCTGTGGGGCGGCCCATGTCGAGCGGCAGCTGTCGCTGATCGCGAAGCCTGCCGCCGGGGGCGACGCGGGCGGGGGCGAAAGCTGCGCTGCAATGAGCGGCGGGACGCCTTGCGCGGGCTGTCCGGCGTTCGCCGCCTGACGCCGGGCGCCGCCGGGCGGGCGCAGGCAAGGAGGGAGAATTTCCCATAAAGCGCGCTTTCGCGTGAATAATGCGCTTTCGGCCGGTTTCGGCTGTTGACTTGCCGCTCTTTCGTGAGAATCTCCCGTACTCCGGGACAAGCGTCCGGAAGAGCCTATATGCGCGTCAGTAGCGCAGATTGCCAATCGACGGCCGGGAGTTTCGGCCACTGGAAGGAGAACGATCCATTCGCAGGCCAATGAAGAGCATGGCGGCGCCGCAGAAAGAAGGCCCCCGCATCAACCGTGAGATTCGCGCACGCGAAGTGCAGCTGATTGATTCCGAAGGCAAAAATCATGGCGTCGTTCAATTTCTGGACGCCCTGAACATCGCCGAGCAGGCTGGCCTCGACCTCGTCGAGATCGCGCCGAATTCTGCGCCCCCCGTATGCAAGATCCTCGATTATGGACGCTTCCGCTTCGCCGAGCAGAAGAAGGCCGCCGAGGCGCGCAAGAAGCAGAAGGTGGTCGAGGTCAAGGAAATCAAGCTGCGCCCCGGCATCGACGAGCATGACTATGACGTCAAGATGAAGGCCGTGCGTCGCTTCTTCGAGGAGGGCGACAAGGTCAAGGTGACCCTGCGCTTCCGCGGCCGCGAGATCGCCCATCAGGACATCGGCTACAGGCTGATGACCCGCGTGAAGGCCGAGACGGCCACCCTTGCCAAGGTCGAGCTCGAGCCCTCGATGGAGGGCCGCCAGATGGTGATGGTTCTCGCGCCGAGACAATAACAATTCGCTCGCCGGCGCGGCCGGCGGGGCTGGAAGGGGCCGTTTGAGAATGTCGATTGCGCCGTCCTTGACTGTCATTGCTCGGGCGGCAGGGACAGCCGTCTTTTTGTGCGCTTGCGGGCCGGCGTCGCCTGTGTCCGCGCAGATGGCGCTTCCCGGCGCCGTGGAGCCGACGCCCGAAGGCACTGTCGCTTCGCCCCGACCGAAGAAGAAGCTCAGCAGCGGCGAGATGGGGTCGGCGCGCGGCCCCGTCGTCATGCCCAAGGCGCCATCCGAGGACACGATCGTCGGCAAGGCGCTGATGCTGGACGGCAACGGCAGCACGATCGAATTCGCGCGGAACGGGTCCGATGTCCAGGTCGTAAAGCTCACGCTGGCCGGCGACCGGCTGTCGCGTTCCGGCGAGGCGTGCCGGGTCGACATCGCCGGCATGCCCCTGAAGCTGACGCCACGCGACAGTGGCGCAGGGCTGCGCCGTTATCAACTCGCCGCCCTCACGGCCTGTCCGTTCACGCTCGACGTTCTGGACGGCGCCATTCTCGTGACCAATGACGGCAAGGCCTGCGAGATCAAGGAGGCGGACTGCCGCGCCGATCCGAGCGGGCTCTGGGGAATGCCCGAGACCGACTTCGACCCCAAGAAGGCCGAGGAAATGCTCGGCGCCCGCGCCAGCGTCGAGAAGACGGTGCGCTCCGATTTCCGCGCGCTCTACGATCGCAACAAAGCGGACAAGCTGGTGCGCGGCTTCGTGGTGAAGGAGCAGGCGGGCTTTTCCTCCTGGCGCGAGGAAGTGTGCCGCTCCTACGCCAAGGAATCCGACTTCGGCTATTGCGCCCTGCGCCTGACCGAGGCCCGCGTCATCGCCCTCGGCGCGCAGCTCGCGGGCGGGGTGAAGTTGCCCGAAGGCTATGCGGAGACCGTCGCCGCCGAGGAAACCGCCGCCAAGGCGAAGAAGAAGTAGGGCGCCCCCGCCGGCGCCTATCCGCCCTTCCGCATCAGCATCCCACGCGCGGGGTCATAGGCGATGATCGCGCCCGTTAGAAACACGCTCGTATAGGCGAGGACCGCGGTGAGCGAGGTCCATTCGATCTGCTGGTAGAAGGCGAAGCGTATCAATTCGACGGCGTGGGTGAAGGGATTGGCGAGACACACATAATAGAGCCAGGGGCTCGACTCCTTCACGCGCCAGAGCGGGTAGAGCGCGGAGGAGGCGAAGAACATCGGGAAGATGACGAAGTTCATCACGCCCGCGAAATTCTCGAGCTGCTTGATCAGCGACGACAGCAACATGCCGAGCGCGCCGAGCATCAGCCCGCCGAGCGCCAGCGCCGGCAGCACGGTGAGATAGCCCCATCTGGTCGGCGGCTCGATCTCCCAGAAATAAGCAATCAGCAGAAAAGCGTAGACCTGCAGGATCGACACGGCGACGCCCGCCATCAGCTTGGCGCCGAGCAAAAACCATCGCGGGAAGGGCGAGACGAGCAGCGTGCGCATATTGCCCATCTCGCGGTCGTAGACCATGGAGAGCGACGACTGCATGCCGTTGAAGAGCTGGATCATCGCCATGAGGCCCGGCGCGATATAGACCTCGTAGAGCACATAGGTCTCGTAAGGCGGGATGATCGAGACGCCCAGCACCTGCCGAAATCCCGCCGCGAAGATGAAGAGCCAGACGAGCGGCCGCACCAGCGCGGAGACGAAACGCTCGCGCTGATGCAGGAAGCGCAAGCCTTCGCGCCAGACGACGCCCATGAGGCAGATGAGATATTGGCGGGGCGTAAAGGAGCCCTCCCTCTCCGTCGTCATCGGCAAAAAGTCCTTCACCCTAACCCGCTCGGGCGTCGACGCCCGTGATCCTTGCGAAGGCGGCGCCGATGCTGTCGGCGTCCGCTTGCGTGGCGATCTCTCTCGCGCGCCCCGTCGCGAGCACCTTGCCCTGATGCAGGATCACGACCGGGTCGTCGTCCTCGATCTCGTCGATCAGATGCGTCGTCCACAACACGCCGAGCCCCTCGTCGCGCACGAGGCCGCGCACATGAGCAAGCAGATCGGCGCGCGCCTTGATGTCGAGGCCGACGGTCGGTTCGTCGAGCAGCAGCAGGCGCGGCTTGTGCAGCAGCGCGCGAGCAATTTCGACGCGGCGCATCTGCCCTCCGGAGAGGGCGCGCGCCTTGTCGTCGGCGCGTTCGGCGAGGCCGGCGCGGGCGAGCGCCTCAAGGCCGAGACGGCGCGCCTCCAGCGGGCCGATTCCATGCAGCGCCGCGTGATAAATGAGGTTTTGCATGAGGCTCAATTCGAGATCGAGCGTGCGCGCCTGGAAGACGACGCCGAGACGCCGCAACGCCGCGCCCGGCGCCCGCATGACATCGGCGCCGAGGATGTCGATCTCGCCGCTTCGCGCCGCATAGAGCCGCGTGACGAGGGAGAAGAGCGTGCTCTTGCCGGCGCCGTTCAATCCCAGCAGCACGGTGAAACTGCCGGGCGCGACCGTGAAGGACACGTCGTCGAGCGCCTTGCGCGACCCGTAGGAATGGCTGACGTCTCTGATGTCGAGGGCCGGGACGCTCATCGCGCCACACCCGCCGTCATTGCGGCGCCACCACGACGCCCCAGGGGAAGGAGCCGACGGGGATCGACTTGACCACCTTAAGACTGGCCACGTCGATCACGGAAATGTCATTGGAGACGCCATTGGCGGTGAGCAGATATTTCTCATCCGGCGTGAAGGCGAGATGCCAGACGCGCTGGCCGACGAGCAGATATTTCTCGACCTTCTTCGTCTCCGCGTCGATGACGGCGACGCGGTTCGCCGGCCCGAGCGCCACAAAGGCGCGCTTGCCGTCCTTCGTGATGGAAATGCCGATCGGCTGGATCGCCTCTTTCGACATGGCCGGAATCTCGAAGCTGATTTTCTGCTTGAGCACGCGTTTCACCGGATCGATCACCGCCACCGTGCCGCCGACTTCGGAGGAGACCCAAAGCTCCGAGCCGTCCTTCTTGAATTCGGCGAAGCGCGGGCGCCCGTCGACGAGAATATTGGCGACGATCTCCTTCGTCTGCGTGTCGATGAGATGCGCCATATTCGTCGTTTCGGACGTGTTGACGAGCAGCTTGCCGTCCGGGCTCACCGCCATGCCCTCTGGCTCGACGCCGACCGGAATGTCGCCGATCTGCTCCCTGCGCTTCACGTCGATCAAGGTGACGAGATTGTCGTTCTCATTGGAGACGTAGATCGTGTCGCCGCCGGGGCTCAGCGCCAGAAGCTCCGGATCGGGGCCGGATGGCAGCTTGCCGGTGAGTTTCAGGGATTTCGTATCGAGCACCTGAATGGCGTCGTCGTCGCCGGCGCAAATGTAAAGTTCGGAGCCGTCTTTGTTCAGCTCGATGCCGCGCGGGCGCCGCCCCACTTTCACCGTCGCCGTCGCTTCGAGCTTGTCGGTGTCGATGACGGTGATGGAGTTGCCTTTTTCGTTGCTGATATAGGCCGTGTAGGCGCCTGCGGGGAGGGGCAGGAGGGACGCCAGGAGGACGGCGGCGAAAAGCTTGCTCATTTCAACCTGCACTTGGTTTCGGGCTGATCGAGGCCCAGCGTATCGAGTTCGCTCACCTGATGCAGAAAGCCTTCCTGCGGCGAGACGGAGACGGTCATACGGCCGTCGGAGAGAAGGATCGGCTGGCGCAATTGCTGGTTCCACGGGCGCAGCGTCAGCCGCACGCCCTTGAAGGCCGCGATCGAGAATTCCGGGCTCGCCATGAAAGCGCGCAGCTTTTCCGGGTCGCCGGAATTGGCGCGCGTCGCCGCTTCGCCGATCATGCGCATGGCGAGCCAGGCGTTGTTGTCGCGTGCATTCATCAGCCGGCGAAAGGTCGCCATGAAACGGTTCTGCAATTGATGCGCGCCCCATTGCTCATGGGCCGGGTCCCAGCTCGTCGGATAGAGTCCTGCCGAACCCGCGACCGGGCGCGGGTCCCAAGTGCGATAGGGAAGATAGCCTGCAAAGACCTCGCTCTCGTCGATAGCGACGAGCGAATCGTAAGCGGGCGCGTTCTGGGTCAAGACCGGCATCTGGCGCTGCGTCTGCACGGAGCCGGAGTCGCTTCGCCGTCCGCCGCCCGTATCCTCGTAAAGGCGTTCCTCGACGATCTTCGCGCCGAACTTCTTGGCGGCGCGGCGGTACGCCTGCGCCAGAAGTTCGTCTTCCGGATGCGAGCCCTTGATGAGCAGCCATTTGCGCCATTGCTTCCAGACGAGATATTGCGCGAGCCCGTCCGCCAGCATGGCGCGCGTCGGCGTCACATGGATCACATTGGCGCGGCAGTCTTCCTCGCGCAGGCGTTCATCCGGCGCCGAGACGTTGAAGAGGAGCGCGCCTTTCGCCCTGGCGCGTTCGCTCGCCGCCAGCAGACGATCCGCATTCAGATCGGCGATGATGAAACGGGCGCCCTTGTCGACGAGCGCGTCGACAGCTGTTGCGGCATCGGCGCCGGCGTCGAGCTTCTCATCGATCGCTTCATAAGACTGATTGGTGAATTTGCCGGTCGTATTATTGTCCGCCGCGCCGAGCAGGGCGCCGGCGAGCGTGTCGTCTGCGGCGGGAATGTCGAGGATCGAGAGCGTCTCGCGGGAGTGCTCCTGCCGCAGCACGCCGACCTTGATCGCGAGCGCATCCGCCGCGGCGGGCGCGGCGGCCAGCATTATAAGGAAAGCGGCGGCGAGGCTTTTCATGCCTCCTAAATGGCCGCTTTGGCGCGCGGGATCAAGTCGCCTCTCCCGCGCGCCCGAGCCCAGGGATCAATGCGTGACGCGCAGCAGCTCCTTGCCGGGCTTGGAGGCAAGCTCCTTCTCGTCCAGCGTGCCGTCATTGTCCGGGTCGGCGTCCTTGAACAGCGCCGAGACGGCGGAGAGGAACTCGTCCTTGGTCAACGTGCCGTCATTGTCCGGATCGGCCGCGGCGAAGGCTTTCTTGGTCAGGCGGCCCTGAATCTCCTTCTTGTCCAGCGTGCCGTCATTGTCCTTCTCGAGCTTGCCGAACAGCTCTTCGGCGGGCTTGGTGATCTCGTTCAAATCCACGGTCGAGTCATTGTCCGTGTCGAGCTTCGCGACCGGCGACGCCTTGGCCGCCTTTTTGGCCAGGGCGGGCGAGACCGGCGCCGCGACGAGGCCGGCAAGCGCAAGCGCGCCCGCGAGAACAAATTTGTTGGCTTTCATTGTCAGCTCCACGTTCAGGAAGAACTCCCGAGATATATTGGAGCCGCTCCCGGTCCGCCAGTAGCGCGTCACGCGCCAAAAAAGAGCGGCCCCGAAGGGCCGCAAATCTGTCGGGGTCAGTAGGTGAATTTCACGCCGCCATAGATGCCGGTCGGCGGCCCGAGCGAGACCATGCGCGGATTTGTGTAGGTCAGGAAGGCGATGTCATTCGTGTCGAACCAGGAGCCGAAGGTTCTCGCGCGCGTGTTGGTCACATTCTCGAACAGGCCGTAGACCTGAAGGTTCGGCGTGATCTGATAGGAGGTGCGCAGGTTCAGCATGGCGTAGGACGGAAGCCGCGCGCCGATGTTGATCTCGTCGCCCCGGATATAGGACCCCGCAGTGTATTGGAAGTCGGCGCCCACCTTCCACTGCGTCGTGACCGCGTAATCCGCGCCCGCCTTGAAGCGATGCGGCGCGACCGAGGAGAGATTGGCGCCGGGCGTCACCATGATCGAGCCATTGCCGTAAAGCTGCGCGAGCGGATTGTCGGGCGCGCCCAGCAGAATTGTCGAACGGAAGGTTGCGATCGTCATCGTATAGTTGACATAGGCCGAGAGACTCTCGTCCGCATAGCGCAGCGCCACTTCCACGCCCTCGCGCCGCGTCGAACCTGCGTTTGTGAAATAGCCGCGTCCGTTGATCGAACTGGGCACGGCAAGAATGTCGTTGAAGTTGTTGGTGCGGAAGACGCCGCCGCTCCACGTCACCACGCCGGGAAAATAGTCGCCCGCCGCCGGGAGGACCTTGGGGATTTCCACCGTGCCGCGCATGCCGAATTCCGTCGTGTTCGACTCGACCTGCTTGAGCGGCGGATCGGCGACAAGGAAGGTGTCGAGCAAACAGGGGCGCGCGGGGTCGGCGCAGCCGAGCTCGAGCGGCGTCGGCGCACGATTCGCCTCAGAGTAGCTGGCGTAGGCAAAGGTGTTCGGCAACACTTCATAGGTCGCGCCGGCCATAGGATTGATGCGCGTATAGACGCCCGCGCCGTTGAGCGCCGTGCCGCGCAGATCGTATAGGCTGATCCCCGCGCGATTGAACCGCGCGCCTGCGGTAATTTTCAGCCGGTCGGTGACGTCCAGCGTGTCGAGCGCATAGACGCCGAGATAGGAGTTGCCCGCAGTGACCTTTACGGGCGAGATGTCGCTCGCCGGCTCATCGACGAAATAGTTGATCCCCTGTACGGCGAGGGTCGGCGGAATAATTCCCAGCTCCTGGATGGCGCTGAAGGATGTCCAGCCCTGATCGAGGCTGGCGCCGAAGGTGATCTTGTTGTGGAAGCCGAAGTAAACGTCGTCGTTCGTCGCCTGCACGGTCCCGCCGATGGTGCGCGAGCGCGTCCAGGTGCGGTCGACGGCGCCGAGTTGAACCTGTCCGTCGAAGAAATTCGGGATGGAGGTTGGATCGCCGTTGCTGTTTTCGCAGATGGCTTCGCCCGGCTCACACTCGAACTCGGTCGTATTGCCGTCGACGCGGGCCTGGTCGAAAGCGCGGTAATGCACGTCGCCGAAGAGTTTCCAGCTCGGGCTCGCCTGCACATTGCCGTTGACGTCGAACATCGACAGCGTGTTCTTCTGCGACTGGGGCGTGGTGTACACAGCCCAGGGATTGCGCGTCACGTCTTCGACCGGTGCGGGGCCGGTGCCGTTGATCTTGTTGCCCGCGAGGGTCACATTGGCGTGGATCTCGGCTTGGTCGCCGCGGTAGCCGATGTCGCCGTAAAGGCGCTTGATGTGGCCGCCGGAGAAGTAGCGGTAACCATTGTCGCCCAGCGCCTCCAGCGCGAGATAGGCCGCGTAGGGGCCGGACTGCACGCCGAACTGGCCATAGCCCTGCCGTCGCCCCCGGCTGCCGCCGCGCCCGTCGATCTCGAGGCCCTGATAAGTGAAGCCGTTCTTCATATCGAGGACGACGGCGCCGCCGATGGCGTTCAGGCCGAAAAGCGGATTGCCGGTGACGATCGTCGAGCGGTCGATGGCGATGTTGGGGATCATGTCCCAATAGACATTGTCGCCCCAGGCTTCGTTGATGCGAATGCCGTTCTGATAGACGGCGAGGCCCTGCGGGGTGCCGGCGACCGGCGAGGCCAAGAAGCCGCGAAAATCGACTTGCGGCTGCAAAGGATTGCCGGTGACGTCGTTGACGCTCACGCCGGGGGATTGGCGAAGCAGATTGTCGACGAGCTCGAAGCCGCGCGTGTTCTGCAACTGTTTGGACGAGAGCGTGTAGGTCGCCGCCGGAACCGCATATTGAATGACGACCGGAGAGACTTGCCCCGCGCCGGCGCCGGCGCCGGGCGCGGCGGGCTGGGCCGCGGGCGCAGCCGCAGCGGCGACGGGCCGGCTCGGACCCTGGGCGGCGGAGGGGCGCGCGGGACGCGGCGCCGTGGAGCGCAGGGGCGCGCCGCCGACTTCGATGGTCGGGAGGGTCTGCTGTGCAAGGGCGGTCGATGAGAGGAGCGCAGCGCCGAGAGTGGTCAGAGATCGAAGTTTAGCCATTGTGCCGGGGGCCACGAGTTGGATTTCCATGCTCCCGCTTATAGCGTTTCGCGCCCTCATCGTATCAACGGGAGAGGCTGCGCCCGCCAATATTCCCGGCCTGTGGCCTATTGGCTACAGTTCTGAAAAATAACGGTTTTATCGGGATCGTGTCATGACGGGTCCGGGAATTTTTCCCGAATTCGAGACGGTTTTGACCCAGATCGCCGCAGCTCCGCGGAAAGCTTCGCGCCGCCTCCGGGAGCATTCGTCAAGGTCAGCCTCCCGCCGAGCGCGGCGACGCGTTCGCTCATGCCTCTGAGCCCCAATCCGCCGCCCCCGCCCGCTGAAAATCCGGCGCCGTCGTCCTCGACCTCGATGCGCAGCGTTTCCTGTTCCCGAGAGACGCTCAGGCGGATTCGGCGCGCGCCGGAATGGCGGAAGGCGTTGGTCAGCCCCTCCTGCGCCACGCGATAGGCGGTGAGCGCCGTGGTTTCGTCGATCGGCCCGCGCGCGCCGTCGAGGGCGAGATCGATCGTCACGCCGGCCCGCGTCTCCCGCCAGCCGCGCGCGAGCGCCTCGAGCGCGTCGGCGAGGCCCATTTCGGAGAGCGCCGCCGGGCGCAGCCGGCCCAGAATGCGGCGGTTCACCTGCTGCAGCGCCGCGATCTGCGCGTCGATCTTCGTGCAGTCTTCAACGAGGACTTCGGGATCGGCGCCGCTACGGGCCTTGCGCGCCAACGCCCCGACGCCAGCGCGAATGGCGAAGAGGAAGGGGCCGATTTCGTCGTGAAGATCGCGCGCAATGTCGCGTCGCTCTTCGTCCTGCACATGAATCATGCGGCGCACCAGGCGCCGGTTTTCATCGTCCAGCCGTCGCAGCGTTGCAGCGAGCGCGTTGATCCGCTCTGCGATCAGGATGAATTCCGGCGGCCCATCGGCGCCCGCGCGCACGTCGTAGTCGCCTTGCTCCAGCCGCCGCAGCGCGTCCGAGAGCGCGCCGATGGGGCTCAATGTGCGGGAAACGGCGTAGGAGACGAGCGCGAAGGCGACGCCCGCGACGCCGGCCGCGCCGATCGCGAGCCAGACGATCTCCTCCCAAATCTCTGCGATTTCATCGGCCGGATTGGCGGCGATCTCCACGGCGCCGAGCGGCGTCGCGATTCGCGCGGGCGGCGGAGGGCGAAACACGAGCGCGCTGAACCAGTCGGGCGCGGGAGTCTTCGATTTCGGCGGCGGCTCGGCCTCGGCTTCGACGCCGACCCGCACGTGTCGCAGCCGCCGCACATCCTGGAGAAGGTCGTCGAGTTCGGCCTTGGGGTTCGCCGCGCCGCTCAGGCGGGGCAGAGTGGCCTCGACCAGATCGCGCGCGAGCCGCGTCGCGCCTTCGGCCTCTGCGCTGACGCGCGCGCCGGCGTGGAGAATCAGGAGCCCGACGCCAAAGGCCAGGCCGCAGACGATCACGCCGCCGAGCAGGAGAGACAGCCGCGCGCGCAAGGACAGACTTTGCAGCATCGCCGCTTTCCTTATCCGTTGGCTGCAGACTTTACGAAGGCGGCGCCCGCGGTCAATCTTCAGGCGCGAGGAGGAAAGATGCGGGTTCTTATCGTTGACGACCATCCGATCATTGTCGCGGGCTGCGCCGCCATGCTCGCGGGGGAGGGCGACATCGACGTCGTCGACGCGCGCGACGCGGAGACGGGTCTCGCCGCTTTCCTCGCGCACAGGCCGGATGTGACGGTCGTCGACATCGCCATGCCGGGCGTGTCGGGTCTCGAGCTGACGCGCCGTATCCTGCAGGAGGACCCCGCGGCGCGCATCGTCGTCTTCAGCATGAACGACGATCCGATCTTCGCCGCGCGCGCCATCGACGCCGGCGCGAAAGCCTATGTCACCAAGAACGACGATCCCTATCTGCTGGTCACGGCGGTGCGCGAGGTCGCGGCGGGCGGCGTGTTTCTGATGCCGAAGATCGCCAATCAACTCGCCTTCGAGAAAGGCGGCGGCGCGGGTCCGCTCGCGGCCCTCACGGCGCGGGAGCTCGAGATCCTGCGCATGCTGGGCGCGGGACTGGGCATGAATGAAATCGCCGAGGCGACGCAGGTCTCCTACAAGACCATCGCCAATAGCTGCTCGATCATGAAGCGCAAGCTCGGCGCCCGTACGCCCATGGAGCTGATGAAGATCGCGCTGGAGCAGAAGCTGGCGTGATCCAGCGCCTGCTCCCTCGCGTCAGAGAGGGTCCTACTTCGCGTCCGGGAAGGGCTCGGGCGCCGAATAATTCGCCGGGACCGCCCCCGTCAGGCTGCCGAGGAAGGCGACGATGTCGGCCGTCTCCTGCGGAGACAACGACTTGCCGAGCTGCGTCTTCCCCATGATCTCCACGGCCTTCGCCAGTTGCGCGACCGAGCCGTCGTGGAAATAGGGGTCGGTCTTCGCCACGTTGCGCAGGCCCGGAACCTTGAAGACATAGAGGTCGGCGTCGTTCTTGGTCACATCGGCCCGGCCCTTGTCGGGCGTCTTCACGCCGGTCTCTTTCCAATAGTCTTCGACGACCCCGAACTTCTGGAAGGAATTCCCGCCGACGCCCGGCCCATTGTGGCAGCCAGCGCAGCCCGTATCGATGAAGAGGCGCAGGCCGGAAAGCTCTTGCGGCGTCAGCGCCTTGAGGTCGCCAGCGAGGAAGGCGTCGAATTTCGAGGGCGTGAGCAGCGTTCGCTCGAAGGCGGCGACGGCGAGGCCCCAGTTCTTTGAAGTCACAGGATCCTTTTCGCCGGGGAACGCCTTGGCGAACGCCTCCGGATAAGCGGGCACGGCCTTCAGCTTGCCCATGGCCGCCGCCTGGTCGGGATTGCCGAAGCTCGCGGGGCCGAGCAGCGACTTTTCAGCCTGATCCTCGAGCGATTCGCGGTCCCCGCGCCAATGCTGCTTGAAATTCAGCGCGGAGTTGAACACCGAAGGCGCATTGCGCGGATTCTCCTTGCCGAAGACGCCGATCGCCTTCGCTAGGCCGTCGCTCGCCTGCCTGTCCGGCAAATGGCAATGCGCGCAGCTCACATTGCCGTCCTCGGACACGCGGTTCTCGAAAAACAGCCGCCGGCCGAGCTCGACGCGGGCCGCCTGAACGGGGTCCTTGGCGACAGGGGCAGGGGGGAGCGGCTGAAAGAGAGCCTTCGCCTCGTCGAGGAGCTTTCCGGCGTCGGGCGCTCCGGCCCCCGCGGGCGCGGGCGTAAAGGTGGCGGCCAGAAGAAGGGCGGCGAGAATCGGATGTCTCATATCAGCTCCGCGGGCGGCGCGGCCTCCTGGATTTTGGGCAAAAAAAATCGAGCCGAGTAAGAGACGCCGGCATGTCGCGGCGCTATTCCTACCGGCTCGATTTTTGTGGAGAGACCGCCGGAAAGGCGGCGACTCGCCTGAAATCCTTAGATTTCAGCCGACGAGTAGGCGGTGACTTCCATGCCCACGCAAACTTCGACGATCACAGGGGTGGTCCAGGCCATTGTATTTCCTCCGTTTGGAACTCTGTCGGCTGCATCCTGCTCTTGAATGTCCTCGACTTCTCGGGTCGGGCGACGGGGGCAGGTTCGAGCTCGGCGAGAGCATTATCATGTTCATGTTGACGGTGCAATTGGCCCCCTCGCGAGCTGTTGGAGGGGCGGAAAGGCTACGACGGCGGTGGCCCCCCGGCTTTCCTCTTTTTTGCTCGAATCGCGCGCTTCGTCGCCTCCGGTCGGGCATATGGCGCCTAGGTTCTCGACACGGGGCCTGACGGCTGCTAGGCATAGTCCGCATTCGTTAGGGTCGCCGGCGACAGCGGCCCGGCCCGAAGCGCATCAAACAAAAAAGCCTTTGAGTTTTCCTCCGGCCGCCGGCATAGCGAGGGCGACTTCAGGCTCGCGCGGCAATGCGCCGCGCGGCATTTTCGACAACCGCCAAGCGGCACAAGGCAGGAAGCGGATGAGCAAGGCGACGCTCGACGGCAAAGCGATTGCGCTCGAAGACGCCTACAGGCAGGCGGCTCGCATTCTGAGCGGCGCGACTTTCCCTCTCGTCGGAGGGCTGGGGGCCGACGTTCCCGGCGCCCGTGCGGCGATCCTGCTCGCGGAGCGGCTGCGGGGCGCCTTCGATCATCTGGCGTCGCGCGATTCTCTCGCGGACCTGGACGTGAAACGCTCCTTCGGCATGTTCACGACGACGGCCAACGAGGCCCGCGTCCGCGCCGATGTGGTCGTGCTCGTCGGCCCCGGCCTGACCCGGCAATGGCCCGGCATGCTGGAGCGCCTTGCGCTCGATCAGCCGCCGCGCCATGGCTCGCAGGCGGGCCAGCCGCGCAAGGTCATCTGGCTCGGGCCGGATGCGAGCGAGGCCGGCGCCGTTCCGGGCGCCAAGATCATCCCGGCGAGCCTCGAGGAAATTTCCGGCGTCTTTGCCGCATGGCGCGCGCGTGTCGGCGGCCGTCCCCTGGCGTTCGACACCGTCAAGCTCGAACTGATCGACGGCGTCGCCGAGACGCTGAAGGGCGCTCGCTTTGGCTGCTTCGTGTGGGCGGCGGCGATCGGGCTCGACGCGCTGGCCATCGAGATGATGCAGGCGCTCGTGACCGACCTCAACGTCACGACGCGTTTCACGGGCGTCCATATCGGCGGCCGCGCCGGCGCCGCGGGCGTCACCCAGACGGCGGGCTGGATGACGGGCTTTCCGCCGCGCACCGGCTTTGGCCGCGGCTATCCCGAGCACGATCCCTGGCGTTTCGAGGCCGCGCGCCTCGTGGACAGCGGCGAGGCCGACGCCGCCCTGTGGATTTCCGCCTTCGACGGCGAGGCTCCGCCCTGGGCGCGGCGGGACATTCCGCTCGTCACGCTGGCCCCGGCGGGCGCCGAGCCTGCGCATGGGCTTTACATCGAGGTTGGTCGGCCCGGCGTCACGCATGACGCCGTGCTCATGGCCCAGGAGACCGGCGGCCTGACGCTGCGCACGGCCACGGCGCCGACCGACGCGCCGACGGTCGCGCATGTCATCGACGCCATCATGGCGAATGTTTCGGAGGTCGCGCCTTGCTGACAGTTTTGCATGGCGGCCATGTCGTCGATCCGGCGACCGGCCGGGACGGCGTCGGCGACGTCTGGTTCGAAGACGGCCGCATCGTCGCGCCGCCCGCGGGCGGCAAAGCCGACAAGGAAATCGACTGCGCCGGCCATGTCGTCATGGCGGGAGCGATCGACATTCACTCCCACATCGCCGGCGGCAATGTGAACACGGCGCGCCTGCTGCTGCCGGAGCTTCACCGCGGGATTCGCGCGCGGCTTTCCGGCACGCCGCTCTCGACGGCCAAATGGTCGACCTATGAGACCGGGCGCCTTTACGCGCAGATGGGCTTCACCACGGTCGTCGAGCCGGCGATGGCGCCGCATCATTCGTTGCAGACGCATTTCGAATTGAACGACGTGCCGATCATCGACAAGGGCGCGCTGACCGTCCTCGGCAACGACGACTTCCTGCTGCGCCAGTTGCGCGCGGGCGAATCGGAAAGCGCGATAAACGACTATGTCGCCCAGACGGTGAGCGGCACGAAGTCGCTGGGCCTCAAATGCATCAATCCGGGCGGCTGCGAGGCCTTCAAGGAGAACATGCGCGCCTTCGGGCTCGACGACGAGGTGCCCTTCTACGGCCTCTCGTCGCGCAAGATTTTCCAAGCGCTACAGAAGGCGACGCAGGCTGTGGGCGTTCATCACCCGCTGCATCTGCACATGAACAATCTGGGCATCGCCGGCAATATTCAGACGGCGCTCGACACGATCGACGCGTCGCAGGGCCTGCCGCTGCATCTGGCCCATGTGCAGTTCTACGCCTATGGCACGGAAGGCGCGAACGCCTTCTCCTCCGCCGCGGCGGCCTTCGCGGAGAAGATCAACGCCAATCCGAACGTCACGGTCGACGTCGGCCAGGTGATGTTCTCGCAGACGGTGACCATCTCTTCGGACGTGCTGAAGCAGTTCAACAGCATGCCCGGCGGCAGTCCGAAGAAGGGCGCGATTTTCGACGGCGACGCCAACGGCGGCGGCATCGTGCCCTACGCCTACAAGATATCGAACTACTACAACGCCATCCAATGGGCGGCGGGCCTCGAGCTGTTCCTGCTCATCAAGAACCCCGAGCAGGTCTTCTTCACGACCGACCATCCGAACGGCGGCCCTTTCACCGCCTATCCGGAGCTGTTCGCGTTGCTGATGAGCGCGGATTTGCGCGCGCAGGTCATGTCGCGTCTGCCGGCCGAGGTGCTGGCGCACACGACGCTGCCGTCGATCACGCGCGAATATACCTACTATGAGCTCGCGCAGATGAGTCGCTCCGGCGCGGCGAAGCTCTTCGGCTTCACCGACCGTGGCGCGCTGGCGCCCGGCGCCATCGCCGATATTGCGATCTACAAGGAGAGCAGCGACAAGGCGGGCATGTTCCGCCGCGCGGCCTATGTCTTCAAGGATGGCGACCTCGTGGTGCGTGACGGCGAGGTCTCGCACTACCGTCGCGGCAGGACGCTGCACATCAGCCCGCGCTTCGACAAGGCCATCAACAAGCGGCTCGACAGCTATTACGAAGAGCTTTACGGGCTGCCGCGCGGCATTTTCGACGTGCCGGACGCAGCTCTGCCGCACAAGGACGCCTTTGCGGAGGTCGCATGCAAGGTATAGTTCGCAACGGCGTTCGGATCGACGACAGTTTCGCCGAAGCCTTCCCCATGGCCGCGACGGGACTCATCGTCACGGCGCCCACGCGCAAATGGGCCAATCAGGCGGCGGCGACGGCCACGGGCTACGCCACGTCCGTCATTGGCTGCGATTGCGAGGCGGGAATCGACGCTGAGCTTTCCGAAGACGAGACGCCCGACGGCCGTCCGGGCGTCAGACTGCTGTTCTTCGCCTTCTCGACGAAGGGCGCGGAGAAGGCGCTGGTCAATCGTGTCGGCCAGTGCATCCTCACCTGTCCCGGGACGGCGCTTTATTCGGCCTTCGACGGCGATCTGAAGATCAAGGTCGGCGATTCGATGCGCCAGTTCGGCGACAAATGGCAGACCTCGAAGGCGATCGACGGGCGCCGCTTCTGGCGCGTGCCCGTGATGGACGGCGAGTTCTTCGTCGAGGGCCAGGTCGGCGTGCTCAAGAAATGCGTCGGCGGCGGCAATCTGCTGGTGATGGGCGCCGATTGGGAATCGACCATGCGCGCCACCGAGGCGGGCGTGAACGCCATCCATGCGGTCCCGGACGCGATCATGCCCTTCCCCGGCGGCATCGTCCGCTCCGGCTCGAAGGTCGGCTCGCAATACAAGGGCATGAGCGCCTCGACCAATGACGCCTATTGCCCGACGCTGAAGGGCGTGACCAAGACCGCGCTGGAAAGCGATATCGGCTGCACGCTGGAGATCGTCATCGACGGTCTGAGCGACGAGGCGGTGCGTCAGGCCATGCGCGCGGGTCTGAAGGCGATCATCGATCTTGGGCCCGAGAAGGGCGCGAAACGCGTCGGCGCCGGCAACTACGGCGGCAAGCTCGGGCCGTTCCACTATCATCTGAAGGATCTGCTGCCGTGAAGCCCTTCACCTTCACGCTCCGCCAGGAGCCGCCGCAGCGCGTCGACCTCTCGGCGCTGACGCCCGACCGCCTCGCCGGCAAATCCCTTGCCGCGATCGAGAAGATCGAACTCGGCACGACCCGCGCCTCGACCAAGGTCGGCGATCTGTTCAAGCTCGCCGAAGGCGATCTGAAAAATGTCCGCTACGAGGGCGGTTCGGCGCGCTTCGACCGGCTTGGCGCGAAGCTGCTGCCGGGCTTCTCGATCCATGTCGAGGGAGACGTGGGTCTTGAGCTCGGCCGCCTCGCCAAGGGCGGCGCGATCACGGTTTCCGGCGGGGCCGGGGCCTATGCCGCCTCCTGCAACGAGGGCGCGCATATCGAGATCAGAGGCGACGCGGGCGAGATGCTGGCGGCTCCGCTCGCCGGCGAGCTGGCCGGCATGTCGGGCGGGCGGGTCGTCGTGCGCGGCAAGGTTGGCGCGCGGGCCGGTGACCGGCTGCGGCGCGGCATTCTCATCATCGAGGGAGACGCCGGCGACGACCTCGGCTCCCGCTTCATCGCGGGCACCATCATCGCGCTGGGCAAAACCTCAGGCCGCGTTGGCTATCTCAACAAGCGCGGCTCCATCATTCTGGCGCGGCGCCCAGAGATTCCGCCGACCTATGTCGACTGCGGACCGCATGTCTTCACCTTTGCGGGTCTTTTCGCCCGCGGCCTCAAGGCGGACAGCGCCGCGGCCTCGGCGCTGCTCTCACAAAGACTGCAGCGTTTTGGCGGCGACACGGCGGTCTATGGCAAGGGCGAGATATTGACCCCCGCCTGACCGGCATTACCCTTGCTTGATATCAAACGCCGCCGATGGGCGGCGTTCATGCAAGGGGTTGCCGATGAATTTCGTCCAACTCATCCTGACTGTCTGCGCCATCTCCCAGCCGACGGCCTGCGACGAACGCCGGCTGACGCTCGAGTCCGCCACGGGCTCGACGCGCAACTGCGTCATGCAGGCCATGCCCTATATCGCCCAGTGGTCGGGCGAGCATCCCAATGTCACGGTCACGCGCTGGCGCTGCGTCACTCCGGGCGCCGAGGGCGACAAGATCTGAGCCCCGCGAGCCGTCACACGATCGGATCGGGGTCGCGCGTGTTCTCGCGCCCTTCCTGGAGGATCATCCGGCCCGTCGACGCCGCGCGGCGGAACGCGCAGGCAGTCTGGTAACCCGGATCATTGTACCAGGCCAGAGCCGTCTCCCTGTCGGGGAATTCGAGGATCACCAGCCGCTCGGCGAAGTGCGGCCCTTCGACTGTGGCGACCTCGTCGCCGCGCGTGAGGAATTTCCCACCATGGCGGGCGACGGTGGCGGGCGTCAGCGCCGTATATTTCCGATAGGTCTCCGGGTCGTGGATGGTCATCGTGCAAATGAAATAGGCGGGCATCCACATCTCCTGACGATCGACTCGGGCCTTCAGTCATAGACGAGCAGAGCCGCCGCTGAAACCGAGGGCGCGCCGCCGTTTGCCGGAATGCCCCTGCGCGCCCATATCCTCCAGACAGGAACTTGAACAAGGCGCTGCTTGCCGCCATGCCCAAAGACCCGCCGCCGCCCTTCGCCGCGCCCTATGGCCCGCCGGACGAGCTTCTCGCCGCGCGCCTGATTGCGAATCCGCCAGATTTCGAAACGCGCCGCGCCATCGGAGAGCTTGCGCGCAAGCTCATTCGCGGCATGCGCGGCGAGCGCGGCGCGCTTGGCGCCCTTGGCTCCCTTGGCGGCGTCGAGGACTTTCTTCACGAGTTCTCGCTCTCGTCCCGCGAGGGTCTCGCCGTCATGGCGCTGGCGGAATCCTTGCTGCGCGTGCCC
The DNA here is from genome assembly GCA_003963405.1 of Hyphomicrobiales bacterium. Lineage (GTDB taxonomy): Bacteria > Pseudomonadota > Alphaproteobacteria > Rhizobiales > Beijerinckiaceae > Methylocystis. Next base: position 24,231 of record RXIY01000023.1, read on the forward strand.
GACGACGCGACCGCCGACCAGCTCATCGTCGACAAGCTCGCCGCGGGCGATTTCTCTCATCACGCGTCAGAGTCCGACGTGCTGCTCGTGCAGGCCTGCGCCTTCGCGCTGGGCTTCTCGGCGCGTCTCGTCGGGCAGGGGGAGCCGCGCGGCCTCGTCGCCGATCTGGCGCGACGCATGGGGCTTCCCGCGCTGCGCCTCGCCGCGCGGCAGGCCATGCGGCTCATGGGCGCGCATTTCGTCTTCGGCGAGACGATCGGCGACGCGCTCTCCCGCGCCAGGGGGCGCCGCGAGCGCTTTTCCTTCGACATGCTCGGCGAGGGCGCCCGCAGCGCGGCCGACGCCGCCCGCTATTTCGACGCCTATGCGGCGGCGATCGAGGCTATTGGCGCGCAGGCGGGCGCGGAACCGCTGCCCGCGCGCCCCGGCATTTCCGTCAAGCTTTCCGCCCTGCATCCGCGCTACGAGGCGATCTCGCGCGCGCGTGTGTTGCAGGAATTGCCGTCGCGCGTCCTGGAGCTCGCACGGCTCGCGCGCGACCGCGACCTCGCCTTCACAATCGACGCGGAAGAAGCCGACCGCCTCGAACTCTCGCTCGATGTTGTCGCGCGCGTGGTCGCCGATCCATCGCTTTCGGGCTGGGACGGTTTCGGTCTTGCCGTGCAGGCATACCAGAAACGCGCGAGCGCCGTGATCGATTACGCGCTGGCCCTCGCCGAGGCGCATGATCGCCGTTTCATGTTGCGTCTCGTCAAGGGCGCCTATTGGGACAGCGAAATCAAGCGCGCGCAGGAGCGGGGGCTCGCCGATTATCCGGTCTTCACCCGCAAGGCGATGACCGATCTCAACTATGACGCTTGCGCCGCGCAGCTCTTTCACGCGCCGCGTCTCTATCCGCAGTTCGCCACGCACAACGCCCGCAGCGTCGCCGAAATTCTCGCCCGCGCCGGCAAGCGGACGGACTATGAATTCCAGCGCCTGCACGGCATGGGCGAACCGCTTTACGAGGCGCTGGCCGCCATCAGCGACGCGCCCGTGCGCATCTATGCGCCGGTGGGGCCGCACCGCGATCTTCTGGCCTATCTCGTCCGGCGGCTGATCGAGAATGGCGCGAATTCTTCATTTGTCGCGCGCGCCGCCGATCCCGAGACCCCCGAGGCGGCGCTCATCGCCGACCCGCATGACGCGATCGGCGATCCAGACCGCGCCCGCCATCCGCGCCTGCCTTTGCCGGCGGAAATCTACGAACCGCTGCGGGCGAATTCCAAAGGCGTCGAATTCGGCGACAGAGCCTCGCTCGCGGCGCTGTGCTCCGAAATCGGCGCGGCGCAGGGCTCCCATGAGGCGCATCCGACGATTTCCGCCGGGGCGCCGTCGCGTCCGGTTTTCTCGCCCATTGACGGCGCGGCCATCGGCCTCGTGGCGGAGAGCGACGAGACAACCGCGCGCGCCATGGTGGCCGACGCGGCGCGGGGCTTTCCCGCCTGGAATGCGACGCCTGTCGAAACGCGCGCGCGCATCATGGAGCGCGCCGCCGATCTGCTGGAGGCGCGGCGCGGCGTCTTTCTCGCGCTCTTGCAGAGCGAAGCCGGAAAGACGCTCGACGACGCCCTCGCCGAACTGCGCGAGGCGGCGGACATGTGCCGCTATTACGCCAATCAGGCGCGTCTCCTTTGTCGCGAGATCAGGCTTCCCGGCCCCACGGGCGAAGACAACCGGCTGAGCTACGGCGGGCGCGGGGTTTTCGTCTGCATCTCGCCGTGGAACTTCCCGCTAGCGATTTTCCTCGGGCAGGTCGTCGCCGCGCTCGTCGCCGGCAACGCGGCCGTCGCCAAGCCCGCGGAGCAGACGCCGCTTATCGCCGCAAGAGCCGTCGCGCTCCTTCATGAGGCGGGCGTCCCGCGCGCGGCGCTGCAACTGGCGACCGGCGCGGGCGAGATCGGGGCCGCGCTCGTCGCCGATCCGTGGACGGCCGGCGTCGTCTTCACCGGCTCCGTCGAGGTGGCGCAGCACATCAATCGCGCGCTCGCTGCGCGCGCGGGCGCGCTCGCCCCGCTGATCGCGGAGACGGGGGGCGTCAACGCCATGATCGTCGATTCTACGGCGCTCATCGAGCAAGTGGTCGACGATGTGCTCGCCTCCGCCTTTCGCTCGGCGGGCCAGAGGTGCTCCGCGCTGCGGCTCCTCTGCCTGCAGGAGGAAATCGCGCCCGGCGCCATCGAGACCCTCATCGGCGCCGCGAAAGAGCTGCGCATCGGCGACCCGCGCGAGATCGGCGTGCATGTCGGGCCGGTCATCGACGCGGAGGCCAAGGACAGGCTCGACCGCTACATTGCCCGCGCCAAGGCCGAAGGGCGGCTGTTTTTTGCGGGGGAGGCCCCGGCCAAGGGAACCTTCGTCGCGCCGGCGGTCATTCGTCTCCGGCGCGCCTCGGAGTTGCGGGAAGAGGTTTTCGGCCCCGTGCTGCATGTCGCGACCTGGCGCGCGGCCGATTTCGAGGCGCTGATCGGAGAGATCGAGGCGAGCGGCTACGGGCTGACCTTCGGGCTCGAAACCCGCATCGAGGAGCGGATGCAGGCGGCGGCGCGCCGCGCGCCGGCGGGCAACATATATGTCAACCGCAACATGATCGGCGCCGTCGTCGGCAGCCAGCCTTTCGGCGGCTTCGGCCTCAGCGGCACGGGGCCCAAGGCGGGCGGCCCGGATTATCTGCGACGCTTCCTGCGCGAGACGACAGTGACCATCAATACGGCGTCGAGCGGCGGGGACGCCGGGCTGCTGTCGCTCGAGGAATGAGTGCGACATTTGGCGCAAAAGGCCAGGCTTGAATCCGGCGCGGATGACGCAGAATTTTTCTCGTGTCGAGGCGACGAACGTCGCTCAAATTTGTTTTTGGATGACCATTGTCTGAACGGAGGAGAAAAAATGGCTCAGGAGCAAAACGCCCCGGTTAAAAAGGATGGTGGCGCGCTGATCTCTCCCGACATGTGGGACTGGCGCCCCTTCGAGGCGCTGCGTCGGCAGCTCGACCGTTTCTTCGACGAGGCGCCCTTGCAGAAACGCACAGGCGACATGGAGCCTTTCGGATTCATGGGCTGGCAGGGAACGCCCCCCGTCGATTTCGTCGAACGCGACAACGAATATGAAGTCACGGTGGAGCTTCCAGGCCTCGACCAGAAGGACGTGGAAGTGAAGGTCGCCAACGGCGGGCTTGTGATCGGCGGCGAGAAGAAGATGGAGCGCGAGGAAAAGAACGAAGGCATGTTCTTCTCCGAACGGCGCTACGGCTCATTCAGGCGCAGCTTCCGCCTGCCGGAGAATGTCGATGTCGACAAGATCGAAGCGACGTTCGAAAAAGGCGTGCTGAAAGTGGTCCTGCCCAAGTCGGCCCAGACCACGAGTGAAGAGAAGAAGATCGACATTGCCGCGAAATGACCGTCGGTCCCGTGGATGCCCGCGTCGAGCGCGGGCATGACGGGGGAGAGCGCCCCGGCATTCCTCGCAGCCGCCCTCGCCCGTCATGGCCGGGCCTGTCCCGGCCATCCCTTCACCGCATCATATGACTCAGCGCCTCGAACAGGCCGAAGTCCACCGCGGCCAGCATCACGCCGATAAGCGCCGCCTGGGCGATGAAGCGATAGGTGTAATGAGATGCCCGCATCTTGCCTTCCCTAGGCGGGAGTTAGCGGGAGAACGGTGTCCGGCAAGCGGCCCGCGCGCCAAGATTTTCAAGGGAAAGCGCCTGCTGACCGAGGGCGCATGCTTCGTGCTAGAAGCAATGGATGACTGACGATTCCCCTATCCGGACCGCCCGTCTCCGCCAGATTCCACCCAGCGTCTGGGCGCTGGGGCTCGTCTCTTTGCTCATGGATTTCTCTTCGGAGATGATCCATGCGCTGCTGCCGGTCTATCTCGTCGGCGCGATGGGGGCGACCATGGCGGAGGTCGGCGTCATCGAGGGCGTCGCCGAGGCGACGGCGTCGGTGGTCAAGATTTTCTCGGGGGCCGTGTCGGACTGGTTCGCCAGCCGCAAGCTCCTTGCGATTCTCGGCTATGGCCTCGCGGCCGCGACCAAGCCCATGTTTCCCCTCGCGCCCGATGTCGCCTGGGTGATGGCGGCGCGCTTCATCGACCGTGTCGGGAAGGGCATTCGCGGCGCCCCGCGCGACGCGCTCGTCGCCGACGTGACGCCGCCGGAATTGCGCGGCGCCGCCTTCGGCCTGCGGCAATCGCTCGACACGGTCGGCGCCTTTCTCGGCCCCGCCGTCGCCGTCGTCGCCATGTGGCTGACGGTCGGCGATATTCGGACGGTCTTCTGGGTCGCGACGATTCCGGCCGTTCTGGCCGTGATCGTCCTGGCCGCGGGCGTCAGCGAGCCGGAGAACACGCGCCCCGCGCGGCCGGCCCGCTTTCCGCTGCATTGGGAAGAGCTGAAACGGCTGGGCGGCCGGTTCTGGCTGGTCGTGGCGGTGGCGACCCTCTTCGGCCTCGCGCGCTTCTCCGAGGCGTTTCTCATTCTGAAGGCCGCGACCGTCGGCCTGCCGGACGCACTCGCGCCGCTCGTTCTGGTCGTCATGAACCTCGTTTACGCTGGCGCTTCCTATCCGGCGGGGTCGTTTTCGGACCGCGGTGACCGGATTTCCCCGCTGGCTGTCGGAATCTTCATGCTGCTCCTCGCCGATGTCGCCCTTGCTCAGGCGCAGTCGCTCCCGCTCGTCTGGGTCGGCGTCGTTCTGTGGGGGCTTCATATGGGGCTGACGCAGGGGCTTTTCGCGGCGCTCGTCGCGGACGCGGCGCCGGGGGCGCTGCGGGGCACCGCCTTCGGGGTGTTCAATCTTGCCGGCGGACTGGCGCTGTTGATCGCGAGCCTCGCCGCCGGGAAGCTCTGGGACGTTTATGGCCCGGGGGCGACCTTCGCCGCGGGCGGCGTTCTGGCCGCCCTGTCGCTCGCGGCGTTGCTCACGCTCGCCATTGCCAGAAGGTGAGCGGTCGAAGGAAATTCACTCCTTGGCCCGTGGTCGAAAATGGCGGAGTTGCGGCGCCGCACCATTTGAATTATCCACTTCTTAGAGCGCTTTTCAGAACCATTCCGTAGAGGCGCGAAAGAGGAAGCAAGCATGGCAAACGCTGGAATCGACGAGCGCGCCGTAAGGCGCCCGCTGTCGCCGCATCTGACCATCTTCAGGCCGTGGCTGACGATGGCGATGTCCATGGCCCATCGCATCACCGGGGCGGCGCTCTATCTGGGCATGGCGCTGATGGCGCTCTTTCTGCTCGGGGCCGGCTTTGGCGGGTGGCTGCACGCCCTTACCGGCTGGCTGGCCTCCGGCTTCATCGGCGGGTTGATCGTCTTCCTGACCACCTGGGCGATTTTTCACCATCTGCTTGGCGGCGTGCGACACGCGCTCTGGGACCGCGTCCTGTATATGGATCCGCAGGGCCGGGAGTTCCTCGCGCAGGCTACCCTCTATGGCGGTGTCGGTCTGACCGTGGCGCTGTGGATCTTGAAGTCTCTCGTCGGCTGAGGAAAGGCTCGTCTATGTCGGTTCCGACTCATTTCAAAAGCGGCCGCACGGGACAGGGGGCGGCCTATGTCTCCGATCGCGAGGGCTCCGTCCACGCGCATTTCATGCGCCTCTCGTCCTATGCGCTGGCGCCGCTGGGCCTCCTGTCCGCCTGGTGGCTTGCAGGCCTCGTCGGCAAGACGCTGGAGGGCGTGAAGGCCGAAATCGGCCGTCCGATTCCCGCCATTGTGCTGGTCGCTTTCGGCGTCCTCGGCATGATCCATGCGCGTCAGGGCATGATCGAAATCATCGAGGACTATGTCCACGACGCGGCGCTGAAGGAGAAGGCGCTTTACTGGAACAAGATCGCCGCCATCGCGATCGCCGCCGCCTGGACGCTGGGGATCATGCTGATCGCAGCGCCGAAGTAAGCGCAGGTTTCAAAAGAAGAGCCGTACAACAATAAAAAGGCTGCAATCATGGTTGCCACTGGCGCTGCGAATTCCGTTTCCATCGGCGGGCGGGCCTATCCGATCACCGACCACACATTCGACGTGGTCGTCGTCGGCGCCGGCGGCGCCGGCCTGCGCGCCGTGGTCGGCTGCGCCAAGGCGGGGCTGAACGTCGCCTGCGTGACCAAGGTCTTCCCGACCCGTTCGCACACGGTCGCGGCGCAGGGCGGCGTCGCCGCCGCGCTCGGCAACATGGGGCCGGACGAGTGGAAATGGCACATGTACGACACCGTCAAGGGCTCCGACTGGCTCGGAGACCAGGACGCGATCGAATATATGTGCCGCAACGCGCCGCAGGCGGTCTATGAGCTGGAGCACTGGGGCGTGCCCTTCTCGCGCACGACCGAGGGCAAAATCTATCAGCGCCCGTTCGGCGGCATGACGACCGATTTCGGCAAGGGCCCGCCCGCGCAGCGCACCTGCGCCGCCGCCGACCGCACCGGCCACGCCATGCTGCACACCATGTACGGGCAGGCGCTCAAGCACGAGACGCAGTTCTTCGTCGAATATTTCGCGATCGACCTCATCATGGATAGCGAGGGCGCCTGCCGCGGCGTCGTCTGCCTGAAGCTCGACGACGGCACGATCCACCGCTTCCGCTCGGCGCTCACCATTCTCGCGACCGGCGGCTATGGCCGCGCCTATCTCTCCGCGACATCGGCCCATACCTGCACGGGCGACGGCAACGCCATGGTGCTGCGCGCCGGCCTGCCGTTGCAGGACATGGAGTTCGTGCAGTTCCACCCGACCGGCATTTACGGCGCGGGCTGCCTCATCACCGAGGGCGCGCGCGGCGAGGGCGGCTATCTCACGAACAGCGAGGGCGAGCGCTTCATGGAGCGCTACGCGCCCTCCGTGAAGGACCTCGCGCCGCGCGATATGGTCTCGCGCGCCATTACGGTCGAAATTCGCGAGGGCAGGGGCGTCGGCAAGCGCAAGGACCACGCCTATCTGCATCTCGAGCATCTCGATCCGCAGATTTTGCACGAGCGCCTGCCGGGCATTTCGGAGAGCGCGAAGATTTTCGCCGGCGTCGACGTGACGCGCCAGCCGATCCCGATCCTGCCGACCGTGCATTACAACATGGGCGGCATCCCGACGAATTATCACGGCGAGGTGCTGCGCAAGGTGGACGGCAATCCGGACGCCGTGGTGCCGGGCCTCATGGCGCTCGGCGAAGCGGCCTGCGTCTCGGTGCATGGCGCCAATCGTCTCGGCTCCAATTCGCTGATCGACCTCGTCGTCTTCGGCCGCGCCGCGGGGCTTCGCGCCGCGGAACTCGTCACGCCCGGCCAGTCGCAGCCGGAGCTGCCGGCGGATTCGGCGGAACTGCCGCTCACGCGCCTCGACTTCTTCCGCAACGCCAATGGCGCGACGCCGACTGCCGAGCTGCGCGACAAGATGCAGCGCGTGATGCAGTCGCATTGCGCGGTTTATCGCACGGGCGAGGTGCTCGCCGAGGGCGTCGCGGGCATTCACGAGGTCTGGCGGGAGGCGGCGAACGCGAAGGTCTCCGACCGCTCGCTGATCTGGAACTCCGATCTCGTCGAGACGCTCGAATTCGACAATCTCATCGTGCAGGCGGTGGTGACGATGGAATCGGCCGCGAACCGAAAGGAATCGCGCGGGGCGCACGCCCGTGAGGACTTCCCCGAGCGCGACGACGCGAACTGGATGAAGCACACGCTGGCCTCGATCGATCGGGAGAGGAAGTCGGTTGGGATCGATTACCGGCCGGTGCACAATTACACCATGACGAACGAGGTCGCTTACATCGAGCCGAAGGCGAGGGTTTACTGAAATGGTCGAATTCACCCTCCCCAAGAACTCCGTCATCGCCGAGGGCAAGGTCTGGCCGAAGCCGGAGGGCGCGACGAATCTGCGCGAATTCAGGATCTACCGCTACAATCCCGACAGCGACGCCAATCCGCGCATCGACACCTTCTTCGTCGACATGGACGACTGCGGGCCGATGGTGCTCGACGCCATCATCTGGATCAAGAACAAGGTCGATTCGACGCTGACCTTCCGCCGCTCCTGCCGCGAAGGGATTTGCGGCTCCTGCTCGATGAATATCGACGGGGTGAATACGCTCGCCTGCACCAAGGGCATGGACGAGATCGAGGGGCCGATCAAACTCTATCCGCTGCCGCATATGGGCGTGGTCAAGGACCTCGTGCCGGACCTCACCATCTTCTACGAGCAGCATGCGGCGATCGAGCCTTGGCTGCACGCGGGCGCCAATCCGGAGAAGGAGCGCCTCCAGTCGCCGCAGGATCGCGCCAAACTCGATGGACTCTATGAGTGCATTCTCTGCGCCTGCTGCTCGACCGCCTGCCCGAGCTACTGGTGGAACTCCGACCGCTACCTCGGCCCCGCGGCGCTGCTCCAGGCCTATCGCTGGGTTCAGGATTCGCGCGACGAGGCGAAAGAGGAGCGGATCGGCTATGTCGACGACACCTTCCGCCTCTACCGCTGCCATACGATCCTGAACTGCACCAAGGTCTGCCCCAAGGGCCTTTCTCCCGCCGCGGCCATCGCCGAACTCAAGAACCTGGCGATCGCCGAGCAGGAGGCGGGCGCTTGATCCCGCCGCATTGCGGCGTTAGGACGGCTCACTGTTTTGGGAGAACAAGGCCATGCGTTCTAGCGCGCGTCTTTTTCGTGGATCCATCGTCTTCGCGGCTTTCCTGATCGGCGTGGGCGCCGAAGCCGCCATCGCCCAGGAATTGCAGCTCGACCCCAAGGCGCTGGATACGTCCGGCGGCTCGTCTGTTCAGGTCAAGCGCAAGGGCAAGAAGGGCGCCGACGCCGCCGCGCAGCAGCCGGCGCAGGGCGGCAAGACCGGCGCGGCCGCTTCCGGGCCGAACCGCCAATTCGGAGAGCTCGAGGGCTGGTCGCCCGGCAAGGCGCCGCCCAAGCCCAAGGATAGCAGGGACCCGGACCCGGCGCCGAGCAAGAACAACACCGTCAATGTGACGCCCTCGGGCAATATGTCGGTCGGACTTCCCTTCTAACCGCCGGCCGGAGGCCGGATGGAGTTCAAAATGGCGTATAAGGTCGCCGTCGCCGGCGCCACGGGCAATGTGGGCCGCGAGATGCTCGACATTCTGGCGGAACGGCGCTTCCCGGTGTCGGAGGTCGTGCCGCTCGCCTCCTCGCGCTCTATCGGCCTCGAAGTCTCCTTCGGCGACAAGACGCTGAAGTGCAGGCATCTCGACACCTACGACTTCTCCGACACGGACATCTGCCTGATGTCCGCGGGCGGAAGCGTCTCCAAGGACTGGTCGCCCAAGATTGGCGCACAAGGCTGCGTCGTCATCGACAACTCCTCGGCCTGGCGCATGGATCCGGACGTGCCGCTGATCGTGCCGGAGGTCAACGCGGACGCGACGGCGGGCTTCACCAAGAAGAACATCATCGCCAATCCGAACTGCTCGACGGCACAGCTCGTCGTGGCGCTGAAGCCGCTGCACGACGCCGCGACCATCAAGCGTGTGGTGGTTTCGACCTATCAATCCGTCTCGGGCGCCGGCAAGGACGCGATGGACGAACTCTTCGCGCAGACGCGCTCGGTCTTCGTCTCGGACCCGATCGAGGCCAAGAAATTCCCCAAGCGCATCGCCTTTAACCTCATTCCGCAGATCGACGTCTTCATGGAGGACGGCTTCACCAAGGAAGAGTGGAAGATGGTCGCGGAGACGAAGAAGATCCTCGATCCGAAGATCAAGCTCGTCGCCACCTGCGTGCGCGTGCCGGTCTTCATCTCCCATTCGGAGGCGGTGAACATCGAATTCGAGAAGCCGATCTCGGCGGATGAAGCGCGCGACATCCTGCGCGAGGCGCCGGGCGTTCTCGTCATCGACAAGCGCGAACCCGGCGGCTACATCACGCCGCATGAAGCGGCGGGCGAGGACGCGACCTATATTTCGCGCATCCGCGAAGATCCGACGGTCGATAATGGCCTCGTGCTCTGGTGCGTCAGCGACAATCTGCGCAAGGGCGCGGCGCTCAACGCCGTGCAGATCGCGGAAGTGCTTTTGAACCGCAAGCTGCTGACGCCGAAGAAGGCGGCGGCCTGAGCGACTGTCCTGATTGCTTCGGGCGTCATAGCTATCCAATGAAACAATCCGAGCCTGCGATACGGCTCTGGATTGTTTCGGTGCTGCTCCCTCGCAATGAAATGACGGCGGGGAAACCCTGCCGCCCTGCGGGCCTGTGCGTGGCCGCACATCCACACCGATAGGCGTCAGCTACCTTCTCTCCATCAAACGACGCAGTCACATGGAGAGAGCAAATGACGAACCTCGGCAAGATCATCACCGGCTCGATCGCGGCTCTGGCCCTGGCCAGCACGATTGCCGCAACCCCGGCTTCCGCGGGCGGCTATTATTATCGCTCCGGCCCGGACGCGGGCGCCGTTGCTGGCGCGGCCATCGCCGGCATGGCGGTTGGCGCGATGGTCGGAGCCGCTGCGAGCCAGCCCCATTATGATTACGGCTACGGTCACCCGGGCTATGGCTACGCCTACGGACGCCATCACTACGGCTACGGCTATAATGGCTATTGAGACGTGGGTTCGCCAATGGGTTCGCCAAGGGGTTCGCTTGGGAGGGATCGGCGGCGGCGCCTCCCAGAGCAGAACAGCGGATATGGCGTGACAACAGCCTTCCTGATCATTGCCGTCGCGCCTCGAATACGCCCGGCAGGACGCCTCACTTGCTGATCTTGAACAGCGCCGGGTCGGGCGTCTTGGTCTGGTCGATATTGAAGAGGCTGATCAGCGTCTCGTAGCCCTGCGGGTCCTTGACCTGCCATTGTTTCAGCTTGAACGTCTTGGGGTCGAAGATCAGGCGCAGATGCGACGTGCCGCCGAAGGTCGCCTTGTCCTCGATGAAGACGGCGACGCCGGAATCGTCGATCTGCACGTCCTGAACGGTCACGTCCTTTTCGAGGTCGATCTTTTCCTTCATCAGGAATTTGAGCGGCGTCTGATTGATAAAATAAAGGTCCTGCGTATTGAGCCGCCGATCGCGCACCGCGACCTGCGCGCCATCCGCCACGACCTCCATGGTCGCGGGCTGGGCATATTCGAAACGGACCCGGCCGGCGCGCTGCACATGCAGCTTGCCCTCGGAGCGCAGCCCATCCGCGCCGATCTGCACGAAATCCGCCGTCATCACAGGCGAGGCGTTGAAAAAGGCGTTGGCGCGCTTGAGCGCCTCGTCTCGGGTGAGGGCCTTGGCCGGCTCTGGCGGGGTCGCCGGATTGGCGAGCTGCACCGGATCGCCGGGCTTCGCGGCCGTGGGCTTTGCAGTCTTCTTGCCCGCTTTGGCTGGTTTGGCGTCGGCGGGTTTGGCGTCAGCCGGCTTGTCCTGCGCAGGCTTGGCCTCCGCTGGCTGGACTTCGGCCGGCTTTGTTTCTGCCGGCTTTGCTTCTGCCGGCTTGGCGTCCGTCGGTTTGGCGCCCGAGGGTTGCGGCGCGGCTGGCGCGGTCTCCTCGGCGATGGCCGGCGCGGCCAGGGCGCATGCGAGGGCGATGGCGAGGGCGGTGTGCTTCACGGGGGCGTCATCCGGTTTCAGGGGCCGAAGAGCGTTTTCGTAACATAACTTGGCGGAAATAGGGGCGTCGCGCCGTCGCACCCCCTTTCGCCGCCCGCGCCGCGCCTCACTCCGCCGCCTCTATATCGAAGGCGCCGCGGTCGACGCCGCCGCCCACCAGAATCTCGCGCTTGCCGGCGTGATTCGGGGCGGAGACGACGCCTTCCTTCTCCATGCGCTCCACCAGCGAGGCGGCCTTGTTGTAGCCGACCGACAGGCGGCGCTGGATGTAGCTCGTCGAGCATTTCTTGTCGCGCAGCACGATGGCGACGGCGCGGTCGTAGAGATCGCCGCCTTCCTCGGCGTCCATCGAGCCGGGCAAAGGGGCTTCGCCGTCGTCGCCCATGTCCTCGTCGTCGGCGGTGATGGCGTCGAGATATTGCGGGGCGCCCTGGGCCTTGAGATGGGCCACGACATGCTCGACCTCGGCGTCGGAGACGAAGGGGCCGTGGACGCGTGAGATGCGGCCGCCGCCGGCCATGTAGAGCATGTCGCCCTGGCCGAGAAGCTGCTCGGCGCCCTGCTCGCCGAGAATGGTGCGGCTGTCGATCTTCGAGGTCACCTGGAAGGAAATGCGCGTCGGGAAATTGGCCTTGATCGTGCCGGTGATGACGTCGACCGAAGGACGCTGCGTCGCCATGATGAGATGAATGCCGGCGGCCCGGGCCATTTGCGCGAGACGCTGGATGGCGCCTTCGATGTCCTTGCCGGCGACGAGCATGAGATCGGCCATCTCGTCGACGATGACGACGATATAGGGCAGCGCCGCGAGATCCATCTCCTCGTGCTCGAAGATCGCCTCGCCCGTCTCGCGGTCGAAGCCCGTCTGCACGGTGCGGGTGATGGTTTCGCCCCGGGCCATCGCCTCGACGACGCGTGCGTTGTAGCCGTCGATGTTGCGCACGCCGAGCTTCGACATCTTCTTGTAGCGGTCCTCCATCTCGCGCACGGCCCATTTCAGCGCGACCACCGCTTTCTTCGGGTCGGTGACGACGGGCGTGAGCAGATGGGGGATGTTGTCGTAGACCGAAAGCTCCAGCATCTTGGGATCGACCATGATGAGGCGGCACTCTTCCGGCTTCAGCCGGTAGAGCAGCGACAGAATCATGGTGTTGATCGCCACCGATTTGCCGGAGCCGGTCGTGCCCGCGACCAGAAGATGCGGCATGCGGGCGAGATCGACGATCACGGGCTCGCCGCCGATGGTCTTGCCGAGCGCGATGGCGAGCTTGTGGTTCGAATGGATGAAATCCTCGCTCGCAACCAGTTCGCGCAGATAAACGGTCTCGCGGCGCTGGTTGGGAAGCTCGATGCCGATGGCGTTGCGGCCCGGCACGACGGCGACGCGCGCCGAGACAGCCGACATGGAGCGGGCGATGTCGTCGGCGAGGCCGATGACGCGGGAGGATTTGATCCCCGGCGCCGGTTCGAGTTCGTAAAGCGTCACGACCGGGCCGGGGCGCACATTGATGATGTCGCCGCGCACTGAGAAGTCTTCGAGCACGCCCTCCAGAACGCGGGCGTTCGATTCGAGGATGTCCTCGGAGACCTTGACCGCCCCGCCGGTCTTTTTGGGTTCGGCGAGAAGTTCGACCTCGGGATAGTCATAGACGCCCAGCGCCGCCCGCGGGGGACGGGCGGCCTCTCGGGTGACGCGGCGGGCGGGCGGCTGGGGCGCGGATGGCGCCGCGCCGCGCGCGGCCGGCGGAGCGGCGGCCGTCGCGGAGGCAAGGGGCCGCCTGGCCGGCGGCGCCTCGATGGGGTCGTCGTCGGTTTCGTCGTCGTCCTCGATCGGCGCCTGTCGCGCCCGGCGGGGCGCGTAGGGCATGTAAACTTCGATGTCGTCGAAGGTCGGCTCGACGCGCGGCGACGCGACGACGGGCTCTTCCACGACGGGGCGGGGCGCGCGGCTCTTGAGCTTCTCGACCAGGCGAACGAGCGAGGCTTTCGCCGCGAAGCCGAGATGGAACAGGGCGCCGATCGATATGAGGGCGAAGCCGGGCTCCCCGGCCTTGTCCTCGTCGTCCTCGAGGTAAGGCAGCGGCGCTTCGTCCTCGAAGAATTCGTCGCGCAGATCGCCCGGCGATTCAAAACCGAGGCCCATGGCGCCGCTGACAGAAAGAATGGCCACGAAGGCGGCGCCGAGGCCGAAGATGGCCATGACCACGCCCGAGCCCGCGAACATTGTGCGCGGCACCGCGAGGATGGCGTCGCCGGCGACGCCGCCCAGCCCGGTCGGCAGCGGCCAGCGGTCGGTGGGCGGCAGCAGGGAGGCGGTGGCGGCGGTGGCGAATATGCCCGCGACCCAGAGCCCGAGACGCAGCGCGGCGCGTTCGATGCGGCCACGCCGGATCATGCGTAGCCCCTGGGTGGCGAGCGGCAGGATCGCCGCAATCGCGCCGAATCCCACGAGCTGCATGAGAATATCCGCAACCGCCGCGCCCGGATGCCCGAGCAGGTTGCGGACATGGCCGCCCGTCGCATGGTTGAAGGAAGGATCCTGCGCAGACCAGCTCACGAGGGCGAGCGTCATGGCCGCGGCGCTTCCCACCATCAGCGCGCCGACGGCCTCCGCCGCGCGCCGCGCCGAGAATTCGCGAAATTGTTCAGAAAAATGGTGAAAGCGATGGCTACGCATGTGAAAACAGGCCCGCGTGGGGTAGGCGCCGCCGTAAGAGCGCGCCGACCCCGCGAGGGTAAAAAACCTCGGTTAAGGCCCGCTTAACATGGGGTGATTTTTAGGCGATTGTTAACAGAGGATTGGCGAGAGAAAAGCCTTTCCTGTCATTGGGTTGGGCTCAACATACGAGCCGGCGCCGCACCGCGGCGGCGCCTCTTTGGCGCAAGGATGCTACCGGCCCGCCTCCGCGCAACAGGACGCCCCCTCCTCCCGCCTGCCGCCGGTGGCGATGATCTGGTTCAGCTCGGCCCCGTAGATGAAGATCATCGCCAGCGCGTAGAGGAAGACGATCGCCATCATGATCGAGGCGAGGCCCGCATAGGTCGAGACGTAGCTGCCGGCGAACTTCGCGAGATAGGCGCCGAAGCCCGCGCCGAAAGCGAGAGAGGCGACGAGCGTCAGCACGAGGCCGGGGGCCACCTTGAGCAGGCTTCGGCGCCCGGCCGGCAAAAGCTTGTGCGCGGCGAGCACCGCCAGCGCGACGACGCAGGAGGTGACGCCATAGCGCACCGGCGCGTAAAGCGGCTCGAGTTCATGCATCAGCCCCGGCGCGTGTTTTTCCGCAATCGCCCGCGCCAGCGGGGCGAGCACCATGAGAAAGGCGATGGCGAGCAGGGACGCCGCGCCGAGGAAGACATAAAGGATCGACTCGAGCCGCAACACCCACCAGGATCGCTCGTCGCGAATGTCATAGGCGCGGTTCAGGGCGATGCGCAGGGCCTCGACGCCGCTCGAGGAGAAATAGATCGCGAGCACGGCGCCAACCGTGAGCAGGCCGCCGCGAGGTTGCGTCAGCACATTGTGGATTTCCGCCGCGATGGGCTTGGCCACATTCGGCGGCCAGGTCTCGAAGATGAGCGCCGTCGCGGCGTCGGCCTCCTCGCGCATGCCGAAGAAGGCCGCGAGCGCGGTGACGAAGATGAGAAAGGGAAATAGCGAGGTGAGAATGGACAGCGCGATATGGCTGGCGATGGCCCAGCCGTCGTCGCGGTTGAGTTTCATATAGGCGTCGAAAAAGATTCGGATCAGCCGCATGGCGATCAGCCTAAACGCGACGGATGGCCGTGGCCAGCGGCAGCCGCTCGATCAGCGCCATGGCGGCCGCGGGGTTTCTCGCCTTGGCGCCGCGGATCACGTAGAGAAACACATCCCGCGCCGCGCGCCTCGGCGTGTTGGGGCTGAGGCGGGGAAGCTCCTCGGGGGCGCCGCCTGCGGCCCATGTCTGCGCCCGGTCCGCCCAGAGGTCGAGCCGCGCGGCGTCGTAGCCAGCGCGCCGGTTGGCCTGCGTCCCCATGATGCGCGCATAGACGAAAGGGGTGGTGAGGTCGGCGATCAGCGGGAAATCCGAGTCGCCCGCGATCACGATGGCGATGCGATGCGCCCGCGCCAGCGCGACGAAGGCCGAGGTTCTGAAGCTCTCGTTCCGCACTTCGATGGCGTGGCGCAAGGCGACGCTCTCCGCCTCGCGAGGAAGGGCGGCCAGAAAGCCATCGAAAAAATCCGGCTCGAATGTTCGGCTCGGCGGAAACTGCCAGAGGACGGGGCCGAGCTTCTTTCCGAGCGCGGCGACGCCGCTTTCGAAGAAGCGGCGGATGGCGTCCCGCGCCTCCTGCACACTGCGGCGGGTGACCGCGTAGCGCGGCGCCTTGACGCTGAAGACGAAGCCGTCGGGCGTGGCGTCGCGCCATCGGAGAAACGTCTCGCGCTTTTGCGTGCGGTAGAAGGTGGCGTTTATTTCGATCGAGGTCAGACGCCGGCTGGCGTATTCGAGCTCATGCGCATGGGGAAGGTCTTGCGGATAGAAGACGCCGCGCCAGGGCGCGAAGCTCCAGCCGCCGACTCCGACATGGATGCGGCCCGCCGCCATTCGCGCGCTCCCTTGGCCAGAGAGCGCAGATAGCGCGCGCGTTTCGCGGAGCGAGGGCGATCATGAGCCCCGCTCGGGCCGGCCGGTCGGGGCGTCAATACTTGCAGTTGGCGCCGTGCAGCTTGCCCAACGCCGCCAGTTCGTCGAGCGAGAGAACATGGTCCTGGTATTGGCAAGTGAAACCATCGGGGAATTTCCACGTCGGAAACGCTATTGTTCCGCTGAGCCCCAGTTTTTGGCCCCAGTTCGGGTCATAGTTTGGGCAGGTATTATTCGCCTCGATATAGGTGACATACTGCCATGCGGAGTCGAACATCGCCTTCTGCGCCTGGCAGCGGGGGCAGTGGCATGAGCCGAACATCATCGCGCCGCTTTGTGTGAGGCATTTTGCGAAGTTTTCTTTTCTCCACCTCAAGACCATTGCGTAGATTATGGCGGCAAGAGCCGGGGAAATTATGATGACTGGAAAGTAATAATAGTCGGGCATAATTTTTTACTCGCGGAAGAATTAAGAAACGGAAGTTAAGCTTATCCCGGTCGCCCCCGCCAGACGCGTTTTGTCGCACACACGCCCGCCGCCGCTTGCGGGCGTTTCGTACGGGCGCGTTCTGGTCCAAGGCCTCAAAACCTCGGGGCTGGATGGGAGGTCGGTTCGGGATCGACCCAGTCCTCGGCTTCGGTGACGAAACTCACGCCCCTGCTGTAAAGGAATTCGATGAGGCGCCGTTCGATGTCGTCGCGCAGGGCGAAATCGGGCTTGTAGGCGAGGCGGCGCCAGGGCAGGAGCGGGGGCTCGAGCGTCACGGCCAGGATATAATCTTCGGCAGGCTCGTCCCGCAGGGGTTTTCCCGCATGGGCGACGGCGACCCACAGGGGCGAGAAGCCTTTTTCGCCGATCGCAAAGCCCCAGCCATAATCCTCGCCCACGGGCTCGCCCATCTCGAGGCGGGCGCCGTCCTGGGCCTTGAGAAAATCGATGAACTCCTGTGCGAACTGCTTGCCGGGATGGCCGTGGACGTTTTGCGCGCCGCTCGGGTCGCCTGCATAGCGGTCGGTCGTCGCCTCGAAGACCCGGCCGGCGTTCCTGTCCCGCGACATGACAACGGCCAGACGTACATTGGCGGCCGAGATCAGCGCCGCGAGCAGCGCGAAGGGAATGAGAAGCTCCTCTTCCGGCGTGAACTCGTACATCGCCATGGAAGGATCGAGCGCGACGTAAATCCCCGTCAGCACGCCGAACGGAAGGAGCAGAATCAGCGCGGCCAGCGTCGGCCCGGAAAGAAGGGCAGGCAATATCTTCCAGATCAGGCGACCTCTCGTCATTCCAGGCTCCCGCATTCGACGAAGAAGCAGAAACTAGGCAAAGTCGCCGTCAAGGCAAAGGGGCTCCAGTCCCGCGCGACCTGAGAGGGATATTTTCCCGGCTTACGCAGGAGCGGCTCCATGAAACTGATAAGCGACGCATTTTCCGACAATGGCGCGCTGCCGCCGCATTTCACAGGCGACGGCGAGGACATGTCCCCGGCGCTGGAATGGAGCGGCGCCCCGAGGGGGACAAAGAGCTTCGTCCTGCTCGTCGACGACCTCGACGCGCCGGGCGGCGTCTTCCACCACTGGGCCTGCTACGACATCCCCGCCTATCACTCGACGCTCGTCGAAGGCGCCGGACGCCCGGAGGGCTTCGAGGACTTCCGTCACGGCGTGAATGATTTCGAGGAGCTCGGCTACAACGGCCCTGCGCCGCCGGAGGGCGACGGCCTGCACCGCTATCGTTTCCGCCTGCTGGCGCTCGACTGCGCCGAGCTTGCGATCCGCACCCATCCGACCTGCGAGGAAGTCGAGGCCGAGGCGTCGAGGCACGTGCTCGCGGAGGCGGAGCTCACGGGGCTCTACCGGCGTGAACTGGCCGGATCTTCTCCGCCGGGCTAAGGATGGCCGGGGAGCGGGGAGATGGGCCTTTTCGATTTTCTGTGGCCCCGGCGGCGTCGGGAAAAAGCGGTCGATCCTGCAATCGAGGCCGTGGCGCGCGAGGTTTGCGCCAGTCTGGCCGCGCTCGGCCTCCATGTGGGGTCGCAAGGCCACGGGGCGCGCTTTGTCGAGATCAGGGCCTCGACCTCGCCGAAACTCGTCACCACGCCCGACGGAACCGAGGCGTCGGGCGTCGCGCTGCTGCTGGCCGGGGGATACGACCCGCCGGCCGTCGTCTTCGAGCAGATCAATTCGTTGGAGCCGGGGCTTGGCCGCCAGATGGTCGGCGCCGTTCTGGCGGGCGCGCGGACGCGGCCCGGCCTCTTCCCCCGCGTGAAGGTCAACGACCTCTCGCCCTTCCAGCGCGACGGCCGTCGCTGGTGGGAGAATGTCGCCGACGCCCATCCCGATTTCGACTGGCGCATCACCCACGACCCCGACGCCTCGCACTGGCCCGCGGCGGCGAGGCCGGAGGAGATCGCCGCTTCCCCGGATTTCTTGCGCAGGCAAGAAAAGCTGCGCGCGCTCGCCGCGCACTTCGGCCACGATCCCGCAATCGTGACGCTCAGCCCCGAGCGGAAGGTCTTTCCCTTTCTCGGACAGAGCTTCGCGTCCGAGGGCGAGGCGACGCCCGACGGGCGCGTGACGCTCTATTACGATCCCGAGATGAGCGACGCCCGGCTCGGCTGCTGTCTCGCTCACGAGCTTCAGCATTTGCGCTATTTCGCGGTCCGCGAGGCCTGGCGCGCCGAGCTGCCGGACGGCCCGCTGCATCGCCGCTTCGCGCGCTTCACGCCGGAGCTGCTCGCGGCCCGGCGCGGCGTCTCGAATTATTCCAACGAGCATTGGGACGCCTGGACAGGCGCGCGGCAGCCGCGGCTCTTTTCGGACGAACTCGCCGAGGGCGGGAGCGAGCCGATCAACGAGACGATCGCCGAGGTCGCCAAGGCGCTTTACAACTGGGGGCCGGATGTTCGGATCGACCCCGTGTGGCGTGAGCTCAGGGACGCGATCGACGCGGAATATGCGCGGCTTTCCTAGATGCCGACGCCCATGCGGCGCAGCACGGGGACCATCATCAGATAGGCCCCCGCCGTCGCGCCGATGGAGAGCCCGAGGCTCGCCCAGAAGCCGAAGCCGTACCGGATCAGCAGGGGCAGCGCCGGGAACAGCACGAGCGAGGGGATGATGAGCCAGAAGATCTGCGCCGAAAGCTCGGCGATTTTCAGGGGCGCCTCGCCGTCGATCCTGAGCCAGACGAAGGCGAGCAGGGAGGTGAGCGGCAGGGACGCGACGAAGGCCGCGAAAGCGGTGGAGCGCTTGGCGATTTCCGAAACAGCCACGATGAGGACGGCTGAAAGCAGGACTTTGACGGCGTAATAGAGCATGGTGGGCGGGACTGTAGTTTCCGGCGGCGGCTCCGGCAACGGCGGCTGTGCCTTTTTGCGCATGGCCCTATCTGACGCGGGGCCGCCTTTTTTCCGAAAGGAACTCCCATGAGACAGATTGCCGGGGCTTTGTTCGCGACAGCCGGATTTTTCGCGGCCTCCTGCGGCGCGCGGGCGGAGATGGACTGGTCGGCCGTCGACGCGGCGGTCGGGCGGAAAGCGATGGTCAGCGGGCCGGTCCACAAATATGGCCTCCCGCGCACCGACCTTCATGTCACGCTGGACGGCGTCTCCGTCAAGCCCGGCCTCGCGCTCGGCGGCTGGGTCGCGTTCGAGCCCATAGTCGAGCCCATGGGCCGGGGCGCCGCAATGATGGGCGACCTCGTCCTGACCGAGTCCGAGGTCGGCCCGGTCATGCGGGCGCTGCTCGACGGCGGCGTGGGGGTGACGGGGGTCCACAACCATCTGCTGCGCGCAAGCCCGGCGACCTTCTACATGCATGTCGCGGGCGAGGGCGACCCTGCCAGTTTGGCCCGGATCGTGCGGGACGCGCTGGCGCAGTCGAAGACGCCCCTCGAGGCGGCGGCGCCGGCCGGCGGGGAGCCCCCGAAGCTCGACTTCGACGCCGCGAAGATCGACCGGATTCTCGGCTTTCAAGGGAAAAACAACGGCGGAATCTATCAGTTCAGCATCCCCCGCGCGGAGCCCGTCCAGGCGCGCGGAATGACGGTCGCGCCAGCCATGGGAACGGCGATCTCCCTCAATTTCCAGCCGACCGGCGAGGGCAGGGCGGCGATCAGCGGCGATTTCGTGGCCCTGGGCAGGGAGGTCGAACCGCTGCTGAAGGCGCTGCAATCGAACGGGATCGAGGTCACCGCCCTCCACAACCACATGCTCGATGACGAGCCCCGGCTGTTCTTCGTCCATTTCTGGGCCAATGACGACGCGGCGAAGCTCGCGAAAGGGCTGAGGGCGGGCCTCGACGTCCTGCATCACGCCGGGCATAGCTGACCGGTCTGCGGCTCGCCTTTCGCATCCGTCTGTGCTAACCCCGACGCTCCCCCGCAGGGGGCAAGAACAAATCGGGCAAGAACAACGGGTCTGAAACGCAAGGGTCGCGCGAGAGATGTCGGACATTTTCCATGAGGTCGACGAGGACGTCCGCCGGGACAAGGCCGCCGAGTTGTGGCGGCGCTATCAGACGCCGATTTTCGTCGTCGCCTTTCTGATCGTCGCCGCGACCGGCGCCTGGAGCTATTATCAGGACAAGCGCCTGAAGGCGGCCGAGGCCGCGAACGCCCGCTATGTGGCCGCCGTGCAGCTCGCGGAAGAGGGCAAGAACGCCGAGGCCGCCGCCGCATTCGACGCCTTGGCCAAGGACGCCCCCAAGGGCTACGCCGCGCTCGCCCGCGTCCGCGCCGCCGAGGCGCGGCCGGATAAGACGCAGGCGCTCGCCGAGCTCAGCGCCATCGGCGAGGATCCGAACGTCGACAAGCTGACCCAGCAGATCGCGTTGCTGCGGGCGGCGCTAATTGTGCTAGAGGGCGACGACCGGCAGAAGCTCGAGCGCGCGCTCGGCCCGCTGATGACCTCGGACGGCCCTTTCCGCTTCTCCGCGCAGGAGTGGAACGGCCTCGACGCTCTGTTCAACGACGATTTCGACGAGGCCGAACGCGTCTTCGAGCAGGTGCTCGCCAACTCCGACGCCCCCCAGTCGATGCGCCAGCGCGCCTCGGCCTACAAGGGCCTGCTGCACGCCAAGCGCGGACCAAAGCCCGCTCCCGCTGCCTCCTCCGGCGGAACCGACGGCGGCAAGATCAATGTGACGCCGGTCATCGAACCGGAATCCGGCGGCGCCATGCCGGCGGGCACGGCGCCTCTCGAGGCGTCCCCGGCCAAGTAGCGCCCCTATCCCCCTCTCTCCGTCGGGGAGAGGGCAATTTTCGCCACGGCGTCGACCCTCTCCCGGCGGGAGAGGGTTTCGCGTTATAAAGGCTCGAAGAGTTCGCTCATGTCCTTCTCGCTCGCCATCATCGGCCGCCCCAACGTCGGCAAGTCGACGCTGTTCAACCGGCTGACCGGCAAGAAGCTGGCGCTTGTCGACGACCGGCCCGGCGTGACCCGCGACCGGCGCGAGGGCGAGGCGAAGCTCGCCGATCTGCGCTTCACCATCATCGACACGGCCGGGCTGGAGGAAGGCGCGCACGCCACGCTCGAGGGGCGGATGCGCGCCCAGACCGAGAGCGCGATTCTCTCCGCCGACGCCATCCTTTTCGTGATCGACGCGCGGACGGGCGTGACGCCGGATGACAAATATTTCGCCGATCTCGTCCGCCGCGCCGGCAAGCCCGTGATCCTCATCGCCAACAAGGCGGAAGGCAGAGCGGGCGAAGGCGGCGTGCTGGAGGCCTTTTCGCTCGGCCTCGGCGATCCCGTTCCCTTTTCCGCCGAACATGGCGAGGGCGCCGGGGCGCTCTATGAAGCCCTGCGCGAGGCGCTGCCGGAACAAACCGCCGAGCCTGCCGAGGACGAGGAGCAACAGGAGGAAAATCTCTACGACGACGAAGAGGACGGCAGCGATCTCGACGTCACCAAGCCTCTGCGCATCACCGTGGTGGGACGGCCCAACGCCGGCAAATCCACGCTCATCAATCGCATTCTCGGCGAGGAGCGGCTTCTCACCGGTCCCGAGGCCGGCATCACGCGCGACTCCATTGGCGTCGATTTCGTCTGGCGCGACCGCAAGATGAAGCTTTTCGACACGGCGGGGCTGCGCAAGCGCGCCCGGGTCGTCGACAAGCTGGAAAAACTCTCCGCCGCCGACGCGCTGCGCGCCGTGCGCTTCTCGGAGGTGGTCGTGCTCCTCATCGACTCGACCATCCCCTTCGAGAAGCAGGATCTGACTATCGCCGATCTCGCCGCGCGCGAGGGCCGCGCCTTCGTCATCGGGCTCGGCAAGTGGGACCTCGTGGAAGACAAGGGCGCGACGCTCGTCAAGCTGCGCGAGGACGCCGAGCGTCTGCTGCCGCAGGTGCGCGGCTGTCCGGTCGTGCCGGTCTCGGGCGCGACGGGGCAGGGGCTCGACAGGCTCATGGAGGCGATCCTCGCGACTCATGAAGTGTGGAACCGCCGCATCGCCACGGCGCGGCTCAATCGCTGGCTGTTGCAGGCGGTGGAGGAGACGCCGCCGCCGGCGGTGTCGGGCCGTCGCATCAAGATTCGCTACATGACGCAAGCCAAGTCGCGCCCGCCGCATTTCGTGCTGTTCGGCAATCAGCTCGACGAATTGCCGGCGAGCTACGAGCGTTTCCTCATCAACGGCCTGCGCAAGACCTTCGATCTCCCCGGCGTGCCGATCCGCATTTCACGAAAAGCGGGCGACAATCCATACGCCGGGAAGAAGAAGACGCGGTGAGGCCGGCGATCACTCGGCCGCATGGCCGATAAGCGCCGCGCGCACGGCGACGGCGAAGGCGTCGCGTATCGCGTCCTCCTGCGAGAAGCTGATCCTGAGCGCGCGGGGGATTTCGAGCTGCACGCCGGCGCCGCGGCGGCCCCTGTTGCAAATATTGTCGGGATGACGCCCCGCGAGCGGATGTCCGTCGCCCACGGGCTTGGCGCGAAAGCCGCTATTTAGAAGCTCGACGCAGATGGCGTCACGCAAGGGCTCGTGCAATCCGCCAACCCAGATGGACGCGCCGTCCATCCCGTTCTTTCGGCCATGCACGCCGACCACGACTTCGGAAGCGGCGACGAGTTGCAAGGCTTGCGGCTCGTCGAAGCGCGTGGACGTAATATGCAGGCCGTCGCCTTTGGCGCGCAGCGTCAGACTTTCGAAGCAGTAGAAAGAAAAGCTTTCCCGGGCGATGGCGGCCGCGGCTTCCGACGTGCCGGGCTCGATATAGCCGCCATGCGGCGCCATGATCGCGATCGGCGACGGTCGCGCCGCGACGCGGATGCGAAAATGCTCGCCCTCGGTCTCGCGCGCCGCAAGGGCGGCGAAGCTGTCATATTGATCCGGCATTGAATGAAATTAGTCCCAGTAGGAGGTTGCCGCCATGACCTTGAAGCCCTCGCCCGAAAAACTCCTGTCGCTCGGCATGTCCTTCTGGAACGCCAAGACGCTGCTGTCGGCGGTCGAGCTCGGCGTGTTCGACGCGCTCGCGCAAGCGCCGGCGGATTGCGAAACGCTGCGCGGAAAGCTCGGCCTGCATCCGCGTTCCGCGCGTGATTTCTTCGACGCGCTGGTGGCGCTGAAGCTCCTCGACCGGGATGACCAGAACCTTTATCGGAACACGGCGGAGACCGACTTCTTCCTCGTCCGCGGGAAGCCGAGCTATGTCGGCGGCATGCTGGAGATGGCCAACGCCCGCCTTTACGAAAGCTGGGGGCATCTCACCGAGGCGCTGAAGACCGGCCGCCGCCAGAGCGAAAACAAGGAGGAGGGCGACCTCTTCGCCGCGCTCTACGCCGACCCCGAGCGGCTGCGCGGCTTTCTCGCCGCCATGTCCGGCGTGAGCGCCGGCGCCGCCCGAGCCATCGCCGACAAATTCCCCTGGGATCGCTACAAGAGCTTCATCGACATCGGCGCGGCGCAGGGCATGGTTCCGGTCACGATCGCCCGCGCCCATCCGCATCTGACCGGCGGCGGCTTCGACTTGCCGCAGGTCGGACCCGTCTTCGAGGGCTTCGCCGCCGCGAACGGCCTTACCAATCGGCTGCGCTTCTTCCCCGGCGACTTCTTCGCCGACCCGCTGCCGCAGGCCGACGTGCTGATCATGGGACATATTCTGCACGACTGGGATCTGGCGCAGAAGCGGCTGCTGCTGAAGAAGGCTTATGACGCGTTGCCGCCCGGCGGCGCCCTGATCGTCTATGAGGCGCTGATCGACGACGAGCGGCGCGAGAACGCCTTTGGCCTGCTGATGAGCCTCAACATGCTGATCGAAACGGCCGGCGGCTTCGATTACACGGGCGCCGACTGCCAAGGCTGGATGAAGCAGGCGGGCTTCTCCGAGAGCCGCGTCGAGCATCTCGTTGGTCCGGACGCCATGGTGATCGGGGTGAAATAGGCAGACGCCCGGGGCGAAAAGCGGCCGGGAAATGTCCGAAATCAGTTGGACGCGGGCTAGTTTTGAATTATTCTAAGAAAGCGTCGCCGGAGCCCTTCGCGGGATTCGCGCGTCAATTCTCCTTGGAGGCAATAATGGCATCGCTCAAGGGCAGCAAGACCGAAGAGAACCTGAAGGCCGCTTTCGCCGGCGAATCGCAGGCGAACCGTCGCTATCTCTATTTCGCTCAGAAGGCCGACGTGGAAGGCTACAACGACGTCGCCGCCGTGTTCCGCTCGACCGCGGAAGGCGAGACGGGCCACGCCCATGGCCATCTCGAGTTTCTGGAGTCTGTCGGCGATCCGGCCACCGGCCTGCCGATCGGCAAGACCGCCGACAATCTGAAGGCCGCCGTAGCCGGCGAGACCCACGAATACACCGACATGTATCCGGGCATGGCGCGCTCGGCCCGCGAAGAGGGCTTCGAAGAGATCGCCGACTGGTTCGAGACGCTCGCCAAGGCCGAGCGTTCGCATGCCGGCCGCTTCCAGCGCGCGCTCGACGAGCTGAAGTAAACGATAGGGCTCCCTCTCCCCGTCGAACGGGGAGAGGGCGATTTTCCCGCACGTCAGGACGAACATGAGAGAAGGCAGTCTCGAAGCGCCGATCCGGCATCCGCTGGACTGGGAGAATCCGGATTTCTACGACGAGGCGAAGCTCGACGCCGAAATGCGGCGCGTCTTCGACATTTGTCACGGCTGCCGCCGCTGCTTCAACCTGTGCGATTCCTTCCCGCGGCTGTTCGATCTCGTGGACGAATCGAAGAGCGGCGAGCTCGACACGGTCGCAAGCGCCGACTTCAAGAAGGTCGTGGACGCCTGCACGCTTTGCGACATGTGCTTCCTCACCAAATGCCCTTACGTGCCGCCGCACGAGTTCAATCTCGACTTTCCGCATCTGATCCTGCGCTATCGCGCCGTCGAGGCGAAGAAGCAGGGCGTCGGCGCCATTGATCATGCGCTCACCGAGACCGACCGCAACGGCAAATGGGCGACGCTGATTTCGGGCGCGGTCAATTGGGCGACGCGCCGCGGCAGCCCCCTGCGCGGCCTCGAAGAGAAATACGCCGGCATCGACAAGGACGCCGAACTGCCGGAATACGCCAGCCAGACGCTCGAGGCCAAGGCAAAGGCCAATCCGCCCGCCCGCGATGAAGCCGCGCCGGCGAAGGCCCGCAAGGCCGTGCTCTACGCGACCTGTTACGGCGACTACAACGACACCTCCATCGGCATGGCGGCGCTCGCGGTGCTGGCGAAAAACGGCGTCGAGACCAAGGTCGTGCATCCCCATTGCTGCGGCATGCCCAAGCTCGAACAGGGGCTGCTCGGCGAAGTGGCCGAGGCCGCGCGCAAGGTCGCCGCCGCCTTCGCGCCCTATATCGACGAGGGCTATGACATCGTGGCGCCCGTGCCGTCCTGCGCGCTGATGCTGAAGTTCGAATGGCCGCTGATCCTGCCGAACGACGCGAGTGTGAAGCGTCTCGCCGAAGCGACCTTCGACTTGTCCGAATATGTCGTGGACATCGCCCGCAAGGAAGGGCTCGCCGACGGCATGGCGCCGATCGAGGGCGGCGTCGCCTTCCATATGTCCTGCCATTCGCGCGCGCAGAATTTCGGCCAGAAAGGCGCAGAGCTGCTCAAGCTCATCCCGCAGGCGGATGTCGCCGTCGTCGAGCGCTGCTCGGGGCATGGCGGCGCCTGGGGCTACAAAAAGGGCAATTTCGAAACGGCGATGAAGGTCGGCAAGCCGGCCATGCGCCAGCTCGATACGGCGGGCAAGAAGCATGTCGTGTCCGAATGCCCGCTCGCCGGCATTCATCTGGAACAGGGCATCGCGCGGCTCGCAGGCGACGCGCCGAAGCCCGAGCGCGTCGGCCATCCGATCGTGCTCATGGCGCGGGCTTATGGCGTCACGGGCGAGTAGGCGGCAAAGCGTACGGAGCAGCAACGAGATGACGACACGTCACGAACTCACCCGCGCCGACATCCTCCCTTGGGCGGAATACGCCAAAGGCCGCACGGAGCATCGCCGCCGCGTCACCGCGATCAAGCGGAGCCGCCGCGTCGAGGTCGGTCCCTATGTGACCTTCTACTTCGAGAGCTTCGAGACCATGTGGCTCCAGGTGCAGGAAATGCTGCACATCGAGCGGGGCGGGGACGCGCAGATTCCCGAGGAGCTCGCGGCCTATAATCCGCTGATCCCCAAGGGTCGCGAGCTGGTGGCGACCTTTATGATCGAGATCGACGACCCGCTGCGCCGTTCGCGCGTGCTGGCGGGCCTCGGCGGCATCGAGGAGACGGCCTTCATCGAAGTCGGCGGCGCGCGGGTCTTGGGCAAGGCGGAGGCCGACCAGGACCGCACTTCGGCCGAGGGCAAGGCCAGCTCCGTCCAATTCGTGCATTTCCCCTTCGCCGACGCGGAGGTCGCCGCCTTTCGGGAGCCCAATGCGCGGGTGATTTTGGGGTTGTCCCATCCCAATTACAGCCATATGGCCGTGCTGTCGGAGGCAACGCGGGCGGCGCTGGCGGGGGATTTCGCGTAACGGACTCACTCCCTGGGTCGGCACCGCCATTGCGCGCAAACCTGAACCGTCCTGTGCGGCTCCAGCATGCAGGACCGTCTCGATGTGCATGTCGCGACGGTCCCGGCGCCGCAATGCGGCGTGAAGGCCTCTCGAAGACAGGCGCGCTTGCTGGACAGATGCCAGGCTGACGCTGTGGGGATTTCCGCCAGGCTGAAAGCGAGCAGGGCGGCGGCGGCCAGGGTGATGCGACTCATTTCAAACTCCGTGCCAGGACAGATAGGGTCCTGCCATGGGCGCGGCGATGCGGCCACGGGATTGTTGCGATCGGGCGCGCTTGCCTTTAAGCCGTGCGCCAGACCACTTGGCCAACGAGCTCTCCTTGACGACCCCGAACAACCGAGACCCCGTTTCGCGACGGCGCACTTTCGCGATCATCTCGCACCCCGACGCCGGTAAGACGACGCTCACCGAGAAGCTGCTGCTTTTCGGCGGCGCTATTCAGCTCGCCGGCGCGGTGAAGGCCAAGCGCAACGCGCAGCAGACCCGCTCGGACTGGATGAGCATCGAGCGCGAGCGCGGCATTTCTGTCGTCACTTCCGTGATGACATTCGAATATGCCGATTGCGTCTTCAACCTGCTCGACACGCCGGGCCACGAAGACTTCTCGGAGGACACCTATCGCACCCTCTCGGCCGTCGACTCGGCGGTGATGGTGATCGACGCGGCCAAGGGCATCGAGGCGCGCACGCGCAAGCTTTTCGAGGTCTGCCGCCTGCGCGACATTCCGATCGTCACCTTCGTCAACAAGCTCGACCGCGAAGGCCGCGATCCCTTCGAGCTGCTCGACGAAATCGAGAAGACGCTCGCGCTCGACACGACGCCCATCACCTGGCCCATCGGCTCGGGCAAGAATTTCGCAGGCACCTATCGTTTCGCGACGAAGACGATCCGCAAGATCGACAAGGACGACGAACTCATCGAGACGCGCGGGCTCGACGATCCGATCTTCGACACGCTGCTGCCGCCGGGCGCCGCCGACGCCTGGCGGGACGAAGCCATGCTGGCGGAGGAGGGCTCCAAGCCCTTCGATCTCGCCGCCTTCCGCGAGGGGCATCTCACGCCGGTCTTCTTCGGCAGCGCGCTCAGGAATTTCGGCGTGCGCGACCTGATCGACGCCATGGCCGACTATGCGCCGAGCCCGCGCGCGCAGGAGGCCGACAAGCGCAGCGTCGAAGCGGGCGAGCCCAAAATGACCGGCTTCGTCTTCAAGATCCAGGCGAATATGGACCCCAATCACCGGGACCGCATCGCCTTCATGCGCGTCTGCTCGGGCAAGCTCACGCGCGGCATGAAGGCGAAGCTCATTCGCACCGGAAAGAACATCCCGCTGAACGCGCCGCAATTCTTCTTCGCGCGCGACCGCTCCATCGCCGACGAAGCCTTCGCGGGCGACGTGGTGGGCCTGCCCAACCACGGCCAGCTGCGCATCGGCGACACGCTCACCGAGGGCGAGGAGATCGTCTTTCGCGGCGTGCCGAGCTTCGCGCCGGAAATCCTGCGCCGCATTCTCATTTCGGACGCCATGAAGGCCAAGAAGCTGCGCGAGGCGTTGCAGCAGCTCGCGGAGGAGGGCGTCGTGCAGGTCTTCACGCCGCATGACGGCTCCGGCTCCATTGTGGGCGTCGTCGGCGCGCTGCAGCTCGACGTGCTCGCGACGCGGCTCGAAGCCGAATATGGCCTCACGACGCGTTACGAGCAGCCGCGCTTCTCCATCTGTCGCTGGGTGACGTCAGACGATCCCGTGAAGCTCAAGAGCTTCGTGGACTCGCATGGCTCGAGCATCGCGGACGATCTCGACGGCGCGCCGGTCTTCATGTCGTCCTCGGCTTTTCAGCTCAATTACGACGCCGAGCGCAACCCCGACATCAAATTCTCGGATGTGAAGGACTATCAGAAAAAGGCGGCTTGACCGGCTTCGCCGCAGCCACTGTCGGCGCCGAGAGAGTCCGGATGGGGGCCCATGACCGGCGAGATGCTTAGACCCTCGCAGATGTGAAGGCCGCGCCGAGATGAGGCGCGCGCCCGCCATGGGCTGGCTCTCCACGAAGCGAAGCAAGGGTTTTTGACGCGCGCCGCCATATCTACCCCTCTGGCTTTCGAGAGGGTCGCCGATGTTGCTGGCGCGCGCCGCAGCCGCCATTGTTGTCGCCGCGCTGATCGCATCAACCCCTGCGCCAGCAAAGGCGTTGCGCCAGGAGGCGGGGGACGCGCGCAAATTCGAGTGCGTCTTCGGAAAAGAGGGGGCGTCGTCCAAGTTGACGATGAAGCTTGCTTCCAGGGACTTCGGGGAGGAGAGCGTCGTTTTTGTCGGCCGCATCTGGCTCGACAAGAAGCCGCTGTTCGGCCAACCGATCAAATTTCTCTATTCCAAGACCGAAGAGGGCAAGGCCACGCTCGGCGCTGGCGTCCTGACGCAGAAGCGCACGCTCTACTACACCGAACTCTTCATCAACTTCGATCCCGAAAGTGGCAAGGCCACTTTCGAGGCGGCGACCGCCGGCGCGTCGACGACGCTTCAGGGCGATTGCAAGTTGAAATAGTGGGGCGCTTTGTGCAGCCTGTGACGCTACTACGCATCTTGCCGCTCTTCCCGTTGCGCCCGCGTCGTGATAATCGAGGCGCCTCAACTCGCGCGGCATGGAGAGCCGGTTGGTCCCGCGGCAGTCGGGCAGCCGTATTTTTTGCTTATCTTTCGCGCACTTAGGCTAGAGGAAATTCCATGAGCCAGTCCGGTTTCTTCACCAACTCCGTCGCGCAGACCGACCCGGAGCTCGCCAAGGCTATCGAGCTCGAGCTCGGCCGTCAGCGCCACGAGATCGAGCTGATCGCGTCGGAGAACATCGTTTCCAAGGCGGTGATGGAGGCTCAGGGCTCGGTTCTGACCAACAAATACGCCGAGGGCTATCCGGGCAAGCGCTATTACGGCGGCTGCCAGTACGTCGATATCGCTGAAAATCTCGCGATCGACCGCGCCAAGAAGCTCTTCAGCTGCGGCTTCGCCAATGTCCAGCCGAACTCCGGCTCGCAGGCGAACCAGGCGGTCTTTCTCGCGCTGCTGCAGCCGGGCGACTCCTTCATGGGCCTCGACCTCGCGGCTGGCGGCCACCTGACGCACGGCTCGCCGGTGAACCTCTCGGGCCGCTGGTTCAAGCCGATCAGCTACACCGTCCGCAAGGACGATCAGCGCATCGACATGGATCAGGTCGCCGCGCTCGCCCGCGAGCACAAGCCGAAGCTCATCATCGCCGGCGGCTCTGGCTATTCGCGCATCTGGGATTTCGAGGCGTTCCGCAAGATCGCCGACGAGATCGGCGCCTTTTTCATGGTGGATATGGCCCATTTCGCCGGCCTCGTCGCCGCGGGCCTGCATCCCTCGCCGTTCCCGCATGCGCATGTCGTCACCACCACGACGCACAAGACGCTGCGCGGCCCGCGCGGCGGCATGGTGCTCACCAATGACGAGGACATCGCCAAGAAGATCAACTCGGCCGTGTTCCCCGGCCTGCAGGGCGGCCCGCTCATGCACGTCATCGCCGCCAAGGCCGTCGCCTTCGGCGAGGCGCTGACGCCCGAGTTCAAGGCCTATCAGCAGCGCGTGAAGGACAATGCGCAGACGCTGGCGCAGACGCTCGTCGACGCCGGCTTCGCCATCGTCTCCGGCGGCACCGAGAACCATCTGATGCTCGTCGACCTGCGTCCGAAGAAGATCACCGGCAAGGCGGCGGAAGCGGCGCTCGGCCGCGCCCACATCACCTGCAACAAGAACGGCATCCCCTTCGATCCGGAGAAGCCCTTCGTCACCTCCGGCATCCGTCTCGGCACGCCGGCGGCGACCTCGCGCGGCTTCGGCAAGGAAGAGTTCAAGCAGGTCGGCGCTCTGATCGTCGAGGTGCTGGACGGCCTGTCGTCGAAGGGCGAAGAGGGCAACGCCGGCACGGAAGCGGCGGTGAAGGAAAAGGTCCACGCCCTGACCGCCAAGTTCCCGATCTACTGATCGGCGATTGCGATTCCCTCTCCCCGCCTCGGCGGGGAGAGGCTTCTCACCCCATCCCTCTCCCGTCGCCGGGCGGGGGAGTAGGCTGTCCCCATGCGCTGTCCCTATTGCGGCTCCTTCGACACGCAGGTGAAGGACTCGCGGCCCGCCGAGGATTCGTCCTGCATCAGGCGGCGGCGGGTCTGTCCGACCTGCGGCGGCCGCTTCACGACCTTCGAGCGCGTGCAGCTGCGCGAGATCATCGTCGTCAAGAAATCCGGCAAGCGCGCGCCCTTCGACCGTGACAAGCTCATGCGCTCGGTCGAGATCGCCCTGCGCAAGCGCCCGGTTGAGCCCGAGCGGGTCGAGCAGATGATTTCGGGCATTGTCCGCCAGCTCGAGAGCCTGGGCGAGGCGGAGGTCGAAAGCCGCCGGATCGGCGAACTCGTCATCGAGGGCTTGCGTTCGCTCGACGCGGTGGCCTATGTCCGGTTCGCTTCGGTCTATCGCGACTTCCGGGAAGCGCGCGATTTCAACGCCATCATCGACGAACTGGAGAGCGGCGGCGACTTCGCCGACGACGCCGACGACTAGATGAGCCTGCACACAAAGATACTCACGCCCGCGACCGACGACGCCTATATGGCGGCGGCCCTGGCGCTCGGCCGGCGCAACATGGGCCGCACCGCGCCCAACCCGGCCGTCGGCGCGCTGGTGGTGCGCGACGGGGTGATCGTGGCGCGCGGCTTCACCGCCGAGGGCGGCCGCCCGCATGCGGAGGCCATAGCCCTCGCCGCCGCCGGCGAGGCCGCGCGAGGCGCGACGCTTTATGTCACGCTGGAGCCCTGTTCCCATCACGGCGCGACCCCGCCCTGCGTGGACGCCATCATCGCCGCCGGCGTCGCGCGCGTCGTCACCGCCATGGAGGACCCGGACCCGCGCGTCGCGGGCAGGGGCCACGCCATTTTGCGCGAAGCGGGAATCGAGGTGCTCGTCGGCCCGGAGGCCGCGGCGGCGCGCTGCGATCATCTCGGCCATGTGCTGCGCGTCACCAAGCATCGCCCCATGGTGACGCTGAAGCTCGCGCAAACGGCGGACGGCTACGCCGCCGGCGCCGCTCACGATCCCCGCCTTCGGATCACCGGCCCGATCGCCGACGCCTACACCCATGTCCAGCGGTCGCTGCACGACGCCATCATGGTCGGCTCCGGCACGGCGCGCGAAGACGATCCGCTGATGACCGTTCGCCTGCCGGGCGTAGACGGGGCCGCGCGTCTGCGCGTGGTGATCGACCGCAAACTCGCCCTCTCGCCGCGCTCGCGCCTCGCCGCTACGGCGCGGGACGTTCCGCTGCTCGTCATCGCCGGCGCCGACGTTCCCGAAGAGGATGCGCGCGCCTTCGCGCATGTTACGGGCGCCGAGGTGGCGCGCGTTCCCACGCAGGAGGGGGCGGTCGACCTGCTGGCCGCGCTCCGGCTCCTTGCCGATCGCGGGATCACGCGCGTCTTCAGCGAAGGCGGGCCGCGCGTGGCCGAAAGCCTGCTGACCATGGGGCTCGCCGACGAGGTGATCCTGCACAAGGGCCTGAAGCCGCTGGGCCGCGAGGGCCGCCTCGCGCTGACCCCCGCCGCCCGCGCCGCGCTGGAGAGGCGTTACCGCATGATCGAAAGCCGCATGCTCGGCCCCGATCAAATGACGCGCTATGCGCGGATGGACTGAGCCGCTGGCGGAGAGAGACGCATGTTCACCGGCATTGTGACAGACATTGGCGAGGTCGTTTCCGTCACGCCGCGCGGCGATCTGAGGCGGCTGCGCATCGGTTGCGCCTATGACGCCGAGACCATCGCGATCGGCGCCTCCATCGCCTGCGCCGGAACCTGCCTCACCGTCGTCGCCGTCGCGCGCGAAGAGGGGCGCACGGTGTTCGACGTCGACGCCGCCGCCGAGACGCTGGCGAAAACGACCGTGGGCGCATGGGCACAGGGGACGCGCATCAATCTTGAGCGCGCCCTGAAGATCGGCGATGAACTGGGCGGACATATCGTGACCGGGCATGTCGACGGCGTCGCGCGCATTCTCTCCCGCGACGATTTCGACGGCATGGGGCGGTTCTGGATCGAGGCGCCGCATGAGCTCTCGCGCTTCGTCGCGCAAAAGGGTTCGGTCGCGCTCGACGGCGCGTCGCTCACCGTGAACCAGGTCGAGGGCGACCGCTTCTCGGTCCTGCTCATCCCGCACACGCTGGCCGTGACGACCTTCGGCGGGCGCGGCGCCGGAGACGCGCTCAACATCGAAGTCGACATGATGGCGCGTTACGCGGCGCGGTTGAGTGGACGGGACGGCTGACAAGCCGTCGGGCATGTGACATAAGACGCAACTCCAAATCAGCGATATCCGCGGCTTCTCGACCCCCTCCCATCCTCCCCCCACAAGCGGGAGGGGACATGTCGCCGCCTCGATAAGGGCCACGATCTTCGCCCTCCCCGGAACGCGGGCGAGGGTAGGGGACGGGCGCCGGAGTTCAAACGAATGGCAGGTTTTTCTCCCGACGACATCGACGCTGCGCCTGTTCCCGGCGCTCGCATCCTCGTCGTCGCGGCCAGGTTCAACGCCGATATTGTCGGCCTCATGCGAGACGGCGCTTTGGCGGCCATCGAGCGGCTCGGGGCGACCGCGACCGTGATTGAGGTTCCCGGCGCGCTGGAAATCCCCTGCGCCGCCGCGATTGCGCTCGACGCGGCGGAGAAAGCCAGCGCGCCCTATGACGGGCTCGTCGCGCTGGGCTGCGTCATTCGCGGCGACACCTATCATTTCGAAATCGTCGCCAATGAAAGCTCGCGGGCGCTGACCGACCTCTCGGTCGCGCGACGGCTGCCGATGGGCAATGGAATTCTCACCGTGGAAAATGAAGGTCAGGCCGTCGTCCGCGCCGATCCGCGGCAAGGCGACAAGGGCGCGGACGCCGCGCTTGCCGCGCTGGCGCTCATTCGTCTGAAGCGGAGCCTCGCATGAGCCTCGACCAGCGCTCGGCCGCGCGCCTTGCCATCGTTCAGGCGCTCTATCAGATGGAAGTCGCGGGCAAGGGGCTCAACGAGATCTTCGCCGAATTCGAGTCGCACTGGATCGGCCGCGAGATCGAGGGCGTGCAATACAAGCCCGCCGAAATCGCTTTCTTCCGCGACGTGCTGCAGGGCGTGCTCACCGACCAAGTGGCCATCGACCGGCAGATCGACCGCGTGCTCTCGGGCGGCTGGCCGCTCGCGCGCATCGAGGCGGTGATGCGCGCGGCTTTGCGCGCCGGCGCCTATGAGCTGCGCGCCCGCAAGGATGTGCCGCCGCGCGTGGTGATCAAGGAATATGTCGACGTGACCGCCGCCTTTTTCGGACAGACCGAGTCCGGCATGGTGAATGCGGTTCTGGACAAGATCGCGCGCGAGGAGCGGCCGGGAGGCATGGGGTGACCCCCTGAGGGGCGAGGCGGGCAGATGAGCAGCCGCTACAGCGAAGACGAACTGATCGCCCGCGTGTTCGCGCCCATCGCCGGCCCCGCCGCGCTCGGCCTGAAGGACGACGCCGCGCTGCTGCCGGCCTCCACCGAGCCGCTCGTCGCCACCACAGACATGCTCGTCGCCGGGGTGCATTTCTTCGCCGACGATCCGCCTGCGGCGATCGCCAGCAAGGCGCTGCGCGTCAATCTCTCCGATCTCGCCGCCAAGGGGGCCGAACCCGCGGGCTTTCTGCTGTCGCTCGCGCTGCCGCCGGACTGGACCAACGACTGGCTCGAAGCCTTCGCCGCCGGCCTCGCGGCGGACGCCGCGGCCTATGGCGCGCCGCTCCTCGGCGGCGACACGGCCGCGACGCCGGGACCGCTGGCGATCTCCATCGCGGCGCTCGGGCGGACGCCGCGCTTCACGCCGCGCACGGGGGCGCGTCCGGGCGACGCCGTCTTCGTCTCGGGAACCATCGGCGACGCGGCGCTCGGCCTCATCCTGCGGCGCGATCCCGCGCTCGCGGCGCGCCTCTCGCCGGGCGCCCGCGACTGGCTGCTCGACCGCTATCTGCTGCCGCGGCCGAGGCTCGACCTGATCGGAACGTTGCGCGCCAGCGCCAGCGCCGCCATGGACGTCTCCGACGGCCTCGCCGGCGATCTCGCCAAGCTGTGCCGCGCGTCGGGCGTCAGCGCCCTGGTCGAGGCGCCTCTGGTTCCGCTGTCGACGGCGGCGCAGGAGGCGATCGCGCTCGCGCCGGGCCTTCTGGAAACGGCCCTAACGGGTGGAGATGACTACGAAATTCTGTTTACCGCCAATCCGGCTTTCACGCCGCCGCCGGGCGTCTTCCGCATCGGCGCCATTGTCGCGGGAACAGCCGCGCCGGTCTTCCGCGACGCCTCGAAAACACAGATGATTTTCGCAAAAAGCGCGTTCAGCCATTTCTGAACCGCCATTGCCGCTTTGCCGCGTTTCTGGCAGAAAGTCCGCGGAAATTCGCGGCGCCCCGGGCCGATTCGTCGGCGCGGACGCAATCCCTTTTTCCGTTTTGCGCGAACCTTTCGCGACCCTCCCGGCCGCCACGGCCGTGAAACGAAAAGGCGAACCCTAATGGTTTTGTTTCTCACCATCGTCTTCGGACTCATGTCCGTCGCCTACGGCGTAAAGACGTCGCAGGAGCTGCTGGCGGCCGATCCCGGCTCGCAGCGCATGCAGGAGATTTCCGGCGCCGTCGCTGAAGGCGCGCAGGCCTATCTGAACCGCCAGTACAAGACCATCGGCATGGTCGGCGGCGTGATTTTCGTGCTGCTCGTCATCCTGCTCGGCTGGGCGGTCGCGTTCGGCTTCGCCATCGGCGCGGCGCTCTCGGGCGCGGCCGGCTATATCGGCATGAACGTCTCGGTGCGCGCCAATGTCCGCACCGCGCAGGCGGCGACGCAGTCGCTCGCGGGCGGCCTCGACATCGCCTTCAAGGCGGGCGCGGTCACGGGCCTGCTGGTCGCGGGCCTCGCGCTGCTGGGCGTCGCGGTCTATTACGCGATCCTGACCTGGTTCGCCGGCTACACGGCCGCCGACCGCGTCGTGGTCGACGCGCTGGTGGCGCTCGGCTTCGGCGCCTCGCTGATCTCGATCTTCGCGCGTCTGGGCGGCGGCATCTTCACCAAGGGCGCGGATGTCGGCGCCGACCTCGTCGGCAAGGTCGAGGCGGGCATTCCGGAGGACGATCCGCGCAATCCGGCGACCATCGCGGACAATGTCGGCGATAACGTCGGCGATTGCGCGGGCATGGCCGCCGACCTCTTCGAGACCTACGCCGTCACGGTCGTCGCGACTATGGTGCTGGCCTCGATCTTCTTCGCCGGTCAGGCCGGACTTGCGAGCGCCGTGCTCTATCCGCTCGCCATCGGCGGCCTCTCCATCGTCACCTCGATCGCAGGCACCTATTTCGTGAAGCTCGGCCAGGACGACACGGAGTGGGGCAAGTTCGCGGCGCCCTACTTCGAGAAGATCGGCCTCAAGAACGACTCCATCATGGACGCGCTCTACAAGGGCCTGATCGCCACGGGCGTGCTCTCCATTCCGGGTCTCTTCCTCGCGACGCTGTTCACCGTCGGCCTCGGCGAGGTCGGCAAGGTCAATGGCGAGCCGATCAACGGCTTCGCGCTGTTCCTGTGTGGGATCATCGGCCTCATCGTGACGGGCGCCATCGTCTACATCACCGAATATTACACCGCGACGGGCAAGCGCCCGGTGGTGTCGATCGCCCAGGCGTCGGTGACGGGTCACGGCACCAACGTCATCCAGGGTCTCGCCGTGTCGCTCGAATCGACGGCCGCTCCGGCCGTGGTGATCGTGCTCGGCATCATCCTCACCTATCAGTTCGGCGGCCTCTACGGCACGGCGATCGCGGTCACGACGATGCTCGGCCTCGCTGGCATGATCGTCGCGCTCGACGCCTTCGGCCCCGTGACGGACAATGCCGGCGGCATCGCCGAAATGTCCGGCCTGCCGAAGGAAGTCCGCCAGTCGACCGACGCGCTCGACGCCGTCGGCAACACGACCAAGGCGGTCACCAAGGGCTACGCCATCGGCTCGGCGGGCCTCGGCGCGCTGGTGCTGTTCGCGGCCTATACGAACGACATCAAGCACTTTGCCGCGACAGGCGTCTCCTTCTTCAAGGGAATGGAGAACATCGACTTCAGCCTGTCGAACCCCTTCGTGGTCGCAGGCCTGATCTTCGGCGGTCTCATTCCCTACCTCTTCGGCGGCATCGCCATGACGGCCGTCGGCCGCGCGGCCGGCTCGGTCGTCGAGGAAGTGCGCCGACAGTTCAAGGAGAAGCCCGGCATCATGGACGGCTCGGCCCGCCCGGATTACGGCCGCGCGGTCGACATGCTGACCCAGGCGGCGATCAAGGAAATGATCGTCCCCTCGCTGCTGCC
The DNA here is from genome assembly GCA_003963405.1 of Hyphomicrobiales bacterium. Lineage (GTDB taxonomy): Bacteria > Pseudomonadota > Alphaproteobacteria > Rhizobiales > Beijerinckiaceae > Methylocystis. The sequence goes on from RXIY01000023.1 coordinate 61,848, forward strand.
GGTCGCGGCGCCGCTCGTGATGTTCATCGTGGTTCTGCTGCTTGGCGGCGGCAAGGCCAACGCCCTTGCGGCGGTCGGCGCTCTGCTCCTCGGCGTGATCGTGAATGGCGTCTTCGTCGCTATCTCCATGACCTCCGGCGGCGGCGCCTGGGACAACGCCAAGAAGTCCTTCGAGGACGGCTTCGTCGACAAGGACGGCGTGAAGCACCTCAAGGGCTCCGAGGCGCATAAAGCCTCGGTCACGGGCGACACCGTCGGCGACCCCTACAAGGACACCGCCGGCCCGGCCGTGAACCCGGCGATCAAGATCACCAACATCGTCGCGCTGCTGATGCTCGCCATTCTGGCGCATTGGGGCTGATCCCGAAAGGATCGTGCGATCTTCAAAAGGGCGGGGGAGACCCCGCCCTTTCTGTTTTCCTGTCCCCGTGAGAAGAGGGCGCATGATCGGCAAAGCGGGAAAGCGCGCGCGGCAGGCGGCCTTGCTCATGGCGGCGCTGCTGTGTTCGGCCTGTCTCTCGAATGTGCAGTCGCTCGGGCCGAATATGGCCCGCCTCGATCTCTCCGGGGTCGAGGCGGGGCCGGAGGACCTGGCGCTCCAGCAGCTTCTGGCGCTTGGCGCGCGGGAGACGCTCGCGCGGGGATATACGCATTTCCGCTTCATCGATTGGGCGCCGGGCGCAACGCAGGTCGTGCAGCCGGGCCAGCCGCTCAGAGCCAATTTCGCCGTGACGATCGTGATGTTCCGGGAGGGAGAGCAGGGCTCGAACCCGGTTTTCGACGCGCGCCGGATCGCGCAGGCGCGGTAGCGCCGCTCACCTTTCTCATGAAAAGAAAAGGGCGGGGGAGGGGACCCCGCCCTTTTCCGGCGCAGGAGGCTTCGGGGACGCTCGCCTCGAGCGCCTTACGCTTTCGGGGGGCCGTAATAGCCGGGTTTTTTTTGGGTCTCGTCCTCGAGCAGCTTCGCGCCCTCGACGACATGCGGCGCGAGGCCGGCGCCGCCGGATGCGATGAGCGCCAGCAGCTCCTGACGCATGCGCGGGTCCCAATAGGTCCGCAAGTGATTGCGGATCCCTTCCGCGCGCCGCTCCGGGGGATAGGGCGCGAAGAAGTCTCCGATCTGATTGGCCATCAGAACGATGCGATCCAGCGCCATCACCGGCGCGCCGTCCGGGCCGCTCTGCTGCGTCGCGCTCATTCTGCGGGCTCCAGTTCGCGGGTCGAGGGTCTGGCGCCCTCGGCGGCGCCTGCGCCGGAATGGGCCGCGATGCGCACGACATCGACCGCCGTGACCTTGTATTCCGGACAGTTCGTCGCCCAGTCCGAGAGATCGGACGTTACGGCGTTCGCCTTCGACTTGGCGTGATGGAACGTCGTGTAAACGACACCCGGATTGACGCGGGCCGACAGGCGGGCGCGCAGCTCGATCTCGCCGAAGCGGCTCGCGACGCGCACGAAATCGCCGTCCTTCACGCCGCGCGCCGCCGCGTCCTCGGCGTTGATCTCCAGCACGTCCTCCGGATGCCAGAGAGAGTTCGGCGTGCGCCGCGTCTGCGTGCCGACGTTGTACTGCGAGAGAATGCGCCCCGTCGTCAGCAGCAGCGGATACTGATCCGAAGTGCGCTCGGCCGTCGGCACATATTCCGTCAGCATGAAGGTGCCGCGGCCATTGGCGCGCGGGAACTTCTCGCGATGCAGAACCTCGGTGCCTTCGGGCGCGCTCTCGTCGCAGGGCCACTGCGCCGAGCCGATGCGGTCGATCAGATCAAAACTCATGCCGCGATAGGCGGGCGACAGCCGCGCGATCTCGTCGAGCACCTCGCCGGGATTGGAATAGGAGGCCGGATACCCCATGGCGTTCATGAACTTTACCGTAATCTCCCAGTCCTGATAGCCCGCGAGCGGCTCCACCACCTTGCGCACGCGCGAAACGCGCCGCTCGGCGTTGGTGAAGGTGCCGTCCTTCTCCAGCGACGACGAGCCGGGGAAAAAGACATGGGCATATTTCGACGTCTCATTGAGGAAGAGGTCGTGGAGCACGACGCATTCCATGTTCTTCATGGCGGCGATGACGTGATGCTGGTTCGGATCGCTCTGAACCGGATCTTCGCCCATGACATACATGCCCTTGAACGAGCCCGCGACGGCGGCGTCGAGCATGTTGGGCAGGCGCAGCCCCGGCTCGGCGTCGAGCGTCACGCCCCATTCGGCCTCGAAGCTCGAACGCACCGCGTCGTCGGTGACGAAGCGATAGCCGCTGAACACATGCGGCCAGCTGCCGAGACAGCTTCCGCCCTGCACATTGCCCTGGCCGCGAAGCGGGTTCACGCCGACGCCCTCGCGGCCCAGCATGCCGCAGGCGAGCGCGAGATTGCCGAGGCACATCACGCCCGTGGAGCCCTGCGAATGTTCGGTCACGCCGAGGCCGTAATAGATCGCCGATTTCGGACCCTTGGCGTAGAGCCGCGCGGCGGCGCGAATGTCCTCCGGCGCGACGCCCGCCAGCGGGCCGACGACCTCGGGCGCATATTTGTCCGAGCCGACCAGCGACGCCCAGTTCTCGAACTCACTCCATTCGCAGCGCGCGCGGATGAACGCTTCATTGTAGAGCTTCTCACGCACGACGACATGGGCGATGCTGTCGAGGATCGCGACATTCGTGCCCGGCCGGATGGCAAGATGAATATCGGCCGCGCAATGCGCCGATTTCACCGTTTCCGTGCGTCTGGGATCGACGACGATGAGCTTCGCGCCCTGCCGGATGCGCCGCTTCATCAGCGAGCCGAAGACAGGATGGCCCTCCGTCGGATTGGCGCCGACGACCATGATGACATCGGACTGCAGGATGGAGTCGAAATGCTGGCTCGCCGCGCCCCAGCCGACCGTCGCACTCAATCCGAACTGCGTCGGCGAATGGCAAATGCGGGCGCAATTGTCGATGTTGTTGTTGAGGAGGACGGCGCGCGCGAATTTCTGCACGAGGAAGATTTCCTCATTCGTGCAGCGCGAGCTCGAGACAGCGCCGATCGAGCCGCGCCCATAGGCGGCCTGGATGCGCTTGAACTCATTCGCCGCATAGCTGAACGCCTCCTCCCAGGAGACCGGCGTCCATGGATCGTTGATCGACGCGCGGATCAGCGGCGTGCGCACGCGGTCGGGGTGATCATAGTAGTCATAGGCGAAGCGGCCCTTGATGCAGCTGTGGCCATGGTTCGCCTTGCCCTCCTTCCACGGCGTCATGCGCACGATCTTGCCCCCGCGCGTCTCGGCCTTGAAGCCGCAGCCGACGCCGCAATAGGCGCAGGTCGTGACGACCGATTTTTCAGGCTTCAACGGGTTCGGCATGGACGTATTCTCCTTCGAACAAACTTTTTTCAACCAGCGCATGACTGGGACACGCCTGCACGCAGGCGCCGCAGCTCACGCATTCGGATTCAAAGAAGGGCTGATCCTGACTCGCGACAACTTTCGACTCGAAGCTTCTTCCGGCGATGGTGATCGCAAATGTTCCCTGCACTTCGGCGCAGGCGCGCACGCAACGGCTGCACACGATGCATTTCGACGGGTCGAACAGGAAGTAAGGATTCGATGCGTCGACCTCCGCATCGAAATGAGTCTTGCCCTTGCCATAAGGGTGAGTGGCTACGCCTTCCGCCTCGAGCGTTTCGTGGAACTCGCTCCAGCCGCCGTCGATCTCGCTTTCAGGAAAATCCGAGAGATAAAGCTCCAGAACGCCCTTGCGCAGCCGCTGCAACGTTTCCGACTGGGTCTTGACCTTCATGCCCTCGACGACAGGCGTCGTGCAGCTCGCCGGAAAGCCGCCGCGTCCTTCGATTTCAACGAGGCAGACGCGGCAGCTCCCGAAGGGCTCGAGCATGTCGGTGGCGCACAGCTTCGGGATCGGGCGCCCCGCCATGGCGGCCGCCAGCATCACCGATGAGCCGGCCGGAACGGTCACGGGCGCGCCGTCGATCTCAAGAGTGACGGGCGCGCCGTCCTTCGGCGGCGTGCCATAGTCGATGTCGTCCTTCAGGCCGCGAAGTTCGGACCACATTTGAAAATGCCTCCGCTCGTCAATCGGCGCCGACCTTCCCCCCCCCAGCTCATTCGTCGCCGGAGGCGCGGGCGCTTTTTTTGGAACTCTTCAAAAACGCAGTGTAGCGGGCGAAAACACGGGAAATCATAGAAAAAGCGAATTTGAACCTTCGCAAAAACGAATGGATCTGGTTGCGGGACGCAGCCTTATTCGTCTTCGGGGCATGACAGGCGCCGCCGCTTCCGGCATTATGCCGGCTCCCTCCTCGGGCCGCTCGCGCGCAAGCTCATGACCCATCCTTTCTTCTCTCTTCATACGCATGGCTTCGTCCGCGCCGCCGTCGCCTGCCCGGCGGTGCGCGTCGCCGATCCGGCCTTCAATGTCGCGCGCACCATCGAGATGGCGGAAGACGCGCACAAGCGCGGCGCCTCGCTCGCGCTCTTCCCGGAACTCGGCCTCTCGGCCTATGCGATCGACGATCTTTTGCAGCAGGAGGCGCTGCTCGACGCCGTCGATTCGGCGCTCGTCGCGCTCGTCGCCGCAACTCGCGCGCTGCATCCGATGGTCGTCGTCGGCGCGCCGCTGCGCCATCGGGGACGGCTCTACAATTGCGCGATCGCCATTCTGCGTGGGCGCGTGCTCGCCGTGACGCCGAAGACCTATCTTCCGAACTACCGCGAATTCTACGAGCGCCGGCATTTTGCTTCGGGGGCCTCCGTCGCGGGCGAGGAGATTTCCGTCGCCGGCGAGCTGGCGCCTTTCGGTTCGGATATTCTGCTGGAGGCGAGCGACTTCACGGGACTTACCATTCACATGGAGGTCTGCGAGGACGTCTGGGTTCCCATTCCGCCGTCGTCGCGCGCGGCGCTCGCGGGCGCGACCGTGCTGCTGAATCTTTCAGCCTCGAACGCCATCGTTGGAAAATCCGATTACCGCCAGACGCTCTGCGCGGCGCATTCGGCGCGCTGCCTCGCCGCCTATCTCTACTCGGCCGCCGGGCAGGGCGAGTCGACGACCGATCTCGCCTGGGACGGCGAGGCCATGATTTACGAGAAGGGCGATCAGCTCGCGCGGGCGCCGCGCTTTTCGGATGAGCCGCAGCTCGTGCTGGCCGACATCGACCTCGGCCGCCTTCTCGCCGAGCGCGCGAGGCAAGGCAGTTTCGGCGATTGCGCCGACGTGGAGGCGGGCGCGATGCGCTACCGGCGGGTGAACTTCGAACTCCGCGCGCCCTGCAACGTCGATCTCGGGCTAATGCGGGACGTGCCGCGTTTTCCCTTCGTGCCGAATGACGACGCGCGCCTCGCGGAGCTGTGTTTCGAGGCCTTCAACATTCAGTCGCACGGGCTCGAGCAAAGACTGCGCGCGGCCGGAATCAAGAAAGTGGTCATCGGCGTGTCGGGCGGCCTCGATTCGACTCATGCCCTGCTCGTGGCCGTGACGGCGATGGAGCGCCTTGGCCTGCCGCGGGAAAACATCCTCGCCTATACGCTGCCGGCTTTCGCGACGAGCGACCGCACGAAGAGCAACGCCTGGCGGCTGATGCGCGCGCTCGGCGTCGCGGCGCAAGAGATCGACGTTTCGGACGCCTGCCGGCAGATGCTGGCGGATATTGGCCATCCCGCCGCGCGCGGCGAGGCCGTCTATGACGCGACCTATGAGAATGTGCAGGCCGGCGCGCGCACCTCTCTTCTCTTCCGGCTCGCGAATTTCCACGACGCCATCGTCATCGGCACGGGCGATCTCTCCGAGCTTGCGCTCGGCTGGTGCACCTATGGCGTCGGCGATCAGATGTCGCATTACAACGTCAACGCCTCCGTGCCGAAGACGCTCATCCAGCACCTCATTCGCTGGTGCGCGCGCGACGCGCGCTTTGGTCCTGAAACCGTCGAGGTGCTCGTCGATATTCTCGCAACCGAAATCTCGCCGGAACTCGTCCCCGGCGTAGAGGCGCAGCGCACCGAGGCTTTCGTCGGTCCTTACGCGCTTCAGGATTTCAACCTGTTCTACACGACGCGCTATGGCTTCAGCCCGGCGAAGACGGCTTTCCTGTCATGGCGCGCCTGGCGCGACGCGAAATCGGGCGCGTGGCCGTCCGTCATCGCCGAGGGCGACCGGCGCGCCTATGATCTTCATGAGATCAAGCACTGGCTCACGGTCTTCCTGCGGCGCTTTTTCGCAACGAGCCAGTTCAAGCGCACGGCTCTGCCGAATGGCCCGAAGGTCAGCTCGGGAGGCTCCCTCTCGCCACGCGCGGACTGGCGCGCGCCGAGCGATTCCTCGGCCGAAGCCTGGCTTTCCGCGCTCGGCGACATCCCTTAGAAAAAAGGACCGGCTGACGCCGGTCCAGGTGGGAGCACCAAAGAGAGAAAAGCGCAAGTCGCCATCAGGCTCGGCGGAGGAAACCCACGACAGCCGAGATGACGAAGAGAACGAGCGCCACCCAGAAGAGAATTCGCGCGCCTTCCACGGCCGTTCCGGCGACGCCGCCAAATCCGAAGAAGGCGGCGATGACGGCCACGATGAGGAACAGGATCGCATAGTGCAGCAGGCTGCCCATGTCGGCCTCCGTGATGAAACTTCACTCCATGGAAAAACGCGCGCCTGCCAGTAGTGTTCCGGCGCAAACGAGGCGGGCCGAAGCGCAAGATAAGAGGCAAGCGGACGGCGGCGCCTCTCGCCCTCGAGGTCTCGACCAGGCGCTTGGCGCGCACTAGATTTTTTCAACGCCGGAAGTCTCCGGCGGATGAAGGTGCGGCTTTCCGGATTGCGCCATGTGCTATTCGCTCGAAGCAAGCATTACGGCCGGAGTCGGCTTGGGTTTGGCTGGCTTTGGAATGGTGTCGAAGGCAATCAGTTTCGATCGGCGAATGCTTCTGTTTGCCGCGTTTCCGCTGGTTTTCGCGCTTCATCAGTTCACGGAAGCCGCCGTCTGGTGGACGGTGGACGATCCAAAGGCGGGCCAGCCCTATCGCTATCTCTACACGCTGATCGCCTTTGCGCTCTGGCCGGTGCTGACCCCTTACGCCGCCGCCCATGCGGAGCTCGACCCGGAGCGCAAACGCCTGTGGCGCATGCTCGGCGGCGTGGGCGTCATTCTCGCCGTCTATCTCGTCGCGAAGCTCGCAGGCGCCGGCGGCATCGACCTCAAGATCGTTCGCCATGCGCTGGCCTATGACCCGCTGTTCGAGCGGCCGCCGCTGCTGGCGCATCTCCTTTACGTCGTGCTGACGGTCGTGCCGCTCGTCTGTAGCGCGCGGCGCGGCGTGGCGCTCTTCGGCTGGGCGGTCTTCGCCACATTCGTCTTCGCGATCGGCGAGAACCGGCCGGCCTGGTATTCGCTCTGGTGCCTGGCGGCGGCGGTTTTCAGCCTCATGCTCGCCTTCGCCATCGAGGAGCAGAGGAGCCCGGCGCCGGAGCTGGAGACGCAGGGCTGATCAGATCGCCGTGGCGCGCGCGAAGTCTAAATAGATGGCGCGCAGCCGCTTCGCTCTTTCGCCCGGCGCGCCGGCCCCGACAGGACGGCCGTCGATGGAGATGACAGGGAGAACCAGATTGGATGCGCTGGTCAGAAAGGCTTCCGCCGCCTCGTGAGCTTCCGCCACAGAGAACGGCCGCTCCTCCACCGTGAGCCCTTCGCTTTCGGCCAGCGCCGTCACGGCGCGGCGGGTGCATCCGGGCAGGATCGCGGCCGAATTGGGCCGCGTCACGATCGCCCCGCCCCTGGTGATGATGAAGGCCGTGGAGGACGAGCCCTCTGTGACGAAGCCCTCGTGATCGACCATCCAGGCCTCCTGACAACCCGCCTCCGTCGCCGCCTGTTTGGCGAGCACCTGCGCCAGCAGGGCGATGCTCTTGATGTCGCGCCTCGCCCAGCGAAGATCGGGGACCGTGAGGACGTTTACGCCCGTCTGCGCCGCTGGAGAGGCGAGGATGTTCTTCTTCTGCGTAAAGCCGACGAGGGTCGGTTTCACGTTCTTGGGGAAGGAGAAGTCCCGCTCTGCCGCTCCGCGCGTGATCTGGAGATAGACGAGCCCCTCCGCAACGCCGTTGCTGGCGACGAGCGCCCGCTGGATCTCGACGATCTCTTCTATCGGCACGGGGCTTTCGAGCCTGAGTTCGCCGAGCGAGCGCAGGAGCCGCGCCATATGTGCGTCATTGTCGATCAGCCGGCCCTCGATCACCGCGGCGACCTCATAGACGCCGTCGGCGAAGAGGAAACCGCGGTCGAGGATCGAGACGCGGGCGTCTTGGAGCGGCGTGAAGACGCCGTTTACATAAGCGATGTCGGACAAGGGGCGGCCCTTTCTTTTCGTATCCTTCTTACGGCGTCCCTTGGTTTTGCGGTAGCGTCGCCGGGGAGCGATTGTCGACGCCTGCTTCCCGGACTCGCTTCCAGGTAATAAAAGCGCATAGACAGGGGGGCGTCGTGGGCGAGGAAATAAAAGCCACAGGCTTCACCGGCGAGGACAAGGCCCGTTTCGCGGCCCGGCTCGCCGAGGAGACCGAATGCGCGCGGGCGCTGTTTGCGGCCGACAAATTCTCGCGCTCCGGCCACATGCTCGGCTTCGAGGTCGAAACCTGGATTCTCGACCACAATTACTTCCCGGCGCCGATCAATCAGCGGCTGCTTGAAACGCTGGACAATCCTCTGGTCGTGCCGGAGCTGTCGCGCTTCAACCTGGAGCTGAACTGTGAGCCGCTAACCCTCGAAGGCGACGCGCTCGGCCGCGCGCAGGACAGGCTGATGGAGGTTTGGCGTCAGTGCAACGAGGCGGCGCATCGCCTCGACGCCAATCTGGTGCTGATCGGCACGCTGCCAACGATCCGCGACGAGGACATGACGCTTGGCAACATGTCCCCGCTCAATCGCTATTATGCGCTCAACAGCGAGGTGCTGCGCATGCGTGGCGGCCGGCCGCTCAGGGTCGACATATTGGGCCGGGAGCATCTCGTCTCCGAGCATCAGGACCTCATGCTCGAGGCGGCGACGACGTCCTTCCAGGTTCACCTCAAGTCGCCCGCCAATCTCGCGCATCTCTATTACAACGCCTCCATCGCCGCCTCGGCGCCCATTCTCGCCGCAAGCGGAAACGCGCCGTTCCTCTTCGGCAAGGCGCTGTGGGAAGAAACGCGCATTCCACTTTTCGAGCAGGCGGTCGATGTGCCCGGCCCGGCGCGCGTCTGCATGGGCTCGGGCTACGCCGGGCAGTCCCTTCTCGAAATCTTCGAGGAGAATCTGCGCGATTATGACCCGCTGCTGCCCATCGCCTTCGAGGACGGCCCCGACGCCCTGCGCCATCTGCGTCTGCACAATGGCGTCATCTGGCGCTGGAATCGGCCGCTGATCGGCTTCGACGCGGATGGCGCGCCGCATCTGCGCGTGGAGCACCGCATCCTGCCCGCCGGCCCGACCTTCATCGACATGATGGCCAACGCCGCGCTGTATCTCGGCCTCGCCCGCGCGCTGGCCGTTCAGGGCGACAATGGAACGGGCGGCCTCTCCTTCGAGGAAGCGCGGCGCAACTTCTACACGGCGGCGCGCCACGGACTCGACGCCGTGCTGATCTGGCCGGGGGTGGGCGAGATCGGCGCCGACCGGCTGCTCACCGAGCGGCTGATCCCGCTGGCGCGGCAGGGACTCTCCGATCTCGGCGTGACGGACGCGCGCGGCCATCTCGACGTGATCGAGGCGCGGGTGCGCTCGGGCCAGACCGGCGCCGCCTGGCAGCGCAAGGCGCTCGACGCCTGCGACGGCGATCTTTTCGCCATGATGGCCGCCTATTGCGAAGGACAACGTAGCGGCGCGCCCGTGCACGAATGGGATTTGTGAGGATGAACGTGATCGACGCGCCCTGCGCGGTAATGGATCGACTGCCCGAAGGTTTCCTCGATTGCCCGGCGGACAGGCTGAGCGAGCTTCTGCCCGGCCCCACGCTTTTCGATCTGCCGGGGCGCGACCCCGAACCGCTCTTCGTCTCCACGCTGCTGCACGGCAACGAATATAGCGGGCTCGAAGCGATGCAGGCGGTGCTGCGCCGCCATGCGCCGCGCGGGCTCAATCGTGCGCTGCTGCTCTTCATCGGCAATGTGCGCGCCGCCGCCGCCAATGTGCGCACGCTCCCAGGGGAACTCGACTATAATCGCGTGTGGCCGGGGACGCTCCATCCGGACGATCCGCAGGCGGCGATGGCGCAATGGGTCTATGACTACGCTGCGGCGCGCCGTCTTTTTGGGAGCATCGACATCCACAACAACACCGGCTTCAATCCGCATTACGCCTGCGTGCGTCGATTGGAGCCGAAGTTCATTTCGCTGGCGCAACTCTTCTCGCGCACGGTCGTGCATTTCCAGAGGCCGGTCGGCACGCAGGCGGCGGCCTTCGCCGAGCTCTGCCCGGCGATCACGGTCGAATGCGGCAAGGCGGGCGCGGGCTCTGCAACCGCTCATGCGATCGAACTCGTCGATGCGGCGCTGTCCATTTCGCATCTGCCCGAGCACGCGCCGACCGCGCAGGACGTCGATCTTCTGCGCACCTGCGCCATCGTCAAGCCGCCGGCCGGGGCGACCTTCTCCTTCGACGGTTCGCCGGCCGACTTCATGTTCCGGTCGGACATCGACCGTCTGAATTTCAGCGAACTGGAGCCTGGCGCCTCCTTCGGCGTCGCCCGCGCCGGTATGCGGCTCGACATTCTGCCCGGCGACGGCGACCATTCGCCGCCGGATGATTATTTCGCCTACGAAGGGGGCGAGATCACGCTGACGCGCCCGGCCATCCCCGCCATGCTCACCGTCGATCCCCGCGCGGTGGAGCAGGATTGCCTGTGCTATCTGATGCACCGCATCGGCATGGACGGCGCGCCGCTCTGAGCGTCACAATGACAGCCGCGCGACGATCGGCGCGTGGAGCGAGCCGAGGATCGGGTCCTTTGCAAAGACTTCGTCCAGAAGCCCCGCGTTGAGAATGCGCGTCTCGCGACAGGCCCCGGCGAGGGCGTTGGAGGCGAGAATATGGTCGATGAGCTTGGGGCGGCCCGCGTGCAGCACCGTGTAGCGTCGTGACGCCTCGACCCTGTCTTCGAGCGGCGTCAGCGCGCGCGGCCCCTGTTGCGTCTCATTATCCCCGCCGCGCAAGAGCCTCGTCGGCGCGTCATGTTCGTCGGCGTTGAAATCACCGCAGACGGCGAGACGCGCGTCGGGCTCCGCGTCGAAGAGCGTTTCGATGAAGAGACGCGCCTCCAGCGCCTGACCCTCGCGCTTCTGCGCGGCGACGAACTGCCCTTCGATCTGCGACTTGCTCGATCCCTCGCCGCGCGCCGTCGCGACAGGCGCGGGCCTCGGGGCGCGCAGATGCAGGTTGAGTACATGGAGGGGCGGCCCGCCGGGCGTCTCGATGGCGGCATAGAGCAGCGGCCTGTCCCATTCGATGAGGATGGGCTCGGGCGCGACGTCCCCCTCGCTGGGCGGCGGCCATTCCCAGCGGCTCACGATGTCGTGATGAATCTGCCTCGTCGCCCCGATCGGCCAGCGGCTGAGGATCGCGAGGTTGTGCACGTCCGCGGGCGCGCGAGTTCCCGGCCGCAGGCTCGTCGCGCGCGCGTAATGCGCGTAAGGGGTCGCGGCGATCAGCCGGTCGAGCGCGAGATAATCGCGCGGCGCGTGCTTGTGCGGCTTCTGCGCGCCGACCTCCTGAAGGCAGAGCACGTCGGCGTCGAGCGCCTCGAGCAGCGGCAGCAGCGCCGCGCGCCGCGCCTCGAACGCCGCCGCGCGGGTCGCGGCCCAGTCGAGGTTTTCGAGATTGAAGGTGGCGATCCGCAGATCCATCACGTCATTGTCGCGCGCCCGCGCCTTCCGCGCCAGAGCGGCGCGGCGGACGCCAACAAAAAACGCCCCTCGACGGCACCCCAGTTTGGCGGCACTATGCCTCGCGCTTTACTGAGATTTTCCCGGAGCTTCCCAGTGTCCGTTTTCGACGGCATCCCTTTTTTCGCGGGGCTCGACCCTGCGCGCGCCGAGGCCTTCGGCCGCCAGTGCGTCCGCAAGCGATACGACGAGGGCGAGCTGGTGCTCGACTTCGAGGACCCGTCCGAGGACGTATATTTCATCGTCGGCGGCGACGTGCGCGTGTTGGTCCGCACGGCAGCGGGCAAGGAGATGATCCTGGGCGATTTCGGACCGGGCAAGTTCTTCGGCGAAATGGCGGCGATCGACGGGGCCAAGCGCTCAGCCAATGTCACGGCGCTGACCAATGCGGAAATCCTGCTCGTCCCGCCCGGAGTCTTCCGCGAGATCGTGCTGCATGCGCCGGAGATCACGGAGCGGCTGCTGCGCCTGCTGACGGCGCGCGTGCGCGAGCTCAACATCAGGCTGTTCGAGCGTTCCGTCCTCGATCTGCGCCACAGGCTTTACTCCGAACTCCTGCGCATGTCGGCGCCGCGCAAGGGTCACGATGGCCAGTCGATCATCTCGCCGCCGCCGTTCCAGCACGATCTCGCCGCGCGCATCGGCTGCCGGCGCGAGCAGGTCAGCCGCGAACTGGGCGCCATGATCGAGGAGGGCACGGCCGAGAAAATCCGCGGCGGCCTCGTTCTGCTGCGGCCGGCTCTGCTCGAAAAACGCGTCCGCGACGCCATGAACGAGGCGGAGTGACGGCCCCGCGGCGTGCGCCCGCGCACACAAGGTTCTAGCGGCGGCCCCTATACATGTCCTTGCTCGCAATCGGGAGTATTGGACGTTCGAAGGGGTCCGCGATGACTGTTCCGTTGACGCCGATCGCAACTTGTCGAGAGATCGCCGGGCTCGGCCCGCATGAAATCCTGCTCGGGGCGGTTCCGGGCGAGAAACACGAGAGGATGCTCGCCGGCTATTGCCGGAACCGCCGCTCGCGGGCGGTCGCCCGCACGAAGGTCGTCGCCGACATTCGCGCTGCGGTCATGCATGGCGCGACGCGGGACGCCGCCGATCTCCTGATCGTCCTGCGCCGTCTCCTGTCCGCCGCTGCGCCCTTTGGCCAGCCTTGCGCGCGGCGCCCATTGAGCAGGCGCCGCCGCGCCAGAGCTGTCGCCTAATGGCAACAGTCGCTTTTTCTTATGTCGACGGGCGTCGCCCGGCCCGGCTCTGCCGGAGCCGTGATTTCACGGCTGGATAGAGGTTTGTGCCACAAGGCCGTGGCCGCCCCGGTCCTGGATGGCTTATTGTCAAGTTGAAGGTTCGGCGCGATGAAACTCCTGTTATCCGGGAGCGGCGCGTGCGCTTTTTCAAACTGCAACCGACGCGATTTTTCCTTGTCGCCCTGATGGCCGCCGCGATGTGCGCGCCCGCAGCCGCGCAGGACGCCCGCGCCGAACGCGACCGGCTCGCCGCGCATATTCAGGCCCATCCGGAGGACGACGCCGCGACCTATCGCTTCGTCGCTCTCGCGACCGAACTGAGAGATGACGAGGCCGCCATCGGGGCGCTCGAGCGGCTGCTGATGTTCAATCCGGACCTGTCCCGGGCGCGCAAGGAACTCGGGTTTCTCTATGCGCGGCTGGGGAATTGGGCCGTCGCCGCGCAGCATCTCAAGGAGGCGCGCAAGAGCCAGAGCCTCGACGCTGTGCAAAAGGCCCAGATCGACGCGCAACTGCCGGATATCGAGAAGCGAACGCAGCCGAGCCGCCTGACGGTTCGGCTTCACACGGGCCTTCGCGCCCAGTCCAACGCCAATTATTTTCCAGCCAGTTCGCTGTTTCAGATCGGCGGGGCGGGCACGGTTTCGCCCGGCGGGCCGAGAGGCGACGTCAATGCGTTTCAACTCGTGCAGGCCGCGCATGACTACGAATTCGGCAGTCAGCGCGGCGATCAACTCGAGACGCGTTTGACCGCCTATGCGACCGAGCAGTTCAGGCTGCCGCAATACAGCGTCGCGCTCTTCGCCGCTTCAATTGGCCCCCGCTTCTTCATCCCGCAGGGCGCCGTTCAGGGCCTCTCGATCCATCCTTATGCAAGCGGGGCGGTCTCTCTGCTCGGGTCGAACAATTATCTCGATACGGGCGGCGCGGGGGCGAGTCTGCGGGCCGATCTGACCCCCGACTTCTGGCTGGAGCCGGGCGCCGAGTGGCGCAGCCTGTGGGTCGCACGGGCGCCGAGCGCCTTTGGCGTCGCGCCCGAGGCGACGCTCTCGACGCTCGCGACGGGCGACGCCGTCACGGGCTATCTCAACGGCGGCTACGCGCTTTTCGACGCCGTGCGACTCGAAGGCCGCTTCGGCTACACGCGCGCCGGGGCCTTTTATGCCGCACAGAGTTCCAACCAATTCGACGCGCAGGCGATGCTGCGGCTCGAGGTCGATCCGCCGCATCCAGCCCTCGCGCGCCGGTGGACGATCTCGCCTTACGCACGCTTCACCCATCTCGCCTTCGACGCGCCCAATCCGCTCGTCTCGCCGTTCGTGGCGCGGCGCGAAGCGGCGTGGACCTATGGGATCATGCTGGATGCGCCCGTGACGCCCATGCTCGGCTTCGCGGCCAATCTCGAATTTGCGCGCAACGACTCGAACCTTTCGAACTTCTCGACGCGCAATGTGTCGGTCTCCTTCGGCCCCACGGCGAAATTCTAGAGGAGGGCGCGCGGCGTCATGGTCAGGCTTCACAAGCGCATCGTCGGCGTCCTCTCCCTCGCGCTGGCGTTCTCCACGGCGGCGGGGGCGGAGAGAGTCGGCAATGTCGGCGCCGTCAATCCGGCGGCCTTCGGCGCCCCGCCCGGCGCCGTGCGTCGCGCGCTTTCTCTGGGGCAGGGCGTCGCGAAGGGCGAACGCATCGACACGGCCGGGGAGGGGAGCGCGCAGATCGTCTTCGACGATTCCTCGACGCTGACGGTCGGACGCAACAGTTCCGCCGTGATCGACGACTTCGTTTACCGAGGCGCCTCCGGCAGCCAGGGCGTCCGGCTCGCCAAAGGCGTCATGCGGTTCGTGGGCGGCGGGGTGAGCCATGGAGCCGGCGTCAGTCTGAGAACGCCGACGGCGGTCATCGGGGTGCGCGGCGGTTCGGTCCTCCTGCGGACCGGGGGCGACTGCGGAACCCTCGTCGTGCATCAGATCGGCGTCGTCGAAGTGATGGGCCCCGATGGCGGGGCGCAGACGCTCAACCGCCCCGGCTTCGGCGTCTGCGCCTCCGAATCGGGCGTTTCCGAACCTTTCCGCGTGCCGCCGGAGACCATCGCCGCCATGGTCGCGGACATGGGGAGCCGCCGCGGCCAATCCGGCGGCGCCCGCGTCAGCCATTCCAACGACAGCGCCGCGGCGCTCGGGGACCACGCCCCGGCCAGCGTCGAGCCGTCGCCGGGTCTTTCGGCGCTCGCGCCCGTCTGGGCCGGCGGCGCGTTGGTGCAGAGCAGCGCCAACGCCACTAATCAGCCCGCGCCGCCCCAACCGCGCCCCGCGCCGACGGCGTCGCAGCAGGAGGCTCCCCAGCCCCCCAAGCCGCCGGCGCCGCCCCCTCCTTCTCCGCCGCCGCCGCCTCCACCGCCGCCTCCTCCTCCGCCTCCTCCGCCTCCTCCGCCTCCGCCCCATCATCCCCATGGCTGCACTGGCTGCGACGACGACTAAGCGAGGGAGAGGCTCGGAACCTCAGTCTTGTTGAACTGTCCGGCGTGAACTAGCGTGGCCGAAACGCCTGAGTGGCCGCGCGATTGCGCGATTCTGACGGAGCGCCGATGCTCTCGCGCAAACAAGTCTTTCTGGTCGCCGCGCTCCTCGCCGGCCTGCTGACGCTGCCCTGGGGCCTGTTGCAGCCCCGTCTGCTCGACGACCTGCGCAACATGGTCTTCGATCATTTTCAGCGCCTGTCGCCACGCGTCTATGATCCCGAGGCGCCGGTGCGCGTCGTCGGCGTCGACGAGGACAGCCTGAAGGCTTACGGCCAGTGGCCCTGGCCGAGAACCCGCATTGCCGCGCTCGTCGACCGGCTGAGCGAACTGGGCGCGGCCGCCGTCGCCTTCGACTTCGTCTTCGCCGAGCCGGACCGCGCCAGCGCCCGGATGCTCGTCGACTCGCTGCCCGATGCGAAGCTGCGCGCCGATGTCTCGCGGCTCGTCGCCAAGGCTCCCGACAGCGACGTCCTGTTCGCAGAGGCTGTGGGTCGCGGGCCGGTCGTGGTGGGCGCGACGCTCGCGGCGCAGGGCGCCAGGTCCTTCCCCGCGAAATCGGGGGTCGTCGCCGCGGGCGACGATCCGCTGCCTTTTGTCTATGAGTTTCAGGGGGCCATCCTGCCGCTTCCCCCATTGATCCAGAAGGCGCGGGGGCTCGGCGTCACCAACTGGCTGCCGGATCGCGATCTCGTCGTGCGGCGCGTGCCGCTGCTCCTGCGCGTCGGCGACGCCATGGCGCCCTCGCTCGCCCTCGAAGGCTTGCGCGTGGCGCAAGGGGAGCCGAGCGTTATCGTGCGCTCCTCCAACGCCAGCGGCGAAACGGCCCTTGGCGCGCAGACGGGGGTCAACGCCGTGAAGGTCGGCGCCTTCGAGATCGCCACGGGATCGACGGGCGACGTGCGGCCGCGTTACGCCTTCAGGGACCCACGCCGGACCATCTCCGCCCAGGCGGTGCTGGAGGGCCGGGTTCCGCGCAGCGAAATAGAGGGCCGCATCGT
The DNA here is from genome assembly GCA_003963405.1 of Hyphomicrobiales bacterium. GTDB lineage: Bacteria > Pseudomonadota > Alphaproteobacteria > Rhizobiales > Beijerinckiaceae > Methylocystis. The sequence goes on from RXIY01000023.1 coordinate 78,510, forward strand.
CTTCGTCGGCGCACTCGCGACGGGGCTCGGCGACGTGCGCGCGACGCCGCTGGAGCCGGTCGTTCCTGGCGTCGAAGTCCATGCGCAAATCGTGGAGGCGCTCACGAGCGGGGCGCTGCTGTCGCGCCCCGACTGGGCGCTGGGGCTCGAAATCATCCTGTCGGCGGTGGCCTTTCTGGCGACGATGCTCGTTCTCTTTCTGGCGCCCCTGGCCGTCTCCACGCTCTATGCGCCGCTCGCCGTGGCCGGCCTGTTCGGCGGCTCCTTTCATCTCTTCGAGAAATACGGGCTGCTGCTCGATCCCGCCTATCCGAGCCTCGTGGTGATCGGCTCGTACGTCGTGGGCGCGGTCATGCTGTGGCGCTTCGAGAATTCAGCGCGCCGCCAGGTGCGCAACGCCTTCGGCAAATTCGTCGCGCCCGCAGTCGTCGACCGCCTCGCCGAAAATCCGCAGCTCCTCGTGCTCGGCGGCGAGACGCGCGAGCTGACGGTGCTCTTTTCCGATCTGCGGAACTTCTCCGGCCTCTCCGAGGGCATGAGCGCGCGCGAACTCACGCAATTCATGAATGATTATCTGACGCCCATGACTGACGCCATTCTCGAATGCGAGGGCACGGTCGACAAATACATGGGCGACGCCATCCTCGCCTTCTGGAACGCGCCGCTCGACATCGCCGACCATCCGCACAAGGCGCTGAAGGCGGCGCTGGCGATGCGCGAGTCGCTCGTCGCTTTCAACGCGGCGCGGGCCAGGGCGGCGCAGGAGGCGGGGCGTCCCTATGTGGAGGCGCGCATGGGCTGCGGCCTCAATCTCGGCCCCTGTAACGTCGGCAATATGGGCTCGGTGCGCCGCTTCGATTATTCGATCCTCGGCGATAATGTGAATCTGGCCTCGCGGCTCGAGGGCGCGAGCAAGGCGTTTGGCACGGACATCATCGCGTCCGGCGCCGTTCGGGACGCGGCGCCGGACATGGCCTGGCTCAATCTCGGTCGCATCGTGGTCGTCGGCCGAAGCGAGCCGACCCCCGTTTTCTCGCTCGCGGGCGACGACCATTTCGCGGCATCTCAACCGTATGTGCGCTGGCGCACAGCGCATGACGAGATGCTGGCAGAGTATGAGGCGGGTCGCTTCGACGGCGCTGCGGCGCGCGCGGCGGACCTTGCGCAAACGCATCCGGGCCTCTGGGCAAGCCTCTACAAGGCCCTAGAAAAACGATATGCGGGCCTCGCCCGGGAAAGCGTGCAGGAAGGCTGGTCCTCGGTATGGAATTTGACAAGCAAATAGACGTCCGCCACGCACTTCCAAAACACGGCTTCCCACGGTTTCGGTATGACTGACGCAATCGTCCAAAAATACTGGTCGCTACTCGCCTCCCGCCACGACGCCGCCGCCTTCGCCGCTCTCGACGCCGCCTATTGCGAGCCCCAGCGCGCCTATCACGCCTGGGGCCACATTGCCGATATGCTGCAAAAGCTCGATAGTCTGCCGCATCTCGCCGCGCGTCCCGATCTCGTCGCGGCGGCGATCTTCTGGCACGATTCGGTCTATCTCACCCTCGAAGCCGACGGCCGCCCGCGCACCGACCCGGAAAATGTGCGCGACAGCGCCGCGCTTTTCGAAAGCCATTCGAAATTCGACGACATGGAGCGCGACGCCGTTCACGACCTCATCATGGCGACCGCCCACCATATGAAAGCGCGGGCGCGCAAGGAGTATTATCCCGGCTTCGCGCAGGACCTCGATCTCTTTCTGGATCTGGACCTCTCCTCGCTCGCGGCGCCCTGGCCGGTCTTCCTCAAGAATTTGGATGACATCCGCTTCGAATTCGCCTGGGCCCCCGAGCAAGAGTTCTTTCTCGGACGCACGAAGATGCTCGAGAGTTTCCTCGGCGGCGGCGAGGCGCTTTTCCGCCTGCCGCAAACGCGGGCGCTGTGGCTCGAGGCCGCGCGCGCCAATCTTCTGCGCGCGGACGCCGAGTTGCGCGAGAAGATGGCTCAAGCCCCCGAGAGCAGCATTTCCAGCGCCTGCTGAACCGCGCTTTCGCGAATCTCGCTTCGGGTGAGAGGGCCGAAGCGGCGCTCGACATGACGGGTCGCCGCGCCGCGCCGCGCCAGCGCAAAGTGAACGAGCCCCACGGGCTTTTCCGCCGAGCCGCCGCCAGGCCCGGCGATTCCCGTGATCGCGACGGCGAGATCGGCGCGGGAATGCGCCAGCGCGCCCTCGGCCATGGCGCGCGCGACGTCCGCGCTGACGGCGCCATGGGCAAGGATCAGCGCCTCCGGCACGCCGAGCATATCGCGCTTGGCCTCGTTGGAATAAGTGACGAACCCGCGGTCGAAAATCTCGCTCGATCCGGCGATGTCGGTGATCGCGCCGGCGACGAGGCCGCCGGTGCAGGATTCGGCTGTCGCGGCGACGAGTCCCCGCGCGCGAAGCGCGGCGAAAAGCTGTTGCGCGAGTTCGGTCAGATGAGCTTGCAACATTTGTCCCTGCAGTCGTTCACTCGATCGTAATGCGCCCGTCGGTCCTCGGCGCGATGGCGCCCGCCCGGCGGATCGCCTCGATGACGACGGCGGAGACGAGCGGCGCGGCGTCTCCGCTGACGAGAGGCTTCGCGCGCAGAAAGGCGTCATAGCCATCCTTCCCGCTCGCGAGATAGTCGTTGGTCGCGACCTTGTAGAGGCGCGTTTCGTCGAGCGGCGCGCCAGCCGCCTCGATGGAGGAGAGGCGGGACCCCGGAACGGCATCGCCCCGCAGCCGAAGGCGCGCGCCGGATATTTGCGCGAAGCGCCCGGCGTCCTTGCCGAGCGCGCCATAGGCGCTTTCCAGCACGGCGCGCAGATCGGCGCCGCTGAGTTCGAGCGTCACAAGCCTGTTGGCGAAGGGCAGGGCGGCGAGAACGCTCTTGCGCGTCAACGTGGCGCCGGAGGCGAGAACCGCGTCGCCGCGAATGGCGCCGCCATTGAGGATTGCGACATCCGCGCCCGCCGCCTCCCGCATGGCGTCGGCGAGAAAATCGCCGAGCGCCGTTTCGCGCGTGCGCACGCTCGCCTTGCGGCCGTCGAGTTCCGTGCGCGTGGCGCCGATCGGTTCGTCGAGACCCTTGTCCAGCCTCGCGCGGATTTCGACGGCGCGCGCGGCGACCGCGGGGTCCGGCGCCGCGTCGGCCGTATCGAGAATGCGGAACCTCGGGGTCCATGTCACCTTGCGCGCAGGCGCGTCGGAAATGGAGATGGCGAGATCGACCGCCACGAGCTGCGCGCCGTCGGCCTGCGTCTCGGCGATGGCCGTGCGGCCGTCGAAGGCCACGAAGAGGTTGTGATCGTGGCCGGAGAGGATGACGTCGACGAGCCCGGTCTTGGCCAGCCGCAGATCGTCCTTCCATTCGGAATGGGTGACGGCGACGATGAGATCGGCGCCCGCCTCGCGCAGTTTCCTCGCCTCCCGCCGCGCGGTCTCGATGGCGGGCGCAATGCGCAGCGTCCCCGTGTTGGAGCGCTTGTCCGATTCGTCCTCGGTCAGGCCGAAGACCCCGAGCCGCACGCCATCCATCTCGATGATCCTGCTGTCGGCGAAGCCGGGCATGAGATTTCCCGCGCCTTCGCGCAGATTGGCGGCGAGGCGCGTCGCCTGCAAATCGCCCATGCGTGAGCGGAAAATGTCTTCCCCAAAGTCGAACTCGTGATTGCCAGGCGTGAAGACGTCGACGCCGATGAGAT
>RXIY01000119.1 GCA_003963405.1 Hyphomicrobiales bacterium
TCTTCCTTCGCCTCGTCCACGCCCGCGACGTCCTCGAACGTCACCTTGCCGGCCATCTCCGTCAAAAGCTTCGCCTTCGACTTGCCAAAGCCCATCGCTCGGCCGGCTCCTCCCTGCATCTGGCGGGAGAGGAAAATCCACACGCCGAGGAAGGCCACGAGGGGCAGGGCGTTCAAAAGCAGCGTCATCAGCCAGCTCGAGCCGTCGCTGAGCGGCTTGGCGCTGATCGAGACATTGTGCTGTTGCAGACGCGGAATGAGATTCGCGTCATTGGGAATGTAAGTCGTGAAGGGGCGGTTGTCGTTGAAGTGGCCCACGACCTCATTGCCCGCGATGGTCACGTCATGAACGCGCCCCTGGTCAATCTGCGTGAGCAGCTCGCTGAACGAAATGTCCCGGATCGGCGTCCGCTGGCCCGGTTGCTGGAACAGCATGACAAGCGCCACCACCAGCAGACCAATGATGGCCCACAGGGCGAGGTTCCTGAAGTTTGCGTTCATTGCATAATCCATGATGGAGCCGTTGCGCGCGGGACGATCCCCCGCGACGGCGCCAGGCTCGTTTTAATCTAGGCGCGCCCTGCTCCCTTGCCAAGAGAGACGAGGCTCAAGGTCAAGAACCTTCTGCCCCTTTCTGTGCGCTTCCCCGGCGCGGCGGCGCCGGTCGCAGCGTAACTGAGCCATTCTCAGCGTCGAGCAGAAGATCGGCGAGCGTCATCCGTAACTTATGGTCGTCGTTCAGGGCCTCCGCGAGACGCTGGGCGGCGCGCTCCAACCTGTCGAGGCGCAGCTGAGACCGTGGCGCGATCCGCGCGATCTCGACGGCGAGCAGCCTTTGCAGAAGCTCCAGCGGCGCCCTGCGGAGCGCAGCGGCGTCGAAGCGCGCCGATTCCGCCCCGGCCTCAAGGAGCGCGCGGGCGCGAAGGCGCGCGGCGCAGGCGTCTAGCGCGTCGCTGGCGCGGGCGGCGCGGGTTCCGAGCCGCAGCAACGCCTCTGCGCCAAGGCCGAGTTCCTCCAGCATGGGCATGAGCCTGCGCAGCTTTACGCGCGCATAAGCCTCATTGGCGTTGGATGGATCGCTGACATAGGGGTGGCCCGCGGCCTCGCAGACGCCGACGAGCGTCGATTTGCGCAAGCCCAACAGAGGCCGCAGTAGCGCCAAGCCGTTGCAGCGGGCGCTGGCCGCCATGCCGGCGAGACCCGAGACGCCCGAACCGCGGGCGAGGCGAAAGAGGATCGTCTCGGCCTGATCGTCGGCATGATGGGCAGTGACGATGGCGCTGGCCCCGATGCGAGCGGCGCAATCCGCAAGCAGTGCGTAGCGCGCCCCCCTCGCGCGTTCCTGGATGCGCGTCGCGGGTTTCTCCCCCTCCCACTCCAAAAGGTGATGCTCGAAGCCGAGCGCGCGCGCCCAATCGGCGACCAACCTGGCCTCGGCGTGCGAGTCGGGGCGCAGACCATGGTCGACCGTGGCGACGGCGACCTCATGGCTGGGGCGCGCTCGCCACTGCGCGCAAAGGAGCATGAGAGCGACCGAATCAGGGCCGCCCGAAACCGCGAGCAGGAGTCTTGCGTGCGGCGCGAGGAGATCGAGGGCGCGCTCGACTCGCGGCCTCAAGCGCCGATTCCGCCGCTCAAGGTCATCCGCAAGGTCAGCATTGCAGCTTCCGGCTTTCGCGCTGCGCGGCCTCCCGGATGCGCGGCGAGGAACCCGGATATTTGGCGCCGATCTCGCTGAAAGAGGCGCAGGCCTGCTCCCTGGCGCCCATGGCGCCAAGCGATTGGCCAAGCCTCAGCAGCGCGTCGGGCGCCTGCGCCGACTGAGCGTATTTTTGCGAGATTTCTAGATATTTCTCCGCCGCTTCGCGATGCCGGCCGCGCAGGAAGAAGCTTTCGCCGAGATTGAAAGTGGCGGCAGGAGCGAATTTGCTCTTCGGGTTCTTGGCGAGGAAGGTCTCGAGCGATTTCTCCGCGGCCTCGAACTTGCCCGCCTTCAGCGTGGCGACGGCTTCCTCATATTCTTCCTTGGGACCGGCCGGGGCGGCGGGCGGCGCCGGGGCGATCTCCGGCGAGGCGGTCGTCTGGTCGCCGACGAGTCGCCCGTGGGCGATGTCGAGCGGCTGTCCTACCTCGCGCACCGGGGGCGCGGCCGTGACCGAACCGGCGGCCGTTTTCGGCGCCGAGGTCAGGGGCTCGGAAGGGACGGTCGTCCCGATCGGCCGGGGCGCCCCCGGAGCGGCGGGATTCGACGCCGGATCGAATGCGTCGCCGCGCCGCCCCGTGGAGGGCGCGGCGGGAGCCGAGGCCGGCGCAGGGCCGGCGGCGGGCGCCGGCGGAGAAGCAGGCGGGCTCGAGGGAGGCGATTCGCCGGGCCGCGCGGCGGCCCCGTCCCGGGCGGCGCGCAACTGCTCTTCGAGCGTCTGCACCTTGTGCTGCAATTCCTCGTTTTGCCCGGTGAGGCGGCGGATTTCGCCTTCCAGCCGGTCGATGCGAGTGACGAGGGCGGAGGCGTCGGGCGGGCCGCCATCCGGCTCGCCGGGTCCGTCGAACTCGCCGGACCGATTGTAGATCTGGGACCTCGGCCTGCCGGGCTCCGGACCCGGCCCGTCATAGGGATCATAAGCCAAGGCGGCCCCCGTGCTGAGAAGGAGGGCGGCGGTAACGGCGATACGAGAAATCATGGATATGTATATGGGGGTCGGACGGCCGCGCCGGAAGCCAGGCCGAATTGGCTCGCGAGCGCACATGATAGACGCGCATGGGGCCGAAATTGGGCGTACGGCGTTGCCAGGCCGAAAACGTGAGCTTAACATTGAGCGATGATGATCCTAGTCGCCGCGGGAGGGAGCATCTTTTTCCCTCGACGCCGGTTGACCCCCGTCATGGGTACGGCTCTCGCTTTGCTTTACCTTCACTTTTTTTCGTCAGGGCCGGCGGGCGCCGTCACGGCCGCGGCCGAATCGGGTCCGTGTTCGCTCGATAATGCGATTCCCGCGACAGTCGCCGCCATAAATGGCGATTTCGACCTCCTTCTCGACGATGGAAGGCGCGCGGCGCTCTCGGGGCTCGAATTTCCGCCGCCCGCCGGCGAGAAGGGCGGGAAAGACATGAGCGAAGCCGCGCGCAAGCGCCTCTCGGATTGGCTCGCCGGACGGGACATATTCATTGGCGCGCTCGCCTCTGGCCCCGATCGCTGGGGACGCGCGCCAGCGCGGGCCTATGCCCCGGCCGGAGAGGGCGCCGCGGCGCCCATCGTTTCGGTCGGCGCCGCGCTGCTCGAGGAAGGGCTCGCCCGATTCCGGCCGGACCCGCCCGCGACGCCTTGCGCAAACGAATATCGCGCGGCAGAAGCGAGCGCACGGGAGGCGTCGCGCGGCCTCTGGGCCGAGGCCGCCGCCCGGCCGGTTTCCACTGGCGAGGGCGTCGCAGCATCGCTGCATCAGCGCAAGGGCATGATAATCCTGGAAGGGAAAATCAGGTCGGTTGGCGAAAGCAAGGCGGCCCTCTACCTGAATTTTGGCCAAAAGCGCGCCGATAACGCGTCCGTCGTGGTGCTGCGCCGCAATTTGGCTATTTTGCAGTCGTCCGGAATCGATCCCAGGGCGCTGGTTGGGCGGATGGTGCGCGTACGGGGACTTGTTGAGGCAGCTTTTGGACCGCGCATCGAAATTTCGTCGCCGGCCGAGATCGAGATTCTCGAGCCTGCTGCGCCCTGAACTTCTGTCGCGGGCGGCGTTTGCCATCGCCTTTGCGCTCGCCTTTTCAGGCTGCGCAGAGCTGGAGCGGCAGGGGAGTCTTTTTTCCGCCCCACCACCGCCGTCGCCGGAAAAGCCAGCCGCGGCCAGGACGGAGAATCGCGCCTCGGTTCAGCACAAGGAGCTGCTCGCGCAGTTCGGCGGCGAATATCAGGCGCCCGCGGCCGAGCGCTATCTTGATGCGATTCTCGGCAAGCTCGCCCAGTCGAGCGACACGCCGGGGCAGGCGGCTTACAAGGTCACGATCCTGAACACCCCGGTTGTGAACGCGTTCGCGCTGCCCTCCGGCAATCTCTACGTGACGCGCGGCCTTCTGGCTCTCGCCTCCGACGCATCCGAGGCGGCGGCGGTCATGGCGCATGAGATCGCCCATGTCACGCTGCGGCACAGCGCGTTGCGGGCGGAAAAGGAGCGCGAGGCGGCGGTGATCTCGCAGGCCGCCACCGTGATCCAGAACCGGCAGAAGGGCGAGGAAGAGCGGTCCAAGCAACGACTCTCCGTGGCGAGCTTCTCGCGGCAGCAGGAGCTCGACGCCGACGAGGCGGGCGTGAAGGTGATTGCGCGGGCTGGCTACGACCCTTACGGCGCGGCGCGCTTTCTCACCGCCCTTGGCCGCTCCTCGGAACTGCGGCAGGCTCTCTACGGCAAGCGCCGGGATTCGATGGGCTTCGACATCATGTCGACCCACCCCTCGACGCCCGAGCGCGTCGCCCGCGCCGTTGCGGTCGCCCGCCAGATCGGCGCGCCGGGGATCGGCCAGCGTGACCGCAGCGGCTATCTGATGGCGATCAACGGGCTGGCTTTCGGGGACGATCCCATGGAGGGCTATGTCCGTGACCGCAGATTCACCCATCCGCGTCTGCGTTTCACATTCGTCGCGCCGGAGGGGTTCCTGCTCGAAAATTCGAGCGAGGCGGTATTCGGCGTGCGGCAGGCTGATAATGAGGCGCTGCGCCTCGATACGGTGCGTCTCCCGGCCTCGGAGGGCCTCGAAGCCTATCTTGCGTCCGGCTGGGTCGACGGCCTGCTCCCCTCCACCGTCCGGAAGCTCGACATCAATGGTCTGCCCGCCATCACCGCCGTCGCGCGCGCGGGCGAGTGGAACTTCCGGATCGCCGTGATCCAGTCCGGCGACAGCCTCTACCGCCTCATCTTCGCGGCGAGATCTCTGACCGACGAGGCGGAAAAACGGTTCGACGAGTCCATCTTGTCGTTCAGGCGGATCACCCCGGAGGAGGCGCGCGAGGCCCATGCGCTTAAAATTTCCGTAATCTCGGCCGGTCTCACGGACACGCAGGAAAGCCTTGCGGCGCAGATGACCACGCCCAATCGTCCTTTGGAATACTTTAGGTTGCTCAACGGTTTGGATGAGAATGAGCCGGTCGTCGCGGGAGAACGTTACAAAATCGTAACGGAGTGACGCCGGCGCGGCCCGGAACATGACGCGCGCCCGCGGGTTGAACGCCTAGAGTTGTTCAAAAAACGCGCGGATATCTCTGAGACATGATTTGAGATAGCGCGCTATGGAGATCGGGCCATGGCGTATCTTCCGGGACTGGGCAGGGAGCTGATGAAGGCGGCGGCTGACGCCCCCTTCCTGGAGAGGGACGAAGAGAAAGACCTGGCGATCGCCTGGCGCGAACGGGGCGACAGGCGGGCCCTGCACAAGCTGACCGCCGCCCATATGCGGCTCGTCATCGCCATCTCCGCGAAGTTCCGCCACTATGGTCTGCCGATCGCCGACCTGGTTCAGGAGGGCCATGTCGGCCTGCTCGAGGCCGCCGCGCGCTTTGCGCCCGAGCGGGACGTGCGCTTCTCGACTTACGCCACCTGGTGGATACGCGCCTCGATCCAGGATTATGTCCTGCGCAACTGGTCGATCGTGCGCGGCGGCACCAGCTCGACGCAGAAAGCTCTGTTCTTCAACCTTCGACGCCTGCGGGCGCGGCTGTCCAGCGAGCCTGGGGCCGTGAGCGCGAGCGAAGCTTACGAGACAATCGCGCAAACCCTCGGCGTGTCGCGCGCCGACGTCGAAATGATGGATTCGCGCCTGTCAGGCTCCGACGTGTCGCTCAATGCGCAACTCGTTGACGACGAGGCGGCGGGATCTGCCCAGCGCATGGATTTCCTCGTCGATGACTCGCCCTTGCCCGATGAAGTGGTCGAGCAAAACCTCGACTCCGACCGCCGCGCCAAGTGGCTGAAGGATGCGCTCGCCATTCTTTCCGAGCGGGAGTTGAGAATCGTTCAGGAGCGGAGGCTCACCGAGAACCTCGTCACCCTGGAAACGCTTGGCGACAAACTCGGAATCTCCAAGGAGCGCGTGCGTCAGATCGAGAGCCGCGCCCTGACCAAATTGCGCAAGGCGCTGTCGCGCCTCAAGGACGACGACATGCCCGACGAAGCGTCTCCCATGGCGTGAGACGCAGAAAAGAAAAGCGCCTCGTGCCGGCACGAGGCGCTTCACTTTTCTTCGGAGCTAGCGCGCGAGGTTTTACGCTGCGCGATCGACATCCTCCTCGTCAGCGTCGTCAGCTGCGTCAGATTCGGTCTTCTGGCCGCGGCGCGGGCCCTTCTGCAGGAAGGATTCGATGAGCTTCAGCGCCTCGGAATCGATGAGCTTGCGCACGGCCGCGACTTCGCGGGCCATGCGATCGAGAGCCGCCTCGTAGAGCTGGCGCTCGGAGTAGGACTGCTCCGGTTGCGTGTCCGAGCGATAAAGGTCGCGAACGACCTCGGCGATTGTGACGAGATCGCCCGAGTTGATCTTGGCCTCATATTCCTGCGCACGGCGAGACCACATGGTCCGCTTGATGCGCGCGCGCCCGCTCAGCGTCGACAGGGCCTTGTCGACCACATTGGTCTCCGCCAGCTTGCGCATGCCGACATTGCTCACCTTACTCGTCGGCACCTTGAGGATCATCTTGTCCTTGATGAAGGACACCACGAACAGCTCAAGGCTGAAGCCCGCGACTTCCTGCGTCTCCATGCCGATGATCTGGCCGACGCCATGCGCCGGGTAGACAATGAATTCGTTCAGCTTGAACCCATGCTTCTGGCCAGTCGGCTTGGCTTTCGCCGGCGCGGGCGCCGGTTTCGCGGCGACTTTGGTTTCGTTCGCAGTCTTTTCGGCGGCGACGGGCGCCGTCATAACGGAGGGCTCGTTTTTTTTTGCCAATTTTTTATCTTCGCCGGCTGTCGTGGTTGCGGAAATCTTTCCTGACGCCGCGGGCGCGGCGGCGGGGAAGGCGGAGGAGCCGCCGCGCGCTTTTGTCGCGGCGGTGGAAATTTTTGCGGCCTTTGGGGAAGCCGCGCCGACCGGCCCCGACGCAGGCTGTTGAATGGCTGGCGCAGGTTTGGCGTGGCCCGCAGGCTCTCCTGCCGAGGCCGTCGCAGCAAGTCCGGCCGCCTTGGAGGGCGGCGCGGGATGTTTCGAGGCGCTCACAACCGGCTTGGACGCCGGCTTGGCTGGAGCCATCCTCTCGGCGGCCTCGATCGTGGCTGCGCCGCGCGCCGCCTCATTCTTGCTCGGAGCCGCGCGCGCGGGCGTCGCCGCGGGCGTCTCCAAACCCTCGGGAACCCGCTCCACCGTCGCCTTGGTGGTGGTTTTGGCTGCGGTCTTCGCCGTCTTGGCGGCGGATTTCTTGGGCGCCGGAGCCTTCGCGGCCGTTTCGACAACTGACTTTGCAGAGCCAGTCTTGGCGGCGCCGCTGCTCGCGGCCCTCGCCGCGCGAGCCGTCTGGGCCTTGCCGGCGGCGCTCCGGGCTGCAGGCGCTTTGGCGGCTATTGTCGCCGGGCCGCTGGAACGCTGGGACGTCGCCGATGCGCTCGCCCCTTTTGTTTTCTCGTTCTTTTTGGCGGACGGCATACGCGGGGCACTCCTTCTACGTCCCGCTGTGGAGACGGGACGAATTACAGACCTTCCCGCCGCCAGACACACAACCGGCCGGCAGGTTTATCGATCTGACACCTTAGCTAGAGGCGCGGCGAAGTAGGGCAGATGACGCTAGGGCCAAGCGCGCGCTTTCTCTTGCTGTGAGCAGCCAGTGGTTCAGCCGCATGACGATGCTGCGGCGCTTCCTACCCCACTGTATACCATGCAAGACGGCGAAAATCAAAGACAATGACCCGCAAGGCGCATCATAATGGCTTTGAGCGCTGTCGCCAACTCTCTAAAAACACGGGTGTTTCGCGTAAATTAAGCCTGTGGAAACCCCTTGACGATTGCGCGCCGGCGCCTGTTGAGGCCGCAGAAACGAATCGGCGCCCGGAAACCAGGCGCCTTTCGCGTTGCTCAGTCGCCCTGTCCAGGCTCGGCGGAGAAATGGCCTTCATACTTGCCCGGCTTGCCGTCCCATTCCTTGGCGTCGGCCGGAGGATCGCGCTTGATCGTGATATTGGGCCAGTTCTGCGCCATTTCGGCGTTGAGTTGCAGCCACTTCTCGAGGTTCTCCTCGGTGTCGGGCTTGATGGCCTCCGCCGGGCACTCCGGTTCGCAGACCCCGCAGTCGATGCATTCGTCCGGATGGATCACGAGCATGTTCTCGCCTTCGTAGAAGCAGTCCACCGGACAGACTTCCACGCAATCCATATACTTGCACTTGATGCAATTTTCCGTGACGACATAGGTCATGTGAGGGTCTCTTCAGGGGTCCTGCTCGGATTGCTGCGCTAGCTAGCGTTTTTGCCGCCGTCATGCAAGGCATGCATGATGCTCATTTTGGCGCCGCCGAAGGGCGGCGGGACGCGTCTTTTGACGGGTGGCTGATGACTGAAATTGAACTGGGAGCGACCATGCCGCATGTGCAGACCATGACGGCGCGCGCGCTTCTTCTGGGGGAACGCATCGATACGGCCGGGCTGGAGCGGGCCGATCTCGTCTCGACCGCGCCGCTCGCTTTTCATGCGGGGCAGGCGGGCTTCGCGGTTCTCTACCGTTTCGGGGTTGCGGTGCTCTTCGGCCTGTCGCCGCTCGAAGAGGACGAGATCGTGACGAGAATTGGGGCCCGAGTCGCCGGAGCCTCGCGCGGCGACGACGAGACGCTCGTCATCGAGACCGCGTATGAGGGCGAGGAGAAGGCGCTGCCGAACGGGCGTCTGGCGGTGAAGGATCTCTCCGAGCCGCGTCTGCTCGTCATTGCCGACGCTCTGGCCAAGAGCGTGGCGCTCGCCCGCGACGAGAGGCGTGTCAACGCCGTCTTCGATACGATCGAGCCCTTCGCCGCCGAACTCGCCAGCAAGGGCCGGCCGCCCTGGCGGCGCAAGTCGATGCTGGAGCTCATTGGCCAGACGCTGCTCGTGCGCCACCGCGTCTCGGGCCGCGTCGCCGTCGAAGACAAGCCGGACGTGCTGTGGGACCGGCCGGACCTTGAGCGCCTCTATGCGCGTCTCGAAGACGAATATGAGCTCGAGGCGCGCGGACGCACGCTCAACGCCAAGATCGACGTCATCGGCGAGACGGCGCGGGCGCTGACCGATCTGATCGACGCCGACCGTTCGGTCCGGCTCGAATGGATCATCATCGTGCTCATCGCCATGGAAATCGTGCTGTCTTTCTTCCAGATGTCCGTCGGTCAGCCCCACCGCGCGACGCCGCCTTCGAGCGCGGTCCACGGCCCCTCGCCGGAGAGCCATTCGAAGCCCGGCAGCTGATGCCGGGCGAAGGTGAACTGGCGCTTGGCGTAGCGGCGCGTGTCGAGCTTGCCGCGCATGACCGCTTCTTCGCGCGACATGCGCCCGTCGAGATAGGCGATGAGATGCGGCGCGCCATGCGCGCGCATGGCCGGCAACGCCGGATCGAGATGGCGCGCGCGCAACGCCGCGACTTCCTCGAGCGCGCCCGTTTCCATCATCTTGTCGAAGCGCGCGTCGATGCGCGCATAGAGCGTCTCGCGCGTTGGCGCGAGGAAGAAGGCAGGGCTCGCGGGATCGAGCAGCGGCGCGCTGCGCGGTCCCTGAAAGGAGACGAGCGGCCTGCCGGTCGCGGCGAAAACCTCGAGCGCCCTCAGGATTCGCTGCGGATCGGTCGGGCGCAGGCGCGCGGCCGTCTCGGGGTCGCAGGCGGAGAGCTCCGCGTGCAGCTGTTGCGGGCTCTTGCCCTCAGCCGCTGCGCGCATCTTCGCGCGCACCTCCTCCGGCACGGCGGGGATGTCGGAGAGGCCGTAGAGCGCCGCCTTGAAATACATGCCCGTGCCTCCGGCGATGACCGGAGTGACGCCGCGAGCGCCGAGCTCCGCGAGCGTTTGGGCGAGATCGGCGAGGTAGCGCCCGACGGAATAATTCACGGCGGCGTCCACGTGACCGAAAAGAAGATGCGGGACCTCGCGCTCTTCCTGTGGCGTCGGCCGCGCAGTCAGGATTCGCAGATCGCGATAGACCTGCATCGAATCGGCGTTGATCACTGCGCCGCCGATGCGTTTGGCGACACCGACGGCGAGCGCCGACTTGCCCGAGGCGGTCGGACCTGCAATGAGAATGGCGCGTGCGGACATGGCGCTATAGCGGCTTAAATGAGCGAGATGTCAAAGCCGGAAAGACTCGTTGCAACCTTTGTCGCGGGGCAGGGAGGGGCGCTCGACAGGGCGATCGCGCGGCGCGCGCTCAACGAGGCGGGCCTTGTCGCTCCGCCGCTCGACTGGCTCGCCCCCGACCTTGCGGCCGACGCCTTTTTCGAAGGAGGCGACGTGACCGCCGCGCGCTTGCGGCTCGAGGCGGCGCTGGACGGAGAGAAGGTCGACGTCGTCGTTCAATCAGCAGAGACGCGTCGCAAGCGCCTGCTCGTTGCGGACATGGATTCGACGATGATCGAGCAGGAATGCCTCGACGAGCTTGCGGATTTCGCCGGGATACGCGCGCGCATCGCCGCCATCACCGCGCGGGCGATGGCGGGCGAACTCGATTTCGAGGCGGCGCTGCGGGAGCGCGTGGCGCTGCTTGCCGGCGTGACCCTCGATGAGATCGAGACGCTTCTCCCCCGCCTCACCCTCACGCCGGGCGCGCGCGCGCTCGTCGCCACCATGCGCGGGCATGGGGCGCACACGGCGCTCGTCTCGGGCGGCTTCACGCAGTTCACCGAAGCCGTGGCGACGCGGCTCGGCTTCCATGAGGCCTTCGCGAACCGGCTGGAGATCGCAGGGGGCGCGCTGACGGGTGTCGTTGTGGCGCCCGTGCAGGGGCGCGAAGGCAAGCGTGCGGCGCTTGCCGGCTTGCGCGCCCGACTCGGCCTGCCGCATGAAGCGACCCTCGCCATCGGCGACGGCGCCAATGATCTCGACATGCTGCGCGAGGCGGGACTGGGGGTCGCCTACCACGCCAAGCCCAAGGTGGCCGAAGCCGCGGCGGCGCGAATCGATCACTCGGACCTGACGGCGCTGCTTTACGCGCAAGGGTATCGGAAGGACGAGATTCGGGATTTGTAACAAAGGATCAACCCCTCTCCCGAGCCCGCTCCCCGTGCACGGGGAGAGGACAGGGCGAGGGGCTCGAAGTCTTATTCGACGGGCAGGGCGACGAAATGCGCGTCGCCCTGGCCATTGGCCACGATCAGCAGCGCCGTCTTCTTGCCCGAGTCCTTGAGCGCCTTGATCTTCTTGACCGCGTCGGCGGGATCGCTGACCGGCTCCTGGTTCACCTCGAGCAGAACCTCGCCGGGCTGCAGCCGCTTCTCGGCCGCGCTGGAGGAGGGGTCGACCGAGGTGATCAGCACGCCGCTCTTGACCGCATCCTTGATCTGATAGCGCGCGCGGAGCTCGTCGGTGAGGCGCGAGAGCTCGAGACCCAGCGCGCTCTGCGACGACGGGCCAGTCTGCTCGGATTTCTCCTTGCCGTCTTCTCGCGAGGCGACCTTCTCGCCATCCTCCAGGCGGCCTAGCTTGACCTTCTTCGTCTCTTCCTTGCCGCTGCGGACGATCACGAGCTCGACATCCTTGCCGACCGGCGTCGCCGCCACGAGCTTCGGAAGGTCGCGCGATTCCTTGATCGGCTTGCCGTCGAATTTGACGATGACGTCGCCGGCCTTGATTCCCGCCGGCTTCGACGGTCCCTTGTCGTCGACGCCGGCGACAAGCGCGCCGCGCACCGGGCCAAGGTTGAGGGTCTCTGCGATCGCGTCGTCCACATTCTGGATCCGCACGCCGAGCCAGCCGCGCCGCGTTTCGCCATATTGCTGGAGCTGCTCGATGACGGGCAGGACAGTGTTGGCGGGCGTGGCGAAGCCGATGCCCACCGAGCCGCCGGAGGGCGAGAGAATCGCCGTGTTGATGCCGATCACCTCGCCGTCCATGTTGAACAGCGGGCCGCCGGAGTTGCCCTTGTTGATGGATGCGTCGGTCTGGATGTAATTGTCGTAGGGACCGCTGTCGATGTTGCGGTTGCGCGCCGAAACGATGCCCGCCGTCACGGAGCCGCCCAGCCCGAACGGGTTGCCGACCGCGAGCACCCAATCGCCCACGCGGGCCTTGTCGCTGTCGCCGAATTTCACCGCCTTGAGCGGCTTCTCGGGCTTCACCCTGAGAACAGCCACGTCGACCTTCTGATCCTTGCCGAGAATCTCCGCCTTCAGCTTTTGGCCGTCGTTGAAGATCACGGTCACCTCATTGGCGTCGGAGATGACGTGATTATTGGTGATGACGATGCCGGAGGCGTCGATCACGAAGCCTGAGCCGAGCGAGGAGGACTTACGCTGGCGCGGGAGATCCGGCGCGCCCTGTCCCTGCCGGCGGCGGAAGAATTCTTCGAAGAGATCGTCGAAGGGCGCGCCGGGGCCGCCCATGCCCGGCGGCATGCCGGGCATGTCGCCGCCCTTGCGCTTCGTCTCGACCGTCTGTGTCGCGGAGATGTTCACCACGGCGTCAGAGACCTGGTTTGAGAGATCGGCGAGAGAATCGGGACCCTTGGCCCAAGCCGGTGCCCATGCCGGCGCGGCAAGCCAGAGGGAAGTCGCCGTCGCGAGCGCCGTGGCGGCGCGACGAAATGCGGATGTCATGCGTACTGTCTCCTGAAGGGACTCTGGACCTTTAGCGCGCTTTCCGGTTTCAGGGAAGCGGACAACCGGCAGGAACTCATGCCAATTCAACAATATGGAGCAGATTCCGACTGAAACTCCCGTCTGCGGCCATTCCGCGCCGTCTATCGCTTTCGCGCCGGCTCAGGCGGCGGCGTCGTTTGCGATTCGGGCGCCCCTTCCGGCGCCGAGAAGAAACGGAAGAATTCAGAACGCGGGCTGACGAGGAATCGCGTCTCTCCAGGCTTGAAGGCCGCCTCATAGGCCTGCATTGATCGGTAGAAGGCGAAGAAGTCCGGATCCTTGCCGAAAGCTTCGGCGAAAATGCGGTTACGCTCCGCATCGCCTTCACCCTTGATCTGATCCGCCTTCTGCTGCGCTTCGGCCTTGAGGACGACCACGTCGCGATCCGCCCTGGCGGTGATCTTCTGCGCTTGTTCGGAGCCCTGCGCCCGATACTCCGACGCCTCGCGCTGACGCTCGGTCTGCATCCGGCCGTAGACTTTTTCCGAAATCTGCTGAGGCAGGTCGACGCGCCGGATGCGGGCGTCCACGACCTGCACCCCGAAGCGCCGCGCTTCCGCGTCGGCCTGCTCCTTGATGCGGGCCATGAGCGCCGCGCGCTCGTCGCGGACGATCTGTTGCTGATTGGCCTCTGAAAGCACCCGGCGCACGGCCGAATTCAGCACCGATCCGAGCTGGTTGTTGGCGCCCAGCACGCTGTTGACTGACTGGTAGAACTTCAGCGCGTCGACGATCCGGTAACGGATGAAGCTGTCGACTTCGAGCCGTTGATTGTCCGCCGCCAGCACTTCGAGATTCGGGCTCTCGACATCGAGGATGCGATTGTCGAAGCTCACCACATTCTCGATGAGCGGAATCTTGAAATGCAGCCCCGGCTCGGTGATCAGGCCGCGGCCGGCGACCGGTTCGCCGAATCGCAGCACCAGCGCCTGCTCGGTCTGCTCGACCGTGAAGAGCGCGCCGCCGGCGAGGGCGAGGGCGATGAGCCCCAGCAGCGCGAAGACGAAGAGAAGGCCGTTTTTCACTTCTGGCCTCCGTGGAAAGGCGCGAAAGAGGGCAGGGGCACGAAGGGCGCGACGCTGGCGCCGCCCTTGGCGGGGTCGTCGAGAATCACCTTCTCGGCGCCGCCGAGCACCCGCTCCATGGTTTCGATGTAGAGGCGCTGCCGGGTGAGGGCCGGGGCGTTCTTGTATTGCTCGTAAATCTTCTCGAATCGGGCGGCCTGGCCGCGCGCCTCGGCGACCATCTGCTCGCGATAGGCCTCGGCCTCCTGGAGGATGCGCGCCGCGGCGCCGCGCGCTTCGGGCACCACGCGATTCGCATAGGCCTCGGCCTCGTTGCCGAGACGCTGCAAATCCTGCTGCGCGGCCGTCACGTCGCGAAAGGCCGCGATGACCTGCTGCGGCGGATCGACGGAGAGCAGCAGCACCTGAAGCACCAGCACGCCGCTATGGTAATCGTCGAGAACCCTCTGCATCAGCGCCTGACAGGCGGGCTCGATGAGTTTTCGGTCGGCGGTCAGAATTTTCTGGATTTGCGCCTGGCCGACGATCTCGCGCATCGCGCTCTCCGCCACGGCTTTCACCGTCGTGTGCGGATTGGCGACATTGAAGGCGTAATCCTCGGGTTTGGACGGATCAATCTGCCAGACAACCCGGAACTTGATGTCAGCGATATTCTCATCGCCCGTGAGCATGAGGCTCTCCTCGGGCGCCTCCGGCCCCAGGCGCGGACTCTGCGGGCCGCGCCGGCGTCCCTCGACGGGGGCCGCTTCTTCACGGAAGCCGACGTCCGTGACGTTCCGATCCGTGACGGCGAGTTTGACGACGGAGCCGACGGGGGCCGGGAGATTGTAATTGAGACCCGCCTGGGTCTTCCCGCGATACTTGCCGAAAATCAGATTGAGGCCGATTTCGTTGGGTCCCACCGTGTAAAAGCCCGAGATCAGCCAGGCGAGAAGCGTCAGGAGGACGAGAATGGCGACCCCGCTGCCGCCGAAGCCGGAGGGCAGCAATTGTTTGAGCCCCTCCTGGCTGCGGCGCAGGATTTCCTCAAGGTCCGGCGGCTGGCCGCCACCCGAGCCTTGCCCCCAGGGACCGCCCGGCTGCCCCCATGGATCGTTGTTGTGATTGCGGGGTCCGCCTTGATCGCTCCAGGGCATTTCACCTCGAGAGAATTGGAGTGTGGCCTCGGGCGCGGCTTCGCCACGCCCCCGATGTTATAGGCATTCGTCGCTGTGGCGGCAATGATGGGCGACCTACATGCAGGAAGACAGGAGGATTGCCCGATGATCCGCGACTATACGAACATCGCCGCGAATGAGCGGACTTTTCTGGCCTGGATACGGACGGGAGTCGCCGTCATCGCGCTCGGGTTCGTCATCGAGCGATTCAATCTGTTTCTGCTCGCCATGGCGGGGGAGGCCGGCGAATCGGCGCCGATGCGATTTCACCACCTGGCCAGTCCATCCGGCCGCTATGGCGGCATAACGCTCGTCGGGGCCGGCGTTGCCCTGATCATCGTCGCGACGTTGAGGTTTTTGCAGACGGCGCGCCTGATCGAAGATGGCGAGGCGCATACGCCAGCGGCGACCCGCGTCACCCTCGTCACCCTTTCCGCCCTTGTGCTCGGCGTCGCGGTTTTCTGCGCTTATCTGGCGGTCGGGTGATCAGCCGAACCAGACGAAGGCGAAGGAAACCAGCAGCGCCAGAGCGAAGCCGATCACCGCATTGAGTAGAAAGCCGTTCCCGAATTCATTCATCGCCAGACCTCATCCTCGCGACCGCAAGGGAGCTGGCGGAGACGGTGGGATTCGAACCCACGATAGGGTTTCCCCTATAACGATTTAGCAAACCGTCGCCTTCAGCCTCTCGGCCACGTCTCCTTCCGCGCGACGCGCGGCAAGCGACATATGCCAAAGCCTCTCTCTCTTGGCAAGCAGCGGCCGTGAATTGTTCCCGCAGCCAGAAATCCCAAACCCATTGGCGGCTCAGAAGGCAGAGTCCTGCCAAACGCAATGCAACGGAAATGGCAAAGCTAAAGATTAGTTCAAAATCATTACTTGAGCTTGGCAATAAGCCTGCCGTTAATTCGTGACTTTTACGCAACAGCACAGGCTCAAACTGCGGTTAAGCCTCAGTCTGTTGGACGGATTTCGTTGACTGTGCAGGGGGGCTGCTGATGGATAGGGCCATGGCTGAGCGGGGAACTGAATCGTTTCTCCGGCCAGGCCAGGCGAAAAGGTTGGAAGCGTGCGCTTGGGCGCGGTTCCGACAAAATTTGTTCAAAGAGGCTGGAATGAAAAAAATCGCTCTTTCCGTCGCCGCGCTCGCGCTGACCGCTGGTTCTGCGCTCGCCGCCGATCTCCCCTCCCGCAAGGGCCCGCCGGTCCTTCCCCC
>RXIY01000079.1 GCA_003963405.1 Hyphomicrobiales bacterium
GCTGTGCTTCGAAGGCCGGATACGTTGACGCAAACTGATCAGTCGTCACCTCGATAAAGATGCTTGCAGACGGGGCGGCCATACGTTCCCCTTGCCCCTGCGCGGCAATTCCTCGCCATGCAAAATTCATCGTCACGTCGGCGCGCGGCGCTTCGCTTGCCCGCTTTGCGGCTCCGCAGCCTTCTCAGCCGTCGAATAGCGACCGCCATCGCAACGGGGGACGGCCCCCAACGATGGAGAAAAAAAATGGCGCATCTTTGTGAAATGAACCAGATCGGCCACGTCGCTTCGGTCAAGAGCGTCGGCAAGAACCTGATCGTCAGAATTGCCTCCAACGCCAACTACAAGAACGGCGACGGAGCCTGGGTCGAGCGCACGCACTGGAATGAGCACACGGTCTTCGAGCGCCAGGGCGGGTTGCTCAAGTGGGCCTCCGAGAGCCTCAAGCCCGGCGACCTCGTTCTCGTCCGCTCCACCCCCTTCCAGACGGAATGGAAGAGAGATGGCGAAACGCACTACGGTCAGACCTTCGCGGTGAACGAGCTCTCGCTCTTGATGGCGAAATCCGACAAGAAGGAGAAGTTGGAGGAAGCCGCAAAGTCGCGGGGCCGGCGGAGCCGCTGACGCCCATCCTTGCGGGGGCCCCTCGGGCCCCCGTCGCTCTTTCGGTCAAAATCTCACGCCCGGCGCCCCAAACCGCAAGCGCACTAGAGAGCCCATGCGGCGTCATCGCCCGGAAGGCTACAGGCAATCGTAGGATCAAGCCATGTCGAAGCTTCTGTTTCTTCCAAGGGCATCGGGTAGCGCCTCTTTCTGGAAGCCGGTCGCGGACCGCGCCGGAGTGGACGGCGTATTTTTCGCGTGGCCTGGATTAGGCGACGAACCGGCGCTCCCGGATATCTCTCCATTATGCGAACATCATTCGTCCGCCCGTCTGATCCTTTTGGCGCGGGCGTTCATGAAAGCCAGTTTTGCACATTCAACCCGTCTACTCGGGCGAACTCCGCGACATTGGCG
This sequence comes from Hyphomicrobiales bacterium, assembly GCA_003963405.1. Lineage (GTDB taxonomy): Bacteria > Pseudomonadota > Alphaproteobacteria > Rhizobiales > Beijerinckiaceae > Methylocystis. The sequence continues at coordinate 1,018 of RXIY01000079.1, forward strand.
GTAACCATCGTTGCTTCGATCGCCAGAGCGTGGGCGGCAATCAGCAGATCGTTCCCCCCAATTGGGCTTCCCTTCCGTTCCAGCTCGGCACGAATCCTCCCATATTCCGCATCGGCAGGTCCGTCCAAAGACAAGACGTCCAACTCTCCCAACAGGTTCTCGACCGCCTCCAAGAGTCGTTTCGAGCCGCTCTTCGCGCATCCATAGCGAAGCTCGGCCGCCACGATGATGCTCGTGCAGACGTTGTTCTCGCCCACTCGGGCGATGTGCTTCGCGACCTTGCCTTTCGGGTTCCTGATCAAATCGGAAATGATGTTCGTATCGAGCAGATAGCGGGTCAAAATATCTTTTCCGGCGCGGGCGGACGATCTTCTATCTCGGGGAACGCCTCGTCGAGCGGCTCCATCGTCTCGAGCAGCCCCAATAGGCCGCGCTTACGCGTCGGCTCGAGCACGAGGCGGTCGCCTTCGCGGCGCATGATCGCCTCGTCGCCAGGTAGCTCGAACTCGACAGGAATTCGAACTGCCTGGTTCCGCCCGTTTCTGAATAGCTTCACATGCCGCGCCTCGGTCATGGCGAATCCTCCAAGCATAGGCCAAAGACATATGCCTTTCTAAGCAAGGGGTCAATGGAGCTCGATGTAGGCCGCCTGCTCTCTTAGCTTGATATTCCGGCCGATGGCCGGACATTTGGCGGCAAAGGGGAGCAAAAAATGGCCGAGGCTTCGAAAAGCTCGTCGGGCCGCGTCCGCGGGGAGCGTCTGGAGGCGCGCGTAACAGCTGAGCAAAAGCGCCTAATAGAACGCGCCGCCGCTCTGCAAGGCCGTACGGTGACGGATTTCGTCCTGACGAGCGTTCAGAACGCTGCGCGCCGGGCCATCGAGGAGCATGAAATCCTCAATCTCTCGCTGCGAAACAGTCATGCCTTCGTTGAGGCGCTGCTCGAGCCGGCGCCTGTCAATGATCGTCTACGCGATACGATCCGCCGCTATTGTCAACGCACTGGCGTCTAACGCGTGGCGCATGAAAAGGCGGACCGGCTGCGGGTTGAGGCGCCGTTTGACGGTGACCTCGCCGAGCTAAATGCCGCAACGCGCGCCGACATAGGCGCCCGCGCTCAAGAGGGATGCGCCGACAAGCATTCCGACGATCAGCCACTGTATCATTTGCCGCCTTGCGACGTCACGGGCCACATCCCGCGCCGCGGTCGCAATGGCCTTCGCCAAGTCCGCTTTTGCCGATTCGGCGCCGGCTCGAATTGTCGCCTCAGCAGCCACTCTCGTTTCCAAGAGAACGCGTTGCGCTTCCGCGGCTATCGCTTTGGGGAACTGCCGATAGAGGCCCTCATAATACTGAAGCGCGAAGATCACGAGCCAAAGCGCGTCATTTTCCCGCAGATCCAACTCGGCTTGAACCCGTCGCAGCTGCTCCCGCTCGCTTTCGGTCGCTGCGCGTCCAAGCAGCCTTTCGAAGCTCGAGATCGTTGTGGCTGCGTCAGTCATCGGCGACGATCGTCGCTAATACCTTGTTGACCTCTTCGAGCCAACGCCGCAGTTCGGCTCGATTGCCGATCGGCATGGTTTGCCATGCGCGCGCGATGCTCAGGCGGTTGCTGTAGAGATCGTCGCTCACGCGATCGGCCATGTCAGGGAACAGCAGGGAACGCCCGCCTTGCTTCTCGACCGAAGCTTTCACTTTGGAGCCATTGTAAAGCTCGAATTTGGCATCGGCTCCGAAATAGCCGTTCTTCAGAACGTGCACTCTTGAGTTCGGAATGGCATCGACATAGTCCTGTAGCAGTTCGAGGCTGTCGCGCTGGCGATTGACGATCCACAGCGTCACCAGCTCGCGCTCGAGCTCTTCGAGGGACTGGCTGAGCGTCCGGCCATAAGCGGCGACTCCCATGTTGTTTCGCGCCGCCGTGTTGACGACGACAATGCTGTCTTTGTTTTCGTCGCAGATGTTGACGAAGCGAATCCATCCATCCGCTTCGTCCAGATTTACGAGTTCGCAGACCACTTCGTTTTGGTATGATTTGAAGACGTCGGGGTTTGAGGTGTCGGCGTCGATGACGAAGACCTCTTCGCCTCTTTGCGTCAGATTGTGGACGAGCGCCATCGAAACAAGCGACTTCCCGACCCCGCCCTTGCTGCCGCCCACCACGTAAATTGCCTTGCTCATTAAGCGCGCTCCTAAATTTGCTCGCGGTCTCGTCGAATGGGAAAGGATGACGCTCGGGGGACGGATGGATCACCCGGTCCTCCGGCCCTCGCCGCGTCGGGCGCCCGGATGATCGGGCTTGGCATTGGCGGGATCGGCCGCGCCGCGCCCTGTTCCGATCTTTTGCCGTTGTTCATGGGCGCCGCCTGCGCAGCGCCGGAAGGCTGCGCCGACTCTGGAGGCGCGGGCTGAAGGTTCACACCGGCTGCTTTTGGCGTCTCACTACGTTCGCCTCCCCTCCCCTTACGCTTTTCGCCGAGGTGCCGACGCAACGTAGCGATCGAGACATTGAGGCCATCCGCGGCGAGCATTTCTTGAATGTCCTTGTAGGAAAGGTTTTTTTCCTTGCTGACCTTCGCGATCTCGTCGCGCATGGACCGCAGCAGCGCGGCGAAGGTGAGGCTGCGCTCGCGCTTTGGAGCGGCGAGCAGCCGTTGCTTCAGCCTCTCCTTCTGGTCCTCGAGATCCATGCTTGCAAAATATTATAAAATGGCAACCTTTGCAACGGGCGTCAGGCGGACGCGCCCAGCTGGCGCGGAGGATGAATAATCGCTTGGGCGCGCCCTGAACTCGGTATGAGCATGGCATGAGCTTTTAATGAGCATGGGTGCGCATGTGGCGCTCTTATCATTAGCGTTCAATGAGATCTATGGAGCTTTGTATGGGCTCCAAGCGAACTATCCTGCGCATCGCTTGTGTTTTTGGTGAGTTAGGCAATGTAATGTGATGTAAATGTCGCGCGCATAGGTGAGCACTAAGCGAGTAATGTATGATCGTATATGAGCATGCTGATGATTTAATACTTTTGGAGATTGATTTTATCTTGGCAGGATACCGAAAATGTAGCACATTTTCTTATGTGCCCTCGCCGGGCGGGCTATCTGGGGTCCGGCGGTTTGGCCAAGCCAAACCGAACCCTCACGGCAGACCTGAGAGATGACGGACAAGGAGACGGGTTCCCGCCATAAGGCAGTGACGCGCAGCGTCCGAATGAGCGCGGAAGAACACGCGCTCTTTGGGGAGTTTTGCGAGTCCTTGAATGTGACGCCGAGCGAAGCGTTGCGGCGCTTGGCGAGGTCCGCTGCACTTTTGGGGCCGACGTTCACGGGGGAAGCGCGCGCCGAAGTCATTGCGCTCACCCGGCAGATGCGCGCCGTCGGCAACAACCTCAATCAGGCCGTCCATCACATGAACGCAGGACATGTGATCCAAAGCGAAGATATGAGGGGTCATCTGGAAGCGGTCAGCCGCGCGATCGGCGAGCTCGATCGGCTGTATCGGTCGCTTTGCGTCAAATCCTATCGACGCGCCGAGGCGGCCGTCTCCGGGCGCTCGAAATGATCGACCTTGCAGCTTATGACCTGCGTCCCGTGTCCGAGCGCTTGCGGGGGATTAGAACGGCGTGGGATTTTCGCGAACGACGGGCGCTGCTCGAGGTGGTAGCTTCTGGGGCGCCTTTCGAAGCAGCGGGCGCCTCCCCTGCCCGTTCGTCGCCATTGGCTCGACCCCCTGCAAACGGCCTGCCCTATACTGGGTCGGGCGCTCCGCTTGGCGGCGCCGGCGAGAAAGTCGAAGACGAATGGACCCTGCGCCGGCCGGGAAGTGGGCGCGGCGGGGAACCTGCAATTCGCCCAGCTTCCCGGTTTTCTCCGGGAGTGAAGTCTTTATCAGCCAAGGCCGCTTCGTCTGGATCCTCAGGCCCCGCTGCATCGATCGCCGCTAAGGCCGGTCTCGCCGCCGGCTCGCAAGCCGCCGTCGTGAAGCTCGCGAGCTACGGCTCGGGGAGCGCGCGCGCCGCTTCGCTTCTTAACTATCAGAGCGATAAGGGCCAGCTCACCCTGGAACGCGAGGATGGGACTCTCGTGACCGGCAAGGCTGCCGTCGACGATCTCGCCGCGCACTGGCGCGATGACGACGCGCGCGAGCCTTCGAACGATATTTTCCGCATCAGCCTCACATCCGAGGGCAGACTCGGTCCCGAGGAAGTGCGGGTCGGCCTCGCGGTCGCCCTCGACGGCCATCGTTACGCCTGGCGGCTGGAGGAGCGCGCCGACTCCACGCTTGTGGATCTCGTCGCTGTCGCTGCCGGCGCGCGCAAAGGCGAATATGGAAAGAAGGAACGGATTTACGCCAACGCGAAATCTCTTCGTTGCTTCCGCGACAAGATCGAGGACGCCTTCGGCCGCGACGTCGATTTCTCGGCGCCCGTTTGGGCGCACGGCGTCGAGGGCGCGACAACCCAACTTGCGGCGCTCACCAAGGCGGGCGCGGTTCCTGCGGAGACCGACGCCGGCATGAGTCTGGAAGACGCCGCCGATCGCCATTTCGCAAAACAGCCGAGCAACGCGAATCGCCCGAAGCCTGAGAATTGCAACCCGGCGCTGGAGATTGCCAAGACCTGGCGCCCCGCCATGAGATCGAGCAGCCCTCGAGATTTTGCGCATGTGATCTTGAGCGCGAAACCAGGAACCGACAAGGAGGCGTTCATGGACGCCGCGCGCGCGACGCTCGCGCGCGAGTTCAAGGGCCACGAGTATGTGTTCGTCATGCACACGAACAGGCAGCACATTCATGTCCATGCCGCCGTGAGGCTAACGAGCGCCGGGGGCGAAAAGCTGCATCCGGGGATACAGGATTTCAACCGGTGGCGTCAGACGCTCGCCGAGGAGGCGCGCGAACGTCAGATCCCCATGGAGGCTGTTCGTCGCTTCGACCAAGCCCACGCGCCCGCCTATAAGCTCAAAGACGCGAAAATGGTCGAACGGCGTATAGCGCCGGAAAGCGTCCGCCGCCGCGTCGAGCGGGTGCAGAACCGCGAAATTCATCGCCCGACGCGCGAGGAGGGTCGTCGCCGCGCCGCCGAGGCCGCCTCTGAATGGAAATCATTGGCCGCGCGCCGGGCGGCTGTTCTTCCACCCCTTGCGGCCGGCGTACTGCGGCTCTATCGCGCCGAGGCGGTGAAAGACGGTTCACACCGCGCGCCCCTCTTCTCCATCGATCGCGCGCTTGCCGAGTTCTCTGGCGCGAAAAGCGGGCCGTCGCGGCTCGTCTATTTGGATGTTCCCGCAGAGCGAATTCCCGAGTTGCGCCCGTCGCGCGAGCTACCGGCGAAAGTCTTCGTCGTGCCCCCTGCCCTCAACGCGCTCCGCAAGCCCGTCGACTGGATCGACGAAGGCGCCGTTTTACCTTTCCAACGTCGCGTCGACGCCGCGCTGACGCCGCGAGCGCAAGAACAGTCTGTTGTTTCCAAGGAGGATAGAGTCATGCGAACAGCCGAAACGATGGAGGCCGCCCGACGCAATATGGCTGACGCCATGCACCGTCTAGGCGGCTACCTGCCCGAGGGCGCCGTCAAGGATGATCTGATGCGGCGGTCGCGCGACATTCTTGCTCGCGCCGATGGGGCAACCAAAGAGCAAGAGCGGTTCGATCGTAATCCAGCGCAGATCGAGGGCGACCGTTTCGTGGAGCCCGAGCCACGAAACGTCGGCGCTCTGTTCACCAATGAGAAGAAGGGGACGGAGATCCACTACAAGCGCCATGATCGAGAGACTGGCGCGTTCCAGACTCTTGCTTTCATCGACAGCGGCAAGCAGCTCGACATTCGCGATTGGAGTAACGGGGAGAGCGTCAATGCGGCTCTGAAGCTTGCCTCTCAAAAATGGGAAACGCTGAGCGTCAGCGGAAGCGACGACTATAAGGGAACCGTCGCCCGTCTTGCCGCGGAGAATGGCTACAAGATCACGAACCCGGAATTGCAGGACCGCATTCGTGAACTCCGCGCCAAGATCGAAGCGCAGCGCGCGAGCATCACCGAAGGAAAAGAACGAGCCGAAGCCAAAGAGACAGGCGCGCCTATGAAATCTGTCCCACTTCAGGAGGCGGAACATCAAAAGCCCGCCGACCCGCCAATCCTCAACACGACGCCAGCCGAGCGCGCGATCGAGCTCAACAGCATCCGCGATCGCGTCGACGTCGAGGCGCAACGAGAAACCAGCCAGGCTGCACGCGCCAGGGAGGCTCACGAAACCAACGCCGCAGCCGGAACCGAAGGCGCGCCGTACCGCGCTCCAGAAGAAGCCCGCGCGGCGCGTGAAGCAGAGCGGGCCGTGGAGAATAGCCCCGCTCGCGAAATCCCCGCTGACCCCATGCAAAGCGAGGCCATCCAAGCCCTTCGCTTTGAGCAGCGCCGCGTGCTCGATCAAGCCAATCGCGACGACCAAAACCGCATCGACGCGGAGAACGCTGAGCGCTTCCGCCAAGAAGAACGCCGTCAGGATCGCGACGAAGCGGAAGGCGAGTCGATGTAAAAAGGCTTGGTCTTTCGGCTGTTCGATTCTTGGAAATGCAGTCGCCATGGAGTCCTTAACGATTGAATCGCATTCTCCCAACGTCAGCTGTTGGCGGTGGCTCGTGTCAAATGCCCCTCCACAAAGAGCAATGGAATCAATACGTGTAAGAGGGCAGGATCGAGAGGCCGGTCGGCGCGCGCAAGGGCGCCCCGGCGTTGTTTCACATTTGCTCTCGCCGCGGTGGCAGCCATGTTAACCCGACTTTTCCTCCAGACATCCGTCTGGCTTGCCGGCATGGCCGCGCGGACAGAGGATCGTAATGAGCGGTCCTTACGGCGTCGTGCGCCATCCGATGTATGGCGGCGCGATCCTATTTCTGCTCGGGACGCCGCTGCTGCTCGGCTCGTCCTACGGGCTCGTTTTCGCACCCCTGCTGGTGATCCTGCTCGCCGTCCGTTCGGTCTTCGAGGAGCGTGTGCTCGCGGAGCGGTTCCCCGAATACGCCGCCTACGCGGAAAAGGTCAGATACCGCTTCGTGCCCTTCGTTTGGTAAGACGCTACCAACTCGAGGCTTTCCGCCACCCGGCGGCGACCGCTTGTTCCTCGGTGCAGAACCAGCGTTTGTCCGGCCCCTTATCCATACGCACGCGATCATAGGTGCGATCTCCCGGCACGTGGTAGATGCGCTCGCCATTGCGGCTGACATTGCCTTTGATCAGGCAACCCGCGGCGACCGAGTTATCCCGCTTCGGCGCGGAGGCGGGAGCGGGATTCGCGAATTGATTGCCGGGGGCCGGCAGCGGATGGGCGCCTGCCCATATCTGCTCGAAGCGGGCCTCGAAGGCATGGGCGGAGGTCGACTCCCGCAATATGACGAGGTCGTTGTCCTGCTGCTTAAGGCCCGAGGCCGACAGGTTGGCGGAGCCCGAGCGCAGGATTCGGCCGTCGATCGCATAGGACTTCAGATGCATGTAGGGCCCTGGCGCCTTCATGCGGATGCTGCCCGTGATTTCGCGCAGGCGGTCGAGGGCATGCTGTTGGCTGGGGTCGAGCACGATGCGAACGACCACCCCTCGCCGGTGAGCGTCGATCAAGGCGTCGATGACCGGCCAATCGGTCAGCGAATAGGCCGCCATGTCTATCTTCGTGTGGGCCGAGCGCAGCAGATCGAAATCCACGCGCTCGAGGTTCTCGGCAGGCGCGTAATGGATTTCGACGTCCCCTGCTCGGGCCGGCGCCGCGCAGACGGCGAGAAATCCGTGCAAGGCGAACGCCAGCGCGAGACAGTCGCAAACTCGTTTCCCCGTCGGCAATCCCATCCCCCGGCCTTCCAGAGGTCGCCCTCCTCATATAAGAACGAATATAGAACGGAAGAGGCTATGTCCATGCCCCGCAGATCAAACCGCCGATCGGATCGCTTTGTGGATCGCGAGCGCCTCTTGGCGGCGATGGGCGGCTGCCGGGAGACGATCACCCGCGAACAGGCGCGCATGGAGATCTCAGGCCCGTTGTATTTCTCGTCGTCCACCGTGTTGGCCGCCATTGACGGGCTGGCCCTGATGCTCACCGGAAGCAGGGACTACTTCCATTTGACGGGCCACGGGGTTCATGAGGGGAATGCAGCCGCAGGGAGGAAGCCGATGCTCGCCACCAGGAACCTGTTCGCGAACGTGCCCGAACGCTTGATCGACGAGGAGATCACAATCTTGGCCGAGTTTCCCGGCGCGAGGATCGAGCGGATCGTTTCCACCGGGCAGGCCAGCCAGCCTGGCTTCTGGTACGACCAGGAGCGGGTGGAATGGGTCGTGCTGCTGAGTGGCTCGGCGGGCTTGTTGTTCGACGGCGAGGCCGCGCCGCGCAGTCTGCGTCCGGGCGACTACGTGGAGATCCCGGCCCATGCTCGGCATCGCGTCGAATGGACGGACGCCAACGAGGCGACGGTGTGGCTCGCAGTGCATGTGGGCGGCAAAGCTGGATGATGCTGGGCGGATGGCTCGACGCCGTGGGCCTGTGTTCTCGAGAAACGAATTTGGCACTTTTTCTTCCAGCCGATTTGGAGACCGCGATTCGATCCCGTTTCGTCCTCGATGCGTCCTGCCAATCCCGAACTCGGACAGCGCCTCGAACCGCCATCTATACCGACCGTCAACCAACCCGGACCAGGAAAGCGGCGATTTCATCTCCGGGCGCCAACGCCCGTCGCATCGCGTGGGCTCGGGGGCTCCATCCCCATCGCCCCACGTCGAAGGCATCGTCTTGCCCGTAGGAAAGCCTTCAATCAGGATCCGTCGCGGGGAGCGCCACGCTCCAATGCGAGAATGGAGGCGTTTGTGGTCCCAACAACCAAGCTGTTTCAGTCGTTGCTGGACCTTCCCGGCGCGGCGGAATGGTTCGGGGTTCTTCGTCCGGCCTGGCTGTCACTGGATCCGAGAAGTCTCGAGGCCCTGCGCGAGGAGCCGTTGAACCGGCACGGCGCCCTGCGGATCGCGGCGGATGCGACGCAGGCGGACGCCGACATGTCCCCGGTCCTTCGGAACGCGATTATCCTTCTCGAAGCAGCATCGAAAGGCGACGGGCTGAAGTTGACCGCCACGGGCAATCTCGCCAGGGTGGTCGTCGACGACATGCGGTACCGTTTCGAGTGGCCGGGATATGAAAAGGCGAGCACCCTCGGTCTTTACAAGGTCATCAACGAGCCCGATTTCATGCCTCTGCATTTCATTCGGATCACGGCGGCGCACGCCGGCTTGCTCCGTCGTCGCAAAGGCGTGCTCACGACGACGCCAGCGGCGCGCGAACTCTTATCCCGGCAGCGGTTCGGCCCTCTGCAAGCCATCCTTTTCCATACGGCGCTCTGGCGCCTTGATTTGTCCTACTTCGGCCGCGGGCTGCTCGGCTCTTGGCCGCAAGGCGACGTCGGCATCGTTCTGTGGTCGCTGAGTATCGCCGCATGGGATTTGCAGACCTCGAGCGGCTTTCGCGGCTTTGCGCCGTTCCGACGGCGGAAGTTGTCGAGCGGGGGATTTGGGACCGCGGCTCTCTGGCCTTCTAGGCCCGCGTCCTGCAGCCACTGTTCTGGTTCGGTCTACTTGAACGCGGCGCGGAGAAGTCCCAGACGCATGAATGGGGCGAAACGCATCTCTATCGGAAATCGCCGCTGTTCGACCGGCTCCTGAAATTCGATGTGGGACTTGCGGCGTAGTCCGGCGCGGGAAACGCTTGAGCGCGCTCCATTGCCCGGTGCCGGACCGGCAACGCCTCGGTCAACTTGCGCTTCGTGCGAAGGCGATGATCGCGCTGCGTCCGAGGGCTCCGCTTCGTCTATTGATCTCTCGACCGCGCGAAAAGAGGATCATCGTCGGAATGCTTTGGATGCCAAAGCGAGCGGCGATCTCGGGGACGCGCTCGGTATCGAGCTTGGCGAGGCGCGCCATCGGCTCGAGGTCGCGGGCGGCGGCCTCGAATTCCGGGGCCATCGCGCGGCACGGGCCGCACCATCCAGCCCAGAAGTCGACCAGAACCGGAAGCTCCGTCTTGCCGATCATTCGATCGAAGTCCTCTGCGCTCGCGAGGTCGGCCGGGTAGCCGTCGAATAACGGGGCGTGACACCGACCGCAGTTGGGCAGATTGCCGGAACGAAGCTTGGAGTCCGGCGCCTTGTTCAGGCTGCCACACCGGGGGCAAACGATGATAACGCTCCTGTCCAAGATTATTTGACTCCACTCTGACTCTCGTCTTGTTTTTGAGTTCTGACTTTGATCATTTAAGCGCGCCCAAGGACGCAGACCAGAAGCCGCGCGGGCGGCCATTCGCCTTCGCCCTGCGTCTTCATGTCGCCGTGAGCCACTCCCTCAGCTTCGTCCACCGCCGCTTCCGCCCGTGTGTCCGCACGGCGATGGCGAGGGCGCGCCGCTGCCCGACGATCACGACAAGGCGCTTGCCGCGCGTGACCGCCGTGTAGACGAGGTTGCGCGCCAGCATCGTGTAGTGCTGGGTCGCAAGGGTGATGACGACGGCGGGATATTCGGAGCCCTGTGACTTGTGGATCGTCGTCGCATAGGCGGGAACCAGCGTGTCGAGTTCGCCAAACGGATATTCGACCTCGCGCCCGTCGAAATCGACCCACAAGTTGCCCTCGGTCTGATCGATGCGGAGGATGCGCCCGAGATCGCCGTTGAACACTTCGCGGTCGTAGTCGTTCTCCGTCTGCATCACCTTATCGCCGGGCGCGAAGCTCGACCCGAAGCGCTCAACCTTTTCGGCCACGTTCGGGTTGAGGGCCTTCTGGAGATCGGCGTTGAGCGACCGGGCGCCGAGGGCGCCGCGCTGCATCGGGCAGAGGACCTGCACATCGGCGATAGGTTCGAGGGCGAAGCGCCGGGGGATGCGGTCCCGGACGATCTCGACGACCTTGGCCGCGCCCTTTTCCGGGTCGCCGGCTTCGACGAAATAGAAATCGGACGTCTCGTCGCGCTTGGGCCATTCCGGCATCTCGCCGCGGTTGATGCGGTGGGCGTTGACGACGATCCGGCTCTCCGCCGCCTGCCGGAAGACCTCGGTCAACCGCGCGACCGGCAGCGCGCCGGAGGCGATAACGTCGGCGAGCACCTGCCCCGGCCCCACCGAGGGGAGTTGGTCCACGTCGCCGACGCGCAGGAGCCCGGCTCTCGGCGGGATCGCCTTGAGCACCGAAGACATCAGCGGCGCGTCGACCATGCTTGTCTCATCAAGGACAAGGAGATCGCAGTCGAGGGGATTGTCGGCGTCGCGGCGGAACCCGCCGTTCTTCGGGTCGGTCTCCAGCTGGCGATGGATGGTCTTGGCTTCGAGGCCGGTCTGGTCGGCCATACGCTTCGCGGCGCGACCGGTGGGGGCCGCGAGGAGTAGCTTTGTCCCCTTGGCGGCAAGGATGTGGAGGATGGCGTCGAGCAGCGTCGTCTTGCCGACGCCGGGGCCGCCGGTCACGACGGCGACCTTCGAGGTCAGGACCGTCTCGACGGCGGCGCGCTGCGAGGCCGCCAACGTCTTTCCAGTTCGCGCCTCGACCCAAGGGATGGCCTTCGCGGCGTCGATCGTCGGCCACGGCGGCGCCCCTCGGGCCAAGGCCAGCAGCCGGTCGGCGGCGCCGCGCTCGGCGAGGTGCAGGCCGCGCAGGAACACGCAGGGTTTCCCCTCGATCGCATCGGCGAGTTCCTCCTTCAGCGCGCGCCGGACGATGCGCTCGCCGACATCCAGCAGGGTGATGGTGAGCTTGACCAGCTCCTCCACCGGCAGGCCGCAGTGGCCTTCGTCCATCGCCTCCTGAAGGGCGTATGAAATCCCCGCCCGGACACGCTGCGGCGCCTCCCGCGCCATGCCCAGCTTCATGGCGATGGCGTCGGCGGACTTGAACCCGATCCCGCGGATGTCGCGCGCCAGCCGGTAGGGATTTTCCGTCATGACCTGGATGGCGTCGTGGCCGTAGGTCTTGAAGATACGAACAGCTCGCGACGTGCCGACGCCATTGGCGTGCAGGAAGACCATGATGTCGCGCACCGCCTTCTGCTCGGCCCAGCCGGCGACGATCTTTCCGGCGCGGAATTCGCCGATGCCGGAGACCTCCCGCATCCGCTCGGGCTCCGCCTCGATGATCTCGAACGTCTTCTCGCCGAAGGCGGCGACGATCCTCTTGGCGAGCACCGGACCGATGCCCCGCACCATGCCGGAGCCGAGATACTTCTCGATGCCCTCCGCAGTGGTTGGCGGCGTGGTCTTGAGGAAGTCCGCCTTGAACTGTAGCCCGTGCGCTCGGTCGGTGATCCAGATGCCGACGGCGTGGATGAACTCGCCGGCGGAGATCGAGGCCACATGCCCCACGACCGGGACCAGATCTCGCTTGCCTCGGGCCTTCACCTTCAGGACCGCGAAGCCGTTGTCCTCGTTGTGGAAGGTCACCCGCTCGACGGACCCGACGAGGGTTTCCTTGGGCGGGCTCGAGTTGGCTGAAGGCTGCAAACGGAGAATACGAGGAGGAGCGGCGGCGGCGCCATTATAACAGGCCACCGTTCCTCCTCATCAGACCTCGGCGACGTTCCCGACGTCGAACTCCTCGTTCGCCGAGGAGCGCGCTTAAAACCGTATCCAATAGACCGGTTTTAACCCAAAGCGGCCATCGTCTGTAAGGCTACGGCCTCGTCTGAATGGCGCTCGACTTTCGCGCCTATCTTTTGCACAAACATCATTTGCCGACACGCTGGGTTAGCAACGCGTCTGCTCGGTTAAGGTTTTGCTGCATGATGTTGTGCTAATAGGGCGCGGCGTCTTTCGTTAGTTGCCGTCAAAAACCGTCCACTCCTAGCATGCAGCCTCCGGCCTAGCCGGAAGCGGAACTATCTGTGCCGGTTCGGCGTTCATCTGACGGGTTCCGGCTAACGTGCTACGAAGCGGCGGGGCATATGCTCGTTTCCGCAGCCTTGGAGGGGCTCTTATGTTCCTATCCTTAAAACAATTGCTGAGAATTGGGCTTTTGCTCACCGCCATTGACGCGGCATTCGTCCTCTTTCCGGTGACGGCTCATGCGGGTTCGGGCATCCGCAGAGCGATGGACGCGGGTGCGGCCGGAGCGAACAGGGTTGCCGTCCTCGTCAACATCGACAAAACAAGACAACAAATGACAGTTTATGTGGATGGGGTAGAAAGATATGAATGGCCGGTATCAACTGGGCGCGCAGGATATTCAACTCCATCGGGAACCTATACCGCCACCTCTATGAACGAAATTTGGTATAGCAAACAGTGGGACAACGCCCCCATGCCCCATTCCATTTTCTTTATAAAGGACGGCCATGCCATCCACGGCAGCTTCGAAGTAAAGAATCTTGGCAGACCCGTCTCGCATGGCTGCGTGCGTATCTCGCCTAACGATGCCGCCATACTTTATGCGCTGGTGGAGGAGAATGGCCTGGAGAATACGCAGGTAGTGGTGACCGGCGTTACCCCGGGCGGCGAGAATAATGTCGCTGAGGATGAGACAAGTCCGCGCGGCGAGTATAAGGTCGCTAGGGGTCAGACAAGTCCGCGCCGGGTCAGACGCTCAGTTGGCGTTCCTTATTACGATGAATCCCAGGGTTACTATGGATCGCCATGGCCATGGACCTATTCACCTTGGTGAAGGCCAACGGCTTATAGGAGACGGCCTCGGAGGCGCTGGGCCCAGTGTTAGTCGCCGATCCCAGGTGCGCGATTGTCGCTTGTTCGCCAAGGCGCAAGCTGACAATCTCCGATGTGGCCAGCTTACGCGCGCTAAACGTTTAGAAGTTCGTGCAGATCATCCGGAGTGTCTCGGAAAAGACCCGCAGCTGCTTCCAGACGCGCCACGTCGGCATCGAACTCCGCTCGTTTCTCGCCCGCCAGAGTCAATGCGCCTGTGGCCTTCACCTCCTCCACCCATTCGGTGGCTTCGGCATTGACGCCCGCGACGAGCGCCATCATGTCCGCTGGTTCCCGCGCCCTCTCCACTTCACCACTGCCGGCGCTGGCGTTAGCTACGACGACGGGCGGCAGCGGTGGCGTCGTTTCAACCGGAGAAAACATGCGCGCAGCCCCGCTTAAATCGTCAGACCCAGATCCGCCATGAACAATGCCCGCCCTTTCGGCGCGGTCCGCATTGAGAAGGTTTCGGGCGGCGACGATTTCCGCTCGCAACGACTTGGTCAAAATGTCCGGCGGGCCCGCGCGTTGCATCGAGAAGACGTGCGACTTCTTCAGAGCGGCAATCGACTGAGGCTTGGTTCGAAGCTGCTTGCAAAGTCCAGCTACCGGCTCATTGCTCGCTTCGTTCATCGCGGCGACGAAAGCCACGCGGAAAGGCTCAGCCTCAACGAAGATTTTCTCTGCGGCCGCAATCACGCGCGAGAGCGCCGCGTCGTGCTTTGCCCCAAGTGCGGCAGACACGATCGTCGCTCCCGCATCAGTCGACCAGTCCGACCCGAGGGCGTCAGCCCCTACATCCGGCACGCTCAGTTGAGCGCTGAAAGGCGCCGACGCCGCGACCTTTCGCTTGTAACCGCCATCCGTAAAGAAGTTGATTTTGTCCAAAACTGCCGTGTACTGGCCACGCATCAGCAGCACCGACTTTTTACTGTCCAATCGGCGAAGGGCTTCCGGCGCCATTAGGGGCTCGAGCTCCCACCGCCCTTGCGTCGAGCGACTCGCGCGGGGCATGCTGCCGACAAGGCTGCCGCCGCCGATCGAAGTGCCCCAGCCTTCTCGGCGAATATAATGCTTTCCGATTTCGTCGGCGCAAAATTTGGCGGTGGTTTCGTCGCCGACCCCGATCAGAAGCTTCACGTCCATATTGCCAACGAGCATGTCCCGCGTCGGCTTGCCGTAGCGCACGTCCAATTGGGTTAGGCCTTGCGCAATCACCGCGATCTGAAACCCGTAACCCGCGACGAGCGGCGCGCGGTCTACGATTTCAGGCATGCGGCCGAACTGGTAAAATTCATCGAGCATCAGGAGGAGCCTATGCGGCTCGTCGAGGCCTGGAAGGCTCCGCAGCAGCACGTCATGAACTTGCTGCACG
>RXIY01000035.1 GCA_003963405.1 Hyphomicrobiales bacterium
ATCGCCTCACCATCGCCCCCGCGCTCCTTTGCTTCCAGGGAGCAAATTACGTGAGGCAACGGCTCAGCATTCAGGAACATTTCTGACGAGGCAATGCGGACTCTCATGCTGATTGTCGCGCGGCAAATGCCGGGAGGACGTGTGACCGACCCTCTTACGGGCTGAAAGACGCCGCCTTTAGAGATGGGTCCCGTCCACTCGAACGTCGAACCCGCAGCAAACGGGATTATGGTCGCGAGGTCCGTCGATACCGGATGCTCGAACCGGATAAAAGTCGAGCCGGTGCGATGCCGGCCGTGCACGATGACGTTCAGCCCCGGCCGATACAACACCGTAATGCCGGCTTCTCCGCCGGCAACGATTCCGCACGTCCCATCAGCCAGCCAGACCGGCGGCAACGTCGAGGATCGCTGGAAACTTGGGTGGTTGACCGTCCCCATAAAAGCAAGAGGGCTTTGCCGGGAAGGGCGAGCCCGGGAGACGACAAGAGAGAGCGTCCCGGGCCGATGCCAATAATCCCGGAGATGATCGATGAGCCCGAGCTTCGCCGCTGTCTGCAGCAAGGCAACCCAAGCCGAATTTTCATTCGCAACCGACGACAAGCCACACGCGCTGATGATGGCGGCGCAAGCGCTGGTCAATCTGCTCGCCAAGGGCCAGCCGATCAATGTCGTCGGCCTGCGCGCGGCGATGGAAAGCGCGTTCGGCGCGAGCGACGCCGAGGGAGCATGGCGGTGGAAGGATGCTTACGAGGCATTGGAGGCGGCGCAGGTCCTGTTCCTGCGCCGCTATGGCCCTGCGATAATTGCGCGCGCGAACAAGGAACCCGCGCGGGTCCTGGCGATGCTCTCGAAGATCGGAGCGCTGCTGCCGAGCGAGACGCGGCGCTCGGAAGAAAGCCACGCGCTGCAGCAATTCTCGACCCCGCTGGAATTCGCCTATGTCACGAGCCTCGCGGCAGGGCTCGGCGCCGGCGACATTGTGCTCGAACCCTCCGCCGGCATGGGGATGATCGCAATCCACGCCGAGCTCGCCGGCGCCAAGGTCATCCTTAATGAATGGGCCGAGACCAGGGCCGATCTCCTGAAGCTGCTATTTTCCGGAGCGCCGCTCAGCCGTTTTGACGGCGCGCAGCTTCACGATCGCCTCGACGCGAGTGTCACGCCGAGCGTCGTGCTGATGAATCCGCCCTTCTCCTCGTCGCCGCTGATCGAGGGTCGGCACGCTGCGGCGACATTCGAGCATGTTCGGGCGAGCCTCGCGAGGCTTCGAACTGGCGGCCGGCTTGTCGCGATCACCGGCGAGACCTTTGCGCCGACCTCGAATAGCTGGCGCGCAAGCTTCGAGCGTTTGCAGGGACAAGGGCGGCTTGTCTTCACCGCCTCGCTCGCGCGCGGATTTTTCGCACGACATGGAACGAGCGTCGAAAGCAGGCTGACGGTTTTCGACAAGACCCCGGCTGAAAACCCAAAACAGTTTCCCAGCGGATTCGGCCCGATCGCCGGCCTTCCCGAGCTGCTCGCGCTCGTGCAGCGGGAAGTTCCGCCGCGCGCGCCCTTCGCTGCGGACGTGCCAGTCTACGGCGAGACATCGGTCCTCGGCGCGGCCGTCGATTCGATCGCGCCGATCGCTACATCTCGCCGCGCGGCCCCGCTTCTCGCGTTCACGGAGCCGCCGCGCCCTGCCCCGCGCAACAACGCGGACGTTGCTCCGGTCCACGCCCGGCGCTCCGCTTCGCCGGTCGAGATCGTCGAGCTCGCCTATGAGCTTCGCCAATGGAATGCGCCCGACGGCGACGCGCTCAGCGCCGGGCTCTACGAACCCTATGCCGTGCAATCGATCGTGATTCATGGCGCGAAGCCCCATCCGACGACGCTCGTGCAATCCGCCGCCATGGCGTCGGTCGCGCCGCCAAAACCTTCCTATCGGCCGCATCTCCCGAAAAGCGTCGTCGAGTCGGGGCTCCTCTCCGAGGCGCAGCTCGAGAGCGTCATCTACGCCGGCGAAGCCCATAGCAGCCTTCTCGCCGGCTCTTTCCTCGTCGATGAAAGTTTCGACACGGTCTCTGCCGCTCCGGACGACCCCGAAAAGGTGGTGCGCTTCCGTCGGGGCTATTATCTCGGCGACGGCACCGGCGCCGGCAAAGGCCGTCAGGTCGCGGGCGTCGTCCTCGACAATTGGCTCAAAGGCCGCCGCAAAGCGCTGTGGATCTCCAAATCCGACAAGCTGCTCGAAGATGCCCAGCGCGACTGGGCGGCGCTCGGCCAGGAGAAGCTGCAGATCGTCCCGCAGTCCCGCTTCAAGCAGGGCGCGCCGATCCGGCTGTCCGAGGGGATTCTCTTCACGACCTATTCGACGCTCCGCTCCGATGAACGCCAAGGCCGCGACGGCGCGCTGAAAGCCTCGCGCCTGTCCCAGATCATCGACTGGCTGGGCGTAGATTTCGACGGCGTGATCGTCTTCGACGAGGCGCACGCCCTCGCCAACGCCGTGGGCGACAAGGGCGAGCGCGGCGAGAAGACCGCCTCGCAGCAGGGCCGCGCGGGCCTCAGGCTGCAAAACGCCCTGCCCGACGCCCGTGTCCTCTATGTCTCGGCGACTGGGGCGACGACGGTCGCCAATCTTGCCTATGCGACGCGTCTCGGCCTCTGGGGCTCGACCGACATGCCCTTCGCGACACGCCAGGACTTTGTCGCGGCGATGGAGGCCGGCGGGATCGCCGCCATGGAGGTGCTGGCGCGCGATCTGAAAGCGCTGGGCCTCTACGCCTCGCGCGCCCTCTCCTATGCCGGAGTCGAAGTCGAGATGCTGGAGCACCAGCTTTCGGTAGAGCAGATCCGCATCTATGACGCCTACGCCGGCGCCTTCGAGATCATCCACAACAACCTGACCGCGGCGCTGGAAGCCGCGAATATCACCGGCGAAGGCGGCCGAGCCTATAACCGCAACGCCAAGAGCGCCGCGCGCTCGGCCTTCGAGTCCAATAAACAGCGCTTCTTCAATCACCTGATCACGGCGATGAAGGTCCCGAGCCTGATCGCCTCGATCGAACGGGATTTGGAAGCCGGCCACGCCGCCGTCATTCAGATCGTCTCGACCAGCGAAGCGCTGATGGAGCGCCGCCTAGCCGAAATACCCACTTCGGAATGGGGCGATCTTTCCTGCGACATCACTCCGCGTGAATATGTTCTCGACTATCTCGCCCACTCCTTCCCGACGCAGCTCTTCGAGGTCTATTCCGACGATAACGGCGATCTGCACTCTCGGCCGGTGATCGACGAGCACGGCAATCCCATCCAATCACGCGAAGCCGTGGAGCGCCGGGATCGTCTGATCGAGCATCTCGCCGCCCTGCCCGCCGTGCAGGGCGCGCTCGACCAGATCGTTCAGCGCTTTGGGACCGAGATGGTCGCCGAGGTCACTGGCCGCTCGCGGCGGATCGTCCGCAAGACCAACGCCGATGGCTCGGACCGGCTTTGCGTCGAGAACCGTCCGGCTTCCGCCAATCTCGGCGAGACGCAGGCCTTCATGGACGATGAGAAGCGCATTCTCGTCTTTTCCGACGCCGGCGGCACGGGGCGGTCCTATCACGCCGAGCGCAGCGCGAAGAACCAGCGGCTGCGCGTCCATTACCTGCTGGAGCCCGGCTGGAAGGCTGACAACGCCATCCAGGGCCTTGGGCGCACCAACCGTACCAATCAGGCGCAGCCGCCCTTGTTCCGTCCCGTCGCGACCGACGTGAAGGGCGAGAAGCGGTTTCTCTCGACGATCGCCCGCCGGCTCGACACGCTCGGCGCCATCACGCGGGGCCAGCGCCAGACCGGCGGTCAGGGCCTGTTCCGGCCCGAGGACAATCTCGAATCGCCCTACGGCCGCGCGGCGCTGCGCCGGCTCTATCAGCTGGTCTATGCCGGCAAGGTCGAAGGCTGTTCGTTGACGCGCTTTATGGAAGCGACGGGCCTCGATCTCACCGACCAGGACGGCAGCCTCAAGGAGGAGCTGCCGCCGATCTCGACCTTCCTGAACCGCATCCTCGCCCTGCCGATCGCGCTGCAGAACCTCCTCTTCGAGGTGTTCGAGGGGCTGATGGAAGCGCAGATCGAGGCGGCGATCCAGGCCGGCGTCTTTGACGTCGGCGTCGAGACGCTGGTGGCCGAAAGCCTTGTCGTTACGAACCGCCAAACGATCGCCGTGCATGGCAAGAGCGGCGCGGAGACGCAGCTTCTGACGATCCTGCGCAAGGACAAGACGCGGATCACGACGCTGGGCGAGGCGCTCGACTATGCGACCGCCTCGCAAAAATCGCGATTGATGATCAACGACCAGTCGGGCCGCGCCGCCGTCAAATTGTCCGCGACGGCGCTGATGCAGGACGACGGCTCGGTTCAGCCGCGGGTTCGTCTGCTGCGTCCGACCCATGCCGATGTGGTCGCCGTCGAGGCCTTGGAGCGCTCGCATTGGCGCGATGCGAGCTCGGAAGAATTCCGGCGGGCGTGGGAGGCCGAGGTCGCATCCTTTCCGGAACTGACCGAGAGCACGTTTCATATTGTGACCGGCCTGTTGCTGCCGGTCTGGAACCGGCTCCCCGACGAAGCAGCGCGAGTCTATCGGTTGCAGACCGATGATGGCGAACGCGTCATCGGCCGGCTCGTCTCGCCGGCGAGCGCCGCCGTCCTACTCGAAGCGACGGGCGCCGGGGCCCCTGTCCTTGCGCCAGCAGCGGCCCTTGTCGCGGTGATGCAGGACGGCGCGGGGCTAGTGCTCGCTGAGGGGTTGGTGCTCAAACGCTCGCTCGTGATGAACCGGCATCGGCTCGAACTCGCGGGCTTTAGCGACACGATGGTCGACCGATTGAAGGCGCAGGGCCTTGTTTCCGAAATCGTCGCCTGGAAGCTGCGGCTCTTCGTGCCGCTCGGCGACGACGTTGCAAAGATCGTCGAGAAGCTCCTGGCGCTCTATCCCCTGCTCCGCGTCGCGCCTGCGACCCGCGTGAATTCTTGAGAACAGTGGGAGGCGGCGATGGAAAGCCCAACTCGGACTCTGTCCAGCGGCCTCGCCGAGCATGTCGAGGACGTCTGCAGGCATTATCTCTCGAACGGTCGTCGGTGCGGCAATTACTGGATCGTCGGCGACGTGAACAACCACGTCGGCCGAAGCCTCTATGTGCGGCTCAAGGGCCCTCTCTCTGGTAAGGGAGCGCGGGGCAAATGGGCTGATGGCGCGACAGGCGAATATGGCGACCTTCT
This sequence comes from Hyphomicrobiales bacterium, assembly GCA_003963405.1. Taxonomy (GTDB): domain Bacteria; phylum Pseudomonadota; class Alphaproteobacteria; order Rhizobiales; family Beijerinckiaceae; genus Methylocystis. The sequence continues at coordinate 5,247 of RXIY01000035.1, forward strand.
TGATCTCATCCGCGCGCGAGAGGGGCTCGCGTCTTTTCGCGATACGTTCGACGAGGCGCGGCGCTTTTTGGGGGCGCCGCGGGCAAGAACTTCGGAGCGACGAGAGAGACATTCGAGCGAGCGTGACACCGTTGCGCTCGCTCGAGAGATTTGGGCGGCGTCGCGCCCGATCGACGGTACCCCAGCGGAGGCCTATCTCCGCGCGCGGAAAATCGCCGCCGATCTTCACAATGCGCCGCTGCGCTATCACTCGGCGCTGCTTTATCGCGATCCCAAATATCCGCCCCGAAAATTACCAGCGCTTGTCGCCGCCGTCACCGACAACAGCGGCGAGATCATGGGAATTCACCGGACGTTTCTCGATCTGACCCGTAACGACAAGGCAAACGTCGTTTCGCCGCGACGTTCGCTCGGCGCCATACTCGGCCATGGCGTGCGTTTCGGCGCCATCGATGACATCGCCATCATCGGCGAAGGAATTGAAACGGTCCTCTCGCTCAACAGCGTTTTTCCCGGCCTTCCGGCGGTCGCGGCGCTTTCCGCCGCGCATCTTGCTGCTTGGCGTCCGCCATCGAATTTACGACGGCTTGTCATTGCCGCCGACAATGACGAGCCAGGCCGAAGTGCTGCGCAGAAACTGTCTGCGCGAATAAAAAAGCCTCTCATCGACGCGACGACGATTCTTCCGCTCGACGCTGATTTTAATGGCGAGCTGCGTAAGACCTCGCGCGAAAGCATGCACGACCGGGTTACACGGCTGATTTGGGGCTGAACGCCAAGTTGTCGTCGCGCCGCCGTTGAACGAGGCCGCCTTCTATGTCTTGAGTTTTTGCGAGGCACCCTCGGTACGATCTATAAACGAACCAAATGGATATTTATGCTCCGTTTATGAGACATAACCGAGGCCTCACGCTTGCGCAATTGAGTTCTGAGCCATAAATAAAGCTTCAAGCGATCTGTGGTCTATTAATAGGGCGCTAGCGATGTCCAAGCCGATAACTCGACCCTATTCCCGTTACAGCCACGACGCGGTCGTGATGCTGGGTCAGCTGATCCGCCGCGCCCGCATCGAACGGAGAATGACGACGACCGAACTGGCCGAGCGCGCCGGGCTGTCTCGCGGTCTCGTGCAAAGGATCGAGAAGGGAGATCCAGGTTGCGGGATCGGCGCCGTGTTCGAGGCCGCGGCTATCGTCGGCGTGCGCCTCTTCGACGCCGATCAGACCGCGCTGACGAACGCGATCGGAGCCAACACGGCAATACTCACGCTTCTGCCCAAGGCGGTGCGCGTTTCCAAGGTCGAGGCCAAGGATGACTTCTGACGCCACACCGAAGGAAGCGTTCGTCTGGGTCTGGCTGCCCGGCGAGATCGAACCGGTCGTCGCCGGCAGGCTCGCCGCCGCGGGCGAACGGCTGCTGTTCAATTACGGGCGCAGCTTTCTCGCCAGGAAGAACGCAGTCCCGCTTTATGAACCCGAACTGCCGCTGCGAGCCGGCGTGCTGCCGCTTCTCAATGGATTGCGGATGCCGAGCTGCATCCGAGACGCGGCGCCCGATGCGTGGGGACGGCGGGTCATCCTCAATCGGAGGCTCGGCGCGAAAGGCCCCGGGATCGACGTTGCTTCCCTCGACGAGTTTACCTACCTCCTTGAATCTGGTTCCGACCGGATCGGCGCCCTGGATTTTCAGACGTCCGCCACCCGTTATGTCGCCCGTGAGGCGGCGCCTGCCTCGCTCGACGAGCTATTGACCGCCGCCGCGAGCATCGAAGCGGGCATCCCTCTAACCCCGGAGCTCGATCAGGCGCTGTTACATGGCAGCTCCATCGGCGGCGCCCGTCCTAAGGCGATGATCGCGTCCGCAGATCGGAAATACGTTGCGAAGTTCTCTTCGCAAAGCGATCTCTACAGCGTCGTCAAAGCTGAATATGTGGCCATGCGCCTTGCGGCCGAGAGCGGTCTGGATGTGGCGCGGGTGACCTTGCAGCGGGCAGCCGGCAAGGACGTTCTGCTTGTCGAGCGTTTCGATCGGGAGAAGGCCGCGGAGGGTTGGCGCCGTCGCGCGATGGTCTCCGCTTTGACGCTGCTCGAGCTCGACGAAATGATGGCCCGCTACGCCAGCTATGACGACCTGGCGACCGTGATCCGCCACCGCTTTGTAGCTCCGAAGGAAACCCTCAGAGAGCTGTTCGGCCGCATGCTGTTCAACGTCTTGTGCGGCAACACTGACGATCACGCTAGAAATCATTCGGCCTTCTGGGACGGCGAAAAGCTGGCGCTCACGCCGGCCTATGACGTCTGCCCCCAGGCGCGGGCCGGCGGCGAAGCCACCCAGGCGATGCTGATCGCCGGCGGCGAGCGGCTGAGTCGGATCAGCCTGTGCCTCGAAGCCGCCCCGCTGTTTTTGCTTTCGCACGAAAAGGCGTTGTCTCTGGCGCGGCATCAGATCACGACCATTCGTGATCGGTGGGCGAAGGTCTGCGCCGAAGCCGCCCTCAGCGACGTGGGTCGAAGCCTGCTGTGGCGAAGGCAATTCCTGCATCCGTTCGCTTTCGAAGGCGCCCCACCCTCGCTCGCAGCGCTGCTGGCGTAAGATACCGACGCTTTACGGAGCGCCGCAATGAAGACTCGACGACATTCGAGGGCGGTCTCATCGTAAGCGGCTGTCTCTTCTCGCGAGAGGGCCGCGCGCCGGCCTGAAAGAGCAGCGATGACGCCACAAGCGGCTCGCTTGCCGCAACGCTCCCCGCCGACTTCTTTCCCCTGCCCTATGCTTGCGCTTCGGGCATTCCTCGCGACCCAAAGAAGTCGCCGGGCAGCGTTCTTCGCTTTGCTTCGACCCTTCGGGTGCGGCGCGAACCGCCCGTGGCTTGAGATCGCTGTCAGGCCGCGATCGGCGCGGCCTCAAGCGAAAGACCTCCGTTATGAACGATGAATTCGCCTCTCGGTCCTTCGAGACCATTGCTCCTGACCATGAAGCTTCATCTCCTTCTTCGCACCTTCTGGATGAACTGGTTTCGCACGGCTATCGCCCCCTCGACGACGAACCTGATCCGCGCCCCCTGCCCTCTTCTGACGCCGCGACCCTCGCCCTCGAGTCCGCCGTTGAAGCCCTGTCGAACCTCTTTCTCGACACCCGTCTCGAGGCCGATCTTCCCGATCTCCTCTGGTCCTTCGTCAATCTCTTTCATCGCAAGGCGCAACGCATCGACCGCGAGCTCGACGACAACGAAACCGCGCAGCGGCGTTCGCAGGCCGAACAGGATGGCTCGGAAATCCGCTCAGTTGAACTTGAGCGGCTGATCGCGCAAGGGCTCACACTCACCGAACGACGCAACGCCTTCGAATTCCTCCGCGACCATCTTGCGGAGCTCTACGCGACCGAGACCGGTTCGTCTTGGCGTCCACGCTCGGGATCGCAGGTTAATCACCGCGCCCTGACGGCGGCGATGATCGACAGCCGGGATTTCCTGAACGCCAAAAAGGTCGCCGAGATGCAGGTGCTTTTGCCACCCGGCCCTCGCATCGCGTTCGCCGGCGGCGCTGATTTCAACGATCATCAACGGATCTGGGATACGCTCGACAAAGTCCGGGCGAAGCACCCTGGTATGGTCCTTCTCCACGGCGCGGGTCCGAAGGGCGCAGAGCGCATCGCGGCCTGTTGGGGGGACAACCGTAAGGTTGCTCAGGTTGCCTTCAAACCAGAGTGGACCCGGCACAAGAACGCCGCGCCCTTCAAGCGCAACGACGCCATGCTGGAAGCGCTGCCCATCGGAGTCATCGTCTTTCCGGGATCGGGGATCGTCGAGAACCTCGCGGACAAGGCCCGGAAGATGGGAATTCCGGTGTGGCGATTCGTGAAAGACAGCGCTTGAGCGCTGTTGACCTCATTCCGATTTGGGACCGCCGCGGGCGACGAGAATTTCCTCGTTCTCAGCTGAGAACTGGCTCCGCGCCGGCGATAAAAGTTCTCAGCTGAGAACACGCGCGCGCGTTAACTTTTTGGCAACGGAAAATTCCTTGACGCGCTTTGCCGACTCGCACAATTTACGCTCAGTGATCGAAAATATGGAGTTGACCGTTTATGCCGGCACTCGCCGAAAATGACGCCAGTAGCCGCACAGGGAAGAGAGTGCGCTCATTAACGCGCCTTGTCGAGGCGGACGCGCAGGTGCTGGGGGCGCAGCTTCAGCAGCTGCGAACGCGCGCTTTTCCTCCCGCCGCAGAAAAAGAGCTTAGGAAGTTCACTTCTGGAGAAGCGGCAAAACTCATTGGCGTAAGCGATGGCTATCTTCGGCACTTGGCGCTTGCAGGTGAGGGGCCCGACCCCGAAAAAACGTCTGCAGGCCGGCGAATGTACTCCTTGGAACAAATTCACGAGATTCGGAGACACTTGGCGAAAACAAAGCCCAGTTACCTACCGTGCCGCCGAGAAGGCGAGCATCTTCAAGTGATCGCCGTCACCAACTTCAAGGGCGGTTCAGGCAAGACAACCACAGCAGCTCACCTCGCCCAATATCTTGCACTTCGAGGATACCGCGTGCTCGCGGTAGACTTGGATCCGCAGGCATCCTTGTCTGCTCTCTTTGGGCTTCAGCCTGAATTCGATGTCGAAGAAAATCAGACGCTTTATGGCGCTATCCGGTACGATGATCGTAGGCGGCCGTTGGCCGACATCGTCCGAAAGACATATTTTTCCGGACTCGATATCGTGGCTGGCAACTTGGAGCTTCAAGAGTTCGAACACGACACTCCGAAGATCCTTGCTGAGAAGCGTCGAAACATTGACAAGATGTTCTTTTCCAGAATCGCCGTAGCCCTAGAAACGGTTACCAGCGATTATGACGTCGTTGTTATCGATTGCCCGCCTTCTCTCGGATTCCTAACACTGTCCGCCCTATGCGCCGCGCGCAGTGTGCTAGTCACGATCCATCCGCAAATGCTCGATGTTGCCTCCATGTCGCAATTTTTGCACATGACTGCGGCGCTCCTCGATGTGGTGGAGCAGGCAGGCGGCGACGCGGACTATGATTTTTTTCGTTACGTAGTGACGCGCTACGAGCCGAGCGACGGGCCGCAGGGGCAAATCGTTGGCTTGATGCGAAGTCTTTTTGGAGAGCGTGTCCTAACGAACTCCACCCTCAAATCGACCGCGGTATCCGACGCCGGGTTGACCAAGCAAACACTATACGAAGTCGGGCGGGAAAACTTTACGCGCGCGACTTATGACCGGGCGATCGAATCGCTTGACAACGTCAACGGCGAGATCGAAGGCCTCATACGCGAAGCATGGGGGAGGGCGTCATGATGAAGCGCAAAGAGGCTCTCAAGGAAATGCTGGCACCGATTACGGAACGTCCGGCTTCTGACCCCTATGCTTCCAAGACGCCTGTAATGGCCGGGTCGCTGAAGTCGATGGGGCTTTCCCTGCGGAGCTTGTCCGATGAGGCTGCAGAAGCCGAGAGTTTGCGTGAACGCATAGAAACTGGCGACGTCGTCATCGATATCGACCCGCAATTTATTGTTGCATCTTTCATTTCCGACCGCCTTTCAGAAGGCGGAGCCGTAGGCGTTGCCGACCTCGAAGTTAGCATTGCGGAAAACGGTCAGCAGATCCCCATCCTCGTTAGGCCGGTTTCGAATCAGGAAGGACGTTATCAGGTCGCATATGGGCACAGAAGGCTCGAGGCCTGTCGCCGCCTTGGTCGCCCCGTAAAAGCAATTGTGCGTCGTCTTACCGATCAGGAACTCGTTACTGCGCAAGGCAAGGAGAACCTTGAGCGGGAGGACCTATCATTCATTGAGCGCGCCCTTTTTGCGGCACGTCTCGAAGATCGGGGGTTCGATCGATCCATCTTGATGGCCGCCCTTGGCGTTCACAAAGGCAATCTCTCGACAATGATAGCAGTAGTGAGGGCAATCCCCGAGGTGCTGATCGTAGCAATTGGACCAGCCCCAAAAATTGGACGTCCGCGTTGGGAACAATTAGCGGACTTACTCCGAAGCGGGCTAGGCGACTGGAAGGAATTAATTGGCTCGCCAGAGTTTAGCGCCGCGCCGAGCGATGTGCGTTTCGCTCGTGTGCTTAGGGCACTGTCTCCAGAGCAGAGGTCGGATACTAAGCGCTTCGTCAATGATGCAAACGGGCAGCCGGTCGCCGAGTTCGAGCAGACCAGAGACCGCGTGCGAGTGACGATTGACAACAAGTCGACGGCCTCGTTCGGCGCGTATCTCGTTGAGCAATTACCGGAAATCTATGCGTCGTTTCGGCGGCGCATGGCTGAGTGAACCGCGTTAATTTGAATCCTCTAACGGAGGACTATTAGGCAAAAGAAAAAGGCCCTCGAAACGTCTCCGCCTCGAAAGCCTCTCTCGTATGTTTGGCGACTACAGAGAATCACTTTCGAGAATCGCTGTCAAGAGTCAACGTCGTTTCGACGGGCAAGCTTCTGTTGCCTGAAGTCAGGCATCCCAATGACGCAATTGCAACCAACGACGCCCTTTGGGCGGCGATCGCTGTCGCTCGCCATGGTGGCGAGCCAGGCGGCGACGAAAGAATTCACATCACGCCCGGACGCGTCAGAAACCGTCGTCCATAAATGGCGACTGTTTCGGGCGCTGACGGAGGCAAAAGCACCGCTTGGCGTCACCGACCGGGCGCTATCGGTTTTGCACGCGCTGCTGAGCTTCCATCAGGAGACGGCGATGATGCTGGAGAAGGATTCCAATCGCTCGGAAACTGAGGCGGCTCCTGGGATGATCGTCTTTCCGTCGAACAAGGAGCTGTCAATTCGCGCGCACGGGATGGCGCCGGCGACGCTGCGGCGGCATATCGCCGTTCTGGTCGAGGCCGGGCTAATCATTCGGCGCGACTCGCCCAATGGCAAACGTTTCGCGCGGCGCGGGCAGGGGGGCGAGATTGCGGACGCCTTCGGCTTCGATCTCACCCCGCTCGTCGCCCGCGCTGCCGAGATCGAGAATCTCGCCGAGGAGATCCGCGCCGAAAACCGCGCCATGGCGCTGCTGCGCGAAAAAATCACTCTGGCGCGGCGGGACATCGCCAAGATGATCGAGACGGCCATGGAAGAGGGCGTTCCAGGCGATTGGGAGGGCCGCCACGGCGATTACCAGGCGCTCGCCAGTCGCAAAGCGCGCAAGATGACGCGGACAGACCTAGAGGCCTTGGCGACGGAACTTGGCGCTCTCGCGGCCGAGATTAATACTTCATTGGAAAATCACGTAAAACGCCAAAATATGACTGCCAATGAGTCTCAGACTGAGCGGCATATACAGAATCAAACCACAAACATTTCTGATCTTGAACCTAGCCTTCGAGAAGGCAGGGGCGCAGCGTCCGGAGTGAACAACGGAGGTTCGGGGGCTCCATCAGCGCCAGAGCCTGAAATCAATGCAACCGAACCCTCCAGATTGGACGTCAACCCGCAACCGCCGCGAAGCTATCCACTCGGAATGGTCCTCGACGCCTGCCCAGATATCCTGGACTTTGCGCTAAGCGGGATTTCTTCCTGGCGGGATCTGATCACGACGGCGGGGACAGTGCGATCCGCTTTGGGCGTTTCGCCCGACGCCTGGTCGCAGGCGCTCGAGGTCTTGGGTGAGCACGACGCCGCGGTGGTCATCGCCGCAATTCTGCAGCGCGGCGATGAAATCAAATCCGCGGGCGGCTATTTGCGCGTTCTGACCGCGAAAGCGAGGGCAGGGGAGTTTTCGCTGGGGCCTGTGCTGATGGCGCTGCTGCGCGGTAAGGCCGCAAAAGCAGCGCGCGAGCGGAAACGAGCGGGATGATGCTTGTCGCGCAAAGTTCGAGGCCACGATCTATGTGGGCGCACGCCGTCACCGGGCGACATAGCCGCGACGTTCCTTCAAGCGCCGCTGCCGGACCAGAGCCTCCATCGCTTGCGCCATGTCGTCGAAAACAGTGCTGCGCAGCCGGCCGGCGCGGCCGATCCGTCCCCATTCCGCAACCAAACACCATCGCCCGAACAAATCAGGCGCGATACCGAGGCGGTAGAACCGGTGCATGTTCTTGGCCGGGTCTATGCGCTGCAAAACGATGGCGTCCACGATCGCGAGTCTGAGTCCCGGCGGAGCGTCAGTCAAGACACGGCGCCCCGGAAAAGCAGAGGCGCCGTCACGAGCGCTTACTGCGGGCGGTGAGGGCTGGCTTGATCGCCGGCTCAATTCAGTCACTGGCTGAATTCTGGGGTGGCGGACGCCTGAGACCCATGTTTGACAGGGTGCGGTTTCACAACCCCGCCGCCTTGGTGAGATTGACCTTGAAGCGATCGCGTTTGCGCTGATAGCGGCGGGTCATTTCGGCGGAGGCGTGGCCAAGGTGCCGTTGCACATGGCCTTCCTCGATCTGCGCCGAGGAGGCGAGCCCGGCGCGCAAGGAATGACCGGAGAAGGCGCGTCGCCGTTCGCCTTCCGGCAGATCGCCGCGCAGCCCGGCAGCGAGCGCGGTCTTCTGGACGAGGCGGGCTACATGCTTGTCCGAGAGCCGCTCGGCGGAGACGCCGCCGTTCTTGCGGACGAGGGGCCGGAACACCGGACCCCGCGTGATCCGCCCGAGGCTGAGCCAGGTTTCGAGGATGGCGACGGGGCAGGTGAGGGGAGAGGAGCCGCGGCCGATCTCCACCTCGCGCCATCCGGTCTTGCCGTTGAGGGTCAAAAGCAGGCCGCCGCCGTTCTGGTCGGCTCCGACGATCTCGATCCACCCGGTCCCGTCCTCGGTCTGGTCGGAGCTGCAGTCGAGGCCGACGATCTCGGAGCGGCGCAGGCCGCCGGCGAAGCCGATGGCGAGAATGGCCTTGTCGCGCAGGCCTCGTAAATCATTGTCGAGGACGGCGAGCATGGCCAGCAGCTCGTCGGCGTAGATCGCCTCTTTCTGCGCCGGCGGGCGGGCATGGGCGCGGCGGATGCCGGCCAGCACCGTAGCGATATGGGGATCGGCCGTGTCGAGCGGGAAGCCGAGCTGGCGATAGCGCCAGCAGATCCCGGAGAGACGGCGCTCCAGCGACGAAACAGACAACGGCGGCCGGCCCGGCCCGCCCTCGACGCAGGCGGCGAGATAGAGGCCGACGGTCTGCGGGTCCGGGGGCAGGGGGTCGAGGCCCTGCCGGCGCAGCCAGGAGGCAAACTGTCGCCAGTCAGCGTCATACGCCTTCTGCGTGTTCTCCGAGCGGGCGTTGCGGGCGTAGTCGCGGGCTTTTTCGGAGAGCGCCGCGAGATGGGGGGCAGGCTCGGCCAGCGCCCTGCCGCCGGTCCTGTCCTTGTCCGCTTCAGCCATTTTTGTCCTCGCTTGCGCCGCCGCGGGGCGGGTCTGGGGCTCGAAAATCCGACGCCTCGGCGGGCTTTGGGAGGTCGAAAATCCGGCTTTTCGCCCGGAACTCCGGGCCCATCGATTCACGTCCGATAAGCGCACATTATCGGACATGAAGACCATAAGACAAGCCCGGCGGATTCTGAGCAAAACCCGATGACAAAGCGCCGCTTTCAGCTAGGATTCTTCCGATGCAAGCGCTTGATTCGCTCTTCACGGCCGCGCCCGGTTCGCCCGCCAAGCGGCCGCCGCGGGCGCGCCGCGGCGAGGTGCCGCCGGCGACACAGGTGGTTGAAATTCAACCGCTTCCGCGCTGGGCGCGAACTGGAAGCGACGATCAGACGACGGCGGCCTTTCGCGCCGGCGCCGGCCTCGCGCTGTTCGACCAGATCCTGCGCGGCGGCGCACCAGTCGCCGATGTTTCGAGGGCCGCAAAGGACCTGGGCGAGCCGGTCTATACGGGTTGTTTGCGTCAACGGCTCGCGCTACGCGCCGCCGATTTCTGCGCGACGCTTTGCCGGCTGCGCGAGGATGCGGCCGCCCTGCGCGACGCCGAACATCTTGCGGGCGGCAGCGAGACCAGCCCCGCTGGCCAGCGGCATCGCGTGTTCCGCCTTTACGTGTCGCTGCCGGCGCGCCTCGACTCGGCGCTCTCGCGCGCGGCGGGGCAACTCGGATTGGATGAGGCGATCGACGCGGGCGCCCTTGCGGAAGTGGCGACCACGGCGCCCGATCCCCTCCTCTCGGCGGCACGGGCCAGCGCCGCGGCGATGAGACTTTGCGCGCCCTCGACAGACGCTGAAATCTTCGCCTTCGTCGTCGCCGATCTTGCTCTGGCAAACCAACTTCGCTGGGCGCGGCCTGTCCCTCTGCTCGCCGTCGCCATGGCGCATCCCTCGCTCAGGCGCGGGGCATGGGCAAGGGAAGGGGGAAGCCGGCCTAGACCGTCGGACGCGGACTGGCCGGCGGCAGTCGCCTTCGCCTATGGGCTCGCGGTCGTCGAGGCGCATGCGCTCGCTGTCGACCTGGCGCGACGCGCGCAAATGCTCGTTTCCGTCGCGCCGATGTTGCGCGCGAAAGGAGCAGGCCGCGTCGTGGAGATGCTGTTTGCCGACGACGCCGTCACGCCCGCCGCCGCCGCATCCCGCGTCGGCCTCTCCGATCGCGCCGCGCGGCGGCTCTTCGACCGGCTCGTCGCGCTTGGCGCCATCCGCGAACTCTCCGGGCGCGAGACCTTCAGGATGTACGGCCTATGAGCCGCGTCACCGCCGCCCGTCTCGACCGCGATCTCTCCGACCTGCCGGAGGGCATGCGCTGGCGCGAATGGATGCTGCGCGCCGAAGCGGCGATCTTCGCATCTGCAAAGCCCGTCTCCCGCGAGACGCTCGCCCGGCTCGTCGGCGACGCCTGCCGGCTCGATGCGCTCCTCGCCGATATCAACGAAGAGCTCAAAGGGCGGCCTTACGAAATCGTCTTCGTCGCCGGAGGCTGGCAGTTTCGGACGCGCCCGCGTCATGCTGAGACGCTGCGCGCGCTGGCCGGGGCAAAGGATGCAGGGCCGCCGTCTTTCACTAAGCTCGAAATGCTGGCGCTCTCGGCCATTGCCTATCAGCAGCCGGTCACCCGCGCCGAGCTCTCGCGTCTCGCTGGCCACGACATCAGCCGCGACATTCTCGGCCAGCTGAAAAGCCTCGGCGTCATCGCCCCTGGGCCCCGGGCGCCCATGCCCGGTGCGCCGATCGCCTGGGTGACGACGGCGCGCTTTCTCGAAATGTTTTCGCTCGGCAGCCTGCGCGATCTGCCGGAGCTCGACACGATCGAGGACGCCGGCGCCCTGGGGCGAGAAATTGACGATACCGTCGAAGCCGCGCTCGACGACGCGCTCGGGCTGGCGGAGGAGGAAAGTGCGGAAGATAGTGCGTTGGACGAAACGAAGCTCGAGGCTTGGCGCTAGCCGACCGCGTCGGTTGGATTCCATGCCGTGAGTGTCCCATTGAGTAGCGACCGATCTCGCCTAGCTCTTGAAAAGCGCTAGAGCAAACGAAGCGCTAATGGATGCCTGGAATGAACAAGGATCAACTGATCAGGACCGCCCGAGCGCTCGTCGCGCGAGGGAAAGGCATATTGGCGGCCGACGAAAGCGCGTCGACCATTGCGAAGCGTTTTTCGGCCTTTCAGATCGACTCGTCTCCTCAAACTCGCCGCGACTACAGAGAGCTGCTCTTCCGCTCAAAGGGCGCGATTGAGCAAAGTATCTCTGGGGTCATACTCTTTGACGAAACGATCCGCCAGCAAGCGAGCGATGGCGTCGAACTTGTGAAATTGATCGAGGCGGCTGGCGCTCTCCCGGGCATCAAAGTCGACATCGGCGCTAAGTTGCTTGCCCATTACCCTGGGGAAACCATCACTGAAGGTCTCGATGGATTGCGCGAGCGTCTGAGCGACTACCGCGATCTGGGCGCGCGTTTCACGAAGTGGCGCGCCGTCATTGGCATCGATGCCCATATCCCAACCCCATATGCGGTCGACGCCAACGCATCGGCATTGGCGCGCTATAGCGCATTGTGCCAGGAGGCCGACCTCGTCCCCATCGTCGAGCCAGAGGTTTTGATGGACGGGGATCACGATCTCGACCGTTGTGCAGGGGTTACGGAATTCGTCTTGAAGCGCGTATTCCTGGCCCTTTCTGAAGCGCAGGTGCTTCTCGAGGGGATGATCCTTAAACCGAACATGGTCGTGCCAGGAAAGCGATGCCCGCGGCAGGCGGCTCCTGAGGAGGTCGCACGAGCGACGATACGCGTGTTGAACCGCTCCGTGCCGGTCGCGGTCCCTGGGATAGCTTTTCTTTCCGGCGGCCAATCCGATGTCGACGCCACAGCCAACCTCAACGCCATCAATCGCATCGGCGGCCCATGGGCTCTGACTTTCAGCTACGGCCGTGCATTGCAGGCGGCACCGTTAAAGGTGTGGGCTGGACACGGAGAAAACGCGCCTGCGGCTAGCGCCGCCTTCACTCATAGGGCTTTTATGAACGGCTTAGCCGCACAGGGACGGTGGTCAAAGGATTTAGAACCACCGCCGCAGGATTCCTAGCTGGCGGACGCCAGGTGGTAATTTCTGACGGTCCCGTAGGCGCCTGGGGAACAGAGCGGTTAATCCAGAACCCTCACGATCGATGGAAGGCCATGGCGGGCGGCTGCAACCCGTAGGGTAGAAAGGGCGCTGGCGCGAGCCGCGAAGGCCTGGAGATTTCCAGGCAGGTTTCCCGTAAGTTTTCTACCGCTCGTAGGACGTTCCGGCCCTCTATTGAGAAGCAGCGCCAAGGCCTGGGGAATTTGTGCGGCGGCGCGCAAGCCCTAGCAGCCTCACTCGCGCCGGGCTCTCGCGCCTCGCCGGCCACGACATCAGCCGCGACATTCTCCGGCACTTGAAGAGCCTCGGCGTCATCGCGCCCGGGCCGCGCGCCCCGGAGCCCGGCGCGCCGATCGCCTGGGTGACGACGCCACGCTTCCTGCAAGTCTTCGCGCTCGGCAGCCTGCGCGATCTCCCCGACCTCGACACTCTCGATGGCCCCCGCGTCCGGGAGGCAGAGGACGACGGCGTCGAAGCCGCGCTCGACGACGTGCTCGGGCCGGGCGATGAGGAGGGCGCGGAGGCGGAAGGTGACGCGTTCGACGAGGCTGAGGTTGATGGCTGAGGAAATCGGCTACTACGACTGACCGAAGATCTTTATTTTTTGCAAAAGCGACTATTGATTTTGCCCATCGCAGGGTTCGCCCCTCAATGCCTCTCATCAAAGAGAGCATCGACAATCGCACAATCAGGTGCGCGGCGTCCGCTGCATTGCGCCGCCATGTCCTCCATCACGCGTTTGAGGCGCTTCAAATCCGTGATCTTTCGGCGAATCTCTACCACGTGATGCAGCGTCAGCTCGCGAACTTGCGGGCAGGTGTAGGCGTCGTCATCGACGAGACGCAGCAGACCGCGGATTTCATCGAGGCTGAAACCAAGTTGCCGGCTGCGCCGCACGAAACTCAAGCGTCTGAGATGCTCTGCGCCGTAAACGCGGTAGCCGTTCGCGCTGCGGCCCGGCGCCGGCATGACGCCAATTTTTTCATAGTAGCGGATCGTCTCGATGTTGACGCCGCTTTGCTTCGACAATTCGCCAATCGAAAGCCAATCCTTTGGCTTCATGTTGGGGCCTCGGCCAAATATCCTCTTGACCCTGTAGTGGCTACAGGGCGTAGGGTCTCATTAATCCAGGCGCATGGGGCTGGCAAGCAAGATGGTGGGAGGCGTCGGCGATGTCTGACCGCGAGGGTCTGGGCCTCATCCAGATGGCGATTACGCCGATGGGGCTTGCGGCGGCGGGCAGCGCGCTGCTTTTCCTTTTCATGCGCTGGGTTCGCGCGGAGTGACGAGGGAACCATGTCCGAATACACAATCTCTTGTAAGAAAGCGTGCGGGGGATCGGCGTCCCCCCAAAGGGCGACGGACGGCGCCGCCGGTCGCAAGGCGCTGGCCGCTGGCGGCGTGGCGGCGATCTTGGCGTCCGCCTGCTGCCTTGGCCCGCTCCTACTGGTGAGCCTCGGCTTCAGCGGCGCTTGGCTCGGCAGTTTCAAGGCGTTCGAACCGTTCCGGCCGCTGTTCCTGAGCGTGGGCTTCGTCGCGCTCGTCTTGGCCTGGCGGCGCATCTATCGACCACCCGCGGCCTGCAAGCCCGGCGAGGTCTGCGCTGCGTCGCGGATGACAGTAGCCTACAAAGCGACTTTCTGGGGTGTCGCGGCGCTGGTCGGAGGCTCGGCTGTTTTCCCCTATGTGTTGCCGCTGTTCTACTGAAGGGAGATGCCAAACATGAAAAGACTCGCCGCGATGATCGTTTTCGCTGCTGTTCTCAACGCTCCCGCGTTCGCCGCTCCAAAGACGGTCACTTTGTCTGTCTCCGGCATGACCTGCGCCGCCTGCCCGATCACGGTCAAGAAGGCGTTGACGAAAGTTGAGGGCGTGCAAAGCGCCGAGGTGAGCTACGAGAAAAAAGAGGCCTCCGTGACCTACGACGACGCAAAGACAAACGTCGAAGCGCTCACCAAGGCGACCGAAGGGGCCGGGTATCCTTCGCAAGTGAAGCAGTAAGCAATGAATCCTCGACCTTCTTTCAAAACGGCGATAGCCAAGTCGTGGAGGGCTGCGGCGGGTTACGCCGTGCCGGCTCTTACGCGTTTGCGTCATTTCGTGGAGCAACAAGTCGGTTCAGAGGCGTTCCCTCCTTCATCGGAAGCGAGTGAAAAGAACAGCGTCGACTTAGAGATCGCCGGAATGACCTGCAGTGGCCGCGCAAGTCATGTCGAAAAGGCGCTGCTCGACGCCCCCGTCGTCCGTGAGACCAAGGTCTCTTACGCCGAAGGGACGGCGCGGGTTAGCAGCGACGTCGATGCGGCGGCCCTTTCGGCCGCCGTACAGACCGCAGGCTATCAAGCAAGAACTGCAAAAGGCTTCACCGCCGGGCCTCCGCCGGGACGGCCGCCCGCGAAAAGACTCGATCGAGACGCTCCGCCCGAGCGCGGGGGCACGCCGCTGCAGATTGCCGTCATCGGAAGCGGCGGGGCCGCGATGGCGGGGGCTCTCAAGGCGGTCGAGCGCGGCGCGCGAGTTACGCTGATTGAGCGCGGGACGATCGGCGGCACATGCGTCAATGTCGGCTGCGTGCCTTCCAAGATCATGATCCGCGCCGCTCATATCGCGCATCTGCGCCGCCAGAGCCCTTTCGACGAAGGCATTGCGGCAAACGAGCCCGCGATCGACCGCGGAAAACTCCTCGGCCAGCAGCAGGCGCGCGTCGATGAACTGCGCCACGCCAAATACGAGAGCATTTTGAATGGCGATAGCGCCATCGCTGTGCTGCGCGGCGAGGCCAGGTTTAAAGACGCTCGCTGCCTGATCGTCCGGCTGAACGAAGGCGGCGAGCGCGAGGTGGCATTCGACCGCTGCCTGATAGCGACCGGCGCGCGTCCTGCCATCCCCCCTATTTCCGGCTTGAAAGAGACACCCTTCTGGACTTCGACCGAGGCTTTGGCGAGCGACGTCATTCCGGCGCGCCTCGCCGTGATCGGCTCATCCGTCGTGGCCGTCGAACTGGCGCAAGCCTTTGCGCGGCTGGGGAGCAAGGTGACGATCCTCGCCCGCAGCACGCTGTTCTTTCGCGAAGACCCCGCGATCGGCGAGGCGGTCACAACCGTTTTCCGAGCGGAGGGAATTGATGTGCTGGAACACACGGAAGCGAGCCGGGTCGATTACGCCAATGGCGAATTCGTCTTGGCGACCAAGGATCGCGAAGTGCGCACCGACAAACTTCTTATCGCCACTGGGCGTGCGCCCAATACGGGCTCCCTAGCTCTCGACGTCGCAGGCGTCGCGGTCAGTCAACAAGGCGCAATCATCGTCGACGATCGTATGCGCACGAGCACGCCCCATATTTACGCAGCTGGCGACTGCGCGAATCAGCCGCAGTTCGTCTATGTCGCGGCGGCGGCCGGGACGCGCGCGGCAATCAACATGACTGGCGGCGACGCCGCCCTCGATCTGACTGCAATGCCGGCCGTCGTCTTCACAGAGCCGCAGGTCGCCACGGTCGGCTATAGCGAGGCAGAAGCGCACCACTATGGGATCGAGACCGACAGCCGTATGCTGACGCTCGACAATGTGCCGCGAGCATTGGCGAATTTCGATGCGCACGGTTTCATCAAGCTTGTCGTGGACGCCGGCTCGGGCCGACTCATTGGCGTGCAGGCGGTCGCGCCGAACGCGGGCGAACTCATCCAGACGGCGGCGCTCGCCATCCGCTCGCGCATGACCGTGCAGGAACTAGCCGACCAGCTATTCCCTTACCTGACGATGGTCGAGGGGTTGAAGCTTACGGCGCAGACCTTCACCAAGGACATGCAGGAACTATCCTGTTGCGCGGGGTGAGTGTCATGTTGGCATGGTACGGTCACTCGACCGGTCGATGATCTCTGTTGAAGCCGAAAAATCGTAGCGCTGGTTTCAAATGACACCGAAACTGTGCTGAAACTGATTTGCCCTGGACCGCGACCTTTCCGACTTGCCGGAGGGGATGCGGTGGCTAATGGATGCTGCGCGCCGCAGGCGGCGATCTTCGCCTCTGCAAAACATGTTCCCCGCGAGACGCTCGCCCGTCTTGTTGGCGACGATTGCCGGCTCGACGCGCTCGTCGCCGACATCAACGAAGAGCTAAAAAGGCGCCCTTACGAGATCGCCTTCGTCGCCGGGGGCTGGCAGTTTCGGCGCGCCCGTGCCATGCCGAGACGCTGCGCGTGCTGGCCGGGGCAAAGGCGCGGGGCTGCCGTCAATTCACCAGGCTCGAAATGCTGGTGCTCGCGGCCATCGCCTATCAGCAGCCGGTCACTCGCGCCGAGCTATCCCGCCTGGCCGGCCAGCGCACGACGCTCGACATTCTCAACCCGCAGCAGAAATTGCTCAACGCCCGCATCGGCCTGATCATCGCACAGCGCGAGCGCGTCGTCCTCTCCTACGCGGTGGTCGCGGCCATTTAACGACTGTAGGCTGAAACGCTGGCGCTTGGCGAAGCGCGCTACGATCCCGCCGTTCATTTCGATCAGGTAAAGGGACTGTGGGGTGGGATCAAGACGCCGGACAGGGGCCCTGGAACAAGATTGCGCGCCAGATCCTCTGCCCCTGGGGCGAGGGCGCATGCATCCCATCGACTTGACTCGTCGCCGAGTCCGTGTCTCTCTCTTGGCTGATGGTTCCCTTAGGGGATCAAAAGGGAACTCGGTGCGCGCAAGATAGCGCAATGCCGAGGCTGCCCCCGCAACTGTAAGCGGCGAGCCTTAGAGCCATAAAGTCACTGGGGGAAACTCCCTGGGAAGGCGGCTCAAGGCGATGACCTGCGAGCCAGGAGACCTGCCATCAATCGTGGTCACGCGCGGAAGCGTCGGGCGGGGTGCACCGAGGCGGTCGAAAACTGTCGCAGAGCGCAGAAGCGCAAGTGACAGCCACAGACCTTTCGCAGTGACGGCCCACGTTGCTGCGAGTTTCTGCTCATGCAGTCCCATTGCCTATCTGGTGCCGACAAGGGCGTTCTGACGCGCGCGTCGCGTTGTGCTCCACTTATTCCCTGGCTCTTGCCCCTGACGTTCTCATCTGCTGTCGCCCAGCAGTCGCTGCCGCCGATCGAAGTTGGACAAAACGAGGCCTCTCTAACCCACGGGGACGGCGCCACAGGCGACACCCAGGAGTCGCCTGAAGAAGAGGTCGTCGTCACGCCCGACCGCGTTAAGGAATCCGTGTGGCGGACGGCCAGCTCCATTTCAGTGGTGACGTCCGCACAGATTAATAAATGGGCCTCGCTCGGGCTGGCCAATGCACTCCGTGGCGTCCCAAGCCTGGACCTGTATGAGTCCGGAGGGCCTGGAACCCAAACATCGGTGTTCTTGCGGGGCGCGACCCCAGGACAAACGCTTGTCCTGATCGACGGCATTCGCGTCGGTGACGCCTCATCGACAGACGGCTCGATGGATCTCGGCATGCTGGCCGCAACGGATATCGACCGGATTGAGGTCCTTCGAGGGCCGCAATCGGCGCTCTACGGCTCGGACGCCATGGGGGGCGTCATCAATATCATTACCCGCAAAGGAGAAGGAAAGCCGCGCGGTTCGGTGCTGCTCGAAGGCGGAGCCTATGGGACGGGGCATACGCGCGCGACCGTCTCGGGGAGCGAAGACCGCTTCTCCTACGCCTTCTCTGCCGACGCTCTCCATACGGAAGCATTCCCGCGTTACGGCTACCGCATCAACAGGCCCTTGACGATCGGCGACGGCCTTACCCCGCTGCCGCCCCTTCCGCCGAACGACCCCACGAACCGCATCGGCGCGACGGCGCGTTTGGCTTATCAACTCACCGACGCACTTTCGATCGAGGGCGGGTTCACGGGCTATGGCAACGCGATACGCTTCGATAATCCATACGCCTTCGTGGCGGCCGACGTGTTCAATATCGCCAACCATAGCCATGCTACCTTTGCCCAGGGATATGCGCGCGCCGACGCGGATCTCTTCGACCGCATTCTGCACAACCGGCTGACGATTTATGGCAATGAGACGAACCGCGACGTCTGGCAGACCGAATCCTGCTTCGACGCGAGTTTAAACGCCCTTACCTGCCGCAATGGCTTTCTCGGTAAGCGGCGCGGCGTGGAATATCAGGGCGATTTCAAGCTCGGCGCCCTTGGCCTCGCTACTTTCGGCGCGTCTAATTGGACGGAATCCGCCCATGCTTCGCAGGATCCGATTCCTTTGGATCCGACCACTCCCGTCGACTTCGTCCAGACGACCCGCTCCGGCTTCGCCCAGCACCAAGTTACACTTTTCGATCGCCTCGACCTCAGCTATGGGGGCCGTATCGACTCGGTGCAGAATGGCCCGACCTTTGACACCTGGCGCACGACGGCCGCGCTCCGGTTGGACGAGATCGGCGCAAAGTTTCGCGGGTCGGCCGGAACCGGCGCAAAGGTCGCATCCCTCTATCAGCGGTTCAGCCAATATGGCGACCCAAACCTGAAGCCAGAACGCAGCACCGGTTACGACATTGGTTTTGATCAAAAATTGTTCGCCGACAGGGGCCTGGCTTCGGTCAGCTTCTTCGACAACCGGTTCCAGAATCTGATCGACTTCGCCTCTGTTCCGAGCTGCACCATCACGCAGATTTTCGGGTGCTATTATAACATCGGGCGCGCGGAGACGAAGGGCGTTGAGTTTGCCGGGGAAGCTGAGGTGATTCCCCAGCAGGTCAGAGTTCGCGTCAGCTACACCCACCTTGTCGCAGTGAACCGCGTCACGGAGCGCACGCTTTACCGCCGCCCGCCCGACAAGGGCATGGCGTCTCTGATTTACACCGGAATCCCTGGCCTGGAACTCGAGACGCGCCTCTTGGCCGCGAACAAGACGCCCGACTATGACTTCATCAATGGCAAGAGGGTCGCTCTCCCTGCCTATGCGAGAGTCGACCTTTACGCCAACTACAGCTTCGACGAGCGTTTTTCCATCTTCGGCCGCGTCGAGAATGTGACGAATACGCACTACCAAGAAGTCTATAACTACGGGACGCCCGGCCGTTCGTTTTACGGCGGCATGAAGTTTAATTGGTAAGGGAGGAAGCCAATGACAGTTGCGCCGCATGAGGTCACGCCCAAACGAACCTATGAGCCGGATGGAACGCCTCTGGATGTGTTTCCGCTGCCGACGGATCAGACGAGCCTCGAAGAGCTGCTGCGCGATCTTTTTCAGAACCATTGGCAAGAGATCGCCTTCGGCATTCTCATTCAGGGCGCCGCCTGGGAGATGAAAGCAGACCGCGCGCCGACGCGGATCGGCACGCTCGACGGCTATCTTACGGTCGCCTTCGGCGTCCCGCATTTTCACATCTGCATCGGCGAGCATAAGGGCCCGCGAAGCCGGCCGACGCCGCCGGAAGTGGCGCGCCATCGGCGCACCGCGCGCGCTGAGATTTACCGCCGGATCGGGCGCTCTTGCGCGCCAATGTCCTGGGGCGTGCAACTCTTCAATGGCGCGGGCGAGCAGCAAATAACGGTGTTGCTGCCCAACCCGTTCCTCCATCCCGACACTGACAAAATCCTCAAGGAGCCCGACTGGTCCCGCCTCGCCTTGTGGGACAAGCTGCGGTCGCGATGGTTCGGCCTTCACGAGCCCGATCCGGTCGACCGCTCGGCAAGCCGTTTCGCACATGCCTGACAATCTTGACCACGCCCCAACGATCGACCAGCTAGCGATCGTCGGCTTCTATCCTCCTCGTCGACGCGACCAGATCGAAGACGAGCGGAGCCGGTGGCGAATGAATGCAAGCGCCGCCGTCATCACCCCCAGGAGACTTAGCATGACAGCAATTGATATGGATTCTCTTCGTTCGCGAACGGCGATCGGGCTTATCGCGCTGCCCGTGGCCAGCATTCTGTTCACGCTCGGCTTCGCCTGCGCTGTTCCGCTTGCCGCTTTTGCGGCGATAGCCGCCACGTCATCTAACCGCCGCGACGCGCTTGCCGCGATTGGCGCCGCGTGGCTCGCCAATCAGGCGTGGGGTTTCGTCTTTAGGCACTATCCGATGGATTGGCAGACATTCGCCTGGGGTGGCGCGCTCGGGGTCATCGCCGTCCTCTCCTGCGAAGCGGCAGGAGCGGCAACGAGACAACTCACGGGCGTCGTGGGCGCCTGCGCTGCGTTTTTGGCGGCCTTCCTCGTCTACGAAGGATCGTTGATCGCAATCGATCTTGTTGCCGACCAAAACGCGGAGGATTTCTCGGCGACGACGGTCCTGAGGATCTTTTTGATCAACGCTTGCGCTTTCGGCGGGCTCTGGGCGCTGAAGATTTTGTTCAAGGGCATGTCCTTTGCCCGCAAGGTCTCCGAGACGCTCGCGTCACGTCAAATTTAACCCGAGACGCGAAAGACGCCTGGCCGCCAACCGGCCGGGCGTTCTGATGATGCGGACCAAAAGACGATGCCACCGCTTTTCCGACTCGACCTGGAACCGCCGTTTCTCGTCGTGCGCTTTAAGGAGCCTCAAAAAATGCTGGGGTGGTCAACTGCCAAGCCCGGTTTCAGCTCCGCGACGAAAGTCGTGTGGCTCGAAGTCCACGACGACGATCTCCCAATCGATGTCGACCCCGCAACATTCTTGAAACATAAACTTTCGTCGCGCGGTCTTTCGGAGGCGGCGGCCTTCATGACGTCGCGCGAAATTCGACGTCATCACCTGGCTCAGTCTCGCATCGGCGCGGTCGTGGCGAGCTGCGTGACGACGGTGGGTCTGTCGAACGGAGAAATGGTTGGCGCCCCGCGCAAACAAAAAGTGTCCCACGCGGGAACGATCAACACGCTCGTTCACGTCTCGCACCCGCTTTCAACCGGCGCCCTTGTCGAAGTCATATCCATCGCGACACAGGCGCGCACGGTTGCGATCTTGCAAACAAATGATCTCCGGGATGGACCGCCCATAAGCGGAACGGGAACGGATTGCATCATCGTCGCAGCGCCGGACGGCGAAGCGCTCGACGATTGCGCCGGTCTGCACACGGATTCGGGAGAGGCGATCGGCGCAGCCGTCTACCAAGCGACGCACGCGGGCGCGATGGCGTGGTACGCTGACATCGCGCCGAAGGAACAACGATGAAGCAGGACGTAAAGATGAGGACAAAGCTCTACACAAAGAAAGGAGACCGGGGCGCCACGAGTCTTTATTCGGGTCGCAGAGCGGCGAAGTTCGATCCCAGGGTCGCGGCGATCGGGGACCTCGACGAACTCTCTGCAGCCGTCGGAATGGCTCGTGTCGGCTATCCTCCAGCGAATGAGGCGCTGCGTTCTGTTCAACGGGCGCTTTACGTGATCGGCGCCATCGTCAGCGCCGAAGATCGGCCGACCGGAATGGACTTTGGCGAGGGTGAAGTGGAGGCTCTCGAATTCGAAATTGACCGGATAGAGGCGGAGCTCCCTGAATTGGGAGAGTTTATCATTCCCGGCGAAGCCGAGCCAAGTTGCCGCCTGCATATGGCGCGCGCAATTTCGCGCCGCGCCGAGCGCCGCGTCGCCGCGCTGGCTGACCCAGCTCCTCCGGACGCAATTCTCGCCTATCTCAATCGATTGAGCGACTTTCTGTTTGTTCTGGCGCGTCAGGCCGATCAATCGCTGGGACGATCTGAAACGCCCTTGCGGATCTAGGTTTCGCGGTCGGCGGCGGCACGAAACATATTCCCGAGTTTGATATGGGAAAGCAGGATCATCCTCACACACATGCGCCACGCGCATGCGTCACAGTCTGGCTTCGCCTTCGCCGTCAGCATGGCGCTCAACCTGGCGCTCGTCGCGGAGAATTGGCGTTCGGCTTCCTATCCAATTCGCTCGCCCTGATTTCTCACGGCGCGCATAATTTCTCCGGTGTGGTTGGTCTCTTGTTGGCTTGGGGCGGTTCCTGGCTGGCGTCACGACAGCCAAGCCCCTCCCGTACTTATGGCTATCGCCGCGCTTCCGTACTGGCGGCGCTCGGCAATACGGCGCTGCCGTTTATGGCGACAGGCGCCGTCATTATAGAAGCGGCGCAACGGCTCACGGATCAAATGGCGCCTCAAATGCCTGTCCGTTGCCGACAGCCTCAACGAGGCGGGCGATAAGTAGCTGACCTTTGCGCGCTTTCAGCATCCATGGAGATTGGTATGCATGGGAGATTACGAGCGTCGGATCAAACAGCCGGAGATGCTACTCTGCGCTGAGACAGCCCGACGTTGTGTTGAGCACTGTTGGCGTCAGACCAGGTCCCCGTGCGAAACGTCAATGCCTTGCCATAGAAGCCCTGCATCAGATCGTTGACCTTGCCTCACGACGGGCTGGCATCGTTGAGCTTGAAGACGAGCCAACAAATCCTTCGCGCCGGCGCTCGGGAAAATTTCGGAAACGCTGCTCCCGACGCGGTTTTACGTCCCGACCGCGAAAGCACCCATCTAGTCGCGTCGCAAAGCAAACTGGGAACCATCATCAGATCGTGGCGTTTGAAACAGAATCCCCGAAGGAGAACCTCTATGAAGCTTCCGCCCTTACTCGTGCCAGCCCTAGTCGCCGTCGCGCTCATTTCGCCCGCTACGGCGCAACAGGCCCAAACAAGCCCGGGTGGCTCCATGTCTGGCATGCAGAATATGAGCATGACGCCTGCTCAGAAAGAATTTCACCAGGCCATGCAGAACATGAACGCGGAAATGATGCAGGGCATGATGGACTCAGACCCTGGCAGATCTTGGATGAAACAGATGATCGCCCATCACCAGGGGGCGGTAGATATGTCAGAAATCATTCTCAAGTATTCCAAGGACTCCGATGTCGTTAAGGAAGCGCGTAAGACGAAGGAAGAGAACGAGAGAGGTATTAGAGAGCTTCAAGCCAAGCTTCGAAAAGAAGAGAAGTAATTAGGTAGGACTTCCTTCTTGCCGCTGGCCTGCTCCTCGTGGCCACCACCCAGGCCTTGGCGTCGCGCCCGTAGTTGGTCAAACAGTTGTGTTTGAGCGGGAAGCACAACAAAGGCGCCGCCCGGGTTAGCTCATCCATATGAACCGCGATAAAGCTCCGCTGAAGCGGACACCTGCCAGGTTGCAAGATTAACCCACGGATGGTGTTATGCGTCTTGGCGGTAATAAGGCCTTTCAGCTCGTTCGATTGGCTGGCGCTCGGGCCAAAAATCCAGGGGGAGGTCAACCTTGCGGATGCCTGTTAATCGAAACAAGGGCCTTGGCGGCCGTTCGTGACAAAAAAAACTCCTTTGGGGCCTCGATGATTGTCCTGCCTTATGATTACTTCCTAATCGCCTGGTTCGCGATCGTGCTCGCCTCGGCCGCGTATGTGGCCTATGATCAGTTTTCTGGCAATCCCGAGCCGACGGTGATGAAGTGGGCCTTCATCCTTGTCACGCTCTATATGGGACCCTTCGGTCTCCTGCTTTATATCCTAGCAGACAAGGAGCCGCGACCTGGAGAGCACGAGCATTTTACTTCGCCGCTTTGGAAGCAAGCGATCGGTAGCACCATCCATTGCGTCGCTGGCGACGCCACCGGCATTATCCTAGCAGCAGCGACGACAGCGCTGCTTGGATTGCCGATGTGGATAGATTTCATCGTCGAATACTTCGCTGGATTTTCGCTCGGCCTCCTCATATTCCAGTCCCTCTTCATGAAGCGCGTGATGGGTGGCTCCTATTGGCAGAATGTGAAGAGGAGTTTCATGCCTGAATTCATCAGCATGAACGCTATGATGGCTGGTATGGCGCCTACGATGGCGTTCCTCATGATGGGACGCGATATGCGGGCGATGGATCCTCTAGAGCTCGCGTTCTGGGGTGTGATGTCGTTAGGCGTAATCGTCGGGTTCATGACGTCCTATCCACCTAACTTCTGGATGGTTCTTAACAGTCTCAAACACGGCCTCATGACAGAACGGCCTGTGAGAAGCGCGGAAGACCGCCAGGATGGAAAAGGCGACCAGCAGCCTTGGAGCCACGGCGGCGGGCATGGGATGAAGAGCGAGGCGACAGGGCCCCAGCTTGCCGCATTGGCGGGTGTGACGGGGTTGCTACTTATCGCGGGCATGGTCTGGCCTGGCTTTTATGTGAACCTGCGACTGAGCGCCCGCGATGTCGGCGGCGCGATTATGCCGCCGGGGATGATCAATACATTCGATCTGCCAGCCGCAGCCATGCGCGAAATGGCGGCGGTGAAGCCGCGGCATGTTAGTTATCAAGCACCAAAAGCGGCACGCGGCGATCAAGTGCTGCAGCCGCGGCTGGAGAATGGCGTGAAGGTGTTCGATATCGACGCCTCTGTGATTGGGTGGAACATCCTGCCTGACGTAACCGTGCAGGCCTACGCATACAATCGCCAGATACCCGGGCCACGGCTAGAGTTGACGGAAGGCGATCATGTCAGGATCAACTTCCACAACGCCCTGCCCGAAAGCACTACGGTGCATTGGCATGGACTAATCATCCCCAACGAGATGGATGGCGCGGCAAAGGTTACACAGCCGCCGGTTCCGCCAGGCGGTTCCTATAGCTACGAATACACGATAGGACAGCACGGGACTTTCTTTTATCACAGCCACGATCACCCCGACCGCCAGCAAGCGCTCGGTCTCTACGGGGCGCTTATCATTCGCCCGAAAAATCCGGCTGAGGAAGTGAAGTCAGACCTCGACTACACAATTCAGCTACAGGAGTGGCTGAAACGCGAGTGGCTCACGTACCCGGCAATGCTGATGGAGGGCGAGTTGCCGAATTATTTCACGATCAACGGTAAGGCTTTTCCCGCCACTGACATCCTTCCGATGAAAATCGGTCAGACGATAAAGCTGAGATTTATCGGGACCAATAACAACTTCGTTCATCCAATGCATGTCCACGGCGGACCTTTCGACGTCGTCGCGGTGGACGGCGTCACCTTACCCAAGAGCGCGCGATACCAGGCGGACACGGTCAATGTCGGCCCCGGCCAGAGATACGAAGTGATCTGGACCGCCCGAAAATCAGGGAAATGGCTAGTGCATTGTCATATTCCGCATCACATCTCCAATAACAATGTCGAGCAGGACGGCGGCGGCGGACTCATGCTGGTCCTCAACGTTCAGTAACAGGGAAAAACAGTTGTTGGAGGCTGGTTGGCCAGCCTCCGGGGACGGAAAGCCGGCAGTTTCCTCGCAGCGTAGAGCGATGCGCTTTGAGGCGCTTTAGCTTACCACTAAGGATCTCGATCTGGGCCCTCGCTTTGTAGAGTCGCCGGAAAGAACGCGGGCTTTGGTTTCGTCGTCCATAGGGAATAGCAGGGGCAATTCCCATGCTCTCAACTTCGCGTCGGTCCGACGGCTCTTCAATACGACGGCGCGCTATGAAACACAGATAGTCGATTGCTCAGCAAAAAGCAGCACGAATCCGTTCACACGGCCTCGCGACGGGGAACCAACAGCAGCCAGACAACAGCGCGGCCGTTCTTTTGCGATCGCGGGAGCGGCAGTATGCGCTTTGCCTACCCCATTGTGCATTGCAAAGCCCGCCCCAGTGTCGTGAACTGCTACACTAGGCCCACAATAATCACTGCAGAGACGGAATAAGCCGGCTCTCCTTGTTCTCACCGGCGAGCGCGATAGGTGCAATTCAAGAAGAATCGGCAGCTCTCGGCAAAGGAGCAGTTCAATGCTGCGCAAACTCGCTCTTGTTACGGCGTTGGCGGTGACGGTGTCATTGCCGGCGACGGTGGCGTTCGCTGGACATGGCGACTGGGACCACGGACACCACGGGGGGTGGCGTCACGGCGGTTGGGATCACCATGGTGGCTGGGGCCACGGCGATTGGGACCACCATGGTCGATGGGGCCATGGCGATTGGAACAATCACGGTGATTGGGACCACCATGGTGGCTGGGGCCATGGTGATTGGGACGACCATTGACATCGACGCAGCCGAATCCAGCCCAAGGGGGAGCTACGGGAGCCCGATGAGGATCAATAGGGGCTGCATCGTTTTTGGAGAATGGCTCGCGCTGCAAAGCGCGAGCGGTGCAATGAGGGGCGACAAAACCGAGCGTCATTTCGAGTCGAGCGCCCGCGTGATGTCCTCTCTCAGGATCACACAAGGGTGAGAGATAGCCAGTCATGGGTCGAACAATGAAACCTCCCCTGGGTTATCTCGAGGTTCTATAGATTGCTGGGACGTATGCTTGGCGACTGGCGCGACATCGACCCGCCGCATCGGGTCCAATGAAGAACTTATTAGATCCATGCTGGAGTCATACGCTGTGGCCTGCTGCCTTTGCGCCGATGAATGCGAAAAGCACGCCCCTCAGCACGAGCATTACAGGGTCTGTGCAGAAGCCTGCCGGCGCTGCGAGCAAGCCTGCAAAGACGCGCTTCGTTCCCTTGGCGCCACGCATTGATAAAATGGCGGGTCGATGGATCGACC
This sequence comes from Hyphomicrobiales bacterium, assembly GCA_003963405.1. Taxonomy (GTDB): domain Bacteria; phylum Pseudomonadota; class Alphaproteobacteria; order Rhizobiales; family Beijerinckiaceae; genus Methylocystis. Next base: position 32,124 of record RXIY01000035.1, read on the forward strand.
CGCTATGCACTTTGCCCGCCTTCCGAAGCCCGGGGGAGCTACGCAAAATAAGAAAGGGGTCAAGCGGAATTTCGGCCAGCGCGCAGTTAACGGCAGTTCCAGACCCAACCTTTTCCTAAGTCCCAGTCCCAGCAAACGTTGTGGACGTGGCGGCCTTCCTGCTGGCTCCAATCGCGATGGCCATGCCGCCAGTGCCCGCCAATGTGTTGCATCGCACTATGTTCTCGGTGCTCCTCGCTCTGCGCTATTACCGGACCGGTAAAGAGCAAAACCGAGACGAAACTCGACCACATGATTTTTTTCATCTTTTCCCTCATTTTTTCTGAGTGCGGATCACAAAAGAATAAACTTGGGACAGTCAAAAACGCAACGGCTCAGATTGACGCATGTCAAAACTGACGCAGCTTGGCTTTATCGTCACCGCGAGGATGGAAAGGAAGGGAACGGTCATTAAAAAGAGGGCGACCCGACTTTCGTCGCCGCGTCAATGCGAAACTCCCCCTGAAGCGTCTGGCGGCGCGGGTTCAAACTGCTCACCGGCGTTTTCGACCATTACAATTGCTAATCGACCATAGCGGAAGGCGGTCGCTGGCCCCCAAGTCATAACACGGCCTTCACGACGGAGCAGTGAGATCGCGCGGCGGAAGGAAGAGTCGCGGCTCAGGCTTGTGGTCATAGTGCTGCTCGAATCCAGCGTAGACCTTAGCAAGGAACCCGTCGCACTCCGACCGCGACAGTTTCGTTTTGAGCATAAGAGCATCAACGATTTGGGTAAGCTCATCGCGCAAACACCCTAGGCGAGAAGCGGTCGCGTTTTGGAGATCTACCAAAAGAGAGAGGCGCAAGCGGCAGGTTTCATCGGGCGTGAGAGCACGAATATCGAATGATTTATGAATATATGATTCCGCCAAGCATTGGGCCGCATGCAAGTTGTTCTCGTCCCCTGTTTTACTCGCTGAGCCCAAGAACAGCCGCTCCGCTACTCGCGGGGCCAACGCCCGCATTGCGTGCATGGCGTCGATATCGGCGGGCGCGAGTGGGTCGTTGACGTAGTAGGTGAATCCCTTGGGGATCTCAAATCTGACGTCCGCGCCCCACAGGTCGACCGTGGCGCTTTCGGGCAGGCGGCGCAGCGAAATTCCGAGTGTTCGAAGGCCGGCCGTAGCCGATATCAGCGCAATGCCTGCAGCGCGCACGGCCGTCCGCCGGCGCCCAGATAAATCAACGACGAACTCGGATTTGCGTAAGCGGCGCATCTGCGCCCGCATTTCTTTCTCTGCACGAGCCCGTGCCAACTCTCGTCGACCAGCTCGGCGTTGAGCTTCAATATCGCGCTCGCGAGCTTCAACGGACGCGACGTCCACCGGCTCAGTGGGAGAGACCTTGAGCTTGAGCTTACGGCGCGTGTGAGCGATATATCTGCCCATGCTCAAGTGTCCCTGATCTGGCGTGAGGCAATGGCGTGCAGGTCTTAGTTCATAGTTTCCCGCGAAGCCAAATGGAGATCACTGGCAAAATCTTGAAACTTTACCCCTTGCGGCGGGTCCGGCTATCCCACATCCAAATGAGCCCTCACTCCCAAAATTTCACGAGTTTGAATGGCTCCGTCAGGTCTGGGAGCTTGGCGTCGAAGTCGATGGGGCCGCCAAATGTTAATCGCCAGTTCACCGGCTCAATCGGATGGCCAATGACGTTCATCACTCCGACTCCGCAATTTGCGGCCGTGACGGGAAGATTTACGAGACCGTTGCAGGCTCGAAAAAGGAGGTCAGTCGGTATCAATGAGCCGTATGCATAGGCGATTGATTGCGAGCGGGAGTTGAACATGTTGAAAATATCGAGCTGAAGTTTCCAGCCCTCTTTCCAGCGATAGCCGAGTCGAGCGTTCACCGTCCCAATAGCGGGGCTCTTGAAATAGCCATCCTCCGTTAACGAGCGAGGACCAATATAGCGATATTTTAGAGCGCCGAACCACCCCGTCGCCTCGCCCAATTCCAAAGTTGTCGTTGCGATGATCGGCGCGGCGTTGATCAGAAAATTGCCCGGCGCATTGCCAAGGAAAGTGCCCCAAGGCAACGCGGTTGGCTGAATGAGCTGTTGGTATAAAAGCGCTTGGTCTTTATCAAAACCGAGGAAGCGCGCGTTGGTCATGGTCAGGTCGCCCTCGAAGCTCAACCATGACAACGGACGATAGTGGTTTGTGAACTCGATGCCGATGCGGCGGCTCGGCGGGCCGAAAACCGTGTTACCCGTGTCGCCTGAGAAGACATTCTCGGATCGAAGTTGGATCCAGAAGAGCGTAAGGGCGGACTCGAGCTTATCAATCGCCTTGGTCTTGACGCCAACTTCGGCGGCGGTCGAGGGTGAAAGCAGCGGGCGCTTGGCGACCCATACGTAGCTCAGATCGTCATTGATTTCATTTGTTGAGAAATTTTGCACGGTGCCGCGCGCATCTGTCGAGTGGAAGCCGCGCCCGAAGTTCAAGTAAAAATCAGTTTTATCATCGAAGGGGTTGAGGATGACGGAGGCCTTCGGGCTGATCAGTTGCGCGCTGCTGTTTCCGCTGTTGTAAGGCGCGGTATAAAGTTTAATCGGCTGCAACGGGCTATCGTTGAGATAGCCGACAATCGGCGCGTCGGCAGGCGTTTGGTAGCCGCCAACGCTCGCCCAATAATAATCATAGCGTGCGCCGGCGATCGTGGTCAGCCAAGGCGCCCATTTCGTCTTCACATCCGAGAGGAGGCTTAAACTCCCTTCAGTCACAAGATCATTGCGCAGATGGTCGTAAACCGCGCGACGATAGCTGTCCCCTAAACCGACGCGAATGTCATCCCAGCGCGTCTGATAGCCAAAGCGCAATTCTGAGGGATTATCGGCGAGATTGAACTGGATGCCGTGGATGCCATTCGAGCCTAATATTGTCCTGCGGTCGAATTGACGGAATTGATCCCCCAGGATTGGATTCGTGAGAAAATAAGTGAAGTTGCTATACATTTGCAACGTCGAGTGGATGGCGTAGGCGTCGACGTGAGAGTAATGGTTATCACTCTTCTGGTCCCAATGTGCCGACAAGCTGAAGCGCGTTGAATTGGCGCCGTCGGTTGGGTCGATAGCTCCCCAACGGGAGATCAAACCTTGATCCAATGCGCGCAGCGGAATTTGGTCGGTGGAGTTCCATCGGTTGGCGTAGGCCATGCCGGTGACGCCAAAACCATCGACTTCCGTGCCGCGCGAATATCTAAGAACCGCGTTTATCTTACGCGCGTCATTAGGAACAACCCAAGGACCGTTGTAGAATTGCCCTTCGGCGGCGCCGAGAATATTGCCGCCCATGAACTCCCAGGATTTCATGCCAAATTGGCGAGCAAAACCAAACTCGCCCGCCGTTGTCGTGAAGACTCCCTGAGGCACTCTGGTCAGATACTGCATGCGCAGCGTGCCGGCGTTTGAGAAATCACCGTCCTCGACATTGTAGGGGCCTTTTCGGGCGTCGATCGAGGCCAGCAACTCCGGCATGATGAAATTGGCGTCGGCCCAGCCTTGACCATGGCCGTGAGTGCGAGCGTTGATGGGCATACCGTCGATATACAAAGCGAGATCTGTGCCGTGGTCGAGGTCGAAGCCTCGCAAATAGTACTGGTTCGCTTTGCCTTCGCCGCTGTGCTGCGTGACCGCGAGGCCAGGAACGATTTCGAGCGCCTCGCCAGGCCGGTAGAAGGGGATCGTGTTGACCTGCCCGCCGGTGAAGAACCGCTCGCTGGAGGAGGGCATTTGCTTCGGGCCGACTGGATAGTCGATCTTCGGACCGAGCGCGGTATCCTGCTGCGCCGACGAGTCGAAGCCGTCATTGGCCATCTCGACGACTGGGCTAACGGTAGGCGGTCCTGAAACTTGAGCCAACGCCCGAACGGGCCGCACCGCGCGCGGCGCTTGTCGATTGGCCGTTCGCTTTATGCTTTGCCCGCCAACGTTGATCGTGGGTAGCCTCGCCTGGGCGGAGACCTCACTAGCGACAAGCGCCGCGATGAGCGTGATGGCGCAGCTTTTAACAGATTGATTCCACGGCATTTTTGCTCTCGCCCCGGCTTGTAGCCGCCAGATGGGCAAAAACTTAACGCCTGGCGCGCAAAGCGCTACCCCAAAGTATGATGAACGCGAAATTTATACATACTGTGTCTGTCACGCCACAGTAGGCGACGATCACAATAAGGGGCGAGGCGGGCTTAGTTTTCGTCAGCTGGCTATAGCGTACGCCGCGCTCTCGGGAGACTTCCTTTCGAAAGCGCTTAATACCGCCCGGCCCGCCACGAAGGAAGACAATTTCCATACATGTTCAATGCGAATAGGCACCGCCATTCTCGTCCAGGCTACGAACGTCGGCGCGAGAACCTGCGGCTTTCCACAGCCAACTGCGAGACTCGGTTTCAAAAGGAAGGGAGCAGCTTGCTGGTCTTTACCGCCCCTCAAAATAGAGGATGACCAAGCCGATCACAATGATAGCGAGAGTAACATACCAGCTCGAAGAGGCGGGTTGAGGCTCTTTTTCGCGCTGAACTTCTCCAAGCCGAATCCCGCATTTGGGGCAGCTAGTAGATAGCTCGTTAACCTCAGCTTTGCAGCCAGGACAGACCAAGCGGGACATGCCTCACCTCCCTGACGATTTAGGTGCGCCTATCACCCCTCAACTTAAGGGCGCGCATTGGGTTCCGTTAAGCCCCTCCGATGCTTAAGAGATGGTCACGGACATCTTCATAGAACGCGTGAGATAGCGTGGATACCCTTCAGCCCGGTTCCAAAGCGGGCGATGGCGTCGCGGTGCGTCTCCAATTCGCCATAAGGCAAGTAACGCACTTTCAAATCGCGCACGCGGCTGAACGCGGGTCTTTGGAGCTGCATTCGAACTTCATTCTCGCGCGCATCAGGGGCCACCAGAAAGAGATTGTCTGTCTCGTGCATCTCGCTGAGCGCGAGATCAAGCATGCGTACGATGCCCGAATAGATCGAAGTCGTATGTTCGACTTCAAAAGCGGCGCTCACACGCGCTTGGCTCGAGTTGATCCAGAGCACATCGATCAGACGGATAGAGTCGGCGCCCGGCAAGCGTTCAAGCGGTTCTGGAAGGCGGTTCAGGCAACCAGAACTTAGCGATTTACCGTCATGTATGCGGCCCCGGTCGTTCGCCGCGATCCAGACTTCGTAACCGAGCGCCAGGCCAAGATCCCTGAGCCATGCCTGGACTTCGGTATGAGTGCGGTCGTTTGCCTTATCCGCAGCGAGTGGCCCCTCAAATTTCTTTGCGTTTTCTCGCGCCTTCGATAAATCCGCAAGCCATTCCTCGCGCGCCGAACCGGAGTCGCAGACGGGAGGCGCTGAAAACCGGCCAATTCCTATGTCGAACAGGAAGCCGGCGATTGCGCCGAGGTCATTCGACAGGACGTCGCGATACGTCTGGTTCAAGCGTAAAACGCCGAGCCGCATTGCGAGATATTGATCCCAGCGGCCAAGCTTTACCTTGGAGCCTGTGACTGCATTGAAGCCTCTCACGATGGCTGTGTTAAACGGCGGCATGATCGTGGGGTGCAAGAAGTAGAGGAGGTTTGCGACGGCCGGTCCCAAGCCTTTGATTTCAAGGCGGTCAATGGTTTCGATTCCGGCGAGGATCTCCCTCTCAGTTTCGCAACAGCAGCAATGATGAAGCAAACGGGCAAAGGCCCGTTTGTTTTCCTCGTTTTCGTAGATGTCAGGGATCCGAAGCTTTGGCTTCCACAAAAAGGCGTGATCAGCGCCTTTGAAAATCTGTCGCTGCTCGGCGATTGACCCCACGATCGTCTCCAGCGAGGAGCCTTTGTAAACGTTGCCAAAGCTTCCGGCCTCAATGTCGCTGACAACCAACGAAATGCCGCGCTTGATCGACCGGAAATTCTTGAGGCGTTCCTCCCAGAGAAACCAAGATCTGTACGTGGCGCAAGGATCGTCTCGCCAACGTGCAATCAAATCCCGGAGTAGGTCCGACAGGGTAATTCCTCCAGGGTATGAAAATGGCATTCTCGCAGACTATTTGCTGACGCGCAACATGCGACTGACATGAACCGATCTGTTGCGAGACCGGGCGCGCGCCATACTGACAGCGCCAAGCGGACACCTCGAAAAACCTCGCCGATTTGCCGGCGTCGTGATTCAATCGTCGGGCGGCGCGGAGGGAATGGCGATGAGTCGGCAGCCCGGGCTTTTTGATCTGGACGAGCGGTATCGGAAATTGTCGGAGGTCGGCGATCCGTTGATGCGGCTCAAAGAGCTCATTGACTTCGAAGTCTTCCGCCCGGCGCTCGCCACGGCGGTGAAGCGCTCCAACGGCGCCAAGGGCGGGCGTCCAGCGTATGACGCCGTGCTGATGTTCAAGATTTTGATCCTCCAGACGCTCTACACACTCGGCGACGATGCGACGGAGTTCCAGATCCGCGACCGCTTCTCCTTCATGCGCTTTCTCGGGCTCGAGCTGCATCACGCCGTGCCCGACGCCAAGACGATCTGGCTGTTTCGCGAGCAACTCGCGAAGGCCGGCGCGATCGACGCGCTGTTCGAAAGCTTCGACGCGCATCTGAAGACGCAAGGCTTTCTCGCCATGTCGGGGCAGATCGTGGACGCGACCCTCGTCGCCGCGCCGCGTCAGCGCAACACCGACGACGAGAAAAAGGCGATCAAGGAGGGGCGCATTCCGGACGACTGGAAGGCGAAGCCGAAAAAGCTGGCGCAGAAGGATCGCGACGCGCGCTGGACGTTGAAACGCGCCAAGGCGCGGCCGGCGAAGGACGGCGAGAAGGCCAAAGTGGAAATCGCGATCCCAGTGTTCGGCTACAAGAACCACGTCTCGATAGACCGCGCCCATGGGCTCATCCGGCGCTTCGCGGTGACGAACGCCGCGGCGCACGACGGCGCGCGGCTCCCCGAGGTTCTCGACAAGAGCAACACGGCGAGCGCCGTTTGGGCGGACACGGCTTATCGTTCGCACGCCAACGAAAAGCACATGGAGAGATGCGGCTTCGTTTCGAAGGTCCACTTCCGGCGGCGCAGGGGAGCGCCGCTGACGACGGCGCAGGCGAAGGCCAACGCAGCGAGATCGAAAGTGCGCTCGGCGGTGGAGACGGTCTTCGCCGCGCAGAAGCATCGCTTCGGATTGTTCGTGCGAACCATCGGCGCGACGCGCGCCAGGGTGAAGATCGGCCTCGCCAACATCGCCTACAACGTCACGCGCTTTATCTGGCTCTCGACCCGGCCCGTTGCGGCATGAACGCCGAGGCCGCCGCGACACGCGGCCGCCTTACAGACGCAGCATAGGCTGCATTCCCCCCGTCAAAGCGCCAGGCGCGCCGTTCTCACGTCGCCGCAGCCGCTGAAGACGGTTTTTCGAGGCGTCCAAGCGTTTTTAGAAGGCCGAAAACCTCACTTTTGTTGCGCAGGCCTCTCGCCAATTGCATAGGCGGTCGAACCTAGGCTCAGGCGGGCGAGTGCTGCACGAAGGACAGCCTCGCAAGCGCGCTAACGGCGCGGCGGAAAAGGACAGAATGGCCCGCGTCTCAGCCGACGCGTTGCGTTTAATGGTCGTCAGTGTTTGCACCGAATCTGCAAAGCTTCCGCCTGAGCGCCGCAAGCAGGCCACCTGTCCCGCGCGCTGGAGGCCTTGATCTAAATGGCCTATGATTAAGTCCCGCGTTCCCAGATTGGGAGTATGACGCGTCCGGAGCAGCCAAAAATGCGATTTTCACTTCCGCGAACCCCCCTCCTGCTTCTCTACGGACTGGCAGCCGCATTTCTTGTTTATTGGCATTGGCGGCACATTCTTGACGCTCTCCCATTTTTAGTCGTCCTCGCATGCCCGCTGATGCATCTCTTCATGCACCATGGACACGGCCATCGCCACGACGCGCCGCCTGAAAATCACAGAGAAACGAAAATTGACTAGGTTGAGCTGAGCGGGGAAGTCATGGGGCACGAGCATCATCACCATCGTCATCACTCAGACCCCGCCGAGCATAAGACGCATTCTGATCTGCGACCTTCGCATGCCTCTTCCAGCCAATCTGGCAAGGGTGACCAGAGCCCCACGCCTGCCGGAGAAGGCGCCATCTACACTTGTCCCATGCATCCGCAAATTCGCCAGGTCGGCCCCGGAAACTGCCCGATCTGCGGGATGACGCTCGAGCCCGTCATAGCCGCCGTAGAAGAGGGACGAAGCGCCGAGCTCATAGATATGACGCAGCGGTTCTGGGTTGGGTTGGCGTTGACGATTCCTGTCTTCCTGCTCGAGATGGGCGGCCACTTCTTCAATCTTCATGATTATATTTCGCCCGAAGAGTCCGGGTGGGTGCAGTTTGCCTTGGCGACACCGGTGGTCTTGTGGGCCGGTTGGCCATTTTTCGTCAGAGGCGCCAAGTCACTGCTCACTCGGCGCCTCAATATGTTCACCCTCATCGCCATGGGCACGGGCGTCGCGTGGACCTACAGCGTTATCGCAGCTTTTGTGCCCGCAATCTTTCCAGCGACGTTTCGCAGCGCCGAGGGCGCGGTTCCTCTCTATTTCGAGGCGGCGGCCGTCATCACCGTGCTCGTGCTCCTTGGACAAGTTCTTGAATTGCGCGCCCGCGAACAGACCGGGGGCGCTATCCGCGCTTTGCTTAACCTTGCGCCCGTCACAGCGAAGCGTGTTCGCGACGACGGCTCTGACGAGGAGGTCGCGCTGGATCAGGTCAGCGTGGGCGACCGCCTGCGTGTGCGTCCTGGAGAGAAGGTGCCGGTCGACGGGGCTCTTGTCGAGGGCCGAAGCTCGGTGGACGAGTCCATGGTGACGGGCGAGTCCATGCCGGTGACCAAGAGCGTTGGCGACACTGTCATCGGCGGCACGCTCAACCAGACTGGCGGCTTCATCATGAGAGCAGACAAGGTTGGCAGCGACACGATGCTTTCCCGCATCGTCGACATGGTCGCTTCCGCCCAGAGAAGCCGCGCGCCAATCCAGCGCCTCGCTGATCAGGTCTCCGGCTGGTTCGTCCCTCTTGTCATCCTCGTCGCGCTGTTTGCGTTTGGCGCCTGGTCGATCTGGGGGCCGGAGCCCCGCATGAGCTATGGGCTGATCGCAGCCGTCTCGGTTCTCATCATCGCCTGTCCCTGCGCCCTTGGCCTCGCGACTCCGATGTCGATCATGGTAGGCGTGGGGCGCGGCGCGCAATTGGGCGTCCTGATCAAGAACGCCGAGGCGCTCGAGCGGCTCGAGAAGATCGACACGCTCGTTATCGACAAGACCGGCACGCTGACAGAGGGCCGGCCTCGCGTAACGGCCATCCGGCCGGTCGCGGAAATAACAGAAAACGAACTTCTAAGAGTCGCGGCGAGCCTGGAGCGCGCAAGCGAGCATCCGCTTGCGCACGCGATCGTCAAGGCGGCCTCAGACCGTGACTTGAGCCTTTCAGAGGCGACGGACTTTAATTCGCCGGTCGGAAAGGGGGTGACAGGCCGGATCGGCGAGTCGGCGGTCGTCATTGGCAATCGGCGCTTCCTGGAGGAACTTGCGATCGACGCGGGAGCGCTCGACGCCGTCGCCGAAGGGCTAAGGGAGGATGGCGCGACGGCAATTTTCGTCGCCGTGGATGGCCGCCCGGCAGGCGTCATCGCGATCGCTGATCCGATCAAGGAGACGACCCGGGATGCGCTGCAGGCGCTGGTCGATGAAGGAATCTCGGTCGTCATGCTCACGGGCGACAATTGGACATCGGCGCGAGCTGTCGCGAGGCGCCTGGGCATTTCGGAGGTCGAGGCGGAAATCCTCCCGCAGGATAAGAGCCAGGTTGTCACCCGGCTGCGTCAATCTGGACGGGTCGTCGCGATGGCTGGAGATGGCGTGAATGACGCGCCGGCGTTAGCCGCGGCCGATGTGGGCATTGCCATGGGCACAGGCACCGACGTGGCGATCGAGAGCGCCGGCGTCACCTTGCTTAAGGGGGATTTGCGCGGCATCGTGCGAGGGCGTCGCCTATCGAGGGCGACCATGCGGAACATTAGAGAAAACCTGTTCTTCGCTTTTATCTACAATGCAGCCGGCGTGCCTGTCGCGGCAGGCGGGCTATACCAGGTCTTCGGCATTTTGCTGTCGCCGACAATTGCTGCGGCGGCCATGGCGTTGTCCTCCGTTAGCGTCGTCTTGAATTCACTGAGGCTCAGGCGGGCTCGGATCGAGCCCAAGCGTCTACCAATCATGCCGCCGTTCCCAGGCATCACCTGAGGATGGTTGAAATCCTATGGGTCTTGTTCGACGCGTCGGAGGCTGTCGAACGCGCCGAGGAACGGTAGGAGCCCTTCAAGAGCGATGCCCGCAAGCATCCCGACGAAAAACAACACGGCCTGAGGATCGAGAAGTCCCAGGTTGAACACCGCTGGTCGGGGACAGACGCCCGAGAGGCCCCAGCCGAGCCCAAAAATCGTTGCGCCCACGAGCATCTGTCGGTCAACCGCCCGAATTGAGGACGGCTGCGCCGAACAGCCAGTTAGAGGTATTTCCTTCTTTTCCACCATCTGAAATGCAAAAAACCCCACCAACACGGCGCCTCCCATCACCAGGGCGAGCGAAGGGTCCCAAAGGCCGAAAATATCAAGAAAACTCAGCACCTTACCTGGATCTGTCATGCCGCTGACGTAAAGACCCAGACCGAACACGGCGCCGAGGACGAAAGTAAGAAGGATACGCATTTTCTCGGTCCTTTACCCGATCACGTGCCGAACGACGAAAACGGTCGTCATCGCTGATCCCATAAAAGTGCACGTCGCGACCAATGATCGCAGCGAGAGGCGGGACAGGCCGCACTCCATGTCCGCTCGTGCAACCGCCGCCGAGGCGCGAACCGAAGCCAACCAGAAAGCCAGCAAACCCGGTCAAGGGGTAAGCGATCTGGAAAGCTGGTCGCGCTGGCGTTTCGAAGAACCCGATCAGAAGAGCCGACGCGAAGAGGCCAAAGAGGAAGACGATCCGCCAATCAACGTCACCCGGGCGCGGTGGAAACAGCCCCGAGAGGATGCCGCTGATTCCTGCGACTCGGCCAATGAGAAGCGCCGTCAGCCCTGCAGATCCCCCGATCAGCGCGCCGCCTGCGAGCGCGCTCAAGGGCGAAAAATGCGTCCAGTCGATTTGCACGTGATTTCCTTCAACAAAAGCAATAGCTTACAGCCCCGCTCGCGGCCCTTCCAGTTATTTTAAGCGCGGAGTTGCTGAGAAGCTATATACAAACACTATAAACTATATAATAGTAGTGGTCTAAGGAAGACAGAACAAGGTCGCTTCATGATCCCGTTTCCCCGCCTCGCCGCGTTCCTTCTGGCCGCCGCAACTCTGAGCACTCACGCCGAGGCCACCGAGGGCTATTTCTTGGAAGGCTATGGCGCGCGCGAAAAAGGCGTTGGCGGCGCCGGCGCCGCAGACTCGCGTGATCCTCTCGCGTTGTCGATCAATCCAGCCGGCCTCGTGGACGTGAATGATCAATATACGCTTGGCCTCACCGCCTTTTCGCCCGACCGAGGCTATTGGGCCTCAGGCCCGGGTTTTGTCGCGCCGGGCTTTGTCCAAAGCGGACGTGCCCTCTTTCCCATTCCGAACGGGGGTTATAGCCAGCGCTTCAACCAAACGTCAGCGTGGGGCGTCGCCGTATATGGCAACGGCGGCATGAACACGACCTACTCGCCGAACTATGTGAGCGAGTTTTTTGGCAGTCCGATGTGCGGCAAGACTGGCGTATTCTGTGGCCGCAATGCTGGCGTCGACCTAAATCAGGCCTACATTACCGCTGGCTACGCCCAACGTTTCGGAAATCTTTCCCTAGGTTTTGCGCCGGTGTTGGCCGTGCAAATCTTCAAAGCAAGAGGCTTGGAGGTCTTCGCGCCTTTTTCGATGGCGCCAGAACAACTCACCAACCATACCTACAACTGGTCTGTGGGGGCGGGGGTCCGCGCGGGCCTGCAATACCGCGTCACCGACAGTCTTAGGGTCGGCGTCGCCGGCTCCTCGCCCATCTGGATGTCGCCCTTTGAGAATTACAAAGGCTTGTTCGCCAATCGAGGCGACTTCGACATTCCCGCAAATATCACGGCGGGCGTTGCCTATGATATCCTGCCGACCTTCACCCTGCTGGCCGACTGGAAGCATATTTTCTATTCTCAGGTTCCCTCCGTCGGCAATTGGTCGACGGAACAATTGCCGCTTGGCGCCATCGGCGGTCCGGGATTTGGCTGGCGCGACATCAACGTGATCAAAGTCGGCGCGGAATATCGCGGGTTCGAGAAGCTCACTCTTCGACTAGGCTACAGCTACAACAACAATCCCATCAACCCGCGTGACGTCACGCTGAATATTCTTGCGCCCGCTGTGACGAAGCATCACATCAGTGGCGGCCTCAGTTATTTTGTGACGCCTTCGTCGTCGATTGATCTGGCCGTAGTCGTTTCGCCGCAGGCTACGGTGTCGGGTGTCGAGCGCACGCCGCTTGGACCCAATCCCATGCGGACGATCACGCTTTACCTCAACTCGTTCGAAGTCACGGCAGGATGGACGCACCGCTTCGATGCGGCGTCAACAACTCCTGTCACCGCAAGATTCTAACCTCTCCCCCAGTTTGGCCTGACGCCTTCGGGATCAAGTCCCTTGTCCAAGGTTCCACCAATCAGCCTCGTCGGGCACTCAGCCTCATCACTGTGAAAAAGGAGAAAATACCGGATGTCCGTCACTGAGCTCGTCAACACCGCCAAGTCGATCTTCTCATCCAACCCGGATCGAGCCCAAGCGAGATTCAGAGCGCATCATGACCTTACAGGACCGACGGAAGTAACTGTCAAGGTAGGCTCAGGCCACCGTTTTTCAGTCGACGAACCTGAAGCCTTGGGCGGCGGCAACTCGGCAGCCAATCCTGTGGAGTACGCCTTGGCTTCGCTCGGTTCCTGCCAGGCGATCAGCTACAGGGTTTGGGCTTCGCAACTTGGACTCGAGCTCGAAAAGGTCGAGGTGGAAATCGAGGGTGATATCGACCTGCGGGGGTTCTTTGGCGTCGATGAAACTGTTCGACCCGGTCTCAACGCCGTTCGCATGCGAGTGCGCTTAACGGGACCTGAACCCGATGCTCGGTATGAGGAACTTGCAGCGGCCGTCGACGCCCATTGCCCGGTGCTCGATCTCTTTCGCAACCCAGTCTCCGTTGAGCGAGAATTGGCGTAGCTCTCCAGGGTCAGCCACCACCCTTGCCGGTCGGCCCACGTCCCCCTGCGAGTTTGGAGCGGTAGGGCCTTAAGTCTGCCGCAGGCAATCGAGCGAGCCGCATTTCTCAGACCTGCCTCGCGCGGGTTTGGGAGGTCGTCCCGGTGCGCCTGATAAGTGAGCTTGGCCAAGGAATCCGCCTGCACGGCCTCCCGTTTTCTCCTTCGACGCGCGCCCTAGATCATTTCAATACCCGGTCGCCCTTGGTCTGTCTGTAACGCAGCGCCGGCCATCGGCCTGGGGCGGACAAAGCGGGAAAACCACCAGGCAAAGGCAATCAGATGCGCAAGCTCGCTTTCCTAACCGCAGCAGCGTTGCTACTTGCTGCTCCCGTGGCTCAGGCCCAGCATGCCGGCCCGTTCCCCGGCAGTGGGAATTTGCAGAATTACGGTGGGCATTGGCGATATCAGCACCGCGATTGGAGCCGTCCTTGGGGTCCGCCTAACCCCGGCGTATGCTGGGAGTGGAATTCTTACATGGGCCAATGGGAGTGGCAGTGCTAGGAAACCCCCAAAGCTGCCGAGCGGGTGGGAGCCATCGGGCTCGCCGTTGATCTTGTAGACGAGGCGCGGCTTCGCGCCCGCTCTCTCCGCGACCCCCCAGGCCATCAGCGCCCGAAGCTCGGTCGCGCGTCAATCCGATTGATCTTGGCGCGTTTGCCGCGGCGATCGACCAACAGGCTACGGGACCGATCTGCGGCGGGATACCGTGCCCGGTCGGTGTGCCATGTATCGCGCTTCGTCGCAGACGACGACGGTGTTGACGCCGTCGGTGATCAGCCTAACCCGGAGCGCCAGAAGCGCACCAACATCGCCGCAACCCACCACTTCAGTGCGATCTTGTGAGCCAGTCGCATATACAAGCCGACTGCCTCCTTCGACCGACTTTTTGCACCTAAACGCAGAATCTCTAAGAGTCTGTCCGGAAAGATCATGCAGGATTGCATAATCTTCGCAGCATGAAGCGGATAGATGCGAGGCGGAGGAAGGCGAGGCCTCTGCGCGAGAGGCATTCCCAATCCTTCGCGAGCCGTCGACATCTGCCGAGCCAAGCGAATGTCCTCTCGACGACCCAGCGTTTGGGAAGAACAACAAAGCCTTTGACGTGGTCGGAACGTTTCACGATCTCGACGTTCACACGCGCGAGGACTTTCTTCATTGCGCCTCGAAACTCCGGGCCCTGGTAGCCGCCATCGGCATAGAGCTTGAGCAAAAAGGGGAAGGCGCCGAACAGGGTCGCCATGACCAATGCGCCGCCATCGCGATCCTGGACGTCCGCCGCGTGAACGAGCGCGTGCATCAGGAAACCTTGCGTATCGACGAGAATATGGCGCTTCTTGCCTTTGATTTTCTTCCCCGCGTCGTAGCCGGCGGGGTCGCTCGCCGAGCCCCCTTTTCAGCGCTCTTGACGCTCTGGCTGTCGATAATCGCGGCGGTCGGGCTTGCCTCGCGCCCTTCCTTCTCCCGGCAAGCGAGATAAAGCGCTTCGTGAATGCGCATGAGCGTGCCATCCCAATCCCACAAGTCGAAATAGTCGTAGACGGTCGATCGCGGGGGCAAATCCTTCGGGATCGCCCGCCATTGGCAGCCGGTGCTCGGCACGTAAAGCAAAGCGTTGACGATCTCCCGCAAGTTCACCGAGCGTTTGTTGCCCCCGCGCTTGGCCGGAGGAATGAGGGGCTCCACGTGAGCCCATTCTTCGTCCGTTAAATCGCTGGGGTAACGCAACTTGCTGCGATCGTAGCGACCGCGATTTTCATCCGTCCACATCGGCGACCTGTCATCGAATCAGATCGCTCTTTGAATCACAACGCATTCATGCGATTCAATGTTTTTCCGGACAGGCTCTAACACTCAGACTTCGGCCGGCTACCGCGATTGGCGCGCCTCGTTTTCTATTGAAGCAGCAGGGGCGGGCACAAGCGCCAGGGCGATTTTCTTGGATGGCTTCACGATGAAACCGGCCAGGCTCCTTCAAAACCTGTGGTATAGTCGCCACTTACTGATCAGGGTGAGCTGATTAAGCGCGCCCAAAGCCTGAAAAAAGGGGGAGAACGTGCGTAAACTTTCGCTTTCGATCGCCGCCTTGCTGTTCGCGGCCTCCGGCCCTGCTATGGCGCAAAGTGACGAAAATCGCGAACATAGCGCGATGCAGCATATCGGTGGCCACTATCGGCATATGCACCGCGACTGGAGCGGGCAGGAGGGACGCCACACGCACAGTGTCTGCTGGAACTGGGACCCTGGGCATGGCTGGGTGTGGAGCTGCAACCGGTGATGGCCCGCGGTTGCTCGTGAGAGAGGGTCGCTCCGCCGGTCTTGGCCGCCTCGCCGCGTGTTGGGCCGTAGTATATCGCCGCCAGAGCCAGAAGCCGACGCCTGGTGGCCCTTAGCCAGAGCCCGCAGAGCCTTTGCAATAAGACCGCCAACGCCTGCCACCCCGAGCGGCTGGCGAGTTCATCGCCGCTGGGGGTGCGCTTGTGGACAGTGCGAGTCACCCGGGCACTCAGGCAATTTTTCCAAGGCCATGTCCCATACGGCCCCGTGGTCGCCTGCGGTGTCACATCGGCAAGAAATTTTATCGCACAGCTTCGCGATATGGCGGTCATATCGCTTGCGTCGGTCCTCCTCGCTGAACCCCCAGCGATGGGAGCGGGCCCGCGCCTTTGCCTTGTAGGCAGAGACGACGTGTGTGACTTTATCATCGAGCTTCTCCGCCGGCCGGGCGATGAGGGCGGCTAGCTGATCCAGCGCGCCTTCGGCGAGACTGTCGATAAGGTCGACTTCGGCCTCGCCGCTGGCCTCCAAATAGAGTTTCACGCCCGTCTTGATCGCGGCGGACCATCGCGGCCGCAGTGAGGGAAAAATCGCGGGCAAAGCAACGGTCAATCCAAGCCCGAGGGCGATCGGCAGGTTGCTCTTAAAGAGGTCTTCGACTGCGGCCACGGCTTCCTCCTCCACTACGAACGGACATATAGACCGCGGTCCGGGCCGCAACGGTTCGTCGTGTGTATCTCTGCGCCTGGGGCGCGCCCGAGCTTAGTGTTCTGCATAGGGAGGACGCGCCTTATGTAACCGCCTGCGCGCTTGCCTAGAGTATCCGTTATGCGCAAGGGGCGTTTTCGGCCCAGGGACGGTTATGGCGCAAGAGGGCGTTGGCAAGGACGACGAGCTTTCGCATGACGGCGGTGATGGCGACCTTGGCGGGCTTCCCGGCCTCGATGAGCTTTTGGTAGAGCGCTCGACTGTCCTTGTTGAACCTGGAGGCAACGAGCGCTGGCATATAAAGGGCCTGGCGAAGGGACGCCCGGCCACCGCGAATATAGGCGTGGCCTTTCCATGAGCCTGACTGTCTTTGCACGGGCGCGAGGCCAGCGAGGCTTGCGGCCTGTTTGCCTTCGAGGCTCCCAAGCTCTGGCATTTCGATCAGCAAAGCGAAAGCGGTAACTCCCCGCTCAGCCTCGCCGTCATCCGCCACGCCGCCCTCAACATCCTCACAACCGACCAATCCAAAGGCTCCCTGCGCCGAAAACGCCTCAGAGCCTGCATCGGCCCAAATTTCCGAGGCGGCCTATTCGCGGCTTTAGGATTTCGCCTGAGACGCGGCGGTAAAGCTCTTTCAGGCAGCGGCGCGCTGTGCTATCGGTCGCCGCAGGGATCAACTATGCAGCGAAGCTGGCTCCGCCTTCTCATTTCGGCCTTGGTGATTCTCGCGGCTCTGACCGCGGGGAGGGCGAATGTCGTCGCGCCGCCCGCCTCTCAGCCATGCGCCGAGATGGCCATGTTCCACGGCGGCCGCAACGCCGATGGCGACCACGCCGCCGTGCCGCGACATTGCGACTCGCTCATCTGCGGCGCAATTCAATTGACGCCCCCCATTTTCGATGCGGCAGGCCTCGCGACGCAAATGGGCCGCGCGCCACAGCCGCACGACGACGTGATTCGTCTCGGCGTCACCGGTTCTCCTGACCTTCGGCCCCCCATCTCCTAAACGCCATGCAAGCCGGGCTCACGCACGGCAACCCGGGCCTTTTGTCTTCGGCGGCGTCGTGACCCGACGCCCAAGGACCGTTGTCGCGCGCTCCCGCAAGACGAGCAAGGCCGCTCCTTCAACGGCGCTTTCGACAGGAAGCGGGAGAGATTCTCATGAGCACTTTCATTTCGCGAGGACTCGCTGGGTCCTTGCTCGTCCTGGGGCTTTTCGCGGCGCCGACAGCGGCGCGAGCCGCAATCGGCGACTACGAGTTTAAGCTTGTCAGTGAGCAGGCCAAAAAGGGACAGACCGTCGTCGACGTCCGGCTGATCCACAAGCCTCATGCGAAACCAGTTCCTGACGCCGTCGTCTTCGCCATGCGTCTCGACATGGCGCCAGACGACATGGAGGCAATGACCGGCGCGATCGAGCAGGTCGAAAGCTCGGAGCCTGGCGTCTACCGGTTCAGGGTCGCGCTGACTGACGAGGGGCGTTGGCGTATCTCGCTCGCGGCGAAGGTCCAGGGGGAGGCTGAGACGCTGCAAGGCCGCTTGGTGCTGAAGGCGACGCCATGACGTTGCGCCGGCTGGGCTTATCGCTGTTGGTCTTGGCCGCCGCGGCGGCGCCGGCGGGCGCCGGCGAGCGGGCGGCCGCGCCGGGCGCAAACGTCGAAAGCGTCGTGGGATTTGCAAAGCGGCTGAGCCCGGAGCTGGCGGCGTCGATCCTTGACGCGGATGCGGCGGCGCATCGCGTGGGCGCGGCCGGCGTCCAGCCGGACCCCACCTTCACCCTCCAGGCCTGGGACGTGAACAGCAAAGGCGTAGGCCAGCCCTGGATCGGCCAGCGCTGGATCGGGCTCGAGCAAACCGTCCGCTTGTGGGGAAAGACCGATCTGGAGAAAGGCGTCGCCGCGGCGGAGGCCGATGCGGCTCGGCATGGGAGTCATGCCGTCGAGCTCGATCTTGTCGCCCGCGTCAAGACGGTTTACGCGCAATACAACGCGGCGCATCGCGCCGTCGAGCTTGCAATATCGCTTCGGCAGCGGCTCGAGGAGGTTGCCGAGCTTTTACGCCTGCGTTACGGCGCAAGCTCGGTTAACCAACAGGAGGTTATCAAGGCCGAGCTCGAGGCGGCCAACGCCGCGGCCGACGTGGTGCGCCGCGAGGGCGAGGAAAAGTCTGCGGTCGCCCGGTTGAACGCTTTGATCGGTCGCCAAGCGCAGGCGCCGCTCGCCGCGCCAAAAGGCTTCCCGGCTTTGAAGGCTCGGCTGACGCTCGCGAGCGTGCAGGAGATGGCGCGATCTTACAACCCGCAGCTCGCCGCTACGCATGCGCGAGTGCGTTCGGCCACAGGAACGAAAGAGCTAACGGATCTCAATTACTACCCCGACGTCACTGTCGGAGCGACCTATGTGCAGCGGCCCGTGGGCCAGGACAGCGGCCAATTCCTGATCGGCTTCAAAGTGCCCCTGCAATACGAGGCGAAGGACGCCGAGCAACGCGCTGCGAGCGCCAGCCTCGGCGCAGCGGAGGCGCGCAATGACGCGCTTCGTATTCGCCTCGACGGCGAGGTCGCCGAAGCCTGGTTTCGCCTGGAGGCGATCCGTAAGGCGTTGAAGATTTTCGAGCATCGGCAGCTCCCGCCCGCGCGTCTATCTGTTGAAACCGCCCAAAAGGGATTCGACGCCGGCGCCGCCGACCTCGCGACGCTCCTCGAAACTGAACGGCGTCTACGCGCGGTTGAATTGGAGCTCCTCGCGCTCAGAGTCGAGGAGCAGAGCAGATTCGCCGACCTCGAGCGCTTAGCCGGAGGCTCGCTGTGACGCGCTTGTCGCTTCGCGCCCAGGGGTTTGAGTACGTCGCGAACGCCCGCGCCTCATGCGCCAATCTCCCCAGAAAAAGCATGGCCCCGTAAAAATCGACCTCTGCATGGCGCTGCCTTGAAGGAGAGGGCGCCTCGGCCTAGGTTGATGATCGATCCGCGAGTGACAAGATGGTTCATTGGATCCGCGCACTAATTGCCGTGTCCGCGTTGGTGGCGTTCTTCGCGGGTGGCGGCCTGTGGTCGGGGAAACCCACCCATGGATGTGATGGCATGGGCATGGAGATGGTCGACTCCACGGCCATGGCAGGCGAGGGAAATGACGGCGGGATCATGCCAGGCTGCCCTGCGCTGACATGCGCATCGACACAGTTTTTTCCGCCTCCGCAAACTGATTTTGCTCTGCCGGTAGTGATCGAGCTCATTTCATCGGCGACGCCGCGAGACGATCTCGAGCGCAGCGGAACCTCCAGACCGCCGAACCTTCGGCCGCCGATTGTCTGACCGCGCATTTCGGCGACGCGTCGGCGGGCGCTCCGTCTCCGCCGGCGCGCGCTTCGCGCCGTGAATGGCGCTGCGCCGATCGAAATCGCGACTGGACAAGCCAGAAATATTACGCCGCCGCTTGCGGATTCGCTTCTGCGTTAGAATACGCGCAGTTGAACGCTCGTGTTTTGCCTATTCAGCAATGATAATTACTTATGCTCCCATCATTTTATTTGCTTGCAGCGGTCAGTGTTTAAATTTACAGAGGTAAAATACCCTGGCTGATCTGGCGACGCGCCGAAAGACGATGACGATTTCAAGGCGACCCCGAGGCGACCCGCAAACGCCGATCGAAGGCGAAACGGTTGTTTGAGCGGAGCTCGCCTCGACCAGCGCGCCCCTGGGCTGAGTCGGGCCAATCCGGTTTTCTGGACCGCATGCCCCTTTGGTTGCAGCGTTCCAAGCCGAGCGTCGATTTCCCGCGGCGGCCGCGGTGGAACTTAAGCTTCTGCGGGCTGAGATTATCGAGATGAGAGAGCTTGCTACATATCCTGTCGCACGAGCGGGAGTTATAAAATGACGCGGCGCGGCATGGTTTTCCTCAGTGTTTTGACGGCCGCCGCCGCCGGCGTCGCTTGGCTGCTCGAAGGACGGTTCAGCTGGGTTGCGCCACCCTCAATGCACGCGCCGCCAGCTCAGTCGAACCGACCGTCTGCGACCAACCCGATCATTTACTATCGCGACCCCGATAATCGCCCATTTTACTCCTCCACCCCCCGAAAAGCGGCGAACGGGAAAGAATTTGTGGCTGTGCGCGCCAGCGAAGACGTGAGTTTCGAAGACAAACCGGCTCCGACGCCTTCGAAGACCGGCGAAGCGAGACGCGTCCGCTACTACCGCAATCCCATGGGCCTGCCCGACACCTCGCCCGTTCCCAAGAAGGACCCAATGGGCATGGATTACGTCCCTGTTTTCGAGGATGAGGGCGAGGACAATTCGACCGTGACGGTCAGCCCCGGAAAACTGCAAAAGACGGGCGTCCGCTCTGAGCCTGTCGAACGTCGGACGATGAGCGTTCCCGTCCGCGCCGCAGGTCGGATCGAATTCGATCCACGCCGCGTTTCAGTCGTTTCCCTGCGTTTTGAAGCCTTCATCGAATCGGTCGGGAAATTCGCGGAAGGCGATTACGTCCATAAGGGCGAGCCGCTCATGCGCGTTTATGGCCCCGATCTTTCGAGCGCGGCGGCGGAGTATGTCGCCGTGCTCAACTCGGGGCGCGGCGGCCGGGAGCGCCTCGAGGGGGCCAAGCGCCGCCTCGCCAATCTTGGCCTCGACGAGAACGCCATCGCTGCGATCGCACGGTCGCGGCGCGTTCCGCGCGTCATTCTCTGGCCGGCGCCGCAAGACGGCCACATCTTCGAGCGGTCGGCGCTCAATGGCATGCGCGCGGCGCCGGGCGACGCGTTGTTTCGCATCGTGGATCATTCGTTGGTCTGGGTTCTGGCTGACTTTCCGGAACGAGACGTCGCTATGATTGCGCCCGGACAAAAGGCGGAGGTTCGGGCAAGGGCTTATCCCGATCGCGCCTTCAAAGGCGAGGTCGCGCTCATCTATCCGCATCTCAACGCTGAAACGCGCACGGCGCGCGTGAGGATCGAATTGCCGAATCCCGAAGGATTGCTGCGCGGCGACATGTACGCCGATGTCGAAATCGCCGCCGCCGGAAACGAAAAGGTCTTGACCGCTCCCGAGAGCGCCATCATCGACACCGGCAAGCGGCAAGTGGCGATCGTCGACAAGGGCGAGGGCCGTTTCGAGCCGCGCGAGGTGAAGATTGGCCGGCGCGGAGACGGCCTCGTCGAGATCGAGGCGGGGCTCGGCGAGAAGGACCGGGTCGTCACGACCGCCAATTTCCTCATCGACGCCGAAAGCAATCTCAAAGCCGCCTTGCGGGCCCTCGACCAAGGGGAGGGCGGCAAGTGATCGGCAAGCTCATCGCCTGGTCCGCGCGCAATCTGGTCTTGATCTTCATCGGAACGACCTTCGTTGTCGCTGCGGGCGTCTACGCTTTACGCACTTTGCCGCTCGACGCCATTCCCGACCTCTCCGACGTGCAGGCGATTGTCTACACGGAATATCCTGGGCAGGCGCCGCAGGTTGTCGAGGATCAGGTCACGTATCCGTTAACGAGTTCGATGCTGACGGTGCCGCGCTCGAAGGTGGTGCGGGGATTTTCGTTCTTTGGCGTGTCCTTCGTTTACGTCATTTTCGAGGACGGGGTCGACATCTATTGGGCGCGTTCGCGCGTGCTCGAATATTTGAGCGCCGCAAGCCGAAAATTGCCCTCGGGCGTCAATCCTGTTCTGGGTCCCGACGCGACGGGCGTCGGCTGGGTCTATCAATATGCGCTGATCGCCAAAGAAATGACCCTCGCCGAACTGCGTTCCATCCAGGACTGGACGGTGCGCTACGGACTCGCCAAGGCCGAAGGCGTCGCCGAGGTCGCGAGCGTTGGTGGTTTTGTCAAGCAATATAACGTCGTCGTCGATCCAAATCGGCTGCGGGCGCTGGGCGTTCCGCTGTCGAAAATTCGGGACGCCATCCGCGCCAGCAACGCCGACGTCGGCGGCCGCACGGTCGAGCTATCCGAATTCGAATTTATCGTGCGCGGGCGCGGTTATCTGCGCGACGGTGCGGACCTCGAGCGGCTCGTCTTGCGGGCGGAAGGCGGAACGCCGCTGCTCTTGAAGGACGTGGCGCGCGTCGAACTCGGCCCCGACGAGCGGCGCGGCATCACCGAGCTCAACGGCGAAGGCGAGGTCGCGAGCGGGATCGCGATTCAACGCTACGGCGCCAACGCCCTCACTGTGATCGACAACATTAAGGCGGCGCTGGCGCAAATGGCCCCGGCGCTGCCCAAAGGCGTGGACATCGTTCCCGTCTACGACCGCTCACAGCTCATCCATGCGGCGATCGAGACCTTAAAGGGCACGCTCGTTGAAGAGAGCGTCATCGTCGCTCTGGTGTGCATCGTGTTTCTTTTGCATGTGCGTAGCGCGCTCGTTGCAATTATCATGCTGCCGGTCGGCGTTCTGATGGCTTTCGCCGCGATGAAGGCGCTCGGACTGGGCTCCAATATTATGAGCCTCGGCGGCATCGCCATCGCCATCGGCGCGATGGTCGACGCCGCCATCGTGATGATCGAGAATGCGCACAAGCACCTCGAACGAGCGCCGAAAGGCGGGTCCCGCGTCTACGTGCTTATCGAGGCGGCTAGCGAGGTGGGGCCGGCGCTGTTTTTCAGCCTGCTCGTCATCACCGTTTCGTTCCTGCCAATCTTCACGCTCGAGGCTCAGGAAGGAAGGCTGTTCAGCCCTCTTGCCTACACCAAGACATTCGCCATGGCGGCGGCGGCGCTTCTTTCGGTGACGCTGGTGCCGGCGTTGATGATAATCTTCGTGCGCGGGACAATCATTCCAGAGGCGAGAAACCCGATCAATCGCGGCCTGATCTGGATTTATCGGCCCATCATCAGCCTCGTCCTTAGGGCCAAGGTCCCAACCATCTTGTTGGCGGCGGCAATTTTGGCCGTAACGGTCGTTCCCGCGCGCCAGCTCGGGGCCGAGTTCATGCCCGCGCTCAACGAGGGCGCCCTTCTCTACATGCCGACAACATTGCCTGGCCTTTCCGTCACCAAGGCCGCTGCGCTGCTGCAAACGCAGGACCGCATCATCAGAACGTTTCCCGAGGTAGAGTCCGTCTATGGCAAGGCCGGACGCGCGTCGACGGCGACCGACCCCGCGCCGCTCGAAATGTTTGAAACGGTCGTCAATCTGAAGCCTAAAGAGCAGTGGCGGCGCGGGATGACAGTCGACAAGTTGATCACAGAGATGGACGCCGCGCTTCAGTTTCCGGGCGTCTCAAACGCCTGGACCATGCCGATCAGAAACAGAATCGACATGCTCGCGACCGGGATCAGGACCCCGATCGGGGTCAAGATCTTCGGACGCGATCTCACGCAGATGGAAGGGCTCGCGCGCCAGGTCGAGGCCGTTCTGAGGCGCGTGCCCGGAACCTCGAGCGCCTATGCCGAACGCGTCATCGGCGGCTACTATCTCGATATCATTCCCGACCGCGTCATGCTCGCGCGCTACGGACTCATGATCGGAGATTTGCAGGAAGTGATCGCGACGGCGCTCGGCGGCGCCACCGTCACGACAACGGTCGAAGGACGCGAACGCTATGGGGTGACCATTCGCTACCCGCGCGATTTTCGTTCTAACCCCCGGGCGATCGCAAGCGAAGTGCTCGTTCCGCTGGCGACTGGCGGGACCGTGCCGCTCGGCGAAGTCGCCAAGGTCGATCTCGTTCGCGGGCCGACGACGATTCGCACCGAAAACGGCCAGCTCGCCGTCTACATCTTCGTCGACGTCCGCGATCGCGATATCGGCGGCTATGTTTCGGAGGCGCGCAAAGCGGTCGCCGACAGCATTGATTTCCCCTCGGGATCGTACGTCGTCTGGAGCGGCCAATATGAATATATGGAGCGGGCGCAAGCGCGGATGCGGATCGTCGTGCCGGTGACGCTGCTTATCATCTTCCTGCTCCTCTATTTGAATTTCCGACGCCTGACGGAAACGCTCATCGTCATGGCGTCGCTGCCCTTTGCTCTCGTGGGCGGCGTCTGGTTGATGTGGTTCTTGAACTTCAACATCTCCGTCGCCGTCGCTGTCGGGTTTATCGCCCTCGCCGGAGTCGCGGCGGAAACCGGCGTGGTGATGCTGATTTACCTCGATCACGCCATGGAGGAAATCAAAGAGGAACGTGAAGCCGAAGGCGCCCTATTCACGCGCGCTGATCTTCATGAATCGATCATGCTTGGCGCCGTTGAGCGGGTGCGGCCGAAGATGATGACCGTCGTCGCCATCATGGCTGGCCTTGTGCCGATTCTTTGGAGCACGGGCGCAGGATCAGAAGTGATGCAGCGCATCGCCGTCCCAATGATCGGCGGCATGGCGTCATCGACCATTTTGACGCTCGTCGTTATCCCGGCGGTCTACGCGCTCATCAAGGGCTTCGGCCTGCCGCGAGGGGCGGGTGTCGAAAGGCAAGCAACCTACGTCAAGTCGGCGGCGAAATAGAGCTCTAACAAGGAGAAGAACCATCATGACAAACGCGCGTTTTCACGCTTCCAAGATCTCGGCGTTCGCAGCTGCGACGATCTCCGCCTGTTTCGCGGCGACAAACGTCGGCGCGTTGGAAGCGGGACGCAAGATCGTCGTCGCGCAGGCGGTCGAGAAAGCCTCCGGCGAGGGCGTCATCAAGGGCGTCAATGCGGATGAGCGAAAGATCCAGATCGCTCACGGTGCCATTCCGGCGCTGACATGGCCGGCGATGACAATGGCTTTTGGCGTCGCGCCTAATATCGACCTCTCGGGTCTCGCAACCGGAGCCAAAGTGAAGTTCACCTTGAGCCGCGACGCCAAGGGTCTCTACGTCATCGAGGAGATTCGCCGCGTGGAGTGAAGCGAGCTCCCAAACTCTACAGACCGGAAATGCCGCGACCGCGCTTATCAAACTCAGTCCAAGCGGGCCACGCAAGCTTTAACAAACGAGTCCGTTGTCGTGCTTATCGGAGAATGACATGTGGAAATCAAAAACTGGTTTAGCGATTATCCTCGCCCTTGGCCTCATGACGCCGCTCACGGCCTTGGCCCAGGAGATCACCGCATGGCGCTCGCCAACTTGCGGCTGCTGTCAGCTATGGGCGAAACGCCTCGAAGCGGCGGGGATGAAGGTCACCCTCCTTGAGTCGAATGATCTCCCGAACATCAAAAAGCAGCACGGCGTGGCGCCCCAGCTGGAGTCGTGCCACACCGCGGTTGTTGAGGGCTATACGATCGAGGGGCATGTGCCGCCGAGGGAGATTGCCCGTCTCTTGGCCGAGCGGCCGGACGCCATCGGGCTGAGCGTTCCGGGCATGCCGGCCGGTTCGCCAGGCATGGAGCGTGATGAAACCAAACCCTACGACGTGGTGCTGATGAAGCGCAACGGAACGACTGAAGTTTTCGCGCACTATCCGTGAAAACGTCAGAGGCGCTGCCGATCGGAATTCCGAGTCTATCGTTGGCGCTGAAACAAACTTAAAGATAACAGCGCCAGCGTCTCGACGTCAACGTGGAGAATCTCATGCGACATGAACATCAAATACAAAATGTCAGCTCCGATCATCCAAAGGCCGGATTTTTCACGGACCGTGGGAAGATCGTTCTGATCGGCTTTCTCGCGATTGTCGGCTTCTATCTCCTGACGGAGCACACCGCGCATCTCTTCGGGGTTCTTCCCTACCTGCTCTTATTCGCCTGCCCGCTCATGCATATCTTCATGCACGGAGGGCATGGGAGCCACGGCGGTCATCAGTCAGAAAGGAATGAGGACGCGGTTTCACGCGACGAACCCCCGCACCAGCGCTAACAGCCCCTCGGGAGAGATCTTATGCACGACGACAACCCGGCCTATGGTCTTTGGTCGCTCGTCATTCTCAATTCGGCGGTCTTTATTTTCTTCACCTTCACCTTTTTCAACCCGCAAACGAAACGCGACTGGCGGTCTTTCAGCGCCTTCAGCGCCTTCTTGGTCGCGCTCTTCGCCGAAATGTATGGCTTTCCGCTGACGATTTATTTTCTCTCGGGTTGGCTGCAAAGCCGCTGGCCAGACGTAAACTGGTTCTCCCACGACGCCGGACATCTCCTGGAGATGACGCTGGGGTGGAAAGCGAACCCGCATTTTGGGCCGTTTCACATTGCAAGCATTGCGCTCATCGGCGGCGGCTTCATTTTGATTTCGGCGGGCTGGAGCGTGCTTTACGAAGCGCAGCGCCGGCGTCGGCTCGCGACCACGGGCGTCTATGCCTATGTCCGTCACCCCCAATATGTCGGCTTCGTCCTCGTCATGTTCGGATTCCTTCTGCAGTGGCCGACCCTGCTGACGCTGGCGATGTTTCCGGTTCTCGTCTTCATGTATGCGCAACTCGCTCGGGCGGAGGAGCGGGAGTCTCTCGCCGCGTTCGGACCAGCGTATGAAAAATACATGTCCGATGTTCCGGCGTTCGTTCCGCGGATCGGAGCGAGTCGCGGCCGCAAAACGGGTAAAGTCTGAAAGGAACGGCAATGGACCTAGTGTTATCCTTCTTAGGCGCGGCCGGCACGGTGACTGGGTCGAAGTATCTCGTCGAAAGCAGCGAACACGAAATCTTGGTTGATTGCGGCCTGTTTCAAGGCTTCAAGGCTCTACGCCTGCGCAATTGGGACAGACTTCCCATTGACCCTCGAAACGTCGACGCAGTGGTGCTGACCCACGCCCACCTCGATCACTCGGGTTATTTGCCGCTGTTTGTCAGGCAGGGATTCGCCGGTCCTGTTCTTTGCTCAGCGGCGACCGTGGATCTGTGCGGGATCCTGCTGCCGGATTCGGGGCATCTCCAGGAAAAAGACGCCGAATATGCGAATCGGCATGGATTTTCAAAACATAAGCCCGCCTTGCCGCTTTATACCGAGAAAGACGCGGAGGCGTCGCTGGAACGCTTGGCGGCGATCGCCTTTGATCACCCCTATCCAACGCCCGGCGGCGGGACCCTTCGCCTTCGACGCGCGGGGCATATCTTGGGCGCCGCGATTGCGCAATTAGACTGGTTTGGCAAGACTATCGTCTTCTCCGGCGACTTGGGGCGATACGATGATCCTCTGATGGTCTCGCCCGCCTCGGTCGATCGCGCCGACTATCTCGTCGTCGAATCGACCTATGGCAACCGCCGGCACAGCAGCGAAAATCCGCAAGAGCTACTGGCCGACATTGTCGAGGCTACTGCAAAGCGCGGCGGAACTGTCGTGATCCCCTCCTTTGCCGTCGGGCGCGCGCAAAGTCTCCTTTTTCATTTCTATTGGCTGAGAGAGGGAGGACGATTGCGCAACGTCCCGATTTTTCTCGATAGCCCCATGGCGGTGGACGCCAGCGAAATCTTCTGCGCGCATTTCGAGGACCATCGGCTCGACAAGCAGGAATGCCGCGGCGCCTGCGCTGTCGCCCATTACGTTCGAACCGCCGAAGAGTCGAAGGCGCTGATGGCGAATCCGATGCCGAAAGTGATTATTTCGGCAAGCGGCATGGCGACCGGCGGCCGTATCTTGCACCACCTCAAACACTATGCTCCCTACGCGAAGAATACGATTTTGTTTACGGGCTTTCAGGCAGGCGGCACGCGCGGCGCCGCGATTGTCGCGGGGGCGACGGAGGTCAAAATCCATGGCGATTATGTTCCGATCCGCGCAGAGGTGAAAAACCTCGAAATGTTGTCGGGCCACGCCGACGCCGACGAAATCTTGCGATGGCTGCGGGGCTTCTCGGCGCCGCCGCGCATGACCTTCGTCACCCACGGAGAACCGGCCGCATCGGACGCTTTGCGCCATCGTATCGAGGAGGAGCTCGGCTGGCCGTGCTTGGTTCCCGACCATGGCCAGCGGGCTCAATTATCATGAACGCCAGCCATTGCGCCAATAATACGCGGCAGCCGGCGCCGACCAACAGCTTGCGCGCTCGGCGTCTCGGCGTCGACACGCAATATGAAGCCATCGTCTTCATGCGCAAGGACTGCCCGGTTTGCCGATCGGAAGGCTTCACGGCCCATACCCGTATCCTGTTGCGCGCGGGCGGCCGAGAGATTATTGCGACGCTCTATCAAATCACCGGCGACCTCATCTCGCACGAGGAAGCGGCGCTCTCCGAAGCTGCTTGGCAGAGGCTGGGGCTTCGCGACGGCGACCGGATTACGGTCAAGCACTCGCCCCCTCTTGATTCCTTGAGGGCCGTTCGCCGCCGAATTTATGGCAACGGCCTCGAGCGAGCGTCATTTCAGTCCATCGTCCGGGACGTGGTCGATGGGCGCTACTCGGACCTCCATCTTGCTTCTTTCATCACCGCCTGCTCCGCCCGGCCCCTGGAGCGCGCGGAGATTCTCGCGCTCACGCAGGCCATGGTGAATGTTGGGGACCGGCTTAAATGGGACACAAATTTGGTGGTCGATAAGCATTGCGTCGGCGGTCTCCCCGGCAATCGCACCACTCCCATCGTTGTTGCGATCGTCGCCTCGCTCGGTCTGACGATGCCGAAGACCTCGTCGCGGGCCATCACCTCGCCAGCAGGCACCGCCGATGTGATGGAAACGATCGCCCCGATTGATCTCGACGCGGACGCGATCCGTCGGGTTGTCGAGCAGGAAGGCGGATGCGTCGTTTGGGGCGGCGCGGTCAGGCTGAGTCCAGCAGACGATATCCTCATCCGGGTCGAGCGGGCGCTCGATCTCGATGCCGAGGGGCAACTGATCGCCTCGGTGCTCTCAAAGAAAATTGCGGCAGGCGCAACTCATCTGGTGCTCGACATTCCGGTCGGGGCGACTGCAAAGGTGCGGGGGCGCGAGGCCGCCGAGAACCTAGCCAAAGGCCTTCTCAGCGTCGCTGAACATTTTGGATTGAAGGCCCAAGTCGTGCTCTCGGATGGATCGCAACCTGTCGGAAAAGGCGTCGGTCCCGCGCTTGAAGCGCGCGATGTCTTGGCCGTGCTGCGATGCAACGCTGAGGCGCCGCCGGATTTGCGTCGGCGCGCGATTACGCTCGCCGGCGCCGTGCTCGAATTGGCGGCTGCGTCGCCGCCAGGTCAAGGCGAAGTCTTAGCTACAAAGGCGCTCGACGATGGTCGCGCCTGGGCCAAGTTTCAACGCATTTGCGATGCCCAAGGCGGGATGCGGACGCCGCCGTCCTCGAAACATCGGCGACCGCTTCTCGCGCCGCGCTCGGGTTGGTTAGGAGTAATCGACAATCGACGGATCGCTCGGCTCGCGAAGCTTGCCGGGGCTCCCGACGCAAAAGCGGCTGGAGTTGAACTCCATGCAAAGCTCGGAGACGTGGTTGTCGCGGGACAACCCCTCTGCACCGTTCACGCCGAGGCGCCGGGCGAGCTTGCCTATGCGCTCGAATACGCCGTGGCAAATCCCGATATTTTGGTGGTCGAAGACCAATGAGCGCGCCCCTTATGATTGCAACGCCGGGCAACGAGCGCATGGCCGCGAAACTGGGTCCTTGCCTCGCTGCAGAGATTGGCCATTTGGAATTCCGGAAATTCCCAGATGGAGAAACCTATCTCCGTTTTGCGACGGACCCGGCGGGACGTCGCCTCTCTCTGCTTTGCACGCTTGTCGATCCAGATTCAAAAATATTGCCGCTCATTTTCGCCGCCGCCACTGCGCGTGAGCTCGGCGCGATCGAGGTTGGCCTGATCGCCCCTTACCTCGCCTATATGCGGCAAGATCGAAGATTCAACCCAGGCGAAGCCGTAACCTCCCGCCTGGTGGCGCGGCTGCTATCAGAAGCCTTCGATTGGCTCGTGACCGTTGATCCACACTTACACCGCTATAGCTCGTTGGGCGAAATCTACACGATTCCGACGTGCGTCGTGCATGCTGCGTCTTCGATCTCGAGCTGGATCAGAACTCATGTCGAAAATCCAATCATCATCGGGCCGGATAGCGAAAGCGAGCAATGGGTGTCCGAGGTCGCAAAAGAGGCAGACGCGCCCTATACGGTGTTGGAGAAAGTGCGTCATGGCGATCGCGACGTTAAGATCTCTATCGAAAACAGCGACCGTTTGCCGGGCCGCACGCCGGTCCTCGTCGATGACATTATTTCAAGCGGACGGACGATGCTCGAAGCCGCGCGGTTGGTTTCGAGAGAGGGAGCGCGCCCCGTCTGCGTCGCCGTTCATGGCGTCTTCGCAGACCGATCCGATGAGCTGCTCGAGCAAGCCGGCGCCCGCGTAATTACCTGCAACTGCATTTTGCATCGCACGAATGAAATTGACATGGCGGAGGCGCTAGCGGACGCGGTTCGGGCAATGTCGAGGTGAAATCACAAGTTCGCCTCGAGCCCAGCCGCGCCAAGCGCCTCCAGTTAACCCGCGCCAACTTCATGATCCTATAATCGGAAAGTGTGGAATTACTTACTTCGTTCCGCCCCCTGACGGTTAGCTTAGGACATCGCCTATGGATTCCATCGTCGAAGAGCATTTGGTCGCCTTTTTCACGAGCCTTGCAATTGGGCTTTTAATTGGCGTTGAACGCGAGCGTTCCGGTTCGGCGATAGGATTGAGAACGACGGCTCTGGCCGCATTGTTTGGCGCTATGTCCGCCCTGGTCGGTCAAAGCGCCCTGGCCCCCTGGTTTCTCCCTGCAGCCTTATTGGCCGTGACGGCGGTTACGGTTTTAGGATCAACCGGGACCGATGAGCGAGATCCTCATACCGGCGCCACGACGCGAGTATCGATTCTGCTCTCCTTCACGCTCGGGGCGATGGTCTGGCTAGGCCATGGCGCGTATGCAGTCATGCTGGCCATTACGGCTTCTGCGCTGCTTCATTTCAAAGCTGAGTTGCACGGGATCAGCGCCCGGATTACATCTCGGGATCTTGTATCTGTCCTGCAGTTCGCCGCGCTTAGTTTTATCGTGCTCCCTCTGCTGCCGAAGGTCGGTTATGGACCTTACGGCGCCCTCAATCCGCACCATGTCTGGCTGATGGTGGTTCTGGTTTCTGGCCTAAGCTTGGCAGGGTATTTGGCCATGCGCATTGCCGGAGATCGCTTCGGCCCCCCTCTGCTGGGTTTACTCGGGGGCCTGGTCTCAAGCACCGCTACGACCCTCGTCTATGCCCGGCATGCGCGTCAAACCCCTGCTATGATGCCAACGTCGGCGTTTATTATTCTCATGGCGAATTTGGTGGTGTCTGTTCGGCTGGGAGCAATTGCCTATGCAGCGGCTCCAACCCTTATGGCGACCCTATGGCCGATTTTGGCCGGCAATTTGTTCGCAGGCGGTCTGGCTGCGCTAGTCAGTTGGCTTCGTGGTAAGGAGAACGGTCCACTCCCCCCGCCGGATGTAACCAATCCAACCGAGCTGCGCGTCGCGCTCACTTTCGGGGCGATATATGCGGGCATCCTACTCTTGGTTTCGTGGCTATCCGACTGGGCGGGCGCTCGCGGGCTTTACTTGGCTGCCGCCGTATCGGGGTTGACGGACCTCGACGCGATCTCATTATCGGCCATGAGGTTATTTGCAACGAATAAACTCAGCGCCGAGGCGGCGGCCTACGCCATTGGCCTAGCAATCCTTTCCAACCTTTGCTTCAAGACAGGGCTCCTGACGTGGGTTGCGGGCTACAGCTTCTTTCGGCGTTGCCTCCCGGGTTTAGCCGCAATCGGAATTGGTATTTTGGTCGGCGTCGCTTGGATCGCAAAGACTTGAAGTTATCTTCGACGAGCGTCCCACAGGACAACCGCGGCGCTGCGCTGAAAGCGCCGCGCGGATCGCCAATTGGCCACTGGGGCCGGGGCAAAAAGAGGGTCGCCTGCCGGGGCCGTCCAGCCAAGCAATCAATATTCATTTGGCCTGCGACGCCTTCTCAATTCCGCAACGAGCGCGCGGTATTATCTAATGGCCTATCAGACGGCGAGCTGCCCTTCGAGCGGCAAATGCTGTGACGAAGGCGGCATAACTCCAAGTTAAATTCTTCGCCGACGTTTGCGCGCCGCTCCTTTGATCGAATTGTTCGGATAGTTCCCCGGAGGCTGGAGTGTGCGCGCGCACCATCGCCATAAACATATCGCCGCGATCAAAAAGCTCTCTGAAGAGTCGTCGCCCAAGATGGCGCGCCGGATAACCGTCCCGACCTCAGCAAGGCGCGCGTTCCCCGAGGCAAGCTCACCCAGAGCGCTTGCGATCGTCTCATTCAGCCCATTATCGGCAATAAAGCGCCTATAGGCGTTGGCAGTCGTCGCAAATCCTGCCGGCACGCGAACGCCTTGTTGGTCGAGATGGTGCAGCATTTCGCCAAGGGAGGCGTTTTTGCCGCCGACGCGTGGCACGTCGTTACGCCCCAGCTCTTCCATCCAGATGACGGGAGAGGAGTCTTTGGCCATAGCGCATTCCCACGGGACCCGATTGCTCGGATCAACGCGCCCCGAGTTTGGCGGTCGGCTGGGCGCGAAGGGTAGACATGTCGTTCCCGAGAGGCTTTTCTAGGGAGCATGGCGCCTCTCGCAAGATTGAGCCGCTACGTCGCGCAAACATCCCCGATTTTGTAGCTCGCATGGCGGTGCGCCCCGCCGAACGTTTGCTTGGCGCTTTAAAATCTCTCCCAAATCTTGCGGACTACCACCTCTCGATAGATACGCTCTACATCTTGCTTCCGGCAGAGCTCCGTGCCAGCGGCAAGGACCGCGGCCGTTCCAGCCGCATTACCGTAACGGAAGGCGTCTTCCAAGCATTGCCGAGAAGCGAGGCTCCAGACCAGACCGCCCAGGAAACTGTCACCCGCGCCGACCGCGCTGACGGCCTCAACTGGCGTTCCTTGCGCGCGCCAGGCGCGATCCTTGGAGACGAGGAGGGCTCCTTGATCTCCAAGCGTGAGGGCGACGAGTTCGCTGCGTCCCTCTTCGACAAGCATGCGGCTGGCCTCGACCCATGCCTGTTCATTTTCGAGGGGCGCGCGAGCCAGCTCCTCCAGCTCACGCAAATTCGGCTTGATCAGATAAACCCCTTCCGTCAATGCGGCTTCGAGCGAAGCTCGGGAACTATCCACGATGAATCTGGCGCCCGCTTGCTTCGCCGCTCTGGCGACCCGGCCGTAGAAGTCCTCGGGGACCCCAGGCGGCAGGCTGCCGCTCGCGACCAAGAGCGGCCCCATGTGTGAGATTACTGCATCGAAGCATTGACGCCACTCTTGCTCGGAAAGTTGCGGCCCGGGCAAGACGAACCGGAATTGATCGCCAGTTTCCTTCTCTGATACAGTAAAATCTGCGCGAGTTTCCTCGGACCCTATGAACGCCAGGCTTGCAACCCCTTCTTCAGCGACGAGACGCCGCAGCAACTGACCAGTCGATCCGCCCACCGGGTAGATCGCCGTGACGTCCGCTCCAAGGCGGCGGACGACGCGCGCCACGTTGATCCCCCCACCCCCTGGATCTCGTTTTAGCGCTTCGCAGCGCAGCTTACGGATGGGCTTGACCCTGTCGACGCGTGTCGAAAGATCGATCGAAGGATTCATGCAAAGAGTAACGACGTCTGTCACGGTCCGCCTCCTTCCAACGTCGCCTGCAGCTTCAAAACGACGCGCAAATTGGCTCAGGGCTTTTGGCGAGCGATCGCTTTCACCGGCAAGCTTGCAAACGCATAGCTTTTTCTCGCTAAGCGAATTTCTAATCCACCCGGCTCTCTTCGCCATTTTTCCGAGGAGCGCACAGGAGCGCTATGCCGAACATGCTCGCGAACCAAGTGACAACTGCAACAAGCACATTGCCCCACCACAGATTGCCCAGCGCGAACCCGCAGGCCAGCACGGCGGCCGCGAGAAGCGTGGTGAATTTCAGAAACTTGCTCTCGAACGCCTGTTCGTCCGCGCGTTCATTGAGGGAGGGCTCGTCCCGATCGGCGGCAGGCTCATCGGCAAGCTCATTTTTTTCGCAAGCGCTCGCCGCGGTCCGGCTCCCAGAGGCTCTGATTCCGGCGGTTGCAAGTCCAGCCGCCAACCAGACAGCTGCGACCCACCCGTCGTCACGAACGACCCCACTGACAGTCCCCGCTGCGCAGGTGACGAAAAAGACCTCTAGAACGTGATTAAGCCGTCGATGTGCTTGCGAATATGTGGCGATCATTGGCATCGAACCAGTTTCCTCATGCTGCGCGGCAAATAAAGCGCATGCCGGGCTGCGACAGAGGCGGAGAAAGAAAAGGTGCCTCCCCGCGGCTTGCTGCCTCTCAGGTCAGGCGCGCCATCTGGGGCTGGATGCCAGCGTGGCTTCGGGTCTCTTGGGGTCTGATCGATTGACGTCCCCTCAACAGGTGCAATAATGTGCGACGCGCGCCAGTGCAGGTTCCCCTTGGACATAAACATGTTCGGGCGGCCTTTTCGGCCTACTTAGGCAATCAGCCAATGAAGCGCCTTCCTCGTCGGTAAGGACGATGACCCTGGAACAAAAGCATCTTCGTGGCGCCGCTTCAGGCCAGGTCGTCGCAGTCCGGGGCTCCGTGGTCGATGTTCGCTTCCCGCCAGGCGAGCTTCCGGCGATTTCCGATGCGATTATGATCGACTGGGATCTCGGTCCTCCCGTCCTTGCAGAGGTGCAGCAGCATCTCGACGCCGCGACCATCCGCGCCGTTGCGCTTCAGAACACCGCCGGCCTCAGGCGCGGAACAATCGCGCACGCGACCGGCGCGCCGATCCGCGTGCCAGTCGGAGAAGCGGTGCTGGGGCGACTGCTCGACGCCCTTGGCCATCCCGCGGACCGTGGTCCGGCGCTGCCTGCGGATATCGAGCGACGGCCAATCCATGGCGCCGCGCCGGGAATTGATCGGCGCGGCGGCGAGCTGGAGATCTTCCATACCGGCATCAAGGTCATCGATCTCCTTGCGCCGCTCGTGAAGGGCGGTAAGGCGGCCATGTTCGGCGGCGCGGGCGTGGGCAAGACCGTCCTCATCATGGAGCTCATCCGCACGACGGTCGAACGGCATTCGGGAATTTCCGTCTTCGCGGGGATCGGTGAACGCTCTCGCGAGGGACATGAATTGCTGCTCGAACTCAAGCAGTCTGGAGTCCTTGCCCGGACGGCGCTGGTGTTTGGACAGATGAATGAACCGCCGGGCGCCCGCTGGCGCGCGGGGCTGACCGCGCTCGCCATCGCCGAATATTTTCGCGATACGGCGCGAGAAAATGTGCTGCTGCTCATCGACAATGTTTACCGCCTGGTTCAGGCCGGGGGCGAAGTGTCGGGCCTACTCGGGCGCTTGCCCTCGCGCGTCGGCTATCAGCCAACGCTTGCAAGCGAGATCGCCGAATTCGAAGAGCGCATCGCCTCTGTCGCGGGCGCCGCGATAACCTCGATCCAGGCGGTTTATGTGCCAGCTGACGACTTCACCGATCCCGCCGTCGCAGAAATTTTCAGTCATCTCGATTCGTCGATCGTATTGTCGCGCGACATGGCCAGCGAGGGCATGTATCCAGCTGTCGATCCGCTCGCGTCGACCTCCGCCCTGCTCGATCCTCGCTTGGTGGGAGAAGCCCATTATCGTACCGCCCAAGATGTTCGGAAGACCATCGCCCACTATCGCGAGCTCCAGGAGATTATCGCCCTGCTCGGCATCGAGGAGTTGAGCGCAGCCGATCGCAGCGCGGTGAGGCGCGCGCGACGGCTGATGCGCTTCTTGACCCAGCCCTTCATGGTCACCGGAGCCTTCACCGGCAAACCCGGTCGGTCGGTTGAGCTCGACGAGACCCTTGCGGGATGTCGCGCAATCCTGGAGGGCGAGGCGGATGATTGGGCCGAGAGCTCGCTTTATATGGTTGGCGGCCTCGAGGAAGCGCGCAGCAGAGAGATGGCGGCGAAGGAAGCGACATGAGACTCAACGTCAGCACCCCGCTTGCGGTCGTTGTCGACGTCGACGACGTCGCTCACGTTCGGGCTGAGGACGAGACCGGCGCCTTCGGCATCATGACAGGCCATGCGGATTTTTTGACTGTGCTTGCCATTTCAGTCGTCACCTGGCGCGACCAACGCGGGGCCGAACATCACGTCGCGGTTCGAGGAGGCATGTTTGAGGTGCGCGGAGGCGACTCGATCGTCATCGCAACGAAGGAAGCTGTGCGCTGTGACGATTTACGCCATCTTGAGACAGAGGTGCTCGCCGCTTTTCGCCGCGCTGTCGAGGAAGATCGAGCGGCGCGGATTGACGCTGAACGGCTTTACATCTCAGCTGTCCGCCAGATCTGCTGCTTCCTCCGGTCCGAACATGCCCCCACCGCCCCCGGCGGGGCGCGCCCTCGGCGCTACGATCAAGCCCCCGAATGATTGAAGAGCCAGAAAACCACGACCGCCTCGACGCGGCTGTCCGGGTGAGGCGGGAGCGGCGCGCGCTCTGGCGCCGCGAGGGCGAGCGGTCGCTTGGTCAAAATCTCGCGATGATCGGCGCTCTAGGGTGGACCATCGTCACACCCGCACTCGCCGGCGTCTTTGCTGGACGATGGCTGGATAAGCGATTTGCTTCCGGCGTCTTCTGGACCCTTGGGCTGCTCACCGCCGGCCTGGCGGTCGGATGCGTGCTCGCCTGGAAGAGGATGCACCGCGAATGATTTGCCAGACATGCGCTTCGGTCGCCGGCGTCTCCGCCGCGGCGTTTGCAGGATTCGCCTTTGGCGTCGCCTATTTCATAGTCTTGCGTCGAACCGTCTCGCTCTTTGCCGCCGGCGGTGGTTGGTTGCCGCTTTCGGCGCTCACTTTGGGCCGCCTCGTCGCCGTCACGGTTTTCTTCGCCTTTGCGGCGCGCCTGGGCGCCGCGCCGTTGCTTGCCGCGTTTCTGGCTTTCCTCTTGGCGCGCGCGGCAGTGCTCCGTTTCTTTCGGAGCGGCGAATGAGGCGCTCGTCGCCCCTCATAAACGTGGCGCCTCCTCGGGTCCGACACAGGCGCCCGATCAACAAAATCGCCGCGCGCTTGGCGCTCATTTGGCTTTCATTCGTTTGGCTTCCTGCCGCCTTTGCCGCGAACGATCCCTGGAGGACATGTCGTGGCGCCGAGCCCGACGCCCGCATCGCAGCCTGTTCTAGAATTATCGCGAAAGGCGGCCAGCGAAATAAGCGCGGTCAGGTCGAGGCCTATGTCAATCGGGCCGCCGCCTATCGGGCCAAGAGCGACGTCGGTCGCGCCCTTGCCGATCTCGACAAGGCGTTGAAACTTGATCCAAAGTCGGCGGCGGCTCTCGAGGAACGCGCGACGCTCTATCTCGACAAGAACGATTTCGATGCAGCGATTTCGGACAATAGCGTCGTGATCGCCTCACGGCCGACAGATGTTGCGGCTTTTTATGGTCGGGGCGAAGCCTATCGCGCCAAGAACGACCTTGAGCGCGCTATCGCCGATTACGACAAAGCGCTCCACCTCGATCCAGGCTTCGAAGCCGCCTATGCCGGGCGCGCCAAAGCTTTTCGGGCCAAGGGCGACATCGACAAGGCGCTGGCGGATTTCACGGAGGCGGTGAAGCTTACGCCACAGTCGCCCGCCTTACGCATCGAGCGTGGCGACGCCTATCAGGCGAAGGGCGATCTGAATTTAGCGCTCGCCGACTATGACGCGGCGCTCGAACTCGATCCCAGGCTCGCGGACGCTCGCGACAGCCGTGGTTTGGTCTTCCTCGCCAAGGGGGATTTCGACAAAGCGGTGGAGGATTTCAGCGCCGCCATCGAGCTTGACCCTAGTTCTGCGCGGGCGTTGCTCAACCGGGCCAGGGCCTACCGCAGCAAAGGCGACGTCGCGCGCGCCCGGCAGGATCTGCAAGCCGCGTTGAGGCTCGATCCGCAGCTCGCGGCCGCTCAAGAGGCGCTTGGCGCGTTGCAGGGCTCCAACGACAAAAAAGCTGCGCCGCCTGCGTCTGGCGAGAGGCGCGCGAGGCCGTCTCCTCTCGAGAGCGTTGTCCTTTTCCGTGTCGGTCCGGTCCCCGTCACGCGGCCCGTCGCGACGACTTGGGCGATCATGCTTTTTCTGAGCCTCGGCTCCTGGCTAATGACGCGCGGCTTGCGATCGGGCCCTGGTCGACGCCAGGCCGTTCTGGAACTCCTCTTGACCGGCATCATGAGCCAAATCGAGGATGTCATTCGCAAAGACTCGCGGCCCTTTCTTCCGCTGGTCGGAACGCTGTTCATCTTTCTGGTGGCCGCGAATCTGTCCCCCATGCTTCCCGGGGTCGAAGCGCCCACAAGCAAGCTCGAAACGCCGGCGGCGCTCGCGCTCATCGTCTTCTTCTCCGTGCATTATTACGGCGTGCGAACGCGGGGCCTCCTTGGCTATCTCGCAAGCTTTGCCGAACCCAAGCTCATCATGCTGCCGCTCAATATCGTCTCGGAAGTGACGCGAACCTTCTCGTTGATGGTGCGCCTCTTTGGCAATGTGATGAGCGGGGAATTTGTGATCGGCCTCGTCCTAACGCTCGCTGGGCTTTTCGTGCCGATCCCCTTCATGCTGATCGAAATCCTGCTGGGAATCATTCAAGCTTACATCTTTACGGTGCTGGCGATAGTTTTCATTGGGGCGGCGATCGGTAGCGTGGAAAAGGGCTAAGGAGCTTTGCGATGGACCCAAAAAGCCTCAGTATCATCGGCGCCTTTGTCGCCGTCTCGATGGGCGCGATCGGCCCGGCGTTGGGCGAGGGCCGCGCCGTCGCGGCGGCGATGGAGGCGATCGCCCGCCAACCGGAAGCGGCGGGGCCGATCTCGCGCACGCTCTTCGTCGGTCTCGCCATGATCGAGACGATGGCCATCTATTGTCTGGTTATCGCGCTTCTGCTGCTCTTTGCTAACCCTTACGCGTGATCCATGACCTTCGACTGGTGGACGCTCGGACTTCAGACGGTCAATTTCGCCGTCCTCGTGTGGTTGCTTCACCGGCTTCTCTATCAGCCGGTGCTGCGCATGATTGATTCGCGGCGCGCGGAGATGGAAAAGCAGTACGCCGAAGCGAACGCGGCCACCGTCAAAGCGCAGCAAGAGCTCGCTGAGGTCGAGGCGGCGCGCGCCAAAATCGCGGGGGAGCGCGAGGCGACGCTGACCATGGCGGCGGCCCAAGCCGAGGAGGCGGCCAAGGCGCGACGCGCTCAGGCGGAAAGCGAGGCTGCCGTGCTGCTTGAAGGAGCGCGCAAGTCGATCGCCGAGGAACGCCAGCAAGTTGTCGCCGAAGCCAGAAGCGTCGCCGTCGATCTCGGCGCGGAGGTCGCCCGCCGCCTCCTCGAGGCGGCGCCGTTGAAGGCGCGCTCGGAGGCCTGGCTGGATCAGATCGATCATTACCTTGCAGCGCTTCCCCGATCGGAAAGGATTGCGCTCGCCAAGCAGCTTGAAAATAGCGAGGCCCTCGTTGTGGTGACGGCGTCGCCGCTGCGCCCGGAGGAGGCCGAGACCTGGCGGGCGCAGCTGCGGCGTCTTCTCGGCGACGGCGTCTCCGTAACGTTTAACGCGGACCCGCTTCTCCTTGCTGGAGCCGAACTGCATTTTCCCGCCGCCGTTCTGCGTTTTTCCTGGCAAAATGCGCTTCAGCTGGCTCGCTTGGAACTTGAGGCGTCGTGATGGCTCTTGTCCAAGAACTGCGCGACTGGGCCAGTCGAAGCCGCGAGAAGATCCGCGACGTCTCGCTCGGACCTCGGTTGGAGCAGATCGGCCGGGTTGTCCAGGTCGGCGATGGCGTCGCGACGGTAAAAGGCCTGCCGAGCACGCGGCTCGATGAACTGCTTGTATTCGAAGGTGGGATAAGGGGGCTCGCGGTCGATCTGGGCGAGGGCGCCATCGGCACGGTGCTGCTCGGCGATACGAGCCCAATCCAAGCGGGGAGCGTCGTCAGAGGAACCGGCGAAGTCGCGCGCGTGCCGGTTGGCGAAGCGCTTCTGGGGCGCGTCGTTGATGCGCTCGGCGGGCCCCTCGATGGCGGCGGGGCAATCGTTTCCACCAAGCTCGCGCCCGTCGATCAGCCCGCGCCGTCGATCGTCGATCGTGCGCTCGTCACGCGGCCGCTCGCGACGGGCCTTCTGGTGGTTGACGCGATGATTCCGCTCGGCCGCGGTCAGCGTGAACTGATCATTGGCGACCGCGGCACCGGCAAAACCGCCATTGCGGTCGACGCAATCATCAATCAACGCGCCACCGACGTCATTTGCGTCTACGCTGCAGTCGGACAAAAGGCGTCGACGGTCGCCCAAGTCGTCGACGCCGTGCGGCGCTACGGCGCCCCCGATCGTTGTCTCTTCGTCATTGGGGAAGCGAATGCGGCGCCGGGCTTGCAATGGCTGACTCCTTATTCCGCTTGCACCATGGCCGAGTATTTTATGGGCCGCGGGCGTGACGTTCTGCTCGTGATCGACGATCTCACGAAGCACGCCGCGGTCTACCGACAGGTTTCGTTGCTGCTGCGCCGGCCGCCCGGTCGCGAAGCCTATCCGGGCGATATTTTCTACATTCATTCGCGCCTCCTCGAACGGGCCGCGAAGCTTGCCCCCGAGCTTGGCGGCGGCTCGCTCACCGCGCTGCCGATCGCCGAGACCCAAGCCGGCAATATCAGCGCCTATATTCCGACCAATCTGATTTCGATCACGGACGGCCAGATCTATCTGGATCCGCGTCTTTTTTACGAGGACCAAAAACCGGCGGTCGACATTGGCAAGAGCGTGTCCCGCGTCGGCGGCAAGACGCAAGCGCCGGTCTTAAAGGCGCTCTCCGAAAGCCTCCGGCTCGAATACGCCCAGTTTCTGGAGCTCGAAGTCTTCACCCGTTTCGGCACGATGGTCGACGAGCGCACCCGCAAAGTGATCGAACATGGCAAACGTATCCGAGCCGTCCTCCGCCAGCCGCAGTTCGCGCCGTTGACGCTCGGCGAAGAGGTCGCGCTGCTCGTGGCGTTGAGCCAAGGCGTTCTCGACAACCTCCCGCTCGAAAGGATCGGAGACTTCCTCGGCGGCTTGGGAGCCTGGCTGAGAACCGATTGCCCGGAGGCCGCGGCGCTCGGCGATGAGGCGCGACCTCTATCGGATGATCTCCGCGCGCGCCTCACGGCGTCCCTCAACGCCCTAGCCCGCACCCTTGGGCCAGCATCGCAAGGGAGCCAGCAGTGACGCGTCTGGCCGAAATTCAAGCCCACCTCGACAGCATCGGAGAGCTTCGCAACATCATCGGCGCGATGCGCTCCCTCGCCGGCATGCGGTTGCAGGAGACGCAGCATTCGCTTCCTGCGGTTCGGCGCTATGCAGAGGCCGTGGCGGCTGCGCTCGCGAGCACTCTCCCGCTCATGCGGGAGCCAATGACTGAGCGCGCCTTAGAATCTGCGCCCCGAGCCGTTATCCTTTGCTTCTCGGAGCATGGATTCGTCGGAGGCTTTAACGAACGTCTCGCAGACGCCGCAGAACGCGCGCTTTCGCCCCAGGATCTGCTTTTCGTTCTGGGAACCCGGGGCGCAACTCTCCTGGCCGGGCGCGGGCGGCGCATTGCTTGGTCACGGCCCATGGCGACGCGCGTGGCGGGGGCGCCTGAGACAGTCCGTCGTGTGACCTCCGAGCTTTACATGCGTATTGCCAGGGGCGAGATTTCTCGGGTGGAGGCAATGTTCGCCCGGCGTCTCGAAGGCGGCGCGCCGACGATCGAGCAGCGCCTTCTTCTGCCGCTTGATCTCACATTGCTTGCGGCCAAGCAGCCGCGCCACCCGCCCCTCCACAATTTGAATCCGATCCGCCTGCATGAAATGCTGATGGCGGAACATGTGTTCGCGCTCCTGTCCGAAGCGGCGGTCGAATCGATGGCGAGCGAGAACGCCGCGCGTTTCGCCGCCATGGGGTCAGCCCACGACAATGTGTCGAAAAAGCTCGATCAGTTGCGCCAAGCCGAGCGAGAGGCTCGCCAAAATGAGATTACGACCGAACTTCTCGATCTCATCACTGGCGCCAGCGCGCAGGGCCAAGGACAAGGCGAGGAGATCGATCGTCGGTGACCTTTTGCTAAAAAAGGCCGCGGCGGCTGCTAAGGAGGATCTGGCGATCCCGCCAAGGCAAGCGACCGCGCGCGGCAGTTTTTCCATCCATGGCTTTGGGGTCGACCATCCATGACTTCAGGCGCCCAAATTGGTCGCGCCTTTGCAGAGCTAGTGCTCTGACATAGGCTGCGACCCGCCCATCCCTCCGCTTTGCTGTTTGGCCAATTCGTCCATCACGTCGGTCATCATTTCCATTTGTTTTTTCATTTCCGCCAACATCTGGTCTGTGTCCTTGATCCCCTCCATCATCTTCTGGTGTTGGTGAAGCTCCTGCATTTTCTTGTCCATCTGCATTTGCTGTTCATGCTTCCCCTTGTCCCTCATCCCCGCGCCTTTCATTCCTTGTTTGCCGCAGCCCATCATGCCAGGGCCGCAGTCCTCGGCGAGGGCGGGCGCTGCGCCGAATGGCGCAAGGGCGGCGATGAACATCGCGGTTCGGGCGATCCGATTTATCGACATAGGGACTCTCCTTGTTAAGCTTGAGGCTTCTCGCATTTGCAGAGGCGCGCGTTCTCATAAAAAGCCGGGCTTTACGCCCTCCGTT
This sequence comes from Hyphomicrobiales bacterium, assembly GCA_003963405.1. GTDB lineage: Bacteria > Pseudomonadota > Alphaproteobacteria > Rhizobiales > Beijerinckiaceae > Methylocystis. Next base: position 74,876 of record RXIY01000035.1, read on the forward strand.
CTAGTGATGCTTGTACCAGCCGATTTTCTTCAGGTCGTTCCATGCGGTTGTTTGATGGCATAGGTAGCACTGATTAACTTGCGCATTGGGTTCTTCGACCACCTTTTGCGAAACCATCCGGAAATGCTCCATATAATGGCTTGGCGGCGCCTGGTGACATTGGGCGCAATCAACCGATCGCGCAGAGGGGTGCCGGTAGCCCTCAATTGTCCACTGCTCGGTGCGATGGCACTCGCCACATTCCACGCCGAACAGACCGACATGGCGGTCCTTTGTCTTATGACAGGTCGCGCAATCGAGCGCCGCCTCCGATGATTGACCGCGAAGCCAGCGCAGGGATTGCTCAACCGAAAGGCGAGGCGTCGCCTTTGAATCAAGCCGTGCGCGCGCGTCATGCTCGCCGAGCCGGGCGAGCAAACGATGATCCATCAGGACTGGGCGGATGGTCTCGCCTTGGTGTTCGACGTGGCACCCCCCGCATTGGCTAACATTGGCATGAAACGCCGTCGGGCGCCGCTCGAGAAGCGCCTTGTCGTTTGCGTGACATGCGGCGCATTTCGCTGTTGCGACGGCGACGCTCGGCGAGTGGCACCCGGAGCAGTTCTCGTTAAGGAACGCATGGGCGGCCGAAAGCTTGCCGGGGCTTATCAAGCCCTGCAGATTTTTAGCGTTCACCGTCACATGCAGCCGAAGGGCGCCCAGCGCGACGGCCGCGACAACGAGACCAAGCGCGGCCGCAATCCAGAGCCATTTACTCATGGATGAAACCACCTCAATCCATAAAAGAGACCGGCCCAGACATGAATTCCAAGCAGGACAAAAAACACGATCGAGACGGCGATATGCCACTTCAACCAACGGCTGGACGCCGTCTTGAACACGTCGTGCATCTTGATCGAGTACTCGAGGTCCGCCATCGCCTCCGCTAAGCGGAGCGCCCGCGCCGCGGTTGCGTCTCCTATGCCTTCCAAGGCGGCGCTCGGAAGAAAGAACCCGGCGACGAGGCGGCTCGTTAAGCCCGCGGTTGCCACGCCGGGCGCGGCCCTGCGCCCAAGATCGATCGAGACGGCGTCATATTGCGCTTGCAGCTTCGAAAGCGCCTCCCTTTTCTCACGCAGCTCCTGAGCGACCGCGTTGAACAGATAGCGTCCGACATATCCGGTGAACACGACTAGCATCATCGCGGCGGTCAGCAGCATCCCCAAGGGGCTCTGGAACTTGTGCCCGGTATGCAGCAGAGCGAGGATTGCGCCGACTATTCCCGTGTAGACATGCCAGGCGAGCATGGTCCTTAGCGAGACTTTCCCTGTAAGCGCCTTCTGTAACGGGCCCACGCGTTTAACGAGCGCATAGGCTGATCCGCTCAGCATGAGGAGCGCGCCGGACACTCCCAGAGCCCCGCCGGCGAGCGAGCCCGCAAATCGCGTCGAGCGATGCACGAAGAATCCGAGCGCGAGGATCAGCATAAGAACGATTAGACCGCTTATGACGACGCGCTCGCGTTCCTGCATAAGCTACGCCTCCACTGTGACATCCGCCGAGGCCTTCGCCTGGCAAGCGAGAATGAACCCGAGCGCCTTGTCTTCGGCGGCCAAGCCATCCTCGACCGCCATGGTGACCTCGCCGGACAGGAGTTTGATCTTGCAGACCCCGCAGTATCCTTGTCGGCACGAGTAATCGATGTTGACGCCGACGTCCTCAGAGGCGTCCAGGATTGTTTTGTCGGCGGGCAACGGCGCTGTCTTGCCTGAACGGACGAAGCTGCATATTGGGGCGGCGACCGCCGAAGGAGCGGATATTGGCGAACCGGGAGGGCGCGGAAGGCCTGGCTCCGGGGTGAGAAACGTCTCAGTTCTCACTTGGTCGGGCGGAACCCCGACTTCGCTGAGAATAGTTTTGACCGCCTGCATCATCGGCGGCGGTCCGCAAAGATGGATAAGACGGCCGCTGAGGTCAGGGACCGCCTGGACGAGCAGATCCTTCGTGATATAGCCGCGGGGCCCGGTCCATAGAGGCGAATCCTCGTCGCTGAGCACGAAAGCTACGTGAAGGTTTGGGTGGCGCCGAACAAGATACTCGAGCTCTTCGCGATAAATCACATCTTTCAAGCTGGCGCAGGCGTAAACGAGAAATATGCCCCCTGCCCAACTCTGGTCAGTGAGGTAGCGCAAAGCGCTCATCAGCGGGGTAATGCCCACTCCGCCCGCGATGAACACAATGCTCGGGGCTTCCGCGCCGCGGAAACTGAATTTGCCGTAGGGGCCCGACGCTTCCAGAAGGTCGCCCGCCTTCACCTGCTCATGCAAGAACGCCGAGACGGCGCCATGCGGGGCGCGCTTGACCGTTATCTCGCACCAACCGCGGCAGCACGGCGAAGAGGAGATCGAATAGGAGCGTTTTGCTTCTTTTCCTTCGGTCGTGACAGAAATGGTGAGGAACTGGCCCGGCTGGAAAACAAAAGGGAGATCGCCCCCGGCCGGATGCATGAGGCGAAAGGTGCGAACGTCGGCTGTCTCTTGAAAGATCTGAGCCACACGGAGTTGCCCAGACCAGCGCCCGGCCGGAAGGCCGGCCGGCGCGACGACCTTATACTCTGCCGGCGGCGGCGCCGGGAACGCCGTAAGAGCGGCTTCGGGAGCAGCGCCCGGCGCACGCGGCGAACGGGCGGCTGGAGCGATTTCGGAGACAACCCGCTTGCCGGTCGTAAGCGACGTCAACAAGGCTTCTGCGCGGCTGATCCGGCGAAACGACATCCAGATCATGGCCCCTGCAAAGGTCAGAAGGATGAGCATAACGACGTAGTGAAACCACGACAGCCCGAAGAGACCGTGGGGCGCCTCCGCGGCGGGCGGCGCGCGGAGAGTCATTTCGCGTTTAAACCACTGAAGCGCCACGCTGCGAAGCGCCTTGCCGTCGGCCAACGCTCGATGCGCCGCAACGCCGCTCTCAAACTGCGCGAGCCCTTGGCGCATCCGCGCCGTCGCGTCCTCGGCTGCGCGAATATCGCCCGACGCCGCCGAGTCTGACAGCGCCTCCATGCCCTTCGACAGAAGGTTTTTGCCTGCCGTCATGCGTTCGCGGGCCTGGCGCAGCAGTTCCTCACGTTTCTCGGGGGGCAGCTGCGGGGGGAGCGACATGAGCGAGGGGTAAAGCTCCTTTGGCGGCGGCGCTCCCATTTCGCGCATCATTTCGCCCATCATTCCGCCCATGCCGCCGCCTGGCGGGCTTTGAGCTGGCGGGCTTTGAGCTGGCGCGCTTTGAGCTGGCGCGCTTGGAGCAGGCGGGTTTTGATTAGGCGCGTTCGGAGACGCGCTTGGCTTCGACGACTCAGGTTGCGCTTTGCTCGGATGATGGGCTTCATGCCCTGTCGGCGCCTCGGCGCGCCCAGGCGACGCAAGCATGACGGCAACGACGACGATCCAGACTCTCGAGCCTATGGCGCTCACCGCGACGGCGCTGGCAAACCAGCCAAGCCCTCGAGATTTCATGAAGGCCTCGCGGATGGAGCAGCCGGCGCGCCATAGAGCCTTGTAAAGGCGGCTTCCTCAAGCGAGTCGCGCAGCCTGCGCGCGTCCTCGATCGCTTCAGCGGTCTGTTCGATCGCTTGCCGCTCCCAAGCCATAAACATGCTGTTGGGCGAAAGCGGCGTCCTGCTCTTCTCGATTATCTCCGCCATCTCGGCCAGTCCTCGCATCCACGGCGCGAAAGACGTCGCGAAAAGATATCGGCTCATGCGCATCGGATGGAGCCATTCGAGCAGCGTGGCGCCCCAAGGGTTGGCGAAGCTGCGAACGACCGGACTGAAAAAGGTCGCATAAAGCGCCGCGTTTGCTTCAGAGGCTCGTCGGACCCGCTCGAAGGCGTCAGAGGGCCCGATCTTGGGCAAATCCTCGATCTTTCGTCTTTCGAAGCGGACCGAATATTGCGGCTTGCGGCAGTCCGGGCTGCCCGAAGGGTTGTCGATCTTCATCTCATAGAGACCTGGCGCGAGGGATTCGATCTCTTCAAGGCTTTCGAGGATCGCTCGGTGTTCCAGGCGCGCCACTTTGGCGGACACGAAGATGCCCAGATGACCGGCATGAGGGTTCGTCAGATAGACGATCCTTTGCCCGGCCGCTTCGAGATCGTCGGTGTCCTTGTAGACAGCCGGAATCCACCCTAACGCCTGTTGGGGCGGCGTGATGTTGTCGCCATAGGAGGCGAAGATGACGAGCGGGTTGCTTATCCGTCGCAAATCGGCCGCGCAGCCGCCTTTGCAAATCGGAAATCTGCCTTCTTCGAGCTTATTGCCGATAAACAGATTTTCCACGATGGCAAGTATCTCTTCCCGGCTCAGGAAATAGAAGCCACCCCACCAACGTTCGAACTCGAGAAAGCGCTCGCGCTCGGAGTCGATATGAGTGAAGAGACTCGCATATTTTTCAAAAACCGCCTCGAGTTTGAGATTCTCGAAATTGGCGACAAGCCAAGCGCCATCGAAGCGGCCGTCGCCGAGATCGGCTAAGAGATGTGCGATCCATGCGCCCCCAACCAGACCTGCGGCGAGGCGCATCGGATTGACGTCTGACGCGACCGCCCAGTAGGAAAGCGGCGAACCGTTCAATACGGCCGTCCCGACGAGGCCCTTGCAATCCGCCGAAAGCAGCGTGATCGCCCAGCCGGCCTGACAATTGCCGTAAAGGATTGGGGGCGCGCCAGGATGGCGCTTCGCCACTTCCTCGACAAAGCGCCTCAAGGCGTCCAGCACGACGCTGAGCGTTTGGCCTGGACAGGGTTCCGGGAAAAAGGTCACGAAATAGACGACGTGACCTTCATGCATGGCCATCCCGACTTCCGAATCGCGCTTGAAACCCCCGATCCCTGGCCCATGGCCGGCGCGCGGATCGATGATGACGACAGGCGGCTTTGAAAGATCGACGCAGGCCTCAAAGCAGGCGTCGCCGATCCGCGAAATACGCAGGAGCGCGTAATTGGCAGGCGATTCGAAACGCCGGGCGTCGAGCACCATCTCGTAATCGAAATCGAGCAGCGGCGGCTTGCCGGCGCGCTCATGCGCGATCATGTTGTCAGCCCGACGCCGCAGCGTGTCCCAGAACAGGATCGAGCGTTCGAAGAGGTCGCGTTGGTAGGCCAAAGCTTCTTGTAGAAGGCTCGCCACGGGCGTTTCTAACAGCGGCGGGGTCCCCGTTGCATCCGCCGTAAGAGGGCTACCGCAAGCAGGCTTGAGAGGCGCGCCGCAGGACGTCTTCGTCGTGAGCGAGCTCGCAGGCTGGCGCGCCGTTCGTTCCATCTGACCGCCTCTTCTTAACCCTATAGCTCGTAGGAGCCCAGCTAAGCAACATTGCCGCTTCGACGCGCGCAATCAAGATGCCGAGTGGTCTTGGCCCTTGGCTCAGTTGCTATCTCAGTCTGAGCGCCAAGCGGCCCTTGGGGACGGGAGCCTTTGGTCGCGCCAGGCGGAAGATCTCGAGCTCGCCGCCGCTCTATTGATCCCCAATGACCGGGCCGCCAACATCACACAACGCCGCGCGGCAAGATCTTGTGGAGATCAACCCACGGACAGAGAAATGGCTGACGTCAAGCTGGACTTAACTCGGGGTTAACGGCGATAACCACGACATGCTTCCAAAGCGTCGCGCTGTTCTGATCTGCCTTCTTGGCTGCTTGCCCGCTCTGAGCGGCTGCGTGCTCGCGCCCCCAGAAATCGTCGAAGAAAGGGAAAAGCTGGCGGCGACTGGCGCGACCTTCGAGCCTCCAGTGGAAATCCGAGACCTTCCCGAGTTACCGCTTCGGCCAAGTTGGCAGGACATGCTTTGTCGGGCCTTTCTCGCCAATGGCGACCTCGAGTCGTCTTATTTCAACTGGAAAGGGGCGCTGATCCAGGTCAACCAGGCTGCGGCCTGGCCCAACAGCCGAGTCGCGTTGAGCTACAGTTACATGTTCTCCCGAGAGAACATGAAAGCCTGGGATCGCATGACGATCAGCGCGGGGTTCGATCCGTCGATGAACCTGCAGCTGCCGATCAAAGTAGAAGCGGCGGGTCGGGTGGCGTTCGAGGCGGCCAGAGAAGCTGGCGAAAGATTCAGGGTCGCCAAATTCGACCTTCAAAGACGCGTCCTCAATGCCTATCTCGACCTTGCGCTCGCTGCGGAGCGAGCCCGCATCGAGCGGGATAACGTCAATCTTCTCAAGCAACTGGCGGCTTCCGCAGCGGCTCGGGCGCAAGCCGGCGGGCCGATGCAGGACCTGTTGAAGGTAGAGACGGACTCGGAATTGGCGAAAAACAACCTGCGCAATTTGGAGGCGGAGGTGCGCTCGGCGCGTAGCGTGCTGAACGGTCTCCTGGCGCGTGATCCTACTGCGCCGCTCGAGGTCGTCGGCTTGCCGCCGCCACGCTCGGTCATCCGAGATGATTCCCGGTTGATCGCGATAGCGGTTGACCGCAATCCGGAATTAGCGGCGCTCGCGCGTCAGGTCGCCGGGCGCGAAAACGCCGTCGAGCAGGCGCTTCTTGCCTATTTGCCGGATATCAGCCCAACCTTCAGCATCAATGGCAGCATTTCCCAGACAGTCGGGGCCATGGTGATGCTGCCGACAACTTTGCCGCAGATCCAGGCGTCCATTGACAACGCCGAAGCGATGGTCCGATCGGCTCAGGCGGTGATTCGCCAGACAGGAAACGACAGGGCTGCAAGCTTCGTCGCCGCGCTTTATTTCATGCGCAAC
>RXIY01000115.1 GCA_003963405.1 Hyphomicrobiales bacterium
AAAAGGCCCGCGACTACGCCCGCAACGCCCGCTCGGAGAATACCCAAAGGGCCTATGACGCCGACTGGCGTCAGTTCGCCTCCTGGCTGCGCCGGCAAGGCCTCGACCCCCTGCCACCGGACCCGCAGACTGTCGGCCTCTATCTCGCCGCCTGCGTCGAGGGCGGGCCGGGCCGGCCGCCGTTGTCTGTTTCCTCACTGGAGCGCCGGCTCTCTGGGATCTGCTGGCGCTATCGCCAGCTCGGCCGCCTGCTGGATACGGGCGATCCCCATATCGCGACCGTGTTGGCCGGCATCCGCCGCGCCCATGCCCGCCCGCCGGCGCAGAAAGAGGCGATCTACGGCGACGAGCTTCTGGCCATGCTGGCGGTCCTGGACAACGACCTGCGCGGCCTGCGCGACAAGGCCATTCTCGCCATCGGTTTCGCGGGCGGCCTGCGCCGCTCGGAGATCGTCGGCCTGGATAGCGGCCCGGAGCAGACCGACGACGGAACGGGCTGGATCGAGATCGTCGGCGCCGACCAGAACGGCGGCGGCCTGCTTTTGACCCTCAACGGCAAGACCGGCTGGCGCGAGGTCGAGATCGGCCGCGGCTCATCTCCCCTCACCTGCCCCGTCGCGATGCTGGAGACCTGGCTCAAGCTCGGCAGGATCACGCAGGGCCCGGTGTTCCGACCGCTTCTCCGCAAGAACGGCGGCGTCTCGGCCGAGCGGCTCTCCGACAAACACGTCGCCCGCCTCGTCCAGAAAACCGCGCTGGCCGCCGGGATCCGGGGCGATCTCCCAGAAGGCGAAAGGCGCCGCGCCTTCTCCGGCCATTCCCTGCGCGCCGGCCTCGCCTCCTCGGCGCAGATCGAGGAAGGTCATGTGCAACGGCACCTCGGCCACGCCTCGGCGGAAATGACCCGCCGCTATCAGCGCAAACGCGACCGCTTCAAGGTCAATCTCACCAAGGCCGCCGGGTTGTGAGCGCTTATTTCAACTCCGCCGCGAGCTCTGGATGGCGGTCGAGCAAGGCCATCAGCTGAATCGTCGGGCCACTCGGCTCGACCAAGCCCCGCTCGTATTTGTCGAAGGCGTTCTCGCCCACTTTGAACAAAGCGCCCGCCTCCCGCTGGGACAGCTGAAGCTTGGCGCGCAGTGGATCGTTTCTGGCGACGGCACGCCGTCCGCCTTCTCCTTGAGACCCCGCAGCGCCTGGTCGACGATGGCCATGTCCTTGCCGATGTGGACGCCCTCGCCTTCGCCCGTCGGGTAATAGCCCGGCAGATCGACGACGACGCTCTCGCCCTTATAGGCGACCGTAAACGGACGCACGCCGCGCGCCAGCGTCTCTCCGGTTTCAGGAGAAATCATCGGCCCGGGAAGCGGCTCGTCTTTCGTGGCCATCACTCACTTTTCCTTGAACGAGACGACCGTGAACTCGGTCAGCACATCCGCCTGAAATTTCGCATCGAGCAGCAATCCGCCATCACCCTGCCCTCTTCCGCTCTCGCGCCCCTCTCGCGGCCTTGCCACGCAACAGCGCCATCAGCACAGGCCCCAGCGAAAACTCCCCTGCCCGCGCCTTGGCGGTCAGAACCCGCAGATAGCCGCCAGCCGATCTGATCTCCTCGCCCCGCTGCAGGATCGCGGCGATGACGATTGCGGCGTCATGCTCGCCCATGGCGTCCAAGGCCTGAGCCCAAGCGTCGGGCGAGATGCCGAGGGCCGAACGCACGGTCGCGGCCGCCGTCGCGAGATCGCGCCACGATGAGATTTCGCCCCCCTTGGCATAATCGACGATGTCCGGACAAGCTTGCAGCACCATCCCCAGCGGATAGGTTTTGGGGGTTGGCGTGGGACGAGTGCGAGTTTCGGCTTCCCGCTTCTCAGGTTCCGAAGTCCGTGCCCCATCCGCCTCTGCTTCGTCGGCGATTGGCCCGGGTGGTTCGGCCCTGCCTTTTCGAAGGCTAGGTTCAAGATCAGAAATGTTTGTGGTTTGATTCTGTATGTGGCGCTCAGCCTGAGACTCACTGGCGGTCATATTTTGGCGTTTTACGTGGTTTTCCAGGACACTATTGATTTCGGCCGCAAGGGCGGCGAGTTCCTCCGCCAAAGCCGCCAAATCGGCGCGTGTCATTTTGCGCGCCTGACGGCTGGCCAGCGCTTGATAGTGGCCGTGGCGGGCTTGCCAGTCCCCGGGCACGCCCTCTTCCATCCCGGTCTCGATCATCTTGACGATGTCGCGCCGCGCCAGCGTAATTTTCTCGCGCAACAAGGCCATGGCGCGGTTCTCGGCTCGCACTTCTTCGGCGAGATTTTCGATTTCAGCGGCGCGAGCGACGAGCGGGGTGAGATCGAAGCCAAAGGCATCCGCGATCTCGCCCCCCTGCCCGCGCCGCGCGAAACGTTTGCCGTTGGGCGAGTCGCGCCGAATGATCAGCCCGGCCTCGACCAGAACGGCGATATGCCGCCGCAGCGTCGCCGGCGCCATCCCGTGCGCGCGGATCGAGAGCTCCTTGTTCGACGGAAAGACGATGATGCCAGGACGCGCCTCTGTGTCCGAGGGATTACAATCCTTTTCCAGCATTAGCGCTGTCTCCTGATGGAAGCTCAGCAGCGCGTGCAAAACCGATAGCGCGCGGTCGGTGACGCCGAGGGGCGCTTTTGCCTCCGTCAGCGCCCGAAACAGTCGCCATTTATGGACGACGGTTTCTGACGCATCGAGGCGTGATGTGAATTCGTTCGTCGCCGCCTGGCTCGCCACCATGGCGAGCGACAGCGATCGCCGCCCAAAGGGCGTCGTTGCTTGTCTTTGCATGACCTTTTGCCTCGTTCAGGCAAAAGAAATCTGCTCACCGATACGGTGCCGACTCTTGACAGCGATTTGCGGAAGTGATTCTCTTAAGGTGCGAACTTTGGAGAGGCTTCCGGGCGGAAACGTTTCGGGGGCCTTTTCTTTTGCGCGAATGCTCCTTTGGATCCGGTTCGGAACGCATCACATTTACGCTTACGCGAAGCGAGCCCCCTTTGGCGAGGCTACCGCTTCGAATCACGAGCTCCCGTCTCTCCGACCCACCATTGAACTTTCATAGGCGGCCAAAAGAGCGTCGAGTTGACCGAGCACGTAATCTCCAAATGCCGGAGCGACCTTCTCATCGAAGGCTAAGACGACCCGCTCGGTGCCCCTTTGGACACGCGCAACCTTGCGGCCGTCTTTGGCGACCCACGTTTCCTGAGTCTTCTTGTGCTCAACCGCAGGTCGCAAGACCTCCAAGAGTCTCGTAAAGCGCAAATCGCTGTCCAAAGATAAGAATTCGGTTTGCCGAACTAGAGCTTCTGCTATTGCGACCGCGCCGGCTTGCTGGAGCTTTTCCGCTAACTCCGCCCAGCGCGCCCTCCCGGCTTTAGGAGCGGGGCCAATAGATATGGCGATGACCTCGGGGATCGCGCGCGCCATCGACACGTACCTGCTTACGTCAGCTTTGTCGCAGGACAACGCCGCTATGACCACGGATCGATCAAAGCCGCGATCTTCCAGTCGTCGAGCGAACCAGGCGCGTTCGATAAAGGACAGATCCCGCCGCTCCAAATTCTCCTTACCTTGAGCGACGACGAGCTCGGCGTCGCTCAAGGGGCGAACAACTGCTTGGACCTTGATTTTCAGTCGAGATGCGGCCCGCAGTCGACGGTGCCCGTAAGCGGCCTGGTAACGCCCAGCCTCGGTAGGATGGGGGCGAACGAGAATGGGCACCTGTTGCCCGCTTTCCGCCATGCTCACAACGAGCGCCTCGAAAGTCGGGTCGACTTCGATCATCAGACGATCAGAAACCAAAGACGCGTCGACGTCGACTGGATCGAGTTCCAAGACTCGATCCCCGGATGAAATTTGATCTTGAAGGCGAGCGACGGTCTTCGCATTTTCGCTCAGCTGAGCCAGCGAGGCTCCCATAGCGGAGATCGCCCCCGTTCGCACGCGTTCAGTCCGCTCGACGGGAGAAGGAGCGTTGGGAGCTCCCAACCGGCCTTTGAAAAGAGCCTCGACGGTATCCTTCCTGCTCATGGTCAGCTCCGCCCCCAAGCCTGTCGCATCAGTTGTTCGATCTCGCCATTGACGGCATCGAGCGCCTCTAGAGCGCGATCATAGGTGGATCGCGTGAGACTCTCTCGCCCGATTTCATAAAGCGTTTGTTTGGTCAGTCCGGCGTCCGAAATTGCCGCGGACTTAACCATCGGGCTTGTCATAACGTGATCGCCGAAGAGATTGCGTAGGAGTGCCACGACCTTCGTCTGAGGGGCGTCCTGCGGCTCGTAGCGTGTTACAAGATAACGAAAGAAATCATAATCGAGCCTGCCGCCTGCCTCCCGCACGACGGAAAGTAGATCATGAGTCATCAGCAAAAATTGGCTCATTGATGCCACGTCCAACATCTGGGGATGAATTGTGACGAGCACGCTGGTGGCCGCGCACAGAGCGCTCAAGGTGAGATAGCCGAGCTGTGGCGGGCAATCCATTACGACAACATCATAGCGGCCTGAGACATCATCGAGAGCGCGGGCAATTCTCGAAAAAAACATTTCCCCAGGCTGCGCCGACCCCGACAAGAGCGCCTTTGGCGTCTCATGTTCGAACTCCATGAGTTCGAGATTCCCCGGAACAATATCTAGTCCGTCGAAATACGTGGTCTTTGTGATTGCGCTGAGGGGGCGAATTTCATCGTCGTAACGAATAGCGGCGTACAAGGTTTCATTCGCACGCACATGCACTTCAGGCAGGATCCCGAAAAGCGCGGAAAGGCTGGCTTGCGGATCAAGATCCACCGCGAGAACTCGATAGCCGCGCAACGCGAGATATTGCGCGAGATGCGCAGCCGTCGTGGTCTTGCCTGATCCGCCTTTGAAATTAGTAACGGCGAGAACTTGCAGGCGCTCCGCCGCGCTTCGCGTCGGGAGATAAACGCGACTTTCGTTTCGTCCTTTGGCAGCGTGGGCCAGCATTTGGCGCAGAGCATTTATTTGCGAGAGGGTATAGTGGCGCCGACCGCCGGGTGAGAGTGCGGGCTGCGGCCCTTCACCAGCCAGTGAGAGCTGGCGCAAGCGAGAATCAGATACTCCAATGAGCCGCGCCGCTTCTCCCGACGTAAACTTCCTCAGCTCCTTTTCGGATGCCGGCGGGAATAGCGCTTCACTCATCGCCTGCAACTGTTCGCTGAGCAACTCGGCGTGTTCGCCAATTGTTTCATCAATTGACGAAGCATGAGGATCAGAACGGAGAGAAGCTAAATTCACGGAAAGCTCTTCGGCTAACGGAAGATGCGCCATACGCGGCGATACTTCGTGAAAGTGTCAGAAATATCGATTCGCGCAAGCGATTTTTGGTTAACACGCATTAACCATTGAGGCCCCTAGGGCGGTTGGGAGCTCCCAACAAATAGGGACGCACCCTTATGGGGTCGAGCCGCCTTTGCGGGGCCCGCCACATCGGAATTCCTACCTTCCTGCCCTTATCTGCTAGATTCTCGACAATCCCCGATCCCGGAAACATGATGGCCCCAATGGGCAGCACCTCGAACATGGCGTCGTTGCCCTTGAAGGGTGCGGATTTCTTGTGTCGCGTCCACTCCGGTTTGAAGGCAACCTGGGGAACCCGCGGTTGTCCGCCCAACAGGCGGCGATGCGCTCTGTACCCTTCGTGTCCGCGCCGTGGAGCAAAACCATATCCGGGTGCCTCCGCCCGGATTTTGTCGAGCGTATCCCATATCCGTTGATGATCGTTGCGGCCAGCGAACGCGATGCAAGGACCAAGAGGCAAGAGCAGCTGCGTCTCGGCGAACTTTTTGGCATTCAAGAAATCCCAACTGTCGATCGTCGCCGCCGTCAGGGAGATCAGCTTCGAGACGGGTTTCCAGAAAGAGATTGGACAGAGCTTGGACGGCGGACTCGAGCGCGAGGGACGCGGCGTCAGAAGAGGGCAGGGGACGAGGATCAGGTTCGTCCTCCAAGGATAGCCGACGGGATGCCACCGTGGCCTCAGCCTTGACAGCTTGCGCGTCGAAATTGATTTGCTGGCGGCCGAAAAGGTCGAAGCTGCGGAATCAGCGTGAGAGGTTTTCGATAGTTCGAGCTTATCCAAGGGGACACAATTGGCTTCATGTGGTTCATGCCCGTTGAATGGCGGTTGCGGTCGACTCCCGCTCCAGAATGCCCGCGCGGTGTATCCGTGTGGTGCGGACCGTCTCAGCCCCGCGATGCTGAACCTCGAAAGTGACCGAGCTGATCTCTTCGGGTCTGCAGCCGAAGCAATCATTGAAGGCCTTGAGGATTTGGACGTCGCCGATCGCCTGCGCGGATGGGTTGGGGTTGTTGCGGGGAGCGGGGATAGTCGCCGGGAACACATAAAGGCACGGCGGCGGCAGGGCGTACGGGCCTATGACTGTGGCGCGCGCAGAATCGGCCGCGAGTTTGGGGCAGGGACGTCCGATCGTGCCGCATACCATGTCCCAGATGATCAGCCCGTCGACACGCTGCTCGCGAAAAATGATTTCGGCGCTAAGGCGGGTATGAATACCCGACCAGGCGTTATGTCGCGGGTCGGCCCCTGGGTTGGTGCAGACGCTCCAGATGATGAACTCCTGCGCGTGGGGCGGGCGCTCGAAAATGTTCGTATTGTTTCCGTCGAGGCAGCCCTTGAGCTCAATGACCGCGATCTTTCCGGACGGCAGTCGTACGGAATAATCGTGGCGGTTGGCGTCGCCGGCGGATTCCCAGTCGGCGATGAAGCCCTGGTCCTGCATGTGATTGAGGGCGCGCCGCGCGAAATCGCGCTTATCGCGCATTGTCGCGGAATACTGGCCGCGAATGCGCTCGATCGCGCCACGAAAAAGACCGCTGTTGTAAAACTCTTGCTCGGAAAGCCCGTGCTGGCCGAGCTTGTGCGACTCGACCTTGAGCACTTCTGCGAATTCCTCGATTTTCTGGCGCAACACCTGATTTTGTTCGCACGGAATGACGGTCATGCCGCAACCTTCGCGGCGGTCGGCCACTGCTTGAGAATAGGTTCGAACAAATGCTCGGCCAAATGCCGTACGACGGGGACAACCACACCGTCGCCGGTGAGATGGTAGGCCTCGTTGTAATTGGTCGGGAGCTGGTATTCGTCGGGCAGGCCCATGAGTCGCGCTGTCTCTCGTCCAGAAATCAGGCGCGAACGGACCTTTTGGCCTTGCACGACAAGGATCAGCTGGCGGCTGGATCCGCCGGCTGGCGTACGCAAGCACCCGGCGACGTCATCAAACCGGACTTCGGCGCGCTGCACTTTGACTCCGTCGGCATCAAGGCGCGTGCGCTTGTAGATCGCACCCACTTGGCGCCTTTTCGATCGCTTGGCGGCTTCGACCTTGGCGCGGTTGACATCGCTCATCATGTCGAGAAGCGCGCGAGTCTTAGCCTGCGTATGCCAATCCACGTCGGCGGGCTCGTCCTCGATCAAGTCCGCGAAGACCTGGTTGCGCGGATCAGGCTGTGGCAGCGACCACCACACCCAATTCCGGCGCCCCTTCAGGGGAGTGTTTTCATGGGCGTTGAGCAAACCACGTGAATGCCAGAGCGGAGAGGGCGCGTCCTGGATCAAGTCATCGGGGATCGCTTCGCCGTCACGTACGCCGATGATGAAAAGGCGTGGTCGGGATTGGGGAACGAAGTGTGCCGCGTCGATCACAAGCGCCCCGAAGGTGTAGCCCGCCTGTTCGAAGGTCGAACAAATGGCCGCGAAGTCCTTGCCCTGATGCGAGGTCAGGGTGCCACACACATTTTCGAGGGCGATAATTTTCGGGGCGCGGCTTTCGGCGATAAGTTGCCGCATCAGGTCCCAGAAGGGCCAGAAAGTCCCTGAGCGGTCACCTTTGAGGCCTGCTCCGCCGCCGGCAAGTGAAAGGTCCTGGCAGGGAAACGACGCCCAGGCGAGGTCAACCTGGCCGTCGAGATCTTTGGAGGAAAGCGTCTTGATGTCCGTGGTCCTCAGCTGGCCCTCGCCCCAGTTCGCGCGATAGATGGCACTCTTTTTGTGGTCAAAATCATTGGCGAAGCGGCAGCGCCAGTTCTGTTCGCCCAAGCCGGCGCGAACCATGCCGCCGCCAGCGAAGAATTCAAAGAACTCAAACATGGATGCTCCCCGCTGGGGGAGAAGGTGCCTGCGTATCCTGCTCACGCGCGAGCTTTTCGAGGATCGCCTCGGCGATCCAGGTGTTGCGCGACACGACGCCCGGGCGCTTGGTCCGGAGCAGGTCGATCGCCTCCCATATTTCGGGATAGAGGCGGACGCTCTGGCGGGAGCGATCGTCTTTCTTTGCGGTAGCGCTCATGATTCGGATTAGGCGCCTAAGTGGCGCCAAAAGCAAGAACGTTACGAGAACATTGCACAGGAAAATAGTTGAGGGCTTGTTAACGCCCTTCGGGCCGTTCCTGCAAAGCTGTACCTTTCGCAAGCCAAGGGAGGTCCGAGACGCGTCATCGACAATAAGCTGAGTATGCATAGAGGCAGCGTTCGGTTGCGCGGTCAGGTCAGCTTGCTAGAGTTCGCAAATTCAAGCGAATCACCCGAGAGCGTGTCCGATATGGCCACACTGCAGCAGGAAATAACCGAATCCTTTTTGAAGAAGCTCGAAGAGTCCGAACACCTGGATCCCGAAAAAATCGAGCAACTGCGGAAATTACTTAGCGACGGCAAGAAGCTGAGAGCGGACGACCTTGTGAAAATATTCACGGCCACTGCCAGCGGAGATTTAATGTGATCAAAATCGGCGCTGCACACATTGAGGAAATGCGAGGCATTCGGAAATTAGACCTCAATTTTGCAAGAGAGAAATTCGCCATTTCTGGCCCTAACGGATCCGGGAAAAGTGGCGTCATCGATGCCATTGAGTTCGGTTTGACCGGACGCATCAGCCGACTCACAGGCAGCGGCACAAAGGGGCTGTCTGTCTCGGAGCATGGGCCGCATGTCGATAAGACAAAGTTCCCGGATGCGGCGTTTATCGAGCTGGACGTGTTTTTTCCAGCGCTGGGCAAATCCGCGAAAATTACCCGGAAGGTCTCAGCGCCAAACAAACCGAAAATCGATCCCCCCGATGCCGATGTAAAGGCTGCTCTCGGTCAAGTCGAGGATCATCCTGAGATAACACTCTCCAGGCGTGACGTCCTCCGTTTTATTCTCATTGAGCCATCGAAGCGATCGGAAGAAATTCAAACGCTCCTCAAGCTCGATGAGATCGGGCAGACCAGAAGCACCTTAAACACGGCGCAAAATAAGCTTCAGCAGACCCTTCGTGCGAGCGCTGCCGCGGTTACGACCGCGAAGGATATGCTGCGCCTACATCTACAGACCCCAGCATTGAATACGGGTGATCTGCTCGAGGCCGTCAACAAGCGACGCAAAGTGCTGAACTTGTCCGAAATCGCCGAGCTAACGGCGGATACGACGCTCGACTCGGGGCTCACGGAGAAAGCGAAGACGCTCGAATTTAACAAAGAATCGGCGCTCCGCGATTTGCAAGCAGTCTCTGACCCGGGAACAAATCTCCAGAATCTTGCGAAGGAAGCGGCAGCAACCATCGTTGCCGACCTCGAAAAGCTAGAATCCGATCCGGCGCTCTTTCAAGCATTGCAGCGGCGGTCTTTTATCGAAAAGGGTCTCAACCTTGTCGATGGACCCGCGTGCCCGCTCTGCGACAAGCCATGGGAAGACGAGGAACATCTGCGGGAGCATCTGCTTGCTAAGCTGGCAAAGTCGGAGGCGGCGGAGAAAATTCAACAATCCCTGCTGAATGGAGGATTGTCGATTGCCGAAAGCGGCATCCGCGTAATTGGCTTGATTACGGCGATCGAAAAGCTTGCCGAAAGGTGTGAGGAGAAGGGCTTCGCAAAGCTGCTTGCTGTTTGGAAAGTCGATATCGAAAATTTCAGGGGGAAGCTGACGAGCTTCGACGGTTTGGCCGAAGCCAAAGACCGGTTGATAAAAGGATGGCTCGGTACGCCGCCTGAATTCGCCGATGGCTTAAAAGCCCTCACGGAAAAGGTGCAGGGAAAACCAGATCAGACGGCTACGGTCGACGCACAGACGTTCTTGACGACGGCTCAGGTTCGCCTCCAGGACTATCGAACTGCAATGAAGAGGCACAAGTCGGCTGAAGACGCCTGGAAAGCAGGAAAAGCTGTTTACGATACCTATTGCGCAGTGATGGAAGAAAAGCTGAACGCGCTCTATGACTCGGTCCAAAAGGACTTCAGCACCTTTTACCGAATGATCAATGGTGACGACGAAACCAGCTTCACCGCAAAACTGACGCCCAGCGAGGGTACACTCGATTTCACCGTGAACTTTTATGAGCGCGGCTTATTCCCGCCAGCCGCTTACCACAGCGAAGGCCACCAAGATGGCATGGGCGTTTGTCTATACCTCGCCTTGATGAAGAGACTGTTTGGAAAAGGATTCACGTTTGCATTGCTCGACGACGTCGTTATGTCCGTCGACACAGGGCACCGCTATGAGTTCTGTAAGCTGCTGAAAACGGAATTCCCTGATACGCAATTTATCATCACAACGCACGACCGACTATGGGCCGAGCAAATGAAATCCGCAGGGCTCGTCACTTCGAAGACCTCGGTCGCATTC
Organism: Hyphomicrobiales bacterium; assembly: GCA_003963405.1. Taxonomy (GTDB): domain Bacteria; phylum Pseudomonadota; class Alphaproteobacteria; order Rhizobiales; family Beijerinckiaceae; genus Methylocystis. The sequence goes on from RXIY01000115.1 coordinate 10,651, forward strand.
CATAGTTGGACGGTCGAGACTGGGCCGTTGGTAGAGTCCAGCGCCGAAATTTGGGAGGACATCGCAACGGCTCTTGGGAAGGGGAAGGTCGAGACAGCTGCCGCAGCCCTCAGACGTCACCTTGAATATGTCTCGCGCCTGCTGGCAGACCAGATAGCTGCTGCTCCCGCATTTCGAGCGGACGGAAATTACGAGCTGGGCGATCTGTTGCCGAGCGTCTTGAGCCGAATGAAGACCTTATTGGGCAAGGCCGCGGAGGCGGCCCAATCATGGGGGAACGATAGCGCTAAGGAAGATGCGGCAAAGAGAAAATCGACGCTCTCCACCTGCGCCGGAGCGCAAGGCATCGAACAGTGGGCGATCAATAAGGCCGTTCATTACAACGAGTGGACTAATTTCGGGAAAAAGGACTTCGAGCCCGTCGTCACGGCATTTAAGGAGCTTCTCGAATGTTTCCGCTGCGACAAGTGCAGCTCGTGGGTGTACATCACGCCGCGCGCAAAGCCCGAGTCGCTCCGCTGCTCGTGCAACTCGATTAACTTGAACCTGAAGTCGAAGCCGAAGTAGCCAACACCGAAGGATTTGCGGATGGGAAGGGAGGAACTACTGCTGTCGGCGGCCATTGCCGAGACCATTGGCAATGCGAGCAAAGCCGAGACAACCCTCGGAAACCTAATTGAAAGAGCAGGAGGTGATGAAGAAGCGCATCGAAGCGACGAAATGCAGGAACCGGAAGAGACCCTTCGCTTCTACCTGGAAAAACTTTATCGCGACGTAGGTATCCTAGCTGAGCGGTTGCGGCTTCCTCTGCTGAAAAGAGAAATCGGAGCGGAGTTTCGTTCTTACAAGCCGAATGCCTTGATCAATATGGAGCATGTGCCGTGGGATGTAGGGCTCCACAGCCCTGCTCTTGCGAATGTTTGCGCGCTCTACCAATCGCTTGCAACGATGACTGACCGAAAGGCAACCACGGGAATAGATGTATTCGGATCAGCTGCCAAGTCGCAGCCGTCAATACAGGCGTGCAGATAAACCTCAAGATTGTGGTGGCAGGGCATTTTGTGGCGCTTGCCTCCCTTCTCGTGCAGGCGAACCCAAAGGCGGCCATTCTGCACATAAACGTCCTCCACCTTCATAGCGAGCGCCGCGCCGACGCGCGCGAAGGAATAGACCATTAGCCCGATGAGCGCCCGGTCCCGCAAGCCGACCGGCGTCGTCACGTCGATGCTGTCGAGTAAGACGCGCGCCTCCTGCGGGTCGAGCACCGGCGTCTTGCTGACTTTGACGACGTGCTTGGGGCCGCGCACGCTGGCGGCCGGATTGGTCGGCACGATCTGGCCGGTCACAAGCCAATCAAACAGCATGCGGATAGCCGCAAGGCGTTGCTTCACGGTCGACGCGCTGTGGCTGCGGGTTAGCGTTTCGACATAAGCGCCGATGTGCAGCGGCTCGATGTCGATGATGGACGCAATCCCTTTTTGCTCGCACCAGGTGAGGAATTCACCGATCGCTCGGCCGTAGGCCCGCCGCGTGTGCGGATTCGGATGTTGTTGACGAAGAATTCCCAAAAGCGCGTCTGGGCGCGCTCGCCGGCGGAGCGGACAAGCGCGGGAACCTGGGCGCTGATGGGAACGAGCTGGTTCATGAGCGGCTCTTCGAGGGCAATATCCCCGCATCGATCGCAGCTTGTTCGAGCTGGTGCCCGATTTGCAGAACCCGTTCGATCGCTTTCGCATGCTCCCTGGCGAGCTCTTGCTCTCGCTCAGAATTTCTCACGCCTGACCTTATGAACTGCTCAGCTCGGCGGGCCATTTCGTTGGCGAGCCTGTCCAGGTCTCGGGCCGCTGATGCGCTCTCCCCCCACAGCCTTTCAAGCTTCTGGTTTGCATCCATAACCGGGGCACTCCTTATATCTGATAAAGGACATTATCATATATAGCCCGACACGCTTTAGCAGTTATCCCTGATAGGCGATCAGGATCGCGCCGGCCGCAATCAGGACTATGCCAATCCAATTGGGAATGGTCGGGCGCTCCCCGAGGATGAGCACCCCGAAGACGGCGACCAAGACGACGCTGAGCTTATCGATCGGCGCAACTTGCGCAGCCTTGCCGATCTTGAGGGCGCGGAAGTAGCAGACCCACGACGCGCCGGTCGCCAGACCCGAGAGAACCAAAAACAGGTAACTGCGACCCGAAACCGAATTGAGTTGCTGCCATTGGTCCGTCGCGAAGAGGAAGGCGGCGAGCGCGCAGATGATGACAATCGTTCGAATGAACGTGGCAAAATCGGAGTTCACGTTCTCGATACCGATTTTCGCAAAGATCGCGGTCAAAGCCGCGAAGGCGGCGGAAAGCAAGGCCCAGAACTGCCAGAAGCCGACAAATTTCATAGGTCCCCCGGCCGCGGCCATTTCAGCCAGCAGTTTCGCACATACCTTTTGCAGCAGCAACAGACTGACTTATGCGCGCATACCGCGGCCAAGCGCAAATCACTCTGGCACCCATGCTGATCGTTGCTTCGTTCGGCGCGATGTATGGATTCATTTTTTGGGGCGCGAAACCCGCGTCAGTTGCGCGGCCTTGGTTCACCTTCGCTGCTTCTTGCAACAGGCCTGATGACGGAATTTCCGGGGTAGCTTACCATCGCTGCGCCGATCGTCGGCGTCGCTGCTGAGTCTAGCTGCCCGAGGATCGGTTGTAGGGAAATTCGAGATAGCGGAATGCGGGTGGTACTAGGGATTGATGCGGCGTGGACGCTGACTCAAGCGAGCGGCGTCGCGCTGGCAAGTCAGACGAAAGTGGGCGCGCCGTGGCGCTTGGTTGCCGTCGCGCTCGCGCCTTCCTACCAAGATTTTTATGCTCTCGCAGATGGGTCTGAGCCTCCCCCGAACGACAATAGCCCCGATCCAATTAGACTGCTCAAGTCATCGCGCCAACTCTGCGGTCTCGTGCGGGATCTTGTGGCGGTTGATATGCCTCTCGCGGGTCATCCGATCACCGGGCGCCGTGCTTCCGATAACGCCGTCTCGAGCGCCTATGGCGCGCGTCGTTGTGGAACCCATACTCCGAGCAGCCTTCGGCCAGGGCGCATCAGTGACGGACTCACGAAGGGATTTGCCCAGGCCGGCTTCCCCCTGCAGACAGGGTCCGTCGAAACGCCCGGGCTTATCGAGGTCTATCCTCACCCAGCTTTGGTGGAGCTCGCCAATGCGCCTGAACGGTTATGCTACAAGGTCTCGAAGACAGGCAAATACTGGCCGGCCCTTGACGCAATCAAGCGGCGTGAGCGCTTGTTCGAAGTCTGGGCGGATATCCTCGCACTGCTGGACAAACAGATAGCGGGTGTCCGGGAAAAATTGCCCGATCTTTCACTCGCTCCCGACACGCGCGTCGCCGATCTGAAGAAAGTCGAGGATATGTTGGACGCAGTCGTTTGCGCATGGGTCGCAATTCGCGCTCTGGAGGGCCATGCAACGCCATTCGGCGATCGAGACTCTGCAATCTGGATCCCCGATGCTCCTCCTTCTCGATAGATTCGCGCTGTCGCGGTCTTGCTATTTCGCATGCTCATCAAGAAACTGTCGACATGCGTCAAAATCCTGCTGATAGCCCTCAGGCAAGGGCGCCTTCTTAGTGCGCGCGATCGTCTGCGCGTAGGCGACCATTTTCGCTGTAGGCGCTTTCCGTTTTCCAGTTCTCGCGCCTTTAGCGTTCCCGACTGAGTGGAGGTCCTTCTTTGTCGTTGCCCGGCGGCCTGTCGATCGGCGATGTGTTCGGCTCGGCTTCAGGCCATTTGTCTCGGTCCGATCGCTAGTCTTTCCGCTATAACGCCGCCCCCCGGGTCGACGAGCTTGCGTGGAACTTTCCAGATTGATGGTTCCGCTCGATCGCTTTTGGAGCGCGTCAATTAAATCGGCGGCGGCGGCGGCGATGCCGTCGATCACTGCGCGAAAATCCGCTTTCCTGGTGACCACCTCGTCGAGACGCATCTCCCATAATGCCGTTGTGCCGGGATCGACGAGCGCAGGCGCCGAAGCGCGCAGAAGCTCGAACAGTTGCAGTCCCGTAGGGCTTGGCGCCACCAGCTTGCCTTCTGCAATCAGCAAGTTCTGACGCTTCAATCCTTTGATGATTTCCGCCCGGGTGGCGGGAGTCCCTATGCCCTTGGCTTCCTTGAGCCGGTCACGCAGAGCTGGATCTTCGACAAAACGCCATGCGTTTTGCATCGCGTCGACCAGCGTGCCTTCGCTATAGCGAGGCGGAGGCTGGGTTCTTTTCGCCTCCACCTTCGTATCCGACAGGGTCGCGGCGTCACCGTCTTCGATGGGCGGCAGCGTCTGCTCCGCCTCTGAGTCCGGTTCCGCCTCGCCGGTCTGATAGACTGCTTTCCATCCGAGGCACAGCGGAACGCGGCCGATTGCCCGGAACTCTGACGCGCTCCCGTTTGGCAAAGGAACCGGCATGGTCACGACAGTCTGCCGGTATTCGTAGTCCGGCATGATGATCGCCAAGTAGGAACGGCAGATCAAAGCAAACAAGCGCTTTTCGTCGTCGTTCAGTCGCGCTAAGCGACTTTCCAGGTCATCGAGAACGTTGACATTGGGAACGATGGCGTGATGCGAAACACCCTCGAGCTCTTTGTCGCAGAAATAGCCCGATTTCCCGCGGCGGATCACTGGCGAAGCAATTTCCAGGTGAGCGAAGCCGCGCAGGCGCGTAAGCGCGGCGACGATCGCCGCTACGTCATGGATCTGGTTTTCGCTTAGGTAACGGGCCTCGGCGCGAGGATAGGTGATCAATTTCTTGCCGTCGCCGTCATACAGCTCCTGCGCGATGGCGAGCGTCTTATCTGCTGTCCATCCCCAACGCTGGCCGCA
>RXIY01000081.1 GCA_003963405.1 Hyphomicrobiales bacterium
GAGGCCATCCTCGAAAAAATCAGCCGCGCCCGCAAGGCTCTCGAGAAAGCAGAAGCGGATGAGTTATTGGTCGCCAATTGAGAGTCAGGACACTAGTTTTTCGTCCCGACCCCTATGTCTGGGACGGGCGCTACGCCGCCAATCCATGGCTGCGCGAATTGCCGCGTCCATTGACGAGGATCGCCTGGGACAATCCCCTCCTGATCGCGCCAACGACGGCGCAGCGGCTCGAGCTGGAAAATGGCGATATCGTCCGCGTGACCGTCGGCGCAGTTCAGGCGGCGGCGCCCATCTGGATTGTTCCAGGACAAGCGCAGAATTGCGTCACCGCGCCGCTTGGCCTTGGCGAAAATCAGGAGATCGGCGGCTATGATTATTATCCGCTCATGGGCCGGAGCGCCGAACCGCGGGTCGAGAAGACTGGAAAACGCGTTGACATCGCCAGCGTCGAGCGTCATCAGCTGATGTTCGATGCAGCCGGCGACTATGTGCGCATAGGCGCACTCGACGAGTTTTTGAAGTACAAGAATTTCCTCGCCGAACAGACCGCTCACGGCGCAGGGAAAAATCTCTATCTTCGCGAGCCGGATGGCCCTGCCGCCTGGGCGATGAGCATCGATCTCAACGCCTGTATTGGCTGCAACGCCTGCGTTGTCGCCTGCCAGGCCGAAAACAATATTCCTGTCGTCGGCAAGGAGCAGGTGCTGCGCCAGCGCGAAATGCATTGGCTCAGGATCGACCGCTACTACGATGGCGACGCGGATCAACCAAGCGCCTATTTCCAACCCGTGCTTTGCATGCACTGCGAAGCGGCGCCATGCGAGACGGTATGTCCCGTCGGCGCCACCGTGCATGACTCAGAGGGCCTCAACGTTATGGTCTATAACCGCTGCATCGGCACGCGGTTCTGCTCCAACAACTGCCCCTATAAGGTGCGACGTTTCAACTATTTCGCCTATGCGCGGAAGGAGCGGCGCTCGTCGCTGGCGCGTAATCCGGAAGTGACGGTGCGCGCGCGCGGCGTGATGGAGAAATGCACCTTCTGTCTGCAGCGCATCGCCGCGGAGAGAATCGCCGCCGACCGCGAAAACCGCGCGGTCGGCGAGGTGACCACAGCCTGCCAGGCGGCATGTCCGACCCAGGCTTTCACTTTCGGAAATCTCAACGAGAGCGGATCTGCCGTTGCGGCGCGAAAGCGCAGCCCACTTAATTATACCTTGCTCGCTTCGCAAAATACGCGGCCGCGGGTCTCTTACGAAGCACGCATTGTCAACCGCAATCAGGAGATCGGAAAAACGCGATGAGTCTCGCTTCTCCACCAAACGCGTGCGATCTTCCCGTCTCCGATAATCGATTTCGGCCGCGATCAGACGATCCGATCGTCCTGCCTGGCGAAACGACCGCGACGATGACCGACCATATTTGTGTCGTTCCGCTGGCCAAACATGCGCCATTCTGGTGGTGGGCGTCGTTGGCCGTATCATTGACGCTTCTTTTTGCGCTCGTCATCTCGGTGGCCTGGCTGTTTTATGCCGGCGTCGGCGTGTGGGGCGTCGGCTGGCCGGTCGCTTGGGGTTTTGCCATCATCAATTACGTCTGGTGGATCGCCATCGCCTCCGGCGGCACGTTCATTTCCGCGCTTTTCTATTTGGCGGGGGTCGAGTGGCGAAATTCGCTCAACCGTCTCGCCGAGACGATGACCGTCTTCGCAGCCGCTTGCGCCGGCATCTTTCCGATTATGCATCTCGGTCGCCCGTGGCTCTTCTATTGGCTTTTTCCCTTTCCCAATACAATGACGCTCTGGCCTCAGTTTCGCAGTCCGTTGCTGTGGGACTTCTTCGCCATTCTCGCCTATGTCACGTCGTCCGTGCTATTTTGGTACTTTGGCCTCATGCCTGATCTTGCGACGCTGCGCGATCGCGCCAGAACGCGCGGTCAACAGCTCTTCTATGGCATATTGGCGCTCGGCTTCAGGGGGACGGACCGGCAATGGCGTCATTATCGCGCGGCATACGGCGCACTGGCGGCGGTCATGGCGCCGATGGTCATTTCCGTGCACAGCATTGTCGGCCTCGATTTCGCGGGCGCTGCCACTGTCGGCTGGCATTCGACGCAGTTTCCGCCATTTTTCGTCTTCGGCGCGCTGCTCTCTGGCTTTGCGACCGTGTTGCTGCTCGTCGTTCCGCTTCGTCGGCTATTGAAGCTGGAAAGCTTCATTACCGGGCGGCATTTCGACATTCTCGGCAAGCTGCTGCTGGCGAGCAGCCTGTGTCTCGGCTACGCCTACCTCATGGAGGCTTTCATGACCTACTATGGCGGCGACCGGGCCGAGATTCTTTCGTTTAAAAGCAAGACCGCGGGAGAATACGCCGTCCTCTACTGGGCGACGCTCGTCTTCAACGTGCTTGCCCCGCAATTGATGTGGAGCCGACGCCTGCGCCTGAATCAGATCGTTGTGATCGGCGTCGCGCTTGGCGTCATCGTCGGAATGTGGCTCGAGCGATACGAGATCGTCGTGATGAGCCTCCGGCGTACGCATCTACCGTCGGCGTGGGGGGATTATCACGCCACGATGTGGGACTGGCTATCGCTTTTGGGCTCCGTCGGGCTCTTTGCAACCGGCGTCCTGCTCGCCGTGAGGGTTTTCCCGGTAATTTCCATGTTCGAAATGCGGGCGCTCGTTAAAAAGACCGACGCCTGCTCGCAGCCGCGATGATGGAAAGTCGCGGACATGAAAACCCAAGCGATCCCGCATTTCCACAACGAGCCGGGCGCCCCGCGCATCATTGTGGGCGTTAAGAAGTTCATGTGCCTCGGCGCCTTGCCGCCGAACGATCATCCGCATGTTTTCCTGAACATGGGCGCGGCGACGCACATCATCTGTCCCTATTGCGGCACGGCCTATTCTTTTGACTCCCGACTTGGGAATCGCTGCGATCCGCCGCAATGCGCCTATCTCGCCGAGCCGCAGAACGATCTTGACGGCCCAACCGCTGTGTCGCAAGACAGCCGGGAGCCGCCAGGCGAAGATTACGTTCGAGGCGTTGTGGTCGCCGCCTTCACGGCCGACGAGGAGCTTGAAAATGCACTCGATTGTCTGAAAGCACGCGGCTTCGACGCCGTGCGGACCTATTCGCCCAATGATCGCGGCGATAGCGGTGCGCCTTCGCCGTTGCCCCCTCTCACGCTGATCGCGGGCGCGATCGGCTTTCTTGGCGGGTTTGGCATGCAAGCCTACGCCAATATGGATTCCTATCCCCTCAATATCGGGGGACGTCCGAACTTTTCCTGGCCGTCGTTTGCTCCAATCGCCGTCGAGATCGGCATGCTGACGGCAGTTTTGACGGCGATTGTCGGCTATTGCGTCGCCGCCCCTCTCTTTACCTATTTTGAACCGATCGACGAGACGGCCGCTAGCCGCAACGCGACGGGCGACGACTGGATTGTCGTTGTCGATACACATAGCGCGAGTCAAATGCGCGACGTTAAGCGCCTCTTGAACGAGCTTGGCGCGCAGTCCGTTGAGGAGATGTCCTCGTGAAACGCGCGCTCGTGGCTATGGTTCTCCTTGCTGGCTGCGACGACATGAGCGTGCAGCCGAAGCAAAGGAACTATTCGCCCTTTGTCGGCCCGGCCGAGACGCCAGCTGGCGTCGTCGGCTTTCGCGAAGCGCCGCCGGCGGCGCCGCCAGTGACGCTGGCGCTGCTCGAGCGCGGACAGGAGCGCTACCGCATCTTCTGCACGCCCTGCCATTCCGAACTCGGCGACGGTCACGGCATGGTCGTTCGTCGCGGCTTTCCTTCGCCGCCAAGCTATCACAGCGCCGCGTTGCGCGAACAGCCGCCGCGCTATTTCTATGACGTCATCACCAATGGGCAGGGCGACATGTACTCCTTCGCGTCGCGGGCGCCGCCAAACGACCGCTGGGCGATCGTCGCCTACATCAAGGCGTTGCAGCGCAGCCAAAACGCGACGCCCGACGACCTTGCCGCGGCGCGTAAAGGGGCTAGGCCATGAACCGGCTGGGCGCCTCGCTCCTCGGGGCCATTGGAGTCGGCGTCGCTGCGGCGGCGGCATGGCGCGGTCCGGGCGCCTTTCCTCATGCGTGGCTTGCGGCGCTCACAGCCTGGATCTCGTGGCCGCTCGGCTCGATGGGCCTGTTGCTGATCCACTGCCTCACCGGCGGCGGCTGGGGCTTCGCCATACGGTCGCAGCTCATCACCGGCATCCGAACATTGCCCTTGCTCGCGCCCTTCCTCGTGCCGCTGCTGCTCGCGGCGAAAGAGCTGTATCCATGGCTCAAGCCGCAGGCTGCGGCGCTCGACAATGCCTTTTATCTGAACGGCCCAGCCGCCGCGGCGCGCGTCGCCCTCTATCTCGTGATCTGGTTCGCGCTGGCGCGCGCGATGTTGCAGGCGCTACGCAACCGCTCGCCCGAGATCGCGCTGGAAAGACTCGCGCCGTCGGGGTTGATCCTACTCGCGCTTTCGCTGACCTTCGCTTCGATCGATGCGATCCTTTCGCTCGATCCGCGCTTCGCGTCCAGTGTATTCGGGATGATGACGATCGCCGAAATGGCGCTAACAGCGCTTTCCATCGCCATCTTCCTTGCCGCCATTGCGGCGCCGCCCGATCGCGAGACTCTCCGTCAGCTTGGCCGACTGCTCCTCGCGCTGACCATTCTTTGGGCCTATCTCGATTTCGTGCAGTTGCTCATAGTATGGCAATCCAATCTGCCCAGCGAGGCGTCGTGGTACAATTTGCGCTGGCGTGGCTTCTGGGGAGGTCTCGCTCTCGCGATTGTCGGCATCCATTTCGCACTGCCCTTCCTTGTTCTTCTTTCGCCACGAGCTCAGCGTTCACGCGGCGCTATGATGCTGCTTTGCGGATTGCTGATCCTTGGCGCCGCGCTTCGAAGCCTGTGGTTGGTCGCTCCGCCCTTCAGCGCTAGTTTGGATTGGGTCGAAGGCGGCGCCATGCTTGGAGCGTTGGCGATTGCCGCCGCCGCGGCCATGTATGCCATGCCTAAGACGGGAGGGCCGAAGCATGTCCAAACCCGGCCTTGAACCCGCGCAGCATGAAGTCGGCGACCTTTCGGCCAATTTTATTTGGGTCGGCGCGGCGACGGTAATGCTCGCCGTGGCGTTCTTCGCTGCGCTTGTGTTATGGCTCTTCCCAGGTTCGCTCCTCGACCGCACGCTGCATCTGCCGCTTTCTCCCTATCCGGCGCCGGCGCTGCAAACCGATCCCGTCGCAGATATGGCGCGCTTTTACCGCGAGGAGATGGCGCAGCTGAACAGCGCGGGCTGGATCGATCAAAGCACAGGCCGCGCGCATATCCCGATCGCGCACGCGATGCGCCTGGTCGCTAAAGAAGGGATTCGCGGCTGGCCGCCTGCGCCAGAACAGGCTCCGCTTGCGCAAGCGGCGGCGGGAAAAGCGCCGACCAGCGGGGTCGCGACGAGCAAGCCACAGGAGACATTGCATGAAGCGCATCGTCATGATCATGGCGCTCATCGTCCTGGCTCAGCCCGTCGCTGCCCAATCGGCGCCCGACATTGCGGACGCCGTCTTTGAGCAAAAACTGGGCTCGCGGCTGCCGGGACAACAGGAGTTCCGAGATGAAGCCGGACGTCCCCTTCATTTGTCGGATCTCCTCAATGGCGCGCCGCTCGCTTTGGTGCTCGGCTATTATCGGTGTCCCAAACTATGCGACGTTTTGCGCGCCGGCCTGATCCGGGCGCTTGCCGATTCCGGCATGGCTCCCGGTCGGGACTATGTCTTCGTCGCCATTAGCATCGATGCAGCCGATACGGATGTAACCGCATCGCAAGCGAAGGCGCGCGATCTTGAGAACGCTGGAGCGTCCGAGCTTGCGTCTCACACGCATTATCTGACAGGCGGACGCGATGCGATCCAAAGCGTCGCCGACGCAGTCGGGTTCGCGAGCCGTCCGGCAGACAAACGGCGGACGATCGCGCATCCTGTCGGCGCTGTGTTCGTTTCGCCGACGGGCGTCGTATCGAACTATCTCCTCGGCGTGGGCTTCAGGCCGGCGGAGACGCGACTCGCAGTGTCGCGCGCGGCGTCGGGCGAAATTTCGCCGCCTGCGTCGCCGATCTTACTTCTCTGTTTCGATTTTGACGCCTCGACGGGCCGATACTCAGTCGCGATCGTCAAGGTGCTTCGTTTGCTCTCCATCGCGACGAGCGTCGTCATCGGTTCAGCGCTTCTTTACGCCTTTCGCCGGAAGGGATCAGACGCGTGAATTTCACTCTTCCTCAAGCGACAGTAGACGCAAGGGAAGTCGACGCGCTGATCTTGGCGCTCACGCTGGCGTCGCTGATCGTTCTAGTCCTCGTCTTCGGGCTTATGGCCCGCTACATGGTGAAATATCGCGCTGGCAGCCCGATCGATCGCGGCAAGCCTCCGCAGAAAACCTGGCGTCTGGAAATCTCCTGGACCATTGCAACCTTGGCCGCCTTCTTCGGCCTCTTCATCTGGGGCGCCGACCTCTACGTGCGCCTCTTTCAGCCGCCCGCCAACGCACTGCAGATCTACGTCGTCGGCAAGCAATGGATGTGGAAAGTCGAGCATCCTGGCGGGCAACGTGAGATCAATGCGCTGCATATTCCGATCCGCCAGCCGGTTCAGCTCGTCATGACGTCGGAAGACGTTATCCATGATTTTTCCGTTCCCGCTTTTCGCATCAAGCACGACGTTCTGCCCGGACGCTACGAAACCTTGTGGTTCACGGCCGAAAAGGCGGGCGTTTACCATCTCTTTTGCACCCAGCTGTGCGGCGAAGGTCACGCCAGCATGATCGGCCAAGTCGTGGCTATTGAGCCTGAGGAATACGAACGCTGGCTCGGAGGCGGCGCTAAGGGCGAGACGTTTGTCGAAGCCGGCGCCGATGTTTTCCGGCGTCATGGCTGCGGCGGCTGCCATGGCGACCAGGGCGCGGGCGGGATCGGGCCGGCGCTCGCCGGACTCTACGGCGCCGAAGTGAAACTCGCCGACGGCGCAATCGTGAAAGCCGATGAGGCATATCTCAGAGACTGCATCATCACCCCCCAAAAGCGGCGCGTCGCCGGCTATCCGGAGATCATGCCGTCGTTCGCGGGGCAGATCGACGAAGAGCATCTCCTGAAACTGATCGCCTACATCAAATCGCTGAAACGAAAGGCGCCGTCGTGACCGCTGGAATCGCTGCACCCCAGGAATCCTATCTGACCGACGGAACAACGTTGAAGAGCTGGCTCTTCACGACGGATCACAAGCGCATTAGCCTCCTTTATCTCGCAACGATCACCTTCTTCTTTTTTATCGGCGGCTTCGCCGCCGCGCTCATTCGATACAATCTGATCTTGCCGAAGGGCGTGCTCGATTCGCCCGAGACCTACAACAAGCTGTTCTCTCTGCACGGCGTGGTGATGGTCTGGTTCTTTCTCGTTCCGGCCGTCCCGGTCACTTTGGGAAATTTTCTCGTTCCTCTGATGCTTGGCGCCCGCGATCTCGCCTTTCCGCGACTTAATCTGATGAGCTGGTATCTCTTCGTCCTCGCCGGGCTGGTGGCGCTTTATGCGCTTGTCGCCGGCGGCGTCGATACCGGCTGGACCTTCTATACGCCGCTGAGCTCGTTCTACTCGAACGGCCATGTCGTGGCGACTGTCGTGGCCATCTTCATCTCTGGCTTTTCGTCGATCGCCACCGGCCTCAACTTTATCATTTCCATTCACAAGCTTCGCGCGCCCGGCATGACCTTTTACCGCATGCCTGTGTTCCTCTGGTCGCTCTACGCGACGAGCGTCATTCTTGTGCTTGCGACCCCGGTTTTGGCGATGACGCTTCTCCTGCTGGCGTTCGAGCGCATCTTCCGCATTGGCGTCTTCGATCCCGCGATCGGCGGCGATCCGCTGCTGTTCCAGCACCTTTTCTGGTTCTATTCCCACCCGGCGGTCTATGTGATGATCCTGCCGGGATTCGGCGTCATCAGCGAGATCATTCCCGCTTTCTCGAGCAAGGAGCTATTCGGCTACAAATTCGTGGTCTGGGCGAGCGTCGCGATCGCGGTCATCAGTTTCCTAGTCTGGGGCCACCATATGTTCGTCGCCGGGACGTCGCTCTACTCGGCGCTCGTTTTCTCGATTCTGAGCTATATGGTCGCCGTTCCGTCGGCGATTAAAGTCTTCAACTGGATCGGCACGATGCATAAAGGCTGGATTCGCTTCGACGCCCCGATGCTCTACGCCATCGGATTCATCGGTCTCTTTACAATCGGCGGACTGACGGGTCTTTTCGTCGCGGCGCTAGCGGCCGATGTGCATCTCACGCAAACGTATTTCGTCGTCGCGCATTTTCATTATGTGATGGTCGGCGGCATGGTGTCGGCCTTTTTCGCTGGATTGCATTTCTGGTGGCCGAAGATCACCGGCCGGCTCTATCCGGAAATCTGGGGTCGCGTCGCCGCGCTGATCATCTTCATCGGCTTCAACCTCACCTTTGCCCCACAATTTTTGCTGGGCTATCTCGGCATGCCGCGGCGCTATCATTCCTACGCGGCGGAATTTCAGGTGCTCAATGTGTTGTCCTCCGCGGGCGCGACGATCCTCGCTGTCGGCTATCTTCTACCGCTCGCCTATCTCAGCTGGTCGCTATTCTACGGACGGCGCGCCCCCGCCAATCCCTGGGGGGCGACAGGGCTTGAGTGGACGACGCCGTCGCCGCCGCGGACGGAGAATTTCTTGACGACGCCAGTCGTCATCGGGCCGCCATACCAATATCCCTGCAAGGAGGCCGTTCGAAATGAATGACGCCGTCCACGCCTTTCAGTTTTCGAGCGCAAGACACCAGATGGAGACCGCCTTCGCTGGCATGTGGCTGTTTCTCGCCAGCGAAGCGCTTTTCTTCGGACCTTTGTTCCTTGCCTGGATTTATGCGCGTCATTGGAACGCCGCGGGATTCGACGCCGGCGCGCAGCAAACGTCGTTGACCATAGGCGCCGTCAACACGGTGATCCTGCTTTCGAGCAGCTACGCCTATAGCGTCGGCCTCGCCTTTATCGAGAAGGGCCGAGTGCGCGCCATGACGGTTTGCCTCGTATTTGCCTGGCTCCTGGGCGCGAGCTTCATGCTTCTCAAATTCGGCGTCGAATGGCGCGAGGATTTCCGGAGATCGCTATTTCCGGGCGCGACCTTCTCGATTGATGGACCTCTTAGAGACGGCGCGCAGCTCTTTTTCATCTTCTATTTCATCAGCACGGCAATACACGGACTGCATCTTCTCGTCGGTCTCGGCCTCGTGGCCTGGATCCTCGCCCGAGCCCGACATTTTTCCGCTTCGGCGCATACGCCTGCGACGATCGTGGGGTTGTACTGGGGTTTCGTCGACATGGTCTGGGTCATGCTTTTCCCGCTCATCTATCTCATCGGGAGGTGACCATGGGCGCTCGGCTTCGACAGCTCACGCTCGCCTTTGGCGCGCTGCTCCTGCTGCTCGCATTCGAAATCTGGATAAGTTTTCTGCCGTTCGATCGCGCGCTCCGACCCCTGATACTGGTCCCTGCGGCGGTGATGTGCGGTCTTATCGCCCTCTTCTTCATGGAACTGGATCGCGGGCGGGAGCTTGCGCGCCTCTTCGGCGCCGCGGCGCTGCTATGGCTCGCAATCCTGCTTGGCCTCGGCGGGCTCGATCCGCTCACGCGAGTCAATCACGATCTGGAGCGGCAGCAGGAACAACCTGGGGGGACCGCTGGATAAAGACGGGGTTCCATTCTATGGCTCGGGCACGATGAAGTTTGAACTCCGCGCTCGAAAGGCCATCATATGAGACGCTTGACGGACGGATAAGTCGCTAAAGCGACACTAAAGCGACTGGACGGACTCAAAACCGATCTTCTGCCGGCTGTCAGAGCGCCGACTGCGGCTAATTCCCCGGCGACAAGACGCATCCTGATGATTTTCGGCATAAGGCTGCAGTCGAACTCCGAGATCCGGATGCAAGCCTAACCTGTCCATGATTTCTACCCATTTGATGTGGATTCTATCCTCAATCTAATCGCCTTTCTGGCTCTTGGCTCGCCGATCGTAATGGCGGGCGGCGGCCTTACCGCGTTCGGTGCGAGGCGATCAAGGAAACCTTTGGTCGCCCGTCGCGATCCTCAGGACGCGACGGCGCTGGCCGCTCTTTTCAACGAAACCCCTGTGCCGCCGTTTAGCGGCAGGGAGCGTCATTGTGCCGATCGAGACAGGGTGTCTGGGTCAAACGCGCCGATCGCCCTTCCCGCCGGAACGGTCACAAACCAGGGCGAAAGCGCGTTGGACGATCATCGAAAATGCCCGTGCTGAGAGGTCGATCGAATCTTCCGAGGCGCTGATCCGCCAAAGCGTTTTCTCATCCTCGACAATCCGCGTGTCGTTAATTCCAAGCTCGTCAACGCGCGGCTCGCAGAGCGCAACGGCGTACTCGCACCGTTTTATCCCTCGAGCTGTGAGCTGGAGCTAAATCCCGACAAATGGCTCAACGCCGACCTGAACCATCGTCGCCAGGGTGGTCAGACAGTGCGGCAAAATGGCAAGGCAGAGCCTGAAATTGATCCGACAACAAACGTTGGTCATCCCGCTCAAGATGTAAAACAGCCTGATGCTCCCTAGCTAATCCCTTAGAAAGGCCTACCAAGGAGTTGGGCGAATGTCGCGCTTCATGTTCAGCACGGGTATAGAAAACAGCAGCCCAACCATTGAGAACGGTCGGAAGCGTATCGACGAGATGGCGGCCTGCAGACACTATGACTTTTGGCGTGAGGATTTCGCGCTCATCCAAGAGGACCTTACAATTCGGACCCTTCGCTATGGGCTGCCACTCTACAAGACCTTTCTCGGTCCCGACCGCTTTGACTGGGAGTTCAGCGATTTGACCTTCGGGGACATCAAGGCGCGCGGCATAATCCCTATTGCCGATTTGTGCCACTTCGGCGTGCCAGACTGGCTTGGGAATTTTCAAAACCCCGACTTCCCCAGGCTCTTCGCCTCCTATGCCAGAGCATTCGCGAAACGATTTCCCTGGGTGCAGCTCTACACCCCAATAAATGAGATGTACGTCTGCGCAACCTTCTCCGCCGCCTACGGCTGGTGGAACGAGCAGTTGCGAAGCGATATCGGATTTGTAACGGCGCTAAAGCACATCGTCAAAGCGAATATCCTTGCGATGCACGAGATTCTGGCCATACGCTCGGATGCAATTTTCGTCCAAAGCGAATCCTCGGAATATTTCCATCCTGTTAATCCAAGGGCAATACAGTCTGCGGAGCTTTTGAATGAACGCCGGTTCCTCTCTCTAGACCTAAATTACGGATATCGGGTCAACTCCGAGATGTACCGGTTTCTTATGGACAACGGCATGACGTCTAAGGAATATGATTTCTTCATGAGCGAGCACCTGAAGAGTCATTGCATCATGGGAAACGACTATTACGAAATGAGTGAACACAACGTCGAAGCGGACGGGATGACCGCATCCTCTGGCGAGATCTTCGGTTATAACGAAATCACCCGACTATATTACGAGCGCTATCGTCTGCCGGTCATGCATACGGAAACGAACACCTGCGAAGGACCGAAAGGCGATGAGGCGGTTCGTTGGCTTCGCAAGGAATGGGCGAATGTTCTCCGAGTCCGTAACAGCGGAATGCCGGTCGTCGGCTTCACATGGTATTCCTTGACCGATCAAGTCGACTGGGACATTACCTTGCGCGAGGATAGGGGACGCGTCAATCCGCTTGGCCTTTATGACCTCGATCGCAAACCGCGACCCGTCGGAAAGGCTTATAAGCAACTGATCAAGGACTGGCGGGAGGTGCTACCAGCGCAGAGCGTCTGCCTGACAGTTCCATTGGCGGATTATCCGCCGCCCGCTCAGAGAACTGAAGTTAGCCAAAAGCAGGAGCAGTCTGAGGGCAGGTGATCCCGCTTGCCTGAGTCCGCTAGACCGAGGCCGAGGCAACTTCCATTCCGATCGATGCGGAGGGTCGGGTTATCGAGCCTATCGACGTGCTACTTTCATGAGTCGCGTATTCGGCGATCAAATAAAGGACAATGCAAACGAGCGATAAGACGGAGGCAAGAATTACAAATTGCTTCATAGCGTCAGGGAACTCAACCGCCCGTTCTATTTTGGGCCGTAGTAGAACCAGCGCCGCAACAAGCGCGAGAAATGCGCCGACCAAAGCGATCAGCAAAAGCGATACAGCGGCCACTTCCATCGCGCTTCCCCGAACCGAATGATCGGACGCCACGTGCGAAGGACCGGGGCATCCGCAACCCTTTGCTTTGTAACCCATTCGATTAGCGCTTGTTCCTATGCCATTCATCAACCTTCGCAAAGTGACGTGGACCTCGATAGCTCAACGGATCCAGAGGCTATAGCGTGACCAAATCGCTTAGCGTGGAAAAAGTCGTCGCTTTTTTAAGTCGCGTTTCGGCTAGCGGGGTAATCATTCAGCGATCGCGCTCAGGGCAAATGCCCCCTCGTTTCCTCGCGCAGAACCGCGAGCGAGGTTTTGATCGTTGACGCTGGGGTAATACTGCGACGTCGCGGCTCGCTGACCAAACCCCAATGTCACGCCGTTCCACCGGTCTGCGCATCTGACGTCCAGGTCAGATGTTTGTAGTCGAACCCCTCCTCGACCGTGGGCTTTACGATTTCAAAATACGGCGAAATATCAAAATCGCGCGGAACGTAAAGCGCTGAGTTTCGGATGTGGAGAATCTCACGAACGACATGGTGGTGCACACGTGACGAAGCCTTTTCGTCTTCGATGAGCTCGATGATTGGCAGGATCGGGTAATTGATCGCCTGGAATGCTTGCGCGAGCAACGTCGAGCACAGGGCTTGAGTCGGCGACGCCGCGCCAATCGAAATGAAGCGACGACGCAGCCGGGAAGGTATTGGCGGCGTCGGCATCAGATAGCGCAACAGATCGAAAAGGTTATGCAGATCATAGCGGCAACCAATGCGCTCCACAGCAAAGGCGACGAGCGCAGCTAAGTCTTCGGTACGCAGGTTAAGCGGACGACAGATACGGGTCGATGCCCCTGCGTATTTCGATAAGGGTGAAGAGCAAACTCCGGCAGCTAGATCAGCCTCTACGAGCACATGCGGTTCCCCGCCAGTTTCCTGATAATCCTTGATCGGACCAACAAACAATGCCGCGTGCGACCAGGTCGACTGAGTGAGGTACTTAATCGGCCCGGAGACTCGTGTAGACCCTTCGATCAGGATTACGTCTCCAGGCTTCAGGCACCTCCTCAGCTCCGCCATGTCAGTCGGCGTTGTTAATGGATCGCCCTCAATTTCTTGCATGAGGTAGTTTGAGAGGGCGACACCGATTCTGTGCAAGAATGCCTTAAGCATTCAACCAGGCCTATGCTGCTACGCTGTGGGCGCGCCCGCGTCCAGCTCCACCGCGCCTCTACTATGTAGCTATCCGGAGCAACGCAGGTTGCAAGTGCAGATGACGCGCGTTCCGCCAGTGGATTTGGGGGACCGACGGTCAGCGCTGGGGGCGCCCTTGCGTAAGGAAAAGCCACCCTCGCGACGCGATACGGCAGGGTCTCTCGGCGCCATTCCGCAGAGGATAGCGGCAAAGCCCCACTCGACTGCTGAGCCGTTGATCTTCTAGCCCCTGCCAAATCGGCCGTTTCGCGCTATTTCAGACCAAAAGGGGAGGGTGCTCGAGGAGCGCTCCTTGGTGTCGAAGATGGCCTTGAACGTCGCCCAAAAACTAATCAAAAGCCATTGCGTCAGCGGAGGCGGCGACGTCGGCGCGCCCCTGATGTTGCGCATCGATCAGACACTCACTCAAGATGCGACAGGCACGCTTGCGATGCTAACGCTCGAGGCTCTGCAGCTCGATCGAGCGAGGACCGAAGTGAGCGTGCAATATGTTGACCACAATTTGTTGCAGATCGACAATTTGAATGCCGAGGACCACCTTTTCCTCGAGAGCGCCTGCCGGCGGTTCGGCATTTGGTACTCCCGGCCCGGCAACGGCATCAGCCATGTCGTGCACATGGAGCGCTTCGGGCGTCCCGGCGCCTCTTTGCTGGGATCAGACAGCCATACGCCCGCTGCTGGCGCGCTCGGCATGCTGGCGATTGGCGCGGGCGGGCTCGATGTCGCACTTGCGATAGCCGGGGAACCATATTCGACCACTATGCCCGCGATCTTCGGCGTGGAGCTCAGGGGCGCGCTCCCGGAGTGGGTCAGTGCCAAGGACGTCATCCTTGAAATGCTCCGGCGCCATGGCGTCGCCGGAGGTGTCAGCAAGATCATCGAATATCATGGCGATGGGTTGCGGAACCTGACTGCGTGGGACAGGCATGTGATCGCCAATATGGGCGCGGAGCTCGGCGCGACCACCTCGATATTCCCTTCCGACCTCGTCACCAAAGCATTTCTCGACTCGCAGGGCCGAGGCCAGGACTGGCGTGAGCTCGCCGCAGATCTGGGCTGCAGCTACGACCAACAGGACTACCTCGATCTTTCGAAGCTGGAGCCGCTCATCGCCAAGCCATCGAGCCCTGGCAAGGTCGTCGCGGTCCGAGAGGTTCAGGGCGAAGAGATCGCCCAGGCCTACATTGGGTCCTCAGCCAATCCGGGGTGGAGAGACTTCGCCATCGCCGCGGAGATCGTTCGAGACCGAATGGTCCCGCCCGGCGTCTCGTTGGATATCAATCCCACTTCCCGGCAGGTTCTTGAGACGCTGATCAGTGATGGTCGCCTTGGCGTGCTCGTCGCAGCCGGCGCGCGCGTCCATCAGACCGGATGCAACGGATGCATCGGCATGGGGCAAGCTCCAGCGATCGGGCGAAATTCTCTGCGCACGACCCCTCGCAATTTCCCCGGACGCTCCGGAACGGAAGAAGACTCGGTATTTCTCTGTTCTCCTGAAACCGCGGCCGCCTCTGCGCTTGTCGGCAAGATTACCGACCCGAGAACCCTGAGCATCCCTTATCCGGAGCTCCGGCAACCGGCGACTCCTCCTTTATCGGCGGCACTATACGAGCCACCGCTGGCGATCGAGCAGGCGCGCAAAATCTCCCTGGTAAAGGGGGCGAACATCACTTCGTTGCCTCATTTCGATCCGCTCCCCGACGCACTGACGCTACCTGTGCTTCTCAAGAT
>RXIY01000016.1 GCA_003963405.1 Hyphomicrobiales bacterium
TGATCGCCGCCGTCAAGGACGTCTTGCCATGATCGACGTGACCGATCGTCCCGATGTTGCAGTGCGGCTTGGTGCGAGAGAATTTTTCCTTGGCCATGGTCCCGTTCCTCTGGCGGGTCCACTGCCCGCGCGCGGGCGAGCCTTTAAGGCCGTTGAAGAAAATCCGCAAGGGGCGGATCGGCCCCTTGCGGAGCCATTGACGCGCCGGTCCCGGCCCAGGCGGCGCACCCAGCGACGCGTGCGATGAAATATCGCGTGATTACAATCATTTGCGCTTATATCGAAAACGAAAAATTAGGTCTTTGCCGCGAGCATTGCCGCGTCAGTCACTTCGGCTCGGCCGGTAATCAAATGGATGGACTGCTCGATTCCGTCGGCGATCTGACCGACGCGCGCGACAAGGACTCACTGGAGCAGAGCCTCGCGGCGGCGATGTTCGATCTCCTCGGGGCGGCGCGGCTCGTCCTGTGGCGGCTATCGCGGCAGAACGACGCCGTGGTCTTGCGCCGGCGCGTCTCCCTTGGCGGGAGCGGCGGAGAGAGCGCGGCGCACGACTCTGGCGACGCGGCGCCGCGCAGCAAGCTCGACTCCTGGCCCGAGCTTCATGCCTGTTATGCCGCCCGCGCCAATCTGCGGTGGCCAGCGGGAGCCAATGGCCTTTGTCGGCACGCTTTTCCTATCCTCGATAGCCGGGAGCCGATTGGCATTCTTGAGATTTTGCGCCCGGACGCGCTGACTGAAGAACAGGAACGGCTCGTTCTGGGCCTTCTGCGCGTCTATCGCAATCATCTGGGACTGCTGGACGACACCGACTGCGACGAACTGAGCGGCCTTCTCAATCGTCGCACTTATGACGAGACGTTCAGAAAGGTCTCGACCCGAGCCTTTGGGGACGACACGGCTGGCGGCGGCTTCATCGCCGTCATCGACATCGACCACTTCAAGCGCATCAACGACGCCTTCGGCCACCCCTATGGCGACGAGGTGATCGTGCTGCTGTCGCGGCTCATGTCCGCGCATTTCCAGGATACGCATTATCTTTTCCGGTTTGGCGGCGAGGAGTTCGTCGTTCTCCTGGACGGCATGACCTCAGCGGAGGCGCGCGCGACTCTGGAGCGTCTCCGCGCGACGGTCGAAAGCTTCCCCTTTCCGCAGGTCGGCAGCGTCACGGTCAGCCTGGGCTTCAGTGAAATCCGTCCCGGCGACACCGGGGCCGCCGCCTTCGGCCGCGCCGACCAGGCCTTGTATTTCTCCAAACGGAACGGCCGCAATCAGCTATTCTCCTACGAAGAGCTGGTGGCGGCGTGCGAACTGGTCGATCACACGCGAGCGGCCGACGAGGTCGAGCTATTTTGACCTTGCGGGGAATTCCGCGCTACGCCCCTTCCGCCCGCGCCAGCCGGTCGAACGCCCCGAGCACCATCGCCTTCTTGTCGAAGTTGAACACTTCCGTCTCGCGGGCGAGGTCGCGGATCTCGTCCCAGGCGCGGGCGTAGCCAATGAGGCGCGCGGGCGGGGCGCCGTCCCGTGAGAGCGTTTTCACCCGCGCATCGAGATGCCGCTCCAGCGCGCGCATGAAGGTCTCATAGGCGTCTTCATTGCTGCGCCCGGTCAGCTTGTCGGCGAGCAGATGCACGCCCAGCCAATCGACGCGCGGCAGGCTTTGCAGCAGGCGGGCGACAGCGGCGTCGAAGGCCATGGCGTCGCCGCCGAGCAGGCGCAACGTCTCGCGAACGGAGCCTTCGGCCCGGCCGGCGGCGGCGGCGATCTCATCCCCCCGCCCGCTCCAGGGCGATCCGAGCCCCTCGACCGCCGCGACGGTCTCCTCCTGCGTCAGCGCGCCGAGCATGAGCTTTCGGCACCGCGAGCGGATCGTCGGCAGAACCCGGCCCGGCTGATGCGCCACCAGCAGAAACAGCGACCGCTCCGGCGGCTCCTCGATGAGCTTGAGGAGCGCGTTGGCGGCGTTCCTGTTCAGATCGTCGGCGCAGTCGATGATGGCCACGCGCCAGCCGCCGGCGCCGGAGGCCCGATGGAAGGCCCGCGTGATCTCGCGGACGTCATCGACCCTGATCTCGGTGAAGTGCTTCGGAGGCTTCGCCTTCTCGTTCCACTCACGCCGCAGCAGGAAGATGTCGGCGAGCGCCAGGGTCGCGATGCGCCGCGCGGCGGGATGCTCCTCGGGCACGACAAGCGACGAGGCGTTCTGCACCTCCGGCGAGGTCGGGTCGGGATGGGCGAGCAGGAAACGCGCCACGCGCCAGGCGAGCGTCGCCTTGCCGATCCCCTCCGGGCCGCCGATGATCCAGGCCTGCGCCAGACGGTTGCGCCGATAGGCGTCGAGCAGCTCGCGCTCGGCCGCCTCGTGGCCGAAGAAGGCGAGCGTCTCGCGCGGATGCGGCGCGCCCTCGAAACGGTCGCTCTCGGGCGGACCGGCAAGCTCCTTTTTCATTGCGCGGCGGCGGCCTGCGTGTCCAGAAAACGCGAATCGACGATCTGGCGGATGGCACGCGCCACCTCGTCCACAGGCCGGGAGGCGTCGATCACGCAGCAGCGTTCCGGTTCCTGCTCGGCTATGTCGAGAAAGGCGCGGCGCAGACCCTCGTGGAAGGCGCTGTCCTCCGCCTCGAAGCGGTCGGCCCTCAGCCCCGTGGCTTCGCGGCGGCTGGCGGCGCGGGCCATGCCCTGTTCGTGCGGCAGATCGAGAATGAAGGTCAGATCGGGCCGAGTGTCGCCAATCGCCGCCTGTTCGAGAAGCGCAAGCGTTCCCGCGTCCACCCCGCCCCGCGCGCCCTGATAGGCGCGCGTCGAGTCGGCGAAGCGATCGCATAGCACATAGGCGCCGCGGGCGAGCGCCGGCGCAATGATCTGCCCCACATGGTCGATTCGCGCGGCTGCGAAGAGCGCCGCCTCGGCCAGCGGGCCGAGCGGCGCGATGCGGCCGGAGAGCAGAACCTTGCGCAGCGCCTCGGCCTTGGACGTGCCGCCGGGCTCGCGCGTCGTCACGACCTCGAGCCCACGGGCGCGCAGATGCGCCGCGAGGCGGTCAAGCTGCGTCGATTTGCCGACGCCCTCGCCACCCTCGAAGGTGATGAAGCGGCCCTTTTCGGCTCCGGTCATTTCTTCGCCAGCAGCTTCTCGTGGATCTTGGCGGCCGCATATTCGTAAACGGCGTCGAAGGCCCGCCTCGACAGCGACCCTTCATCCACCGCCGCGCTCGCCTCGAGCGGCTGCTCCAGCACGACATTGGCGCCCCGCCTGACTTCGAGCCGGCCGATCTTCTGGCCTTCGGCCACCGGCGCAATCACCGGCCCCTCATAGACGATCTTGCCCGTGAGCCGCTCCGTGGCGCCGCGCGGCAGAAGCACCTTCACGTCGCTCTTGGAGACAAGGTCGATCGAGCCCTGTGTGCCGCCATAGACCTGCGCCGGCCCGACCGGCTCGCCGGCCTTGAACAATTCCTTCTCCTCGAAATTGCGGAAGCCCCATTGCAGGAGCTTGCGCGCTTCCTCGGCGCGCTCCTTGGCGGTCTTGGCGCCGTAGACCGCGACGATCAGCCGGCGGCCGTCCTGAACGGCCGAGCCGACCATGCCGAAGTCGCCCTTCTCGATATTGCCGGTCTTGAGCCCGTCCGCGCCGATGCTCATCGTGAGCAAGGGATTGCGGTTCTGCTGGCGGATGTTGTTCCAGGTGAACTCTTTCTCGCCGAAATATTTGTAGAAGTCGGGATAGGTCTGGATCACGTGGAGGGCGAGCTTCGCCATTTCGCGGGCGGTGACCTTCTGGTCGTCGCTCGCCTTGCCCCACGGATTGCCGAAGCGCGATTTCACGAGGCCGAGCTCGGAGGCGCGCTTGTTCATGCGTATCACGAAGGCTTCCTCAGAGCCTGCGAGGCCCTCCGCCAGAACGAGAGCCGCGTCATTGCCCGAGACGATCACCAGCCCGCGCAGTAGATCTTCCACGCTGGCGCTGCTGTTGACCTTGAGGAACATGGCGGAGCCGCCCGCGGGGGCGCCGCCGTTCCTCCAGGCATATTCGGAAACCGGGAATTGGTCGGTGAGCTTGAGGCGGCCCTCGGCCAATTCGCGGAAGACGAGTTCGGCGGTGAGGATCTTCACCGTCGAGGCGGGGGTCGCCAGTTCGTCCGCGCCTTTTTCGAAAAGCACCGTGTTGGTCGCCGCGTCGATCAGGATCGCCTGCGGAACGCTTGTCTGGAAAGGCTGCGCCCGCACCGCGCCGGCGATCAGCACCGCAAAAAGAAACAGAAGATAAGAAATGATTTTCGGGGTTTTGCGCTCAAACAAGGCGTACGCTCCGCTCGCTTGCGACGCCCTCACCCGGCGACGCAAGCAGAGAATGGCCCCGCGAACGCGAAAATGCAACGCGGCACGCCTGTCTACGCAGGCGCTTCAGTTGGCCGCGTGACGCAGCGGGGGCTTGGGCGCCGATACTTCGCTATGGCCGAAAGATTCGGGCCGAACGGGCGGCAGGGGCGCCGTCTGAAAGGCTTTCATCGCGCGCGCCGGCGCGGGGGCCTCCGCCTCCGCTTTCTCCTCAGCCGCATTGCTGGCCGCTTGCGCCGCAGAGGCAGCTGCGGCCTCCGTCTCGGCATAGGCCATCATCTCGACCTCGCCGACGACAGGCTGCGTCGCGGGAGTATTCTCCTCCTGCGCCCGCTCCGCCAGCGCCGCCGTGCGCAGCGGGTCCTGCTTCGAGGCGACCATGACCGGGGCGGCGCCCTCGATCTGCGCCGGTTCGCCGTCGTCCCGCAAGGTGGCGAGAAGCCGGGCGTCGTCGTCGCCGGCGAGTTCGGCCTTGCCGACCCACTCGACCTTCACCCGCGCCATGCCGACCGAGCGGAAATCCAGCGCCTCCGCCACGCGCTGCGAGACATCCATCACGCGGTGGCCGTGATAAGGCCCGCGGTCGTTCACGCGGACGATGATCGAGCGGGAGTTCTTCATATTGGTGACGCGCGCGTAGCTCGGCAGCGGCATCGTCGGATGCGCCGCTGAAATCGAGTCGCGGTCGAAAATCTCGCCGTTGGCCGTGCGGCGACCATGGAAATCCGACCCATACCAGGAAGCCGTGCCGGTGGCGGTATAGGGTTTCTCGTTCGGCACATAGGTCAGGCCGGCGATTTTATAGGGCTTGCCGACCATATAGGCGCCGCCGCCCTTGGGCACCTCCTCGCCATCGGCCACCACGCGGGGGCTCGGGCGGACGCCATAACGAGGGTCGACATGGCTGAGGCTGGCCACGCCCGGATAGCGGGGCGAGGACGCCGTGGACGCGCAACCGGCAAGGGAAGCCAGAGAGAGGAAGAGGATCGACCGGCGAAGAGAGACGACCGTTTGCTCAACAGGGCTCAACAAGCAATCACGCTCCCGGGACACGGCAAATCGCATCGAAACGGTCCTTGTCGAAGGCGACGTTCGGGCGGCCGCTATCGGAATATCGTTCACATCCGGCATGGTGGCGGATTGCGCAGGAGCCATCCCCTGCCCAGCCGATGACGAAGCGAACGCCGAGAGTTTCCCCCGAAAGTCTGAAGTCGACGTTAACGACACGGTTCGGCCTTGGCGGAAAGGCGGCTGAAATCCGGCGAAAATCAGACATTGCCCCCAGCTTGCGCCCAAGCGGGCCTTTTCGGAACGGCTGTGGCCACGGCGCCACAGTTATCGTTAACGCGCGTCGGCGCGAGCCATATCGACAAGGCGCGCCTCCACCCGCTCGACGCCGCGGAAGCTGTTGGGCGACAGCCGCGCCGCCACATGGAACAGTTCGCCCCGCCCTTTTAGCAGCGCGTCGCCGAGCGGCGCGCCGACGCACCGGAACGCGATGGTCTCGAGAGCGGCGCCGTCGCCAGAGCGCAGCCGCGCGCGGATGTGGCGCTCGCCGACGATCATGGCGTCGATCAGCCGATGCTCCGGCAGGACGAAGACAGGCTCGGGATTCCCCTGCCCGAATGGGCCAGCCTTCTCCACCCGGCGCAGGAGATCGAGGCCGACCCCGCGCGCCGAGAGCGCGGCGTCTATGACGAGCGCGTCGGCGCCCCGCGCCGCCTCGACGGCGTCGGCGAGCGCGTCGTCCATGAAGGCGCGGAAGTCGGCGAGCTTCTCGCGAGTGAGGGTCACGCCCGCCGCCATGGCGTGGCCGCCGCCCTTGACCGCGAGGCCCAGCTCGACCGCTTGCCGAACGGCCTTGCCGAGGTCGACACCAGTTAAACTTCTACCAGAACCTGTTCCAGTTTCTCCATTGAAAGCAATGGCGAATGCAGGAAAGTTGAAGCGGTCCTTGAGCCGTGAGGCGATCAGGCCGACGACGCCCGGATGCCAGTGATCATCCTCGACGACGATGCAGGACAGGCGGTTGGTTTTCGTGAAGAGCAGCTCGGCCCTGGCGATCGCCTCCTCCAGCGCGGCGCTCTCAATGACCTGCCGCTCGCCATTCAGCCGGTCCAGTTCGCGCGCGATACGAGCGGCTTCGATCGGATCGGACAAGGTGAGGAGCCGCGCACCGAGCCCGGCGTCGCCAATGCGCCCGCCGGCGTTGATCCGCGGCCCCAACGCGAAGCCAAGATGATAGGCGCGCGGCGGCCCATCCATTCGGGCGGCGTCCATCAGCGCGGCGAGCCCCGTCCGGGCGCGGTTACGCATCACCGCGAGGCCCTTCGCGACGAAGGCGCGATTGAGCCCCTTGAGCGGCGCCACGTCGGCGACGGTGGCGAGCGCCACGAGATCGAGCGCGGCGAGAAGGTCGGACGCCGGACGCGTCTCCGTCCAGAACCCCTGCCCCCGAAGCCGCCGCGTCAGACCGGCGAGCGCCAGAAACACGACCCCGGCCGCGCACAGCCCGCCCTGGCCTGAAAGATCGTCCTGCCGGTTTGGATTGACGATGATAGCGGCAGGCAAGGCTTCGGGGGCCTGATGATGGTCGAGAACGATCACATCCATCCCGAGGCTTTTGGCCACGGCGAAGGGCTCGTGGCTCACCGTGCCGCAGTCCACCGTGACGAGGAGCGTCGCCCCCTTGGCGGCGAGGGCGCGGATGGCGTCGGCGTTGGGGCCATAGCCCTCGAAGATGCGGTCTGGAATGTGAAGCAGCGGCTCCGGCGCCCCGGCGGCGCGCCAGTAGTCGACGATGAGCGCGGAGGAACAGGCGCCGTCCACGTCGTAGTCACCGAAAATGGCGATCTGCTCCCCGGTCTCCATGGCGTGGGCCAGCCGCTCCACAGCCTCGTCCATTGCGGTCAGAGTCGACGGGTCGGGCATCAGATCGCGCAGCGCCGGATCGAGATAGCGCGCGGCCTCGGCGACGCCGACGCCCCGGCCGGCAAGCACGCGCGCGAGGAGATCGTCGAGCCCATGCGTCTGGGAGAGCGCGAGCGCCGCCGCCTCGCCGGCCGCATCCAGCCGCGCCCGCCAGGGACGGCCCAGGACGGAGCGTTCGACGCCCAGAAAGGCGCGTGGGGGAGTAATCATTTCAGACATTGCGTCAACTGGACGGGACGCCCGGCTTTTTTTGAGGCCGGGCGGCGGAAATCCACAGGAAACCGCGCCACGTCACAGCACGACCTTGACCCCATAGGCGCCGAGCGCCGTCATGACGCCGCCAAAGACCAGCGACACGCCCATGGCGGAGACGAAAAAGCCGACGATGCGGGTGACGGCGTCGATCCCCGTGCGCCCGAGCCACTTCACCAGCCGCCCGGCGAAGGCGAGACAGAGATAAGTGACGAAGACCGCGAGCGCGCCGGCGCTCAGTATGGCGGCGTAAGCCGAGATTTCGCTGGGCGATTTCTCGATCGTCGCCATCAGGCCGAGCACGGTGGCGATGACGCCGGGGCCGAACATCAGCGGCATGGCGAGCGGCATGAAGGCGATATTGGCTTCAGGGCCGGGGTCGAGAAAGGAGCTGTTGCCGGACGAGGGCGTAAAGAGCGCGAAGCCGATGCGGGTCAGAACGATGCCGCCGGCAATCCGCACCATGGGAAGCGACACGCCGAAGATCTTCAGCACAAAGGCGCCGAAGAACAGGAAGAAGAGGATCAGGAGCGCCGTATAGAGCGAGGCGCGAAAGGCGATCCCGCGGCGACCGGCGGCGTCCTTGTCATGGGTCAGAGAGAGAAAGACGGGCAAGACCTCAAACGGGTTGATGACCGCAAGCAGCGTCGTGAAGGAGGTGAAGAAAAGCTGGAGATTGCCGGCGATCACGTTCGCTCCTGGAGAATGAACCCCCCGCAAGGCGGATGGGTTTTCAGGCAGGGACATCGTCGGCGGCCCTTGTCCGTCCCCGAGCCCACGAGGCGACATGGCCCGCAACACGTGCAAAGGTCAAGCGATGAGCGACGCGATTCTTCTCGAGGCAGACGGCGACCGCGCCGAAATTTCTCCTTTTGGGGCAGAGCTTTCCGCCTGGCGGGCGGATGGCGTGGACATGATCTGGGCGAAGGACCCGAAGATCTGGGACCAGACCGCGCCTGTTCTTTTCCCCGTCGTGGGCTGGACGCGCGACGGGCGCGTCACCGTCGAGGGCAAGACCTATCCGCTGGCGCTCCACGGCTTCGCCTGGAAAAAATGTTTCGAGATCGCGGAGAGGCGTCCCGATTATCTGCGGCTCGTGCTGCTGGACGACGCCGAGACCCATGCGCTCTATCCGTTCGCCTTTCGGTTCGAAGTCGAGTTCCAGCTCCGCAAGGGCGCGCTGGACAATAATCTCATCGTCACGAACACGGACCCGCGGCCCCTGCCCTACGCCTGCGGCCTGCATCCCGCCTTCCGCTGGCCCCTCGCCGGCTCGGGCGCCGAGCACGCCATCATTTTCGAGAAGCCGGAAAATCCCGATGTGCCGATCATCGGACCGGGCGGCCTCTTCTCGAAGCCTGCGCGCCGAACTCCGCTCGAAGGGAACCGCCTGCCGCTCGAGCCGAAGATGTTCGCCCGCGACGCCTTGTGCTTCCTGAATATCGACAGCCGAAGCCTCGTCTTCGACAATGGGGCCGGCGCGCGGCTGAAAGTGACGCTCGACGACTTCCCCCATGTTGGCTTCTGGACGCTGCCGCCGGCGCCCTACCTCTGTATCGAACCCTGGACCGGATATGGCGACCCGGAGGATTTTCACGGCGATCTGTACCAGAAGCCCTCCATGCGTATTCTCGCGCCTGGGGCCCGGGCGCGGCACGGCGCGCGTTTTGCCTTTGAGCGCAACCCCGCTTCCGGTTAGGAAATGAGATCGTTCCACATCGGGGAATCGCTTTTCATGACCATCGCCGCCAGCGTTATCGAGGCCATTGGCCGCACGCCGCTGATCGAATTGCGCGCCGCGTCCAAGGCCACGGGTTGCCGCATCCTCGGCAAGGCGGAGTTCATGAATCCCGGCGGCTCGGTCAAGGATCGCGCCGCCCTCTTCATCGTGCAGGACGCCATCGCGAAGGGCGCGCTGAAGCCAGGCGGCGTCATCGTCGAGGGCACGGCGGGAAATACCGGCATCGGCCTCGCCCTCGTCGCCAACGCCATGGGCTTTCGCACGGTCATCGTCATCCCGGAGACCCAGAGCCAGGAAAAGAAGGACATGCTGCGGCTTCAGGGCGCGCAGCTCGTCGAGGTGCCGGCCGTCCCCTACGCCAATCCCAATAATTACGTGAAGGTCTCCGGCCGCCTTGCCGAGCGGCTGGCGAAGGAAGACCCGGCGGGGGCCGTCTGGGCCAATCAGTTCGACAATGTCGCCAACCGCGAGGCGCATATCGTCACGACCGGCCCGGAGATTTACGAGGAGCTCGGCGGCAAGGTCGACGGCTTCATCTGCGCCTGCGGGACGGGCGGGACGCTCGCGGGCGTCGGCATGGCGCTGAAGGCGCGCAATCCGGCGATCCGGATCGGCTTGGCCGACCCCTTCGGCGCGGCCCTGTATTCTTATTATACCAGCGGCGTGCTGAAGGCCGAGGGCTCCTCCATCACGGAAGGGATCGGTCAGGGCCGCATCACCGCCAATCTCGAAGACGCGCCGATCGACGTCGCCTATCAGATCCCCGACAGCGAGGCGCTCGACATCGTCTTCGCCCTCGCCGAGGAGGAAGGGCTGCTGCTCGGCGGCTCGTCGGGAATCAATGTAGCGGGCGCCATCCGCCTCGCCCGCGACCTCGGCCCCGGCCACACCATCGTGACGATCCTCTGCGACGGCGGCGCCCGCTACGCCTCGAAACTCTTCAACGTCGCCTTCCTGCGCAGCCAGAACCTGCCGACGCCGAAATGGCTGGAGAGGCAGGTCGCGATCGATCCGGGTTTCGTCTGATCTCGGCTCCTCCCGGTCTGGCTCAGTCGGGCCGAGCCATCATTTCCCGCGCCTGCGCCACATCTTCCGGCTCGTTCACATTGAAGAACGGGTCGCGCGGCGCGACGGGCCAGTCTGCCGTTACATTCGGGTAGCGCGCGATGAAGGCCGAGACCTTGCGGACGCCCTCCTCCACCAGCGCCCGGCGCAGTTCCTCGCGCAGCGCGACGGGCCAGAGCGCCACCGCGTGATGGACCCGCCCGCCAGACGCCGCGACGGCGATCCGCGCCCCGGCGGCGTCGCGGGCCGCGTCGAGACGCTCGACGAGATCGGCGGGCAGGAAAGGCGTATCGGCGGGGGCGCTGAGAATGTCCGTCACGTCCGGCCAGTGGGCGCGCGCGTAATCCAGTCCCGCCAGCACACCGGCGAGCGGGCCGGCGAATCCCTCGACGCTGTCGGAAACGACCGGCAGGCCGAAGGCGGAAAAGCGCGCTGGGTCGCCATTGGCGTTGAGAACAAGGCCGGCGCATTGCGGGCCGAGCCGCTCGATGGCGTGGGTGAGAATGGGGCGACCACCGAGCTCGAGAAGCGGCTTGTCGCCGCCGCCCATCCTGCGCGCCAGCCCGCCCGCGAGAAGAACGCCGCCACAATGCCGCATGGTCTCAGCCGCCCTTGCAAGAAAAGCCCCGAGGGTCGATCTACCTCAAAGCACGGTTTTACGGAAAGGAGCTTTCATGCTGTCTCGTCGCGCCCTTCTCGCCTCCCTCGCCTTTCTCGGCTCGCTTACGGCCGCCCTCGCCGCCGAGAAGCCCTTTACGCAGGAGGCGCTCGCGGCCGCGCAGGGCGCCGGCAAGCCCATCATCGTCCATGTCTATGCGCCCTGGTGCCCGACCTGCCGGGCGCAGGAGCCAATTCTTCACAAGCTTGAATCCGAGCCGAAATTCGCGGGCGCGGAGGCGTTTCGCGTCGATTTCGACGGGCAGAAGGACGCGGTTCGGGCGCTGAAGGCGAGCGCGCAAAGCACCATCATCGTCTTCAAGGGCGCCAAGGAGGTCGGCCGCTCGGTGGGCGAGACGAATCCAAAGGCCATCGCCGATCTGATCGACAAGGCGCTTTGAGGTGAGCGCCGGCGCCCTCGGCCTCGCTTTTGTCGCCGGGCTGCTCTCGGCACTCTCCCCTTGCGTGCTGCCGCTGCTGCCGCTCGTTCTCGGCGCGGCGGCGGCCGAACACAAATGGGCGCCGGCCCTGCTCGCACTCGGCGTCGCGCTGTCCTTTGTCGTCATTGGTCTTTTCGTGGCGACAATCGGCTTTTCCATCGGGCTCGACGCGGGCGTATTCCGCACCGTCGCGGCGGCGCTGATGATGGCTGTCGGCGTCATTCTGCTTTTCCCCGCCCTGCAGGCGCGCGTCGCGGCGGCGGGCGGGCCGCTGAGCGATCGCCTGAACGCCGCTTTCGGCGGGGGGCCATCTCGCGGGCTTTTCGGACAATTTACCGTCGGTCTTCTACTCGGAGCGGTGTGGAGCCCCTGCGTCGGCCCGACGCTCGGCGCCGCCTCCGTGCTGGCGGCGCGGGGCGAGGATCTCATCGCCGTCGCTGTGACCATGGGCGTCTTCGGCGCCGGCGCCGCCGCGCCCCTGCTCCTTCTCGGCCTTCTGTCGCGCAAGGCGTTCATGCACTGGCGAGATTCGCTGCTTGCGGCCTCCAAGCGCATGAAACAGGCGCTGGGGCTCGTCTTCCTGGCGCTCGGCCTGCTCGTCATCAGCGGCGCGGACAAATCTCTCGAAACCGTACTGGTCTCCGCCTCGCCCGAATGGCTCACGCAGCTGACGACGCGCTTCTGAACGGCCGTTGACCCCCCGTTTCAAATCGTATCGCCCTAAGGGCTTGGTCCTTTAGCCAAAAATTAAAAGCGGCCGCGCTACAAAGTGGCCACTGTGTTGTTGTACGGTATGTGAGTTGACAAAATGACCGAGACGCATCGTCCGCGTGTCAAATATGTAATTGGACCCGACGGCAGCCCCCTGACCATCGCGGATCTTCCCCCGCCGACGACAAAGCGCTGGGTCATTCGCCGCAAAGCGGAAGTTGTCGCCGCCGTGCGCGGCGGGCTTCTCTCCCTCGACGAGGCATGCAGCCGCTACACGCTCACGGTCGACGAATTTCTGAGCTGGCAAATTTCAATCGATCAGCACGGCCTCGCCGGCCTGCGCACCACCCGCCTCCAGCAATATCGACTTTAAAAAATCTCCCATACGCCTCGGTCTATCGGGCCAGCCAAGCCCCTCCCTCTCTCGGGGTGGGTGGCCCCCCGCGGCGTCGCGCTCGCAGGGTTTGAGTTTCTTGCGCCTCGCGGATCGCGCCGGCAGCCCTGACGGCGCCCCGCGCGCGCCGATTCCCCGCTATGCGGGCGGCGGTTCTTCCGTCTCGCCTTCGACCGCGTGTCGCAATTTTTCGATCAGCTTCTTGCGCTCGAAAAGCGCCACCACGACGAGGGCCGCGAGAAGCGGGATGATAAGGTAGAACAGGCGCCAGACAAGAAGCGCGGCCAGAACCTGGAGACGCGGCACCTCGGGCATCAGATTGATGAAGATGAGCTCAAAGATGCCGAGGCCGCCCGGCGCGTGGGAGACCAGCGCCGCCGAGAAGGACAAAAGGAAGGCGCCGAGCACGACGACATAGCCGGGGTTCCCCTGCTCCGGCAGCGCGAAATAGATGATGCCCGCCGCGCCGATAAGTTCCAGCGGCGCCGCGAAGAGTTGGCGCACCATGATGTCGGGGCGCGGGTAAAGGATCTCGAAGCGGCCCAGCCGGAAGGGCCGAAAATGCATCAGCGAGCCCGCGACATAAAGCGCCACGAAGCCGAGGCAGATGAGCCCCACCGTGCGCGCCGTATGCGGATGGGTGAAAACATCCGGCAGGAAGCCAGCGAGGCGCTGCATCATGCCCGGATCGTAGGTCAGCAGAACGCCGCCGAGGAGAACATTGCCGAAGGCGAAGGTATAGGAGCACAGCACCACCAGCGCGGCGACCTGCGTCGCGGACAGGCCCTTGGTGGAATAGGCGCGATAGCGCACCATCGCGCCCGAAAAGACGCTGGCCCCGATATTGTGCGACAGCGCATAAGTGGTGAAGGAGCACATCGAGATGAACATCCAGGAGATGTGCTTTACCCCGAGATGCAGCAGCGCGATCCGGTCGTACCAGGCGAGCGCCGCATAAGCGACGAGCGTGGAGAGGAAGGCGAAGAGATAATCGGTCGGCGGTATGGCCTTGAGATTGGCCCAGACTTCGGTCCCCACCGACTCGCCCTGAAACTCATGGTAGAGCAGGTAAAAGGAGCCGACGACCGCAAGCAGCCCGACCACGGGCCAGAAATATTCCGCCAGTTTTCTCATGGAGCCTGTCGCGTTAGACCTATCGGGCGAGCTTAGAAAGCGAGGCCGCTACTGGCCTGTTCCCTCCCTCGCATGTAAGAGGTCCGCGAGCAAGCGCCAAGTGCCGCCGCATGGTGCATCGGCGCCGTGGGGAGCGACAAAAAAGTCCTGAAAACCAACCGGATGGACGCCATGAAGGATCTGATTTCGCGGGTCAAGGGCTTGATCCTCTCTCCCCAGAAGGAATGGGAGACCATCGAGACGGAACGAACATCCGTCCTGAGCCTTTACCGGGGGTATATTGTCATTCTCGCGGCGATCCCGCCTTTCGCGAGCTTTCTTGGCGCATGGTTCTTCGGCATGCGCGGGCTGCATCCGACATTTACGGCCGGCCTCTTTCGCGCCGCCGTGCAGTATCTGCTGAGCCTACCGGCGCTGTTCGCCGTCGCTTTCGTGATCTCGATGGCCGCGCCCTTTTTCGACGGCAAGAGCGACGACCGCCGCGCGCTGGCGCTCGCCGCCTACTCCTATACGCCCGCCTGGCTGGCGGCCGCCTTTGGCCTGGTGCCCGGCCTTCGCTTCCTCGACGTGCTCGGCTTCTACGGCATTTATGTTTTCTCGCTCGGCCTCAACCGCATGATGCGCGTGCCGAAGGATAATCTTGACGTGTTCACCCTGGTTGCGCTGTTCCTCACCGTAGCCATGGGCGCGCTGCACGCCTGGATCGTCTCGACGATCGCGCCGCAACAACTGATCTGAGCTAACAGGCCCGCGCGAAGGACAGCGCCTTTTTGATATCCTCCAGGGAGGCGGGCTTCGTCATGTGGAGGTCGAAACCCGCCTCGCGTGTGCGGCGGCGCGTCTCCTCGCCGCCCCATCCCGTGAGCGCGACGAGGGTCGCCGCCTTGCCCGCAGGGCTCGACCGCAGGCGGCGGGCGGTCTCGAAACCATCGAGGCCCGGCATTCCGAGATCGAGAAAGACGAGGCCGGGCAAAAAACTTTCGAAAGCCTCGATCCCTCGCGCGCCGTCATTTGCGGCGCGGACCTTCGCGCCCATGGCGCGCAGCAGCATGGACATGCTGAGCGCCGCATCTTCATTGTCGTCGATGACAAGCACGCGCTCTGGCGCCGGGGGGACTTCCCCGACGCCCACGTCCGTCGCCGCGCGCGCCGCGCCCTGCGCCAGTAAAGGCAGACGTAGAACGAAGCGGCTGCCCTGCCCGGGCCCGGCGCTCTCCGCCGTCGCGTCCCCGCCATGCATGGCGACCAGCGAGCGCACCAGCGCCAGGCCGATGCCCAGCCCCCCTTGCGCGCGGTCGCGGGTGCGGTCGACCTGGGCAAAAAGTTCGAACACATGCGGCAGCAAATCTGGCGGAATGCCGACGCCCGTATCGGTGACGCTCACCACCGCCTCGGCGCCGGACGCGTAAGCCTCGACCTCTACCCGCCCGCCGGGCTCGGTATATTTCGCGGCGTTGTTGAGAAGGTTGCAAATGACCTGCGTCAACCGAACCGGATCCCCCTCGACGTGAAGCGGCTGCTCCGGCGGCCGGACCATCAAGGCGATCCGGCTGGCGTCCAGAAAGGGCTCGCTCGCCTCGATGGCCTGCCGGATGACCTCGGCGATGTCGAGCGGCTCCAACTTCAGCTCGATCTTGCCGCTGCGGATGCGCGAAACCTCCATCAGATCGTCGACCAGCCGGACGATATGGTCGACCTGTCGCTCCATCATCTCCTGAACCCGGGGCGCCTTGGGGTCTCCCCCATCGAGCCTGCGCAAGAGCTGGAGGCCGCTGCGAATTGGCGCGAGCGGATTGCGCAGTTCATGCGCCAAGGTCGCCAGGTACTCGTCTTTCCGCCGGGCGGCGTCTCGCAACGCCTGCTCCATCTTGAGCCGCTCCATCGCCATGGCGACAAGATGGCTCACTGCCTGCATGACTTCGATTTCGTCGAGCGTGAATGTCGGCCGCGATTTGGCGCCGAAGGAGAGCGTGCCGATGAGCTTGCGCTGTGACATCAGGGGGTGGCAGCAATAGGCCTGGACGCCATAGGATTTCACGAGCGCCGTGCGCACATCCTCCTCGCAGGAAATGTGCTCGGCGACGATGCGCTCCCGATCGCGCGCGACGCAGCCGCAAACGGCGACGCCGAAATCCAGATTTTCGATCTCCGCGGCCTGCGCTTCCGGGATGCCGGCATAGGCATTGAGGCGGAGACGGTTCGCGCTGTCGGCGAGAACGAAATTGAAGAAGACGTCGCAGTCGAGGAACTGCATCACCTCCGTGCAAAGTTCGGTGACCACTCCCTGGACGTCGCTCGACTGCAAGAGCCGCGCGGCCGTGTTCGAGAGAAGCTCGTTGCGGCGGACGTTCCACTGCAAGGCTTTCTCGGCCGACTTCCGGTCGGTGATGTCCTGTGTGATTCCGAAGCCGCCGATGAGATGGCCATGCTCGTCGAATTCGAGATCCGCTTTCTCGCGGACCCATTTGACGACGCCATCGACGATGATGCGATGTTCGATGTCATAGGGCTCGCCGCGCAGGGCGGCCATCCACCTCTCATCGACATAGGCGCGATCTTCTGGATGAACGGCCTCGAGAAAGGTCTGATAGGACTGCGGCGCGTCGGGCGCCGCGCCAAAAATGCGGCTGTTTTCCTCTGACCAGGTAAGGATGTTCTGGCGTGAGTCGAGCCGCCACCAGCCGATCTGTCCGAGCTTCTGCGCGCGCGCAAAATTCTCGTAAGGCCCGATTCGCGGCGCAGGGGCGCCCTCGGACCGTCCCCTGTCGGGGTCGCCTCGACCGACAGCGCCCTCGGTCATCTCGCCCATCTTCCGCACCCGTAAGGGCATCTCCAAACCGGGAGTTTTCATCCGTCTGGAGGGCGCAGGCAAGCTTGGCGCTACACATGAATTGTATCAGGACCGATCCGACCAGCGCGCCGCCGCAGCGTCGTCCTCGCTTTTGGCCGCCACCCAGCCGCCCTCGGAGCCATCCGTGCGCCGCTCCTTCTTCCAGAAAGGGGCGCGGGTCTTGAGATAGTCCATCATGAATTCCGCCGCGGCAAAGGCTTCGCCCCGGTGGCGCGCCGCCGCGACGACAAGCACGATGCGC
Source organism: Hyphomicrobiales bacterium (assembly GCA_003963405.1). Classification (GTDB taxonomy): domain Bacteria; phylum Pseudomonadota; class Alphaproteobacteria; order Rhizobiales; family Beijerinckiaceae; genus Methylocystis. The sequence continues at coordinate 16,761 of RXIY01000016.1, forward strand.
TCGCCGGGGCGGATGGAGCCGTGGCGGTGGATCACCGTGAGGCCGACGAGCGGCCAGCGCGACAACGCCTCTTGGGCGACCCGCGAAATCTCCTCCTCGGCCATTCCGGGGTAATGTTCGAGTTCGAGCGCCGCGAGCGAACCGTCCTCGTCCCGGCACAGCCCGATGAAGGTCACGACCGCGCCGACATCCCGGCGTCCTTGCGTGAGCAGCGCCTCCTCGTGGGCGGGATCGAAATCGCCGGCCTGCACGCGAACCGTGGGAGACGCCATCAGCCGCCCGTCATCGGCGGGAAGAAGGCGATCTCGCGCGCGGCCGCGATCGGCGCGTCCGGGGCGGCGTGGGTCTTGTCGATGGCGGCGCGGATCGTTTTGGGATTGGCGAAGGCGGCGGCGTAGCCCTCGCCCCGCGCCGCGAGCCAATCCACGAGCTGGCGGACGGTTTCGACCTCGCCGGGCGGCGAAATTTCCTCTTCCGAGAGCCCGATCCGTTCGCGCACCCAGGCGAAATAGACGGCCTTCATGATCCCTTTTCTTCTCCGAAGTGGACGAAGGCCGCCTGCATGTAGTCCGCGCCCGTATAGAGCGTCAGCACGGCGGCGACCCAGAGCATGGCCGAGCCGATCTTGACGGCGCCGGGAATGACCGCCTCGCCAGCCGGACCGGCGATGAAGAAGCCGAGCGCCACGAGCTGAAAAGCCGTCTTCCATTTCGCAATTGCGGAAACGGGCAGACGCACCTTGAGCTCTGCGAGATATTCGCGCAGCCCCGAGACCAGAATCTCCCGGCACAGGATGATGATGGCGGCCCAGATCGTCCAGCCGACGAGCGTCTGATTGGCCACGACAGCCAGAATCGTCGCCGCGACGAGCAGCTTGTCAGCGATCGGATCGAGCATGCGGCCGATCGGCGATTGCTGCTGCCAGGCCCGGGCGAGATAGCCGTCCAGAAAGTCCGTGACGGCCGCGGCCGTGTAAACGCTGAGCGCAGCCCAGCGCGTCCACTCCTCGTTCGAGGCGAGGAGGAAGGCGGCCACCACCGGCACGGCGAGACACCGTCCGTAAGTGAGCAGATTGGGCAGCGCCAGGGCGTGAGAACGGCGCTTGGTCGTGACGGCGGTCTCGGTCATGTCAGCAAGGGAATAGGTCAGGCGTCTCTCTTGTCAATAGATGTAGCGGCGGCTTCGCCTTGCGGACGCAATTCTCCCGCGCCGCAATATGTTCGCTCAGTCCGGATCGAGCGCGAATTTCCCCGGCCCCGCGACGGCGAAGAACAGAAACACGAAACAGTAAAGAGCCGCGAGTTCGCCCTTGTTGTGGATCGGCCAGAACGACTGGAAGGCGTGAAAGCCGAAATAGGCCACCGCCATCTCCCCCGAGAGCACGAAAGCCGCCGGCCGCGTGAACAGGCCGAGCAGCAGCAGCGTCCCGCCCACGAGTTCGATGAGGCCGCCGACGCCAAGGAGGGAGAAAAGCTTCAGATCGTTGAACATGTCGACATGCGGATAGCCGAAGAGCTTCGCCGCTCCATGCTGCAGGAAGAGCAAGGCGGTCGCGATTCTCAACGCGCCCTGCGCGTGCGGCAGGTAGCGTTCCGGAATGATTCGAAGCGTCATCACGGGCCTCAGATGATCTTGGCCATGTCCTCGAAGGCGAGGCGGGGGCCGCGCGGATAGAGCTTGGCGCTGTCCCCATAGCCGATATTGATGAGAAAATTGCTCTTGATCTTCGTGCCGGCGAAAAATTCGGCGTCCACCTTCGCCTTGTCGAAGCCGCTCATCGGGCCGGCGTCGAGGCCGACGGCGCGCAGGGCGAGGATGAAATAGCCCGCCTGCAAGGTCCCGTTGCGAAACGCCGTCTCCTCGATCAGCGCGTCATTGCCGACGAACCAGGAGCGCGCGTCGGCTGCCGGGTAGAGATGCGGCAGGAGCTCAGGAAAACCGAGATCATAGGCGATGATCGCGGTTGCCGGCGCGGCCATCGTCTTTTCGAGATTGCCGGGCGACATCGCCGGGGCGAGCCGCCGCTTCGCCTCCGGCGTACGAACGAAGAGAATGCGCAGAGGCGAGCAATTGGCGCTGGTCGGACCCCATTTGGCGTAGTCCAGCGCAAGCTCGAGGAGGTCGTCCGGGACCTCCTTGTCGACCCAGCCATTGTGCGTGCGCGCGGCTGTGAAGAGCTGCGCCATCGCCTCCGCCGAGAGTTGCTTCCCGTCAGCCACCTGCTTCTCCGATCCTCAAATGCCGCGCCCCTCCACCTCGAGGCGCAATTGTTCCTCGTGGCGCTGGAGCGCCGCGTCTCTGGGAGCAATATCGAGCGCCTTGCGATAGGCGTCGAGGGCGCGTTTCTTGTCCCCGGCTTTCTCGGAGAGCGCGCCGATCGTCTCCAGCGCGTCGAAGCGCCTCGGTTCGAGCCGCGCCGCCGTCTCCAGATCCGCCAGCGCCCCCGAAACGTCGCCGCCAGACGCGGCGACGCGCGCGCGGCGCACGAAGCCCTCCGGCCAGCGCGGCGACAAAGCGACCACGTAATCGAGCAGGGCTTTCGCGAGCACTGGCGCGCCCGCAGTCTCCGCCGCGAGCGCCCGCGCGGCCAGCAGGTCGATCGTGTCGGAGCCGGACTGCGACCAGCGGCGCAGAATGGCCCCGGCGGCTCCATTGGCCTCGCGCTCGTCCTCCGCATTGGCGAGGCGATCGAAAAGACGGTTCAAGTCGCGCGCTTCCCGCTCCTCGGGGGAAAGGCGCGGCTCGGGCCTCGGCTGCGCGGCCCTGGGGCCCGCGCCCCTCTCGGGAGGAGGCCCCTCCAGATGTTCGCCGGGGAGAGCAGGCCCGAGGCCGCGGGCGCCGGGCGAGACCGGTATCTTGCCGATGCCGGGAATGAACAGAAAAGTTCCCCCGTCGGGGTCTTCCGAAAGCGCGGGCGGCCGGGCTTCCTGCGCGGCGACGGTCGCGGGTGCAAGCATGGCCAGAAGCGCCAGCGCGCGAAGTTTCATCATCAGTCTGCCGTCCAGTAACGCGGCCCGGCGCGCCCGCGCCGTGAATGTTTCGTTAACCGCAGCATACATGAAATTTCGTTAAAGCGGCGCCCGGTTCATTTTCGGTTCAGCCGCGGCGCCCCATCTCTTTCCTCGATATTCACGATTGTCCTTTACAGTCGCGATCATCACTTCGAGCACAAGCCTCGGCCCGCGCAAATACTCGAGCGCTGGCCCCTGGAGTTGGACCGATGACAGAGACCATCAGGCGTCTTTTGCAAGAAAACGGCCGCCTTCACACGCCGATCGAGACGCTCTCCGACAGCGCCGATCTTTACGAGGCGGGACTGACTCCCTTCGCCGCCATCCGCACCATGCTCGCGATCGAGGAGGCTTACGACGTCGAGTTTCCGGTCGCCATGCTTCGCCGGCAGAGCTTCGTCTCCGTCGAGGCCATCGCCGCCTGCCTCAACGAACTCTGCTCGGACGCCGATCGCAAGGCGGCGTAATTCGCTCAACGAAGCCCGAAAGCGCGCGCCTGTCCGGCGGCCTTTCGGGCTCGTTTTTTACGGTGCGTAAAGCTCCGAGAGCGGCAGTTCGATCCCCGGCCGCTGGAGCCGCCGGACGTCGGGGAAATGACCTCGACCACGACGACGGGATCGACGAGAAGCGCGTCCCCGGGGAGTTTGGGACCGCAATAGACAAGCGCGTCGGGCTCGTAGACTGTCTTCGCGCCAACCCGAACCGCCATGCCGTCAACCATAGCTCGGCATTCCAGCTTTTTGGCGCGGATTGCGTTCATGAGGGCGACCGCCACGTCAAGCTTCATATCCGCATGCGCCGCCCGCTCGGCAGCCTGTGCGTAGACCACGCCGTCGATCAACTCGTAGCGCCCCTCGCGGCCCTGGCTCCGGGCAAGATATTCCTCGACAGTCATCCGGTCTTCGGTTTCGCCCGACATGAAGGCGAGAATATCGCTTTTTCCTCTGTCGGCCATAGGCGTTTTCGAGCCTCGCCGAGGTTGCGGGGGCGCGCAGGCTGGGCTATCGCCTCTATAGAAAATCCGCCCAGCGAGAAAGATTTCGCCAATGCCTCCCTATCGCTCACGCACAACCACCCACGGCCGCAACATGGCGGGCGCGCGCGGCCTCTGGCGCGCCACGGGCATGAAGGACGAGGATTTCGGCAAGCCGATCATCGCCATCGCCAACAGCTTCACCCAATTCGTGCCGGGCCATGTGCATCTGAAGGACCTGGGACAGCTGGTCGCCCGCGAGGTCGAGAAGGCCGGCGGCGTCGCCAAGGAGTTCAACACCATCGCGGTGGACGACGGCATCGCCATGGGCCACGACGGGATGCTCTACTCCCTGCCCTCGCGCGAGATCATCGCGGACAGCGTGGAGTATATGGTCAACGCCCATTGCGCCGACGCCATCGTCTGCATCTCGAACTGCGACAAGATCACGCCCGGCATGCTGATGGCGGCGCTGCGCCTCAACATCCCGGTCGTCTTTGTTTCCGGCGGGCCGATGGAGGCCGGCAAGGTCGTGCTCGGCGGCAAGGAGCATGCGCTCGACCTCGTCGACGCCATTATCGCCGGCGCCGACGACAAGGTGGCCGAGAGCGACGTGAAGGCGATCGAACGCTCGGCCTGCCCCACCTGCGGCTCCTGCTCGGGCATGTTCACGGCCAACAGCATGAACTGCCTCACCGAGGCGCTCGGCCTCTCGCTGCCCGGCAACGGCACCACGCTCGCCACCCATGCCGACCGCAGGCGGCTCTTCGTCGAGGCCGGCCATCTCATCGTCGATCTCGCGCGCCGCTACTACGAGCAGGACGACGCGAGCGTGCTGCCCCGCTCCATCGCGAGCTTCGAGGCCTTCGAGAACGCCATCGCGCTCGACATCGCCATGGGCGGCTCGACCAATACGGTCCTCCATCTCCTCGCGGCCGCGCATGAGGCCGAGGTGCCCTTCACCATGTCCGACATCGACCGCATGTCGCGCCGCGTGCCGGTGCTCTGCAAGGTCGCGCCCTCCGTGCCGGACGTGCACATGGAGGACGTGCACCGCGCCGGCGGCGTCATCGCCATTCTCGGCGAGTTGCATCGCGCCGGCTTGCTGCACGGCAACCTGCCGACGGTGCACAGCGCCACCATGGCCGACGCCATCTCCCGCTGGGACATTGGCGTGACGACGAGCGAGACGGCTAAAACCTTCTTCCGCGCGGCGCCCGGCGGCGTGCCGACTCAGGTGGCCTTCAGCCAGGAGCGTCGCTTCGACGATCTCGACGCCGACCGCGCCAAGGGCGCGATCCGCGACGCCGCGCACGCCTTCTCGAAGGACGGCGGCCTCGCCGTGCTCTTCGGCAATCTCGCCGAGGACGGCTGCATCGTGAAAACGGCGGGCGTCGACGACTCGATCCTGAAATTCTCCGGCCCCGCGCGCGTGTTCGAGAGCCAGGATGCGGCCGTCTCCGGCATTCTGACCGGCGGCGTGAAGGAAGGCGACGTCGTCGTGATCCGCTACGAGGGACCGCGCGGCGGCCCCGGCATGCAGGAGATGCTCTATCCCACGAGCTATCTGAAATCGAAGGGGCTCGGAAAGGCCTGCGCGCTCATCACCGACGGGCGCTTCTCGGGCGGCACGTCCGGCCTCTCCATTGGCCATGTTTCGCCCGAGGCCGCCGAGGGCGGGACGATCGCGCTGGTGCGGGACGGCGACAGGATCGAGATCGACATTCCCAACCGCACCATCACCCTCGCCGTGAGCGAAGCGGAACTTTCCGAGCGCCGCGCGGTTCAAGCTACGAAAGGCTTCGCGCCCGCGAGCCCGCGCCACCGCAAGGTGTCCACGGCGCTGCGCGCATACGCCGCCATGACGACCAGCGCCGCGCGCGGCGCCGTTCGCGAGGTTCCCGAGACGTAAGGCGCGAGCCGCGCGGGCGCCCATTTGGGGCGCCCTTTCGGGGCGCCCGTTTCGGGCACGGCGGGCTGGCTTTTCTGCGACGCCGGCGCGTAAGATCGCCCGCTCGGTTTTCCAGGATCACGCATGGCGGCGTCGAGACGATTTCTGTCTTTCGAGACAGTCAGTCTGATTGTTGCTTTCGCCATTCTCGTTTCGGCGGGCGTGGTCACGATCCGCACGGAACAGTATCGGCGAGAAAGCAACGCCTGGGTGCGCCACACCGTCGAGGTCGAGAGCGCGCTTCATCGTCTCGACGCAGCCATCCGCCGCTCGGAAAGCGACGAGCGCGGATACATCATCACGCGCGACCCTCGCTATTTCAAATCCCCCAACGACCTTTCCGAACGCCTGAAAAGCGAGCTTGCGGCGCTCGGGGCGCTCCTGTCCGACAACGCGAAGGAATCCGAGCGGTTCGAGAAGCTCCGCCCCCTCATAGCGGAGCGCCTGGATCTCCTTCAGCGGAAGCTAGGCCTCATGCGGGAGGGGCGCTTCGACGAGGCCGCGGACGTGGTGCGCGCCGGGCGCGGCAAGGAGCTGACCGATCAGATCGAGGCGTTGATCGGGGAGATGATCGCGCAGGCGGAGGATCTCTACAGGCAGAGAGACCAGCGCCTCTCGGAGGCGACGGACACGCTGCAAATGGCGATTGGCGCGATGATCGTTCTTCTGGTGATCGTCGCAATATTCGCCGTGCTACAGGCGGAAAAGCAACTCGACGCCCTGCGCAAGTCAGAGGAATCCCTGCGGCGGGCTTATGATGAGCTCATCGCGGAATCGACGCGGCGCGGGGCGCTCGAAGCGCAGCTCCGCCAGTCGCAGAAACTCGAGGCGCTCGGCCAGCTCGCCGGCGGCATCGCTCATGATTTCAACAATATGCTCGGCGTCATCGTCGCCAGCCTCAACATCATGCGGCGCAGGCTGAAGCACGACGACGGCGGAATCGAGCCGCTGATCGGTTCGGCGATGGACGGCGCCGAGCGCGCCGCCGGGCTGGTGCGCAGGCTTCTTTCCTTCTCCCGAATCCAGCCGCTCAAACCGGAGCCGCTGGACGCCAATCAGCTCGTCGCCGGCATGTCGACGATTCTGCACCGAACGCTCGGCGTGCATATCGAGCTCGCCACCCGGCTCGGCGAAGATCTTTGGCCAATCAAGGTCGACGCCAACGAGCTCGAAAGCGCGATCGTCAATCTCGCCATCAACGCGCGGGACGCGATGCCGAACGGCGGCAGGCTGACGATCGAGACGGCCAATGTCATGCTCGACGAGGATTACGCCGCGGCGAATCCGGATGCTCGGCCCGGCGCCTATGTCCGGCTTTCGGTCTGCGACACCGGCGAGGGCATGCCCCCGGAGGTCATAGCGAAGGCTTTCGAGCCCTTCTTCACGACAAAGCCCATGGGCAAGGGCACTGGCCTCGGCCTCTCGCAGGCGCATGGCTTCGTCCGCCAGTCGGGCGGGCACATCAAGATCCACTCGGAGGTCGGTCGCGGCTCCTGCATCAAGCTCCATCTGCCCCGTTATGTCGACGAAAGCCAGGCGGCCCCGCCCCCGCCCCCGCCCAAGGAAGAGGATTTCCCGCGCGGCAGGCCGGAGGAACTCATTCTCCTTGTCGAGGACGACGAACAGGCGCGGCGGGTGACGGCGCAGGGCGTGCGCGAGCTCGGCTATACGGTGCTCGAGGCGGCAAGCGGCAGGGACGCCATCCAGATCATCCGCGCGCGCGCCGATATTTCGCTTTTGATCACCGACGTGAACATGCCGGGAATGGACGGCGCACAGCTCGCCCGCGAGGCCGTCTTTCGCCGGCATGCGCTGCAGGTGCTTTTTATCACTGGATATTCGCCGAACGCGATCGCCCAGAACGGCATCCTGGATCCGCACGTCAACCTGCTGACCAAGCCGTTCACCCTGGCGCAGATTGCAACGGTAATCCGCGACGCCCTCGACGGGCGCGCCGGACAGACAGGGGGAGCCGGCCGGAAGGCGCGCCCGTTCACGCCTCCGCCTTCAGCGGGCGCATGAGCAGGGCGTCGATGGCGGCGTCGACGCTCAGGCGAGCCGCGAGAATGGCGTCCACCGCCTCGACGATCGGCATTTCGACGCCGGCGGCCTGCGCCATCTCGACGAGCACACGCGCGGTGAAGGCCCCTTCCGTAAGCTTGCCGGCGGATGCGTCCTTCACCGAAGCGCCCTGCCCCAGCGCCTGCCCGAAGGCGAAATTGCGGGACTGCGCCGAGCCGCAGGTCAGCACGAGGTCGCCAAGGCCCGAGAGGCCCATCAGCGTCTCGCTTCTCGCGCCCAGCGCGCGGCCGAGCCGCGTGAGCTCGGCGAAGCTGCGGGCGATCAGCGCGGCCTGCGCGCTCGCGCCGAGCTGGCGCCCCGAAGCCATGCCGGCGGCGATGGCGAAGACGTTCTTGGCGGCGCCGCCGATCTCGACGCCCAGAACGTCCGTCGAGCGGTAGAGACGAAACGCCTTTGTCGAGAGCGCCTCGCAAAGTCGCTGCGCCAGCGGCTCGTCCTGGGCCGCCAAAGTCACGGCCGTGGGCAGTCCCTTGCACACATCCGCCGCGAAGCTCGGGCCGGAGAGAACGGCGGGCCGCGCCTGCGGCAGCTCCTCGGCCACGACCTCGCTCATGAAGCGGCGCCGGTCGCGCTCGATGCCCTTGGCGCAAATGACGAAAGCCGCGCCCTTTGAAAGGTGTGGCCGCGCCGCCCGCGCCACCTCGCGCATCGCCTGCGCCGGGACCACGGCGAGCACGATCTCCGCGCCTGCGATGCTCGCGAGATCGGTCGTCGGCGCCACCGCGCAAGCCAGCGCGAGACCCGGCAGATGGCGGCGGTTCTCGCGATCCTGCGCCAGCGCGGCCACATGGGCGGCGTCGCGCGCCCAGAGCGGCACGCGCGCGCGTCCCTGCGCCGCCACATTGGCGAGCGCGACGCCCCAGGCGCCGGCGCCGAGAACTGCAATTCTGTCGCGGGTCATGGCTCGGGATCCATAAAGTGAAACGCCTCGCGCCGTGAACGCGAAGGCCCTCTATAACGAGCCAATGTCGCGCCTCAAAGACGGTTCAGCGCAAACCCAGTCTCTGATTGTCCGGCCGCGCCCAGAGCCGCTCGAAGGCCTCGCGAAAGCGCGCCGCCGCCTGCGGGCTTTCGACCACGATCAGGTCGTTGTCCTGCCGGACCTCGCCGGAGACCGAAAAATTCGCCGAGCCGCTGCGCAGCACGTGGCCGTCGACCTGATAGCTTTTCAGATGCATCAGATCACGGCCCCGACCCTTGCGGCGCACGTCGAGATTGGGCGCGTCGGCGATGTCGAGGATCGCCGCCGAGCGGCCCAGTTCTTCGCCGTCGAGATAGACCCTGACTTTCACGCCGCGCATGGCGGCGCGGCCCAGCGCCGCGACCAGGGCGCGGTCGGTCAGCACATAGGCGGCCATGTCGATGGAGCGCCGCGCGCCATTGATGAGGCGCGCGTCGACCGACTCGAAATCGTCACCGGGTCCATACAGAATTTGCACGCCGGCGATGAGCGGCTCCTGCGAAAGCGGCCCCGCCGCCTGCGGCTCCGGCGTCAGCGTCAGCGCCGCGAGCGCGGCGAGAAAGGCGCGACGCAAGCGGCTACGCCTTGCCGTGATGCGCCTCGCTGGCGACGGCGTCGAGCGGCCAGCGCGGGCGTGGCGCGAAGCCGAGATCGCTGGTGAATCCGCATTTCAGCCGCTCGAGCCCGGCCCAGGCGATGATCGCGCCATTGTCCGAACAGAGATTCGCGGGCGGCGATACGAAGCGCAGGCCGCTCTCGGCGCAAAGCCGCGTCAGCGCGCGGCGGATCGCGCCATTGGCGCCGACGCCGCCGCCGATCACGAGCCCGCTCGGCCGCCCCTCGCTCTCGCTGAACAGGCGGATGCCGCCGCGCACGCGATCGACGATCACATCCACGATCGCCGCCTGGAAGGAGGCGGCGAGGTCTTTCTTGTCCTGCTCGCTGATCGTCTGAAGCTTGAGAATTTCCTGTCGCACGGCGGTCTTGAGCCCGGAGAGCGAGAAATCCGCGCCGCCGCGCCCGACCATGGGGCGCGGGAATTCGAAGCGGTGGGAATCGCCCTCCTGCGCGAGCTGCTCGATATGGGGGCCGCCGGGATAGGGCAGCCCCATCATCTTGGCCACCTTGTCGAACGCCTCGCCGGCCGCGTCGTCGATGGTCGACCCGAGGCGGCGGTAATCGCCCACCCCGCGCACGGCGACGAGCTGGGTATGGCCGCCGGAAATCAGCAGCGCGATAAAGGGAAATTCCAGGTGATCGGTCAGCCGCGCGGTGAGCGCATGCGCCTCGAGATGATTGACCGCGACGAAGGGCTTGCCCAGCGCGAGGGCCAGTCCCTTCGCGGCCGTGAGCCCCACCAGCACCCCGCCGATCAGCCCCGGCCCGGCGGCGGCGGCGATCGCGTCGATGTCGCCGAGTTCGACCCTGGCGTTGGCGAGCGCGCGAACAATGAGGCGGTCGAGCGCCTCGATGTGGGCGCGGGCGGCGATCTCCGGCACCACCCCGCCATAGGCGGCATGCTGCGCGATCTGGCTCAGCACCTCGTTGGAGAGGATGTCGCCGCCATCCCCGCCCAGCCGATCCGACACGACCGCGGCCGCCGTCTCGTCGCAGGTGGTTTCGATGCCGAGAACGCGCATGCACACTCCTTGGCGCCAACTCGCGCCGTTTTGAAACACTTGCAGGCTGTAGCCCCGCCCGGCGCCGGCCGCAACCGACGAAACTCTTACTCGGTCATGGTTTGGGAAGAGTTTACAGGGGCCGCCTACTCCGGCGCCACATCCGGCGTGCGCCAGGCGAGATGCTGGCCGCTGTCGACGGCGATCATCTGGCCCGTGACGCTCTTCGCTTTCGCCAGAAAAACCACCGCGTCCACCACGCCCGAGACATCGGCCGCATGGCCGAGCGGCACGCCGCGGGCCTCGATCTCGAACTCGCGGTCGCCCAGCGCCTCATTTGGGAAGACCGGCCCCGGCCCCACGGCATTGACGCGGATCCTTGGCGCATAGGCCTGCGCCATGGTGCGCGTCGCGGTCCACAACGCCGATTTGGTGAGCGTGTAGCTGAAGTAGCGCGGGGTGAGGCGCCAGACGCGCTGATCGATCATGTTCACGATGACCCCGTCCGCCCCCGCCGGCAATTGGGCCGCAAAGTCGCGGGAGAGCAGCAGTGGCGCGCGCAGATTGATCGCCATGTGGCGTTCGTAGCCATCGAGGGAAAAATCCTGCGCTTCGTCCACCTCGAAGATCGACGCGTTATTGACGAGGAGCGTCAACGGTCCGAAGGCGCGCGCCGCGAACTCGATGAGCCGCTGCGTCTCCGAGGCGTCCGCAAGATCGGCGACCGCGACGACGGCCTCGCCGCCGCGTGCGCGGATCGCCTCCGCCGCAAGCTCCGCCTCATCGGCCGAACGGCGCGACGTATGGAGCACGACCGGCCGCCCCTCATGCGCGAGACGCCCGGCGATGGCGAGGCCGATGCGCCGCGCCGCGCCTGTCACAAGCGCCGGCCCCGCAGGATTGTCCCCGGTCTCGATCATGCCGCTCTCCTCTCAGGAGGCGCCGCTTCCCATGGCGCGCCCTCCGCGTCAACGGCTGTCCATGGGCGTTTGGCCCCATGCAAAAATCCGTCACCATGGGTGTCGCGCCGCCCAAACGCGCCTAGATTAGGCTTGCGGGATGCAGAAACCAGTTTCAGCAGAGGAGAAATTTCATGGGTATCTTTGACTTTTTCACTGGCAAGAGCAAAGCGGCGCCGAGCGTTTCTGGCGCAACGGACACTGCGGCCGCCCCCGCCGACGCGCTCATGAAGGAGCTGCAAGGGCTGGGATTCGACGTCTCGGGCGTCGACATAGAAGTCAGCGGCGACACAGTGACGCTCAATGGCGCGGTCCCTTCGCGCGCGGAGCTCGAGAAGATCGTGCTCGCGGTCGGCAACAGCAAGGGCGTCGCGAAGGTCGAGAACAATCTCATCGCGCCCGACCACGATCCGACGCGGCCCTCCGGCATTCACGTCGTCGAAAAGGGCGACACGTTGTGGAAGATCGCCGAAGCCTGTTACGGCGACGGCGCGCGCTACAAGGAAATCTTCGAGGCCAACAGGCCGATGCTCTCGGACCCCGACAAGATCTACCCCGGCCAGCGCCTGCGAATTCCGGGCGCGAGCGGCGCGGCGCTGGCGAAGGCCGGCGGCTGGGCGCCGCCTGCCGAGATCGCCGGCAAGTCGTAAGGCGGCTTATGCCCCTGTCGCCGCGAAGGCCGGAACCTGCACTTCGAATTCCGCAAGCCAGGCGGCGAGTCTCGGATGGCCTGCGCGCCATGCGCCCTCGAAACGCAGATCGAGATAGCCGAGCGCGCAGGCGACGGCGATCTGGCCGATGTCCACGGGACCCTCGGGCGGCGCGGCGTCCAGCACGGCGAGCGCGCGGTCGATCTTGCCCTGCTGAAGCGCGATCGCCTCGGGGTCGCGCAGCTCGGTCCGGCGCGTCGCCGTCTCGTAGCGGATGAGCAGCGCGGCGTCGTTGATCCCGTCGCCGAGCGCCTGGAGCCGCAGGACATCGAAACGGCGCAGCGGATCGGCGGGGATCAGTCTATGGCCGCCGAGGTAATCGAGATAATCGGCGATCACGCGGCTGTCGTAGAGCGCCGTTCCATCTTCGAGCAGCAGCGTCGGGATTTTGCCGAGCGGATTTTGCTGGCGCAGCGAATCCTTCGGGTCGGCCGTGCTGGCCGCGACGATCTCGATGCGCGAGGCGAGCCCCAGAAGCTCAGCCGCGATGCGGATCTTGCGCGCGTAAGGAGAGGCGGCGGAATAGCGAAGGATCATCATGAGCGGTCTCTGTTGTTCATGGACTATGCGCCTCTATCACTCTTGCGTCAGCCGCTCGACCTCGAAACCCGCGCCGGGACCCTGGGCCAGTCTTGGCGCCAGAAAAGAGAGGATGCGGCGGGCCTCCTCCTCGAAGAGGAAGGGCGGATTGACCACGACGAGGCCGGTGCGGCGCAGGCCATCGCCGCTTGCCGCGACGGCGAGCGACAGACGCAGCGCCCGCTTGACGCCCTCGCGCGCGAAGGCGTCGAGGAATTTGCGCTCGATCTGCGCGTCCTTGGAGGGATGCCACAGCGCGTAAACGCCCGTCGGCCATTTCCGGTAGGCGCCGAGGAAAGCCGAAAACATCGCCTCGAACTCGTCCGTGCGCTCGAAAGGCGGGTCGATCAGCACGAGCCCGCGCCGCTCTTTTGGGGGCACATAGGCGGAAAGGCCCGTATAGCCGTCGATGTGGATCGCCTTGACGCGCGCGTCGCGGCCGAAGCGGTAACGCAGCGCCGCGAAGGCGTCCGGGCGTAGTTCGCAGAAGATGGCGCGATCCTGCGGGCGCATCAGCCGCGCGGCGATGAGCGGCGAACCGGGATAGAGCGCCGGGCGCCCGGCCGGAGCGAAAGGACCGAGGCAATCCAGATAGGGCGCGAGCAGCTCCAGCGTCTGCGCGTCCGCGCCCGAAAGATCGGCGAGGCGGCCGACCCCGTCCCGCCATTCGAGCGTGCGCTCGGCCTCGTCGGCGGAAAGATCATAGGCCCCTTCTCCGGCATGGGTGTCGATGACGCGAAAGGGGGCGTCCTTTCGCGTCAGATACGACAGCAGCCGCGCCAGCAATGCGTGCTTGAAGACATCCGCGAAATTGCCGGCGTGAAAGCCGTGGCGATAATTCATGCGCTATAGCGGCGCGGGCGCGGAAATTTCCCGCTGATGGCAGCCGCGCCGGACAATATCCGGACAGGCGCGGAACTCCCGCAGGTCCTTCGTCATGCAGATGCGCACGCCGTCCAGCACGTCGCGGCGGCAGGAGACGGCCATCATGCCGGGCCGCAGGCGCGGATTGGCGTCGAAGAAGGCGCGCTCCACGTCGATGGGCGTAAAGGTCTGGTCGCGCGTCGGCTTCACGAAAGGCTGCGGGATCGTCACCGCCTCGCGCGCGCGGGCCACGTCGGCGAAATAGTCGCTCGGACTTTTACCCGTGCAGGTCCCATGCTTGCGCCACTCGTAGCGCGCCAGCCTGTCGTCGGGAAAGAGGCCATTGGCGCGCTCGAGCGCAAGGCGCGACGGCGCGCGCGGCCCGGCGCACTCGCTCGGAAAGCCCTGCTCATATTGCGGCCAGAGGCCATGGACGACGAAGCCCTGCCCTTTTCCCGGCTCGCACTGGTCATGCGCGCCGCCGACGCTGTCGCAGAAGCCGGGCGACCAGCTCAGCGCCAGAACGTAAAAATCGAAATCGCGCGCGGGCGCTCCGGCGCGAAGGCCGCCGTCGGCCCCCGTCGCTGGTTCGGGCTTCGTCGAAGGCTCTGTCGCCTTGGGCGGCAGGCGGTCGGCGCAATGGTCGAGAATGCAGTCGTCGTCCTTCGCCTGAGCGGAGACGACGGGCGCGAAGACGCAAAAAGCGGCCGCGAGCGCGAAAGCGCGCGCGAAAATGGCAGCGTTGAAACCTGACATGGGCGAGACCTCTGGGCCGAAACGACGGCCCGGATCAAGGTCCGGCCGCGCGGCAATTCGGACTGAAGGCATGGTTACGGTCAAGCCCTTCCACGCACCAGGTCACGCCGGGACCAAGCCCGATGAAGCCGAGCGCCTCGCCGATATTGTAGACGACCCGTCGGCGCAGCCCATCGTTGAAGAGCGCGTCCACGCGGCAATACCGGCGCGGAATGTAGCTCAATCCATTCGTCCGGTAGCCATATTCGACGGGCGGATCGAAGCCTTCGATCTCGAGGCCGGAACCCCAGTATTCCCACTCACGCCCCTTGAAGCTCCAGACGATCTCGGCAAGCACGCCTGGATCGCCGCAGGGACGAATCTCGCCGCTGTAGGGAGACGCGCGATTCTCGGCGAGTGGCCGATCCTCTTCGCCCAGCGTCAGCGGCGCAGCGGCGGCCCCCGAGACGAAGGCCGAAATGGCGAGACAAAAGACAGCGCGCGCCACGGCGAAATTCCTCATTTTCTGCTCCCGCATCCGACTCGGCGAGGATTGGGCCCCGAAGGCCTCCACCGCGTCAAGACGCGATTTGGACAGCGGCGCGCCGCGCCCTTATAGTAGCGTAATGGCGACGAATTCCAGAGCAACGGCCATTTTCACGCGCCTGCTGGCGATTGCGGCGATCACGCTGGCTGCGCTCGTGGTCAGTGCGCCGAGTTCGCACGCGCAGGACCCCTTCTCGGAGTTTTTCGGGAGCATTTTTGGCGGCCCGAGGCGCGCGCCAACGCAGCACGCAGAGCAGCCGCGGGTCCGCCGCATCATGCCCCATCAGGAGAATCGGCCGCCAACCTATTGGCGTGGCGGCGAGGCCAGCCGCGGCGCCAAACGCGCCAAGCGGGCCGAACCGGCGACAGACGTCTCCGCATCCGAAAAGCCGGACGTCGCCGCGAATTATTTCGTTGCGGTGATGGGCGACAGCTTCGGCGTGCTGCTTGCCAATGGGCTCGAAGAAACCTTCGCCGACAAGCCCGAGATCGGCGTAGAGAAAAAGGCGAAGGAAAACTCCGGCCTCGTCCGCGAGGATTATTATGACTGGGCAAAGGCCGCGAGGGACATCGCCAATGGCGCGCCGAAGGTCGACGTCGCGGTGATCATGATCGGCTCGAACGACCGCCAGCCGCTGCGCGACGGAACAAAGAGCGAGGAGCCCTTTTCGCCCCGCTGGCGAGAACTCTATCAGGCGCGCGTCGACGCCATACTGGCGCCGTTCCGGGAGAAGAAAATCCCCGTCGTCTGGGTTGGCCTGCCCATCATGAAGAGCGAGACTTTCTCGGCCGATATGGCGAAGCTCAACGAGATCTATCGCGACGCGGTCGCGAAAGATGGCGGCGTTTACGTCGACTTATGGGAGGCGCTCGCGGACGAACGCGGCCAGTTCAGCGCCTTCGGACCGGACATCAACGGCCAGATCGTCAAATTGCGCACGGCCGACGGCGTGCATCTCACTGACGCCGGCGCGCTCAGCGTCGCGCATTTCGTCGCGAACGAAATCAGGAAATTATACGACGGCAATCGCCCCGCCTTGCCCGAACAGCCGCCGACAGCGGCGGCGCCCGCGACCGGCGCGCCCGCCGAAACGCCCGCTCAGGCCGCCACGCCAGCCGCCAATGGCCCGCCCATCGTCTTCCGCTCGCCCGTCAATCCAGTTTCGCCCAACGCCCCCGCCCTGCCCGATCGGCCGGCGATCGGCCCCGTTCAGGCCCTGACCGGAGCGCCGGCGCCGGGCGGCGCCGAACTCGCGCGCCCCAAGCAGCAAGCAAACGAATCCGGCGCCGGCGCGCAGGCTCTCGCTCGGCATGTGTTCGTTGACGGCGGCGATCAGCCGTCGCGCCCCAATCGCGCCGACGACACGTCCTGGCAAGCGCCGCGCCAGTAAAAAACGCGATCATTAACCGCTGTGTCTATATTGCGGCGAAAAATTCTTGCGGGCGCGCCGTTGCGGGGAACTCTTTGTCTGGCTCACGCATTTCCCGCCCAGAGGGATTTTCGGAGCCATAAAGATGCCCCATTTCGATTTCGGCGCGCGTCGTCTTCTGTCTCTAGCCGCTTTTTCGTTTCTCGCGGGCGCCCTCGTGACTCCCGCGTCAGCGGACGATCGCGGCTTCCTCGCGCTCTTCGACAGCGAACCGGCCTCGGACGCGCGCGACATGACCGCCTATTACGGCGAACCCGGTTACAGCCATTACAGCGCCCCTCAACAGGCAGCGCCGCGAGACTTGCAGGATGAGACTCGGCTCGGGCGCGAATATCCCACGGTTACCCGAGAAATGATGGCGGACCCGACCGATGAGCGGCCCGGCACGATCACCGTCGACACGGCGAACCGCTATCTCTATCTCTCGCTCGCCAATGGGCAGGCAATGCGCTACGGCATCGGCGTCGGCCGGCAGGGCTTCACCTGGAAGGGCCGCGTCCGCATCGGCAGGAAAGAAAGCTGGCCCGACTGGACGCCGCCGAAGGAAATGCTCAAACGCCGGCCGGACCTGCCCCGCCACATGGTCGGAGGCGAAGACAATCCGCTTGGCGCTCGCGCCATGTATCTCTACGCCGGCGATAAAGACACGATGTTCCGCATCCACGGCTCCAACGAACCCTGGACGATCGGCCAGGCGGTCTCCTCCGGCTGCATCCGCATGACCAATGACGATGTGACCGATCTGTTCAGCCGCGTGAAAATCGGCACGACGGTCGTCGTTTTGTGATCAGGCGTCGCCAGGCGCGAACACATGAAATGAAAAGCCCCGGCGAACCGGGGCTTTTGAGCTGTTACTCGAGATTGCAGCTGAAGACGAAATTGGTCAGCGCGGAGAAGGATATCGTCACGGCGACCCAGATGCCGATGAGGATCCAGCCCCATTTCTTCTGGTCGCGGCCGTAGAGGAACGCGCCGACCAGCGGCAGCAGCAGGAAGAAGAACTGCCACGGCTGGCTGACGAAGGTGTCGCAATACCAGAGATTGAGCTTTTCGCTGACCATTTTTTCCTCACCTTGGCAAATTCGTTTCGCCCATCAGGT
Organism: Hyphomicrobiales bacterium; assembly: GCA_003963405.1. Taxonomy (GTDB): domain Bacteria; phylum Pseudomonadota; class Alphaproteobacteria; order Rhizobiales; family Beijerinckiaceae; genus Methylocystis. Next base: position 34,281 of record RXIY01000016.1, read on the forward strand.
GAAGGTCGACCGCATGGGCGCATTGGCGTCCCTCGCGAATGGCCCACACCACGAGCGATTGTCCGCGCCGCATGTCTCCGCACGCGAACAGTTTCTCGCGCGACGATTTATAGGCTCGCGTATCGGCCGCGACGTTTCCGCGGTTGTCCAGATCCACGCCCGCCTGGTCGAGCAACCCCTTGCGGACAGGCGAAACGAAGCCCATGGCGAGGAGAACGAGATCGGCCCTCAGCGTGAAGGAGCTGTCCGGAACTTCCTGCATCTTGCCATCGACTCGCACGCAGCGCAGACCCGCAACCGCGCCGCCGTCGCCGACAAATTCCCTTGTCAGCACTGAGAACTCGCGCGCCGAACCTTCTTCATGCGACGAGGAGGTGCGCAGCTTCAGCGGCCAGTCCGGCCAGGTCAGCAGCTTGTTCTCCTTCTCCGGCGGGCGCGGCATGATTTCGAGCTGCGTGACGGACAGAGCCCCCTGGCGCACGGAAGTGCCGATGCAGTCCGAACCGGTGTCGCCGCCGCCGATGACGATGACGTGCTTGCCGGTCGCGAGAATCGGCTCGTTGGTCGTGAGCGGCTCGCCCGAAACGCGGCGGTTCTGCTGCGTGAGGAAGTCCATGGCGACATGCACGCCCCGCAGCTCGCGGCCGGGAATCGGCAGATCGCGCGGCTCCTCGGCGCCGCCCGCGAGAACGACGGCGTCGTGACTCGCGACCAGGTCGCGGACATTCATGTCCACGCCGACATCGACATTGTAATGGAAGATGACGCCCTCGGCCTCCATCTGCTCGACGCGGCGGTCGACCAGATGCTTCTCCATCTTGAAGTCCGGGATGCCATAGCGCAGCAGGCCGCCGGCCTTGGGCGCCTTCTCGAAGACATGCACGTCGTGGCCGGCGCGCGCGAGCTGCTGCGCAGCCGCGAGGCCCGCTGGACCCGAGCCGACGACGGCGACACGGCGGCCTGTCTTGCGCTTGGGCGGCTCGGGGACCACCCAGCCCTCGGCGAAGCCACGGTCGATGATGGCGCATTCGATCGTCTTGATCGTGACCGGCTGGTCCTGAAGGTTCAGCGTACAGGACGCTTCGCAGGGCGCCGGGCAGATGCGGCCGGTAAATTCCGGGAAGTTGTTCGTCGAATGGAGGTTGGCGAGCGCCCGCCGCCAGTCGTTGTGATAGACGAGGTCGTTCCAGTCCGGGATCTGGTTATTGACCGGGCAGCCATTGTGGCAGAACGGGATGCCGCAATCCATGCAGCGCGAGGCCTGGCTGCGGGTCGCCTCTTCCGAAAGTGGAATGACGAATTCGTCGTAATGACGAATGCGATCGGCCGCCGGCTTGTATTTGCGGTCCTGACGGTCGATTTCGAGAAAGCCCGTGACCTTGCCCATGAGTAGCTTCCCAACCTTTCGCATCGGGCTCCAGCCACAACCGGAGCCTCAACTTTGCTCCTTTCATGCAGCCAGATACAAAGGCGAATTCCGCCAGCCTGCCGACAGCCGCCGCCATAGCGGGATTTCGCAACGATTTTTCGACCCGTCAAGCCATCCTGCCTGACGCGCGCGCGGCGCGAAGCTTACGAGGCTTCGCGCCGCATTGGCCCCGGAGGGCCTGACGCCTTATTCGCCGGCCGCCGCGAGACGCTTCGGCTGCGCCTTCTTCGCCGCGAGCTCGGTCAGCGCGCGGCGATATTCGATCGGCATGACCTTGCGGAACTTCGGCCGATAGACCGCCCAATTGTCCAGAATCTCTCGCGCGCGGGTCGAGCCCGTGTAGCGCAGATGGTTCTGGATGAGCTGGCGCAGGCGTTCGGCGTCGAAGCGCGTCATGTCGGCGAGAATATCAACTTTGCCATGCGTCTCGAGATCACCCGACTGGTGATAGGTCTCGGTCATCGCCGTTTCTTCTGCGCCAACGGGTTCGAGATCGACCATGGCGAGGTTGCAGCGCGTCGAGAACGTATCTTCCTCATCGAGGACATAGGCGATGCCGCCTGACATGCCGGCCGCAAAGTTGCGGCCCGTCTGGCCGAGCACAACCACCACGCCGCCGGTCATATATTCGCAGCCATGGTCGCCCACGCCCTCCACGACGGCGACCGCGCCCGAATTTCTCACCGCGAAACGCTCGCCCGCGACGCCGCGGAAGTAGCATTCGCCCGCGATGGCGCCGTAGAGCACCGTATTGCCGACGATGATCGAGCTGGAGGGCTCGATCTGCCGGGCGTTGCGCGACGGATAGACGACGAGCTTGCCGCCCGAGAGGCCCTTGCCGACGTAATCGTTGGCCTCGCCCTCGAGCTGGAGCGTGACGCCGCGCGCAAGGAAGGCGCCGAAGCTTTGTCCCGCGGTGCCGGTTGCGCGAATGCTGATCGTATCCTCCGGCAGACCGGCGTGGCCATAGATGCGCGCCACTTCGCCGGACAGCATGGCGCCGGTCGTACGGTCCACATTCTTGATCGGCGTCTCGATCGAGACCTTGGCGCCGCGGTCGAGCGCCGGACGGGCCTCGGCGATGAGCTTGTTGTCGAGCGCCTTCTCGAGGCCGTGATCCTGCGTCTGCGAGTGGCGGATCGCCCCGCCCTCGCCCGCCGGCTTATGGAAGAGCCGCGAAAAATCGAGACCCTGCGCCTTCCAATGGGCGACGGCCTTCGTCTTGTCGAGCATCTGCATCTGGCCGACGAGCTCGTCGAAGCGGCGGTAGCCCATTTCGGCCATCAGCTCGCGCACTTCCTCGGCGACGAAGAAGAAGTAATTGATGACATGCTCGGGCTGGCCGGCAAAACGCTTGCGCAGCACCGGGTCCTGTGTCGCGACGCCGACGGGGCAAGTGTTGAGGTGGCACTTGCGCATCATGATGCAGCCGGCCGCGATCAGCGGCGCGGTCGAGAAGCCGAATTCGTCCGCCCCAAGCAGCGCGCCGACCACGACGTCGCGGCCCGTGCGCAGACCGCCGTCGACCTGCACGGCGATGCGCGCGCGCAGTCCGTTGAGCACCAGCGTCTGATGCGTCTCGGCAAGGCCGATCTCCCACGGGCTGCCCGCATGTTTGATCGAGGTGAGCGGCGACGCGCCCGTGCCGCCCTCGAAGCCGGAAATCGTGACGTGATCGGCCCGGCCCTTGGAGACGCCGGCCGCCACCGTGCCGACGCCGACCTCGGAGACGAGCTTGACCGAAACCGCGGCCTTCGGATTGACGTTCTTCAGATCGAAGATCAGCTGCGCCAAATCCTCGATCGAATAAATGTCATGGTGCGGCGGCGGCGAGATGAGGCCGACGCCCGGCGTCGAATGACGCACCTTGGCGATCACCGCGTCGACCTTGTCGCCCGGCAATTGCCCGCCCTCGCCGGGCTTCGCGCCCTGCGCCATCTTGATCTGGATCATGTCGGCGTTGACGAGATATTCGGTCGTCACGCCGAAGCGGCCCGAGGCCACCTGCTTGATCGCCGAGCGCATGGTGTCGCCGTTCGGCAGCGGCTTGAAGCGATCCGGCTCCTCGCCGCCCTCGCCCGTGTTCGACTTGCCGCCGATGCGGTTCATGGCGATGGCGAGCGTCGTGTGCGCCTCGCGCGAAATCGAGCCGAAGGACATGGCGCCCGTTGCGAAACGCTTGACGATCTCGCTCGCCGGCTCGACCTCGTCGAGCGGCACGGGCGTGCGGCCGTCCTCTTCGGCGGATTTGATGCGAAACAGGCCGCGCAGGTTGAGCAGACGCTCGTCCTGCTCGTTCAAGGTCTTGGCGAAGGCGCGATACTGGTCACGCGCATTGCCGCGCACCGCGTGCTGAAGCAGCGACACCGTCTGCGGCGTCCAGCTGTGCGCCTCGCCGCGGATGCGGAAAGCGTAGTCGCCGCCGACATCCAGCGCGTCGCGATAAACCGGCGCGTCACCGAAAGCGAGTCGGTGACGGCGCACGCTTTCCCTGGCGATCTCGTCGAGGCCAACGCCCTCGACCCGCGTCGTCGTGCCGGTGAAGAACTCGTCCACGAAGCTCTGGGCAAGGCCCACGGCGTCGAAAATCTGCGCCCCGCAATAGGACTGATAGGTCGAAATGCCCATCTTGGACATGACCTTCAGCAAGCCCTTGCCGACCGCCTTGATGTAACGCTTGACCGCCGTCTCGGCGTCGACGTCCTTGGGGAACTCCGAGACCGAGGCTTCGAGCGTGTCGAAGGCGAGATAGGGGTTGATCGCCTCGGCTCCGAAGCCGGCAAGACAGGCGAAGTGATGCACCTCGCGCGCTTCGCCCGTCTCGACGACGAGGCCGACCGAGGTGCGCAGCCCCTTTCGAATCAGGTGGTGATGCACCGCAGCCGTCGCGAGCAGCGCCGGAATCGGAATGCGGTCCGGCCCGACCATGCGATCCGACAGGATGATAATGTTGTATTTGCCGCTGACCGCCTCCTCGGCGCGCTGGCAGAGGCGCTCGATGGCGCCGCGCATCCCGGCCGCGCCCTTGCTCGAATCATATGAGACTTCAAGCGTCTTGGTGTCGAAGCTGTCCTCGACCATGCCGATCCAGCGGATCTTCTCCAGATCCTCATTGGTCAGGATGGGCTGACGCACCTCGAGCCGCTTCTTGTTGGCCGAGCCCTCGTGATCGAGAATGTTCGGGCGCGGACCGATGAAGGAGACGAGGCTCATGACCAGCTCTTCGCGGATCGGATCGATCGGCGGATTGGTCACCTGCGCGAAGTTCTGCTTGAAGTAAGTATAAAGCAGCTTCTCCTTGTCGGAGAGCGGCGAGACGGGCGTGTCCGTGCCCATGGAGCCGACGGCTTCCTGGCCAGTCACGGCCATGGGATACATCAGCAGATAGAGGTCTTCCTCGGTGTAGCCGAAGGCCTGCTGGCGATCGAGCAGCGTGACGTCGGCGCGCGCCGGGCGCGCCTCGACGGGCTTCAGATCCTCGAGCTGAATCTGCGTGCGCGCCAGCCACTCCTTGTAGGGATGGGAGAGTGACAGCTCCTTCTTGATCTCGTCGTCGGAGATGATGCGGCCCTGCTCCAGATCGACGAGCAACATCTTGCCCGGCTGGAGGCGCCACTTGGTGACGATCTTCTCCTCCGGAATGGGCAGCACGCCCATTTCCGACGCCATCACAACGAGGCCGTCGTCGGTGACGAGATAGCGCGCCGGACGCAGGCCGTTGCGGTCGAGCGTCGCGCCGATCTGACAGCCGTCGGTGAACGCCATGGCGGCGGGACCGTCCCACGGCTCCATGAGCGCGGCGTGATGCTCGTAGAAGGCGCGGCGATCCTCGTCCATCAACGGATTGCCCGCCCAGGCCTCGGGGATCAGCATCATCACCGCATGAGCCATCGAATAGCCGCCGCGCACCAGGAATTCGAGCGCATTGTCGAAACAGGCGGTGTCGGACTGGCCCTCATAGGAGATCGGCCAGAGCTTGCTGATGTTGTCGCCGAAGAGCGGCGAGGAGACGGACGCCTGACGCGCCGCCATCCAGTTCAGATTGCCGCGCAGCGTATTGATCTCGCCATTGTGCGCGACGAAGCGATAGGGATGCGCCAGTCGCCAGGACGGGAAGGTATTGGTGGCGAACCGCTGATGCACCAGCGCGATCGCCGAGACGAAACGCTCGTCCTTCAGGTCGAGAAAATAGCTGCCGAGCTGGGAGACCAGCACCATGCCCTTGTAGACGATGGTGCGCGTCGAGACGGAGACCGAGTAGAACTCGCGGCCGCCCTCGAGCTTGTAGATTTCGTTGGAGGACGACTTGCGCGCCAGATAGATGCGCCGCTCGAAATCGTCGGCGTCCTTCACATCCGGGCCGCGGCCGATGAAAAGCTGAATGTGGTGCGGCTCCACGGCGCGCACGGCGTCGCCGAGGTCGCTCGAATCGACGGGAAGATCGCGCCAGCCGAGCGCAACCACGCCCTCGTCGCGCATCTGCTCTTCGAGGATGGCCTTCGCCCGCGCGCGGGCTTCCGGGTCGCGGGGCATGAAGAACTGGCCGATGGCGTAGTCGCCCGGCGCAGGAAGGTCGAAGCCGAGCTTCTTGCACTCGGCCTTGAAGAACTCATGCGGGATCTGCACGAGAATGCCGCAGCCGTCGCCGAGCTTCGGGTCCGCGCCGACCGCGCCGCGATGGTCGAGATTGAGCAGAATTTGCAGGCCCATCTCCACGATGGCGTGCGACTTCTGATTGTGCATGTTGGCGACGAAGCCGACGCCGCAGGAATCGTGCTCCTGCGCCGGATCGTAGAGGCCCTGGGCGGCAGGCAGCGCGGGATCGCGGCCAATGGCGGCGTGCTCCTGCCCGGCCTCGATGGCCTTCATATCAACGACCTTCGTCATGGCGGCGTCTCCCCGACGTGACGCGGCGCGCGAGCGGCCTTTCGTCCCGTCATATCTTCGTTCCAAACTGCATAGAGCAAGACCGGGACGGATAGAAGCGCCCGCGCGCTTCGTCCAGTCCCCGCTTGCGTCCGGCCAATCGCTTCGGCCGATCGATTCCAAAGCCCCGGACCGGCCGCCGCGCCCTCAGGCAAAAGGCGCGCCAGTCCCAAATTTTCGCCGACCGGCAAAGCCCTGTTGGCCGCGCTCGATGGGCGGGCAAGGCAATCACACGGCAGGCGAAGGGCGCATGCGTCAAAAGGTCAGCAGCACTGACATATCGACGCCCATGATTGTTGCCAGATTTATGCCCGCATGACAAGCAACCGCCCTGCAAGAAGGGGGAATTTCATCCCTTCCGGGCGGTTCAACGCGCTGCGGAGTCGATCAGCGCCCGCGCCTTTTCATTGCTCGTCGTCGCGCCGAGAAGCCTGGGCTTCCCGTTCTCGAGCAGAAAGGCGAGCAAAGCCGACGCGGGCTCGGTCGAGCCGGGAATTTGATACTCGACCCGGACGATGAAGCCACGCACCGCCTTCCGGCGATCGAGGCGCCATTCCATCATCCCCTTCTCGCTGACGGTGGGGAATTCGCCCAGCTTGAATTCTCCGACCATTTCCCGCTGGAGTGGCGCGCGAACGCCCCCGCGCTCCAGAACCAGCCAGCTTCGCGGATCCTGATCGACAATGTAGACCGTGAAGCCACCCTGCCCTGGGCAACGGACGACGCCTTCGCGGTCGCTACGCCGAATCGTCCTGTCCGGCAGGCCGAGGCTCTCGACCGTCTGGCACTTCTTCAATGACGAGTAGAGCGACGAAAACGGCGCGCTCGAGCCGAAGGCCGCTCCCGGCATGGCCAGGCAGGCCATGACCGGAAGGACGGCGAGAAGTAGCAGCGCCGTCGCCCTCAAAGCCGGTCCCAGGTCTTGCGGTCGACCACGCCGGTGACGTCCAGCCCGCTCGCGGACTGGAACGCCATGACGGCCGCGAGCGTGTCGCGCCCGAACACGCCGTCGACGACAAGATCCTCACCGCCCGCATTGAGCTTCCTCTGCAACTCGGCGACGCGGGCGCCCCGATCGCCCAGCGTCAGCCGCTCGTCGGCCGCATGGGAGGTCTCGGGCAGGATATCTGCGTGCCACGACATCAGCAGTTGCTTGCTGATCTCGAAATGCATGCCGGGGAAGGGGCCGACGCTTTCCGTGATGATATGCGGCGCGAGACCCGGATTGGTCACGGGCTGGCAAGACGGACTGTAGCGGGAGCGCGGGTTGCCGAGAATACTCAGCGCCAGGCGATTGGATACGCCGTCGAGACCGGCGTTGACGCCTTGAGGAATGGGGATCCGATCTATCAATCTGGACATCAATTCTCTCCGCGTGAAAACCTAAAACAAAATGAATTTCGCCTAGTGAAATACGACATTTTGAGAAAAGCAAGGCTTCCCGCTCGCGAAACGCGGCAGGCGCGGAGAGAAAAGAAACCGGCGCTTCTCGTAAAAGAGGCGCCCGGTTGGGGCGCCTCGCCGTTTGCGCGCTCTCTTTTGGAGATTACGCGGCCTTGGACTCCACGACCTGCGCGGTCGCGGCGACGCCGCCGATTTCGATGCGGCGCGGCTTCTGGGCCTCGGGGATCTCGCGAACGAGGTCGACATGCAGCAAACCGTTGACGAGGCTTGCGCCCGTGACAACGACATGGTCCGCCAGCTGGAAGCGACGCTCGAAGGCGCGGGCCGCGATGCCCTGATGCAGCATCTCACGGCCCTCGGCGGGGCCGCTCTGCTCCTTGGAGCCCTTGATCGAGAGGGTGTTCTCGCGGGTCTCGATCGTCAGCTCGCCGCGAGAGAAGCCCGCGACCGCGAGCGTGACGCGGTAGGCGTTCTCGCCCGTCCGTTCGATATTGTAGGGCGGATAGGTCGAGGCGCTGTCGACGCCGCCGGCCTGATCGAGAAGATTGAAGAGACGATCGAAGCCCACCGTCTGACGATAGAGGGGCGAAAGATCGAAGTGACGCATGACATATCCTCCTCATGAAGCGACATGCGGCGCGCTGCGTAACGCGCCGCGCCTGATCGCGCGTCCATTGCGGCCCGCGCTGATCCCGATTTGGGAATTGAGGGCGCGAAGTTCAAGGGCTATGCAGATCGCGGGCTTCCGGCTAACCCCTGCGCATGAATGCAACCGGGAATGACAACATGTTTCGAATAGCCGGCCTCGCGCTCCTGATCGCCTTCGCGCCCACGCTGGCGCGCTCGGAAATCATCGGCATGCAGGTCGAGCGCGCGGTGAGCGAAGAGGAGATGAAGGCGTCGCTGCGCTCGGTGGAGCTCGTGGACGAGAAAGGCGCGCCGCTCGATCTCTCCGCTTTGATGGCGAGCGGCAAGCCTACGCTCGTCTCGCTCTGGGCGCACTGGTGTCCGAACTGCCTCGCCGAAGTCCAGGGCTACAAGGCGCTGGCCAAGGCCTGTCCGCAGCGGTGGAACGTCGTCTTCGTCTCCGCGCGCGCCAGCGATTATCCAAAAGATCTGGCCAAGTTCAAAAGCTACAGCCTGCCATGGAAATTCTACCGCGTGGGCGACGCGGCGCGGACCGATCGCGCGAAGGCGGAGGTCGCGCGCGCCTTTTATGGCGAGACGTCGGAGGGCGGCGTCGTGACGCCAATGCATTACTTCATCGACAGCCGCGGCGTGGTTGAAGCGATCGTCGCGGGCAAGATGGATTTCTCGCAGCCCGACAGGCTCGCGGCCTTCTGCGGGCGCTGAGCCGCCCCGCCGTTCGGCCCCTGGAGGAAAATGCACTATCCTTGCGCCGAGAGAATCGGGCTCGAGCGCCACGGAGAAGACATGCGCGAACTGGTCGCGACGCCAGACAATCCCATCCCCGAGGGCGCCGTCGTCCATCACCTGCGCACACAGGACGGCCGACGCCTGCGGGCGGCGACCTTCCCCTGCCCCACGAAGCCGCGCGGCACGGTCGCGGTGTTCCAGGGGCACAATGAATTCATCGAGAAATATTTCGAAACCATCGAGGCGCTGCGTCAGCGCGGTTTCGACGTGGTCGCGCTCGACTGGCGCGGACAGGCGGGCTCGGAACGTGAACTGGAAGACCCGCGCAAGGGCCATATCGACGACTTTTCGCAGTATCAGCGCGACCTCGAGGTCTTCTGCGCGGAGGTCCTGCGCTCGCGACCGCAGCCGTGGTTCGCGCTCGCCCATTCCATGGGCGCGGCCATCATGCTCGACATGGCGCACGAAACCCGGCCGCCTTTCGAGCGGATGGCGCTCACCGCGCCGATGATCGACCTCCACAGTCTGCGCTTTCCGCGCGGAGCGCGCTGGCTCGCCGACACGCTCGACATGCTCGGCCTCGGCGGCTGGTACATCCCCTTCGGCAAGGGCCGATCCTTCCTGGAAGGGCCGTTCGAAGGCAACAAGCTCACGACCGATCCGGTGCGCTTCGCCCGCAACGCCCGCATCGTCGAGGCCGCGCCGCGCCTTGTCATCGGCGATCCGACGATCGGCTGGGTGAACGCCGCCTTCCGCCTGATGAAGCGTTTCGAGGCGCCGGAATATGCGCGCCACATCCGCACGCCGATCCTGAGCTTCTCCGTCGGGCGCGAGCAGATCGTGTCGAATCCCGCGATCGAACGCTTCGCGCAAAATCTCAACAACGGCGCGCTCATCCAAATCCCCGGCGCGAAGCACGAGCTACTCATGGAGCGCGACGACTATCGCGCCCAGTTCTGGCGCGCCTTCGACGCCTTCATTCCGGGGAGCGGGACGTAGCCCCCCGCTGGGAGAGCGAAGCGAAGAAGCGAGCGGGTGACGCGCCCTACCCCGCGAGCAGCTTCACCGCCGCCTCGTGTAGCGCCCGATCTCCCGCCGCGACGATGGCGCCGCCATCCGAGGGGTCGCCGCCGTCCCAGGTGGTGACGACGCCGCCCGCGCCTTCGACGATCGGGATCAGCGCAAAAATATCGTATTTGTTGATGCCGGATTCGATCACGAGATCGACATGGCCGGCTGCGAGCGCGCAATAGGCGTAGCAGTCTCCTCCATAGCGCGACAGCCGGACTTTCTCTTCGACGCGGTGGAAGGCGTCGCGTCGCTCGGGCTCGATCAACAACGGCGAAGTCGTCATCAGGGTCGCCTGCGCCAGCCGGGGGCAAGGCCGCGTGACCAGCTTGCGACGCTCCTCGCCGCCCCTGCCGTGACGCGCCGGCCCGCGCCAGAAGGCGGCCTCGCCGTCGCCATGGAAACGCTCGCGCGTGAAGGGCTGGTTCATCATCCCGTAACAGGGCCGGCCGTGATGCGAGAGACCGATCAGCGTGCCCCAGGTCGGAAAGCCGGAGATGAAGCTTTTCGTGCCGTCGATGGGGTCGAGCACCCAGACATATTCGGCCTGTTCGTCGCGGGCGGCGAATTCCTCGCCGATGATTCCATGGCTCGGAAAGGTGCGTTCGATCAGGCGGCGCATGGCGAGCTCCGCCGCGCGATCGGCCTCGGTCACCGGATCGAAGGCGCCGCCATGCGCCTTGTCGTCTGCGGCGATGGCGGTGCGAAAAAAGGGCAGGATGGCGTCGCCCGAAACCTCGGCCAGCTCCTCGACGAATTTTTCGAAATCGACGACGGTCATTCCTGCTCCAGCGCCGGAAAGCCGCTGATTATTCGGCGGCCATCCGGCGTGGGCCGCCAAAGATCCTGTCAGAGTCCTGAGCCAGGCCCGCGGCCACCTCGGCGAGGTCGGCGGCGATCGCCGCGAAGCGCGGACCCTTCTCCAGTGTCGCTTCGTCCATGTAAAGACCGCGTGAAACTTCGATCTGAATCGCGTGCCATCCGGCCGCCGGGCGCCCGAAATGCTCGGTGATGAACCCGCCCGCATAGGGCCTGTTGCGCTGAATCTGGTGGCCGCGCGCGCGCAGCCGCTCCTCGACTCCCTCGACCAGCCCCGGCGCCGCGCTCGCCCCATAGCGATCGCCAATGACGAAATCGAGACGGCGCTTGTCGCCGCGCCCGGCGAGCGACGGCTCGCGCGCGCTGCTCGACGGCATGGAGTGGCAATCGACCAGAATGGCGACGCCGAACCGCTCCTGCGCGCGCTCCATCAGGCCGCGCAGCATGGCGTGATAGGGCTTGTAGAGCGCCTCGATCCGCCTCAGCGCCTCGTCGATGGGGATGCGCCCCGCGTAGATTTCCCGCGCGTCCGCCACCACGCGGGGGATGGTTCCGAGCCCGGCGGCGACGCGCAGCGACCGCGTATTGGCGAATTCCGGCAGCCGGCCCTCGAAAAGCTTCGGATCGAGTTCATAGGGCTCGCGATTGAGATCGAGATAGGCGCGCGGGAAATGCGCGCGCAACAGGGGCGCGCCGACCTCCCCGGCCGAGGCGAACAATTCGTCGACATAGGCGTCTTCGGAGCGGCGCAGCGCAGCCGCGTCGAGACGCGCCGCCGCGAGGAACCGCGCGGGATAGACCCGGCCCGAATGCGGCGATGAGAAGACGAGCGGCGATGTGAGCTCGCGCGGCTCGAGCACCTCGGACGGGGGGTCAAAGTCACCCTCGATTGGCGCGCCGTTTTCCTGCATGCGTCCTCGATCAATACCCCTTGCCTGCCGCTCCGCCCTGTCCGCGCGGGCCCCGGAGGGACGGCCACGCCGGGGCTTTGCAAGCCTTGCGCATATTCCGTTATGTAATGGCCCAAGTTAACTTGGCGCGGCGCAAGTTTCACCTGATATTTACGAAGCTGCGGCCTTATGGGTAAAAAAGGACGAGAACGGCGATGAACGAACGGATGACGGCGAAGATCCTGCTGGCGGAAGACGACAATGACATGCGTCGCTTCCTGGTCAAGGCTTTGCAGCAGGCCGGCTTTTCCGTAACGTCCTTTGACAACGGCCTGTCGGCCTACGACCAGCTGCGCGTCGAACCCTTCGAGCTGCTGCTGACCGACATCGTCATGCCGGAGATGGACGGGATAGAGCTGGCGCGCCGCGCCACCGAGCTCGATCCCGACATAAAGGTGATGTTCATCACCGGCTTCGCCGCCGTCGCGCTCAATCCCGACAACCAGGCGCCGCGGCAGGCCAAGATTCTCTCCAAACCCTTCCATCTGCGCGACCTCGTGAGCGAGGTTCAGCGCATGCTCGCCGCCTGAGCCCGCGCGAAGCCGGTCGGCCTTGCCGAATGGGAAGCATTGCGCTATGAGCGCAGCCAAATCGTCAATTCGGCTGGCCGCCCCGCGCCAAAAGGCGTCACGGGGTTGTGGCCGTTCAGGATCGCAGGAAGGACGCGTTCGATGAAAAAGGATATCCATCCCGACTATCACACGATCAAGATCGTGATGACCGACGGCTCCGAGTATCTGACGCGCTCGACCTGGGGCAAGGACGGGGACACGATGAACCTCGACATCGACCCCAAGACGCATCCGGCCTGGACCGGCGGCTCGACCCAGTTGCTCGATCGCGGCGGCCGACTGTCGCGCTTCAATTCGCGCTTCGGCGGCCTGAGCTTCGGCAAGAAGTAAGCGGTACAACGCTCGAACCTGATGCAGAAATGCCCGGCCTTGCGCCGGGCATTTCTGATTCTGGCGATGCGAACGGTCGAAAGCCCCTCCCTCTGGGGGGAGTTCTATGACGGCGATCCGCCGCCTCGCCCCTTGCCTTATTGCGTAAAGGCGTCCCGGAGCCGCGCCAGCTGCTCCTGAACGGGGCTCGCCGCCGGCGCCAGCTGCGCCGTGGCCGCTTCGGGACCCGTATAGATCAGCTGATCCAGATGAATGATTCGCGCCTGGAGACGCAGCGAATGCAGCGCAAGCTCGCGCAGACGCTGCGGCAGGCGCTGGAACACCTCTGGCGAGGAAGCCAGTTCCTGATGCTGGAGCTTGACCCGATGGCGATCGCTCGCCGCCTGCGTCCGCGTCAGTTCGCCCTGGTTGACGGCGCGCTGAAGCAGGAGCCAGGACGCGACCTGCATCAGCCGGGTGGTCAGGCGCATGCTCTCGGCCGCATAAGCCAGCGCCTCGGCGCGCGGCAGAGCCTTGGCGTCCCCGCGACCGGCGCCGTCGAGATAGGCGGCCGCCTCCTCGACGAGGCCCATGCCTTCCTTGAACATTGCGCCGAAGGCCTCGGAGCCCGCGAGTTTCTCTACAAAGGAAACGGGTTGGCTCTGCTCGCCCCGATTATCACTGACACGACCCATGCCACGCTCACGCTTGCTGCCGGGGCTGACGCCCCCCGAACTCGATAGAGGGGACATTAGCGCACGTCGGCCGGGCGCGCTTCATTAGCTCTCTTTTAACCTTAACCGCGGAAGGGTTTTGAACACAAAAAAAGAGCCGCAAACGCGGCTCTCGAGGCGTGACAGGGAGGCATCAAGGACGAGTGGAGAAGAAGAGCCACTCGGGACATACGCTGTAATATCGCCAAGTTAGGACTGGTTGGTTAAAGAATCGTTAACGCCCTGCCCGGCATGCGCCAGACAAAAGCCGCCTCAGACCTTCGGCTGAAAGGCGGCAACCGAACCGCTTGCCGGAAGCCTCTCGGGGCGAGGGAGTTGGGATAGTCCGAGACAGAGCAGAACGAGGAGCGCCGTGCGGATCAGTTGCCCGCCATCGACGCGACAGAACCTCGGACGGGCCGGCGCGGGACGCTGGGCCTGGATCTTTTCCCGCGCGCGCACGGGATTTTGAGGAGCGGACGGCCTTACCGCCGCCGCGCGATAGCCGAGCTCGATATGCGCCATGACTGGCTCTCCGAAACCGATATTGCCAAGTTTCGACTCGATTGCTTAATTTTGGATTAACCATGCGAAGCCCCGGCGCTGCTTGACGCGCGGGCGGTCGGGATGCATTTGAACGCCTCCCCCCTTCTCCCGAGGCCTTTCCCAAATGATTCGTTCCGCGTTGATGAATGTGATGACCGCCGCCGCGATCAAGGCGGGCCGCGGCCTCAAGCGTGACTTCGGGGAGGTCGAGAATCTTCAGGTCTCGGTCAAAGGCCCCGGCGATTTCGTCACCGCCGCCGACAAGCGCGCCGAAAAGACGCTGTTCGAGGAGTTATCCAAGGCGCGGCCTGGCTACAGCTTCCGGCTCGAGGAAAGCGGCTTTATAGAGGGGTCGGACAAGAGCCACACCTGGCATATCGACCCGCTCGACGGCACCTCGAACTTCCTGCACGGCTTGCCGGTCTTTGGCGTCTCCATTGCGCTGGAGCGGGAGGGACAGCTTGTCGCCGGCCTCGTCTATAATCCTGCGACCGACGAGATGTTTGTCGCGGAAAAAGGCCAGGGCGCCTATTTCAACAACCGTCGCATGCGCGTCGCCGCCCGCCGCTCGCTGGCGGAATCGATGGTGGCCTGCGGCATCCCGCCGCTCGCGCGCGTCCGCGATCATGAGTCCTTCAAGCGCGAGCTGGCCGCCGGCATGGCGAAGATCGGCAATATCCGCCGCATGGGCGCCGCCGCCCTGGACCTCGCCTTCGTCGCCTGCGGGCGCTTCGATGGCTATTGGGAGCGTGGGATCAACAGTTGGGACGTCGCGGCGGGCATCGTGCTGGTGCGCGAGGCCGGCGGCTTCGTCACCGATCTTTCCGGCGGCGGCGACATGCTCGCCAAGGGCGAGATCTGCGCGGGCAACGAGGCAATCCACCGCCTGCTTCTCGACGTCATAAGGAAGGCCTGAGGACGTGACTGCCGTCGAGTTTGACCCTGAGTCACCCCTCCCCGGCCCGGCTTCCCCCCCTCTCCTGCGCAGGCGCGCAGACGCCGACTGGCCCGCCATGCTGGATCTCTGGGTCGCCGCATGGCGCGCAACCTATCCTGAGATTGATTTCGACGCGCGCCGTGACTGGCTGACGCAGCAAATCGCCAAGCTCGAAGCGGAGGGCGCGCTCACGCTTTGCCTCTTCGCCGGCGACCCGCCCGCGCTGGCGGGCTTCGTTGTCATCGATCCGCGGACGGGCTGGCTCGACCAGATCTGCGTCGGACCGGCGTTCAAGGGGCTGGGCTGCGGCGAAAGGCTCATGGCCGCCGCGCGCGCCCTCGCGCCCGGCCTCGTGCGGCTCGACGTCAACGCCGACAACAAGCGCGCCATCCGCTTCTACGAACGCGGGGGTTTCACCCAGATCGGCCAAGGGGCCAACACGCTTTCGGGGCGCGCAACAATAATGATGGAGTGGCGAGAGCCGAAATAATCGCACGTCCCGCTTTATTTTTTCGACCAAAACACCATATTGGCGGAATCGGGTTTTGGCCGAAACGTTCTCGCTCTCTCGTCTCGGGACGTCGGCGCCTGACTTTCAACCTCAATCTCGATGGGAAGACGCCGCGCCCTGCGGCCGTCCGTTCATGTCTCGAAAGGACACGCCAATGCAGACTGGCGCAGTTAAATGGTTCAATGCACAAAAAGGCTTCGGCTTCATTCAGCCTGACGCCGGCGGAAACGACGTTTTCGTCCACATCAGCGCCGTCGAGCGCGCGGGCCTGCGCGATCTGGCCGAGGGCCAGAAGGTCAGCTACGAGATCGTCGTCGACAAGCGCAGCGGCCGGTCATCCGCCGACAATCTCCAGGTCAAAAGCTGATAGGAACGGGGCCGCCAAACGGCCCCTTTCTTTTATGGCGCTTCGCCTGCCGGCTGGCGCGTCTCTTCGCCTACATGGGCGATACGAATCATGTTGGTCGCGCCCGGCGAACCGAAGGGCATGCCAGCGACAATGATGATCCGGTCCCCGTCATCGCCGAAGCCTTCGCTCTTCGAATATTCTGAAGCGCGCTTCACCATGTCCTCGATGTCGACGGCGTCGCGCGTCTCGAGCGCATGAACGCCCCAGACGAGGGCCAGACGGCGCGCGGTGTCGCGCTTTGGCGTCAGGGCGAGAATCGGGGACTGCGGGCGCTCGCGGGCGATGCGCAGCGCGGTCGAACCGGAAGACGTCCAGGCGCAAATCGCCTTGCAGTGCAGCGTCTGCGCCACGTCGCGCGCGGCGACGGCAATGGCGTCGGCCGAGGTCGGATCGGGCAATTCGCCGCGCTGGGCGTTGATGATCGAGCGGAAGAAGGCGTCGGTCTCGACCTCTTCCGCAATCCGGCTCATCGTCGCGACGGCCTCCTGCGGATATTGCCCGGCGGCGCTCTCCGCCGAGAGCATGACGGCGTCGGCGCCCTCGAAGACTGCGGTGGCCACATCCGAGACTTCCGCGCGCGTCGGTAGCGGCGAGAGGATCATCGACTCGAGCATCTGCGTCGCGATCACGACCGGCTTGCCGAGTCGCCGCGCCGAACGGTTGATGCGCTTCTGTAGGCCCGGGACGCGTTCGAGCGGCACCTCGACGCCGAGATCGCCGCGCGCCACCATCAGCGCGTCGGAGACTTCGATCACTTCTTCGAGACGGTGAATCGCCTGAGGCTTCTCGATCTTCGCCATCACGAGGGCGCGGCCCTTGGTGATCTGCTTGACCTCGATGACATCCTCGGGACGCTGCACGAAGGAGATCGCCACCCAGTCGACGCCCTCCTTGAGCGCCGCTTCCAGATCGGCGCGGTCTTTCGTCGTCATGGAGGTGATCGGGATTTCCGTATCCGGCAGGCTCACGCCCTTGCGGTTCGAGAGTCGGCCCGCGACGTCGACGACCGCATGAGCGCGCTCGGGCGTCGTCTCGACGACATGCAGGCGCACGCGTCCGTCGTCGATGAGAATGGTGTCGCCGACTTTCAACGCCGCGAGAATCTCCGGATGCGGCAGCCGCACGCGCGTCACGTCGCCGGGCCTGGGGTCCGAATCGAAAACGAAGACATCGCCCTTGCGCAGATGGACCGAGCCTTCCTCGAAGGCGCCGATGCGCAGCTTGGGCCCCTGAAGATCGACGAGAATGCCGATGGCGCGCGACATCTCCGTCTCGATCTCGCGGATCGTGCGGACATAGGCTGCGAGCCCCGCATGGTCCGTGTGGCTCATGTTGATGCGGAACACGTCGGCGCCCGCGCGCACGAGCCCGGCGATGACCGCCTTGTCGACTGTCGCCGGTCCCAGCGTGGCGATAATCTTGACGCGCCTGAGCCTTCTCATGTCCGTTCCCAAATCCTTTGCCTGGCGCCGCTATAGCACGGCGCATGTGTCAATGCGTCGACGCGTTGGGGTCGGTAAGCTGCACCGTCCAGCTCTTTGCGTCGCGGCCCGTGTCGATCTCGAAGAACCCGGTCCTGTCATAGCCGCGCGCGAAGCAGTCGTCGCGTCCCTCGATCCTGAACTCGCGGTCGCGCGTGCACATGAAAGCCTTGCCTTTCCACTCGCCGCCGCGCTCGTCCATCGCATAGACATAGTAGAATTGCGCGGCGAGCGGCCCGCGCAGCAGCGTCTCGCAGGCCGTTGGCCGCAGGTTCCACCACCCTTCCGAGAGCCAGCTTTTTCCGTCCGTATAAGCGATGGCGACGCTCACGCGCGTGCTCGTGTTGTTGCACAGACGAAAATCGGCGCGCGCTGGCGCCGTCAGGGCCAGCCCCGTCGCAATGGCGGGAAGGAGAAGGCGTCGAATCATCGTCAGCAGCGGGAACCGGGAAGGACATTGGCCGCGGCCCCGAAGCGCCGCCGCTATGGGCAAGGCAAACCACGTGAGGCCGTGTTTGTCCACCCCGACCGCGCCGAAAGCCGACCATAAGGCCGCCCGGTTGCACTGTTTCGCCTCCGGCTCCAGTTTAAGGCAAGGAAAGCGTGTGGAGGCATGGGACATGGGCAAGCGCATCGCGATCATTCAGGGACATCCCGACCGGCGGCCGGAGCGGTTTTGTCGGGCGCTGGCGCAAGCCTATGCGGCCGGCGCCGCCCGGAGCGGCCACGAGACGCGCCTCGTCGATGTCGCGGCTCTCGACTTCCCCCTGATCCGCAGCCAGGCCGAATTCGAAAGCGGCGCGCTCCCTGAGCCGATCGCCGCGGCGCAGGAGACTTTGCGCTGGGCCGAGCATTGGGTGATCGTCTATCCGCTCTGGCTCGGGGACGCGCCGGCGCTTTTCAAAGCTTTCGTCGAGCAGACCTTCCGGCCCGGATTTGCGCTTCGCTACAGGGAAGGACGCCTGCCCGAGGGGCTTCTCAAGGGAAGATCGGCGCGCGTCATCGTGACGATGGGCATGCCTGCGCTCGTTTACCGCTTCTTCTTCCTCGCGCATGGTCTGCGCAATCTCGAGCGCAACATCCTCAAATATGCGGGCGTCTCGCCCGTGCGCGCCACGCTGATCGGCTCGATCAAGAACATGACGTCCGCGACGGCGGAAAAATGGCTTGCCGCCGTCGAAGACCTGGGAGGCCGGGCGAGCTGACGCGCCTATCCCCGCGCGCACAGCAGCGCCGCCGCGCGGGGCGCGAAATAGGTCAGCACGCCCGAGGCCCCGGCGCGTTTGAAGGCGAGAAGGCTCTCCATCATCGCGCGTTCCTCGTCGAGCCAGCCGTTGCGCGCGGCCGCCATGATCATCGCATATTCGCCGGAGACCTGATAGGCGAAGGTCGGCGCATGGAACGTCTCGGCGACGCGGCGAACGATATCGAGATAGGGCATGCCGGGCTTCACCATCACCATGTCGGCGCCCTGCTCCAGATCGAGCGCGACCTCGCGCAGCGCCTCGTCGGTGTTGGCCGGGTCCATCTGATAGGTGCGCTTGTCGCCACGCAGCGTCTTGTTGGTGCCGATGGCGTCGCGAAACGGCCCATAGAAGGCCGAGGCGTATTTCGCCGCATAGCTCATGATCTGCACGTTCTGGAAGCCTGCGGCATCCAGGGCCGCGCGGATCGCGCCGACGCGCCCGTCCATCATGTCGGAGGGCGCGATGATATCGGAACCGGCGCGCGCCTGTGTGATCGCCTGCTGCGTGAGAACCGCAACCGTCTCGTCATTGAGAATTTCGTCGCCCTGCAAAAGCCCGTCATGGCCGTGGCTCGTGTACGGATCGAGCGCCACATCGGTGATGACGCCAATTTCGGGGGCCGCCGCCTTGATGGCGCGGCAGGCGCGGCAGACCAGATTTTCGGGATTGAGCGCCGCGCTCGCCGTTTCGTCGCGCAGTTTCGGATCGGTATTGGGAAAGAGCGCCACAGCCGGAACGCCGAGCGCGGCGGCCTCGGCGATCGCTTCCGTCGCCAGATCGACGGACAGGCGGAAGACGCCCGGCATGGAGCCGACGGCTTCGCGGCGTCCCTCGCCGTCGGTCAGAAACACCGGCCAGATCAGATCCGAGACGTCGAGCGCGGTCTCGCGCACCAGACGGCGAGACCAGTCGCTCTTGCGATTGCGGCGCGGACGCTGGATAAGCGTGAGCCGCGTCGATGAAGTCTCCGTGTCCGTCATTGTCGCCTCCTTTTTTCGAGGAGGCTTATCACGCGTTTATCCAGCTTTCGACTCCGGCGCGCGGCCTCGGTATAAACAGGCGTCCGCTCCGCTCGCGGAAGGAATGAGAAGATGGTCGCCGCGGGCGTATGCTCTCCCCTCGCCATGATCGCCGCAGCTATGCTGGCGAGCTTCTGCGCCGTGGAACTCGCGACGCCGGCTCTCGCCCAGCCGGTCCGAAATGCGCCTGCGCGTACCGCGGCGCCATTGATACTCGCGCAATCGGCGACGCCGCCCGCTTCCGCGACGAAGCCATCGGCCCCCGCGCAGCACGGCAAGCCGACCTCGAAAAATGCAGAGGGAGGCGTCACGAAGCCAAAAGCGCCAGGCGTGCAGAATGCGCCGGCCCAGAGTCCCGCCCTCCCGGCGCCGCCTCCGCCGGCAAGGCTCGCGCCTTTGCCGCCGGTCGATACATCGACGCCGCCGCCGCTGTTGCCGCGCGCGTCACGGGAGCGCATGCGCGCCTGCGCCGAGGAGTGGGATCAAATGAAGCGTCGCGGGATCGCCGGCCTGCCGACATGGCGCGAATTCGCGTCGCAATGCCTCACGCGCCAGACCAGCCGCGAGGAGGAACGTTCTTCGCGAAAGACCGCCCCGTAAAACAAATCCGCCCGAGGCGCGCTGGATGTGGGCTTCCTCGGGCGATCAAAACTTTTGCGCAAGGCGCATTCACGACGCGTGATCCTGTGATCACGCATGGCGAAGACGCCTCTACTCAACGCCCTCTGCCGGAGCGACCGGCGGCGCCACCTTCACCTTGCGCGGCGTGCGCTTCTTGGTCGCCGCCTTCTTCGTGGTCGCCTTTCTCGTCGTCGCCTTCTTGGTGGCGCGCTTCTTGGTCGCCGCCTTCTTCGTCGTCGCCTTCTTCACCACGCGCTTCTTGGTCGCCGCCTTCTTCACGACGCCGCGCTTCTTGGTCGCAGCCTTGCGGACGGTCTTCTTGGCGGTCGCCTTCTTCGTTGCGCGCTTCTTGGTCGCCGCCTTCTTGGTCGCGGTTTTACGCGCGCCCTTCTTCGCCGCCGCCTTCTTGGCCGGCTTACGCTTTGTTGTAGCTCTCGCCATAATAAGTCCCCTTGATCCGAATTGCCGGAACTATGGTCGACCGACAATACGCCCAACTAGCGTAACGTGGTTAATCACGGGTTCAAGTGGCGCCGCGCGACAGCCATGCCTTTCAGAGCGCGTGAAACCCTTCTGCAGCATCGTCGACAAAGAAGAAGCGCGCCCGGTCGGCCTGTCCGCATGTTTCGCCAACGCTCGCTGCGAAACCGACGCACGCTTGAAACGATTGCGGGGGCGATGCGGCGATCACCCGTGGATGCAGCCAATCCAAACCATGCCGACGCGTCTCTCCTTGGTGACGCACGCATATTTCAATATGTTGTTTTTCTTTGAAATATTGGATGGTCGTCGCTTCGAGTCACAATCCGTTTCGCACTGGCCCGATGAAGCGACGCAGGCTTCCTCGCACGCCGACCACATCATTGCCTGCATCGGCGAAGGAGGAATGACGCGCGCTTCAAGCGCCGGCATGCGCGCGACTCGAGAGCACGCCTGTCGCCCGCACGGGGCTTTGAAAAAAAATTGTGCGCGACGGTCAAAAAAAGCAAAAAAATGTCGGCCGGGACGACGCGCGGGGAAAAAACCGCGCATGTCCGGGCCGACTCGATTCGGCGGGAAGCGAATGAAGGGCGTCGCTCAGACGCCCAATTTGCTCTTCAGCAGGTCGTTCACGGCCTGCGGATTTGCCTTGCCGCCCGTTTGTTTCATCACCTGGCCGACGAACCAGCCGAGCATTGTTGGCTTCGCCTTCGCCTGTTCCACCTTGTCCGGATTGGCGGCGATGACGGCGTCGACGGCGGCTTCGATGGCGCCCGTGTCGGTCACCTGCTTCATGCCGCGCTGTTCGACGATCTCCTTCGGATCGCCGCCTTCGGTCCAGACAATCTCGAACAGATCCTTGGCGATCTTGCCGGATATGACGTTCTCCGAGATGAGGTCGATGATCGCGCCGAGCGCCTGCGCCGAAACCGGCGAGCGCGTCACGTCGAGCCCTTCTTTGTTCAGTCGGCCGAAGAGTTCGTTGATGACCCAGTTTGCCGCAAGCTTCGCGTCGCGGCCCTTCGCCGTCTGCTCGAAGAAGTCGGCGCTCGCGCGCTCCATCACCAGCACGCCCGCGTCATAGGGCGGCAGGCCATATTCGGCGATGAAGCGCGCGCGCTTGGCGTCGGGCAATTCCGGCAGCTGCGCTTTCAGCGCATCTACGAAAGCCTGGTCGAACTCGAGCGGAAGAAGATCCGGATCGGGGAAATAGCGATAGTCGTGCGCCTCCTCCTTGGAGCGCATCGAGCGCGTCTCGCCCTTGCCCGGATCGAAGAGCCGCGTCTCCTGATCGATCTTGCCGCCATCTTCGAGAATGCCGATCTGGCGGCGCGCCTCGACCTCGATGGCCTGGCCGATGAAGCGGATCGAGTTCACATTCTTGATCTCGCAGCGCGTGCCGAGCGGTTCGCCCGGACGCCGCACGGAGACATTGACGTCCGCGCGTAGCGATCCCTGCTCCATGTTGCCGTCGCAGGAGCCGATGTAGCGCAGCAGCGCGCGCAGCTTGGTCACATAGGCGCGCGCCTCCTCGGCCGAACGCATGTCGGGCTTGGAGACGATTTCCATCAAGGCGACGCCGCTGCGATTGAGGTCGACATGGCTCTCGCCGGGAGAAAGATCGTGCAGGGATTTGCCGGCGTCCTGCTCGAGATGCAGACGCTCGACGCCCACCGTGATGCGCTCGGTGGGCGACACGTCGACGATGACCGCGCCCTCGCCCACGATCGGGTGCTTGAACTGCGAGATCTGATAGCCCTGCGGCAGATCGGGATAGAAATAGTTCTTCCGGTCGAAGATCGACCGCAGATTGATTTTGGCTTCCAGTCCGAGCCCCGTGCGGACCGCCTGCTTGACGCATTCCTCGTTGATGACCGGCAGCATGCCCGGCATGGCCGCGTCGACGAGCGAAACGTGATCGTTGGGCGCGCCGCCATATTCGGCTGAAGCCCCGGAGAAGAGCTTGGC
This sequence comes from Hyphomicrobiales bacterium, assembly GCA_003963405.1. GTDB lineage: Bacteria > Pseudomonadota > Alphaproteobacteria > Rhizobiales > Beijerinckiaceae > Methylocystis. Next base: position 57,067 of record RXIY01000016.1, read on the forward strand.
GTTGCTCGTCACCTGCGCATGTATTTCCATGCCGATGACGACTTCCCAGTCGCCGGTCGCGCCTTTGATGAGCTTGGAGGGAGCCGCCTGTGTCGCCATATTTTCCTCGCTGAACCTGTGCCTTCCATATAGACCACAGCGGGCGCCAGCGGAACGGGCGACGCGCAGAGAGAGAAAGGCCAACGATGGCCGGGAACGACGAGCCGGACAACAACCGCAAGAACCGTAGGAACGGGTTGGTCGCGCGCATGCGCGCGGCGCCGCGCTATCTCAGCATCCCCATCGGAGTGGGCCTCATCCTCGGCGGCACGATCCTCGCGCCGCTGCCTGTCTTCGGCATCTGGATGGCGCCGATCGGCCTGGCGATCCTTGCGCCGCATTCTCCGGGCGCCCATCGCGCCGCGCAGCGCCTTTACTGGCAGAAACTCAAATTTCTGCGCTGGGCGATCCGACACGGATTCCTGCGCGTCAAACGGGTCGAGCGCAAGAATGACCCGGACGTTGGGGCGTGACCTGAGGCCATCGCCCTGTCACGAGTGTGCCGCTTAGTCGCCCTTTGGCGCGTGATCGCCCATGAGGCGCTCTTCGTAGTGGATCGACCATTCGATGATGTTCGTCCAGAGATTCATGGCGAGCTCGACGGATAGCCCCTCGCGCCGCGCCGCGCCGAGCACGCGCGCCAGCACTTCGTCGACACGATCCGGCACGCGGGCGGGAATGCCGAGCGCGGGCTTTACTTTTGCGGCGCGCTCGATCTGACGCTGGCGCTTTGCGAGCAACGCGACGAGTTCGTCGTCGAGTTCGTCGATGATGCGGCGAACGTCGGACATTTCGTCCTGCATCGCCTTGAGGTCGGTGTCGGCCGCGGCCTTGTTCATCATCAGGCCTCGCGCCACCAGGGTTGGGGGAAGTCGATCTTCGGCGCCGCCTGCTCCAGCGCCGCGGCGAGCGAAAACAGCGTCTCCTCATCGAAGGGACGGCCAATGAGCTGCAAGCCGAGCGGCAGGCCATTGGCGGCGATGCCGCCCGGCACGGCGACGCCCGGGAGACCCGCCATGTTCACTGTCACCGTGAAAACATCGTTGAGATACATTTCGACCGGATCGGTCGAGCCCTGTTCGCCTTGAGCGAAGGCGGTCGAAGGCGTCGCGGGCGTGAGCACCGCATCGACGCCGGCGGCGAAGGCCTGATCGAAATCGCGCTTGATGAGGCTACGCACCTTCTGCGCGCGCACGTAATAGGCGTCGTAGTAACCCGCCGAGAGCACATAAGTGCCGATCATGATGCGTCGGCGCACTTCGGCGCCGAAACCCTCGGCGCGCGATTTCTCGTACATCTCCACAATGTCGCGGCCAGGCTCGCGCAAGCCGTAGCGGACGCCATCGTAGCGCGCGAGATTGGACGACGCCTCCGCGGGCGCGATGATGTAATAGGTCGGCAGCGCGTATTTCGTATGCGGGAGGGAAATCTCGACGATCTCCGCGCCCGCGTCCTTCAGCCAGGCGACGCCCTGATCCCACAGCGCCGCGATCTCGGCCGACATGCCGTCGAGGCGATATTCCTTCGGCACGCCGATGCGGCGCCCCTTCACCGAAGCGCCGACCGCCGCCTCGTAATCCGGCACCGGCGCATCGACGCTCGTCGTGTCTTTCGGATCGTGGCCGGCCATGGAGCGCAGCATGATGGCGGCGTCGCGCACAGTGCGCGCGATCGGTCCGGCCTGATCGAGCGACGACGCAAAGGCGACGATGCCCCAGCGCGAGCAGCGGCCGTAAGTCGGCTTGACGCCCACCGTGCCGGTGAACGCCGCCGGCTGGCGAATGGAGCCGCCCGTGTCCGTCGCCGTGGCGCCGAGACACAGATGCGCGGCGACCGCCGCCGAGGAGCCGCCCGAGGAGCCGCCCGGGACGATTTTCGCCCCGGGATCGTTCTTGCGCCGCCAGGGTGAAACGACAGGGCCAAAGGCGCTCGTTTCGTTCGACGAGCCCATGGCGAATTCGTCGAGATTGAGCTTGCCGAGCGTCACCGCGCCGTCGCGCAGCAGATTGGCGGAGACGGTCGACTCATAGGTGGGCGTGAAATTGCCGAGGATGCGGCTTGCAGCCGTCGTGCGCACGCCCTTTGAGCAATACAGATCCTTGATGCCGAGCGGCAGCCCCTCGAGCGACCCGGCTTCGCCGCGCGAAAGCTTCGCGTCGCTCGCTTCGGCCTGCTTCAGCGCGAGTTCGGGCGTCTCGGTGATAAAGCAGTTCAGCGCGCGCGCCTGCTCCATCGCGGCAAGATGCGCCGTGGTCAGCTCGACCGCCGAGATTTTCTTCGACTTCAGCGCGTCGCGCGCGTCGGCGAGGGAGAGATGCGTCAGATCGGACATCGAGTCTCTTTATATATCGGAAGCGGGAGGCTGTGTGGCTTCGGGCGCGCGCTACTCGATCACCTTGGGAACGACGAAATAGTGATCCTCGCGCGCCGGCGCATTGGCAAGAATGTCATCGGCGATGCCGCCATCCGTCACAACGTCCGCGCGCTTCTTCATCTGCATCGGAAGAACGGAGGCGATAGGCTCCACGCCCTCGACATCGACCTCGCCGAGCGTCTCGACAAAGGAGAGAATGGCGTTGAGTTCGCCGCGCAGACGCTCGACCTCGTTCCCGTCGACGGCGATGCGCGCGAGATGGGCGATGCGGCGTACCACCGCGGAATCGACAGACATGGGAGAGCTCCGCCGGTTGAAACTGTCACGGCGCTATAGCAGCCGAAGACGGCGGGGCGCAATGCGGGCGCGCCGCCAAGGCCGCGTTTGCCCGCCCGGGGCGGTTTATCCCTGACGATGGGCATGGTAGCGCGAGGCATGACCAGCATAGACACCACGCTCGAGGATCTGGCGCGCGCGCTGCCGTCGCGCGGCCGACTCATGGGCCTCGATCTCGGAACCAAGACGATCGGCCTCGCGCTCTCCGATGTGGAGCGGCGGCTCGCCTCCCCGCTCGACACCATCCGCCGCGTCAAGTTCTCGCAGGACGCCGAGGCGCTCCTGAAGCGCGCGGCGGATTTCGAGGCTCAGGCGCTCGTCTTCGGCCTGCCGCTCAACATGGACGGCACGGAAGGTCCCCGCGCCCAGGCGACCCGCGCCTTCATGCGCAATCTGCGCAAGCTCACCCCCCTGCCCTTCGCCTTTTGGGACGAGCGTCTCTCCACGGCGGCGGTGACGCGCGACCTCATCGCACAGGATGCGTCCCGCGCCAAACGCGCCGAGGTCGTCGACCGCATGGCCGCGGCCTATATTCTGCAAGGTGCGCTCGACCGGCTGGCAAGATTGGGAATTTAAGCGGAAAGTCAAAGACTTCCGGTGGATGCACGAGATCGCGCCGCCGGTCGCCGTTACGGCTTTCCGTACTTGACTTCCCTAGACTGTGCTCTAAGACGGTTACACCTTACGGTTGAGATCAAGCTGCGGCAGAGACAGATCGACGGAGGCAAGTTCATGGCCCGAACACCTGCCACAGGAGCCACGCCATCGCAGGCGTCGACGCCCGCGCGCCGCGCCGAGGAGGACGCCGCGGCCATGGCGAGCTATATCGCGGACATGACCGCTGAACTCGCTCAGCTCGCGGCTCGCGCGGAGCTGCAAATGGTCGCGTATTTCCTCAATCTCGCTCGGGTCGAAGCGGAAATCCGCGCCCGCGAGATGGGGGGCGCTGTCATTCTTCGCGAGAATTGAGACTAAAGCGCGCACAGGAGCGACACCGCATTGGCGCCATGCCGCTCGAGCCGGCCATCCAGATCGAGCTCCATGAGGGCGCCGTGCACGTCACGCGCGGCAAGACCCGTCAAACGGATGAGTTCATCCACCGGCACAGGCGCGGGACCGAGCAGCGCCAGGACGATCTCGCGCGCGTCTCCCGCCGGCGGGTTGTGCGTTGGGGCGGCCGCTCCGGTCGATTCACGAAGCTCGTATTCCGATGCCTCCGGGGCGCTTTCCTCGAAAGCGAATTCTCCTTGCGGCGCGGAGAGATCCAGCTCGTCGAACAAGGGCTCGACCTCCTCGCCGCTCATGGCCTCGTCGAGGAGCGCGCCCGGCGTCGCGGAACGGCCCTCGGCCAGCGCGTCGATGACATCCTCCGGCCTTGCGCACAGCGTCGCTCCCTGACGGAGAAGGTCGTTCGTCCCCTCCGCGCGCGGATCGAGCGGCGAGCCGGGCACGGCGAAAACCTCCCGCCCCTGTTCATTTGCGAATCGGGCCGTGATCAGCGAGCCCGAGCGCCGCGCCGCCTCGATGACCACGGTGGCGCGACTGAGGCCGGAAATGATTCGGTTGCGGCGCGGAAAATCGCGCCCGCGCGGCTCCCACTCGATCGGCATCTCGGACACCACGAGCCCCTGCGCCGCGATATCGGCCACGAGCCGCTCATGCTCGGCGGGATAGGGCCGAGCCTGTCCGCCGGCCAGCACGGCGATCGTTCCCGTCTCCAGACTGGCGCGGTGCACGATGGCGTCGACGCCGCGCGCAAGGCCCGACACGACGACATGATCCGCGCGGCCGAGGCTGCGGGCCATCCGTTCTGCAAAGGCGAGCCCCGCCGCCGAGGCGTTGCGCGAGCCGACGAGCGCCACGGCGCTTCGCTGCGCCACGGCGGGATCGCCGCGAAGGGACAGCACGGGCGGCGCGTCGTGAATCTGGCGCAACAGCGGTGGGTAATCGGAATCTCCGGTCGTCACGAAGCGCACGCCCATGGCGGTCGCGGCGTCGATCTCCCGCAAGACGTCGTCGCGCTCGGCGATGCGAATCGTGCGGCCGCGCAACGTTTTCCTGGCGAGTTCGGGCAGCGCCTCCAGCGCCGCGCGCGCGCCGCCGAAGCGGTTGATCAGCTCCCGGAACGTGCGCGGCCCGATGTTTTCGCTACGGATCAGGCGCAGCCAATCGACGAGCTGCTCCTCGCTCAGATGCGCGCCCGTCCCCGCGTCCTTCATGTCTTCTGACCTATGCGGCTTTCGGTCCCCGCGCGCAGCCGGGCGATGTTTTCGGCGTGTTTGCGCCACAGCAGCGCCGTCATCGCGCCGACGACGAAAGCCTCGCCGCCCTGCCCGACCACCAGCAGCAGCAGCGGCGCCGCGACGCTCGCGACGAGCGCCGAGAGCGACGAATAGCGGGTGATCGCCGCGACAGCGAGCCAGACGGCGCAGAAGGCCAGTCCCGCCGGCCAATAGAGTCCGAAGAGACAGCCGAGAAAGGTCGCGACGCCCTTGCCGCCCCTGAACTTCAGCCAGACGGGCGCAATGTGCCCGACGAAAGCGGCGAAGCCCGCGATCATCGCGCCCTCGGGCGAAAGCTTGGCGCCGATGAGCACGGCGGCCGTTCCCTTGAGCGCATCGAGCAGCAGGGTCGCGGCCGCGAGGTCCTTGCGACCGGTGCGCAGCACATTGGTCGCGCCGATGTTGCCGGAGCCGATGGAGCGGAGATCGCTCGTTCCGGCGACGCGCGTGAGCAGCAGACCGAAGGGAATCGAGCCGAGGAGATAGCCGATGGCGAGCGCGAGGGCGTCGGACAGGAAGGAGATCATGACGGTTTACGCAAGCTCTGATCTTCGAGACACGCCGGCTGAAGCGCGGCGAATGCTAGCGGAGGCTCGGCAGGTGCGCAACAAGCACCCGGATGACGACGCCGCCGCCGCTCCTTCCTTGGCCAAGGCGTCGGGGGCAGACAAGCCTTTTTCCAAGAAACGATCATGACGCTCCCGTTTTGCGGCCGAAAGCGATAAAGGACTATCTCGATTATTCCCGGACATGGCCCATGAGCAACTCCGAGCGCAATTCCGAACGCAGACTCCGCCCGCGCGCGTTTCGCCTCGATGGCGACGAGACCGTCGCCTCGAAGCCCGCGCCGGAGGTGATAGAACCAGAAGTCGATGTTTTCGCCGAAGCGGTCGAACTCGTCGAAGGCGCGCCGGGCGGCGAGGAGGCCGTCGCGGCGGCTCGGGCCAAGGGCGTTCTCGATCGCTGGTTTCTCACCCCCGGCGGTCTGTTCCTGTCCGCGCTGAGCGGCCTTCTCACTCTGGCGGTGAGCGCATGGGCATGGAATCTCGTCGAGGACCTTTTCCGGCACTCCGCTTTTCTCGGCACAATCGGACTGGCGCTCGCGATCGCCGCCGCCGCCGCGGCGCTCGTCTTCATCGCGCGTGAAATCCGCTCGATCATGCTGCAAAATCGCGTCGCCAAACTCCACGCTGCTTTGGCGGGCGCGCGCGCGGCGAACGACGCAGAAATTGCGCGCGTCCATGTGCTGGAGCTTTGCGCGCTCTATGAGCAGCGCGTCGATCTCGCGCGGCCGCGCGCGCTCATGAACGATTACGCAAAGCAGATCATCGACGGCAAGGATCTCGTCGACCTCGCCGAGCGCAATCTCGTCGCGCCGCTCGATGGGCAGGCGCGGCGCGAAATCGCGGCGGCGGCGAAGCGCGTCTCTGTCGTGACGGCAGTGAGTCCCCGCGCCGTGCTGGATGTGATCTTCGTCGGCGGACAGGCGATCGTGCTCATGCGGCGCATTGCCGAAATCTATGGCGGGCGCCCCGGCCTGCTCGGATTTTTCAAACTCGCGCGCTCCGTCGGCGCGCATCTCGCCATCACCGGCACCGTGGCGGTCGGCGATACGCTACTCCAGCAGGTGCTCGGGCACGGCATCGCCGCGCGTCTCTCGGCCAAGCTCGGCGAGGGCGTGCTCAACGGCCTGCTCACGGCGCGCGTCGGGCTCTCCGCCATGGCGGTGTGCCGCCCCACCCCTTTCGTCACGGAGAAGCAGCCCGGCGTGAAAGACGTGGCGCCCTTCCTGTTCGGCGACAAAACCAAGGCCTGACCCATTTGAAGCTCACGACCTGGAACATCAATTCCGTTCGGCTGCGCATGCCGCTCGTGGCGCATTTCCTGAAAACGACGGCGCCCGACGTTCTCTGTCTTCAGGAAACCAAATGCCGCGACGCCGAATTCCCGATGAAGGACTTTGCGGCGCTCGGCTACAAGCACGCGGAAATCAACGGACAGAAGGGCTATCACGGCGTCGCCGTCATTTCGAAGAAGCCGCTCCGGCTCGTCGAGAAACGCGACTTCTGCGAGAAAGGCGACGCGCGCCATATCGCCGTCGAGGTCGAGAGCGCGGGCGGACCGATCACGCTGCATAATTTCTACGTTCCGGCGGGCGGCGACGAGCCGGATGTCGAAATCAATCCGAAATTCGCGCACAAGCTCGGTTTTCTCGACGAGATGACGAGCTGGGGCGAGAACGGCGCCGCGAAGGGGCGCGTCGCGCTCGTCGGCGATCTGAACATCGCGCCGCTCGAACATGACGTCTGGAGCCACAAGGCGCTGTTGAAAGTCGTGAGCCACACGCCGGTCGAAGTCGAGAAGCTCGACAATGTGTTTCGCGCCGGCAAATGGATCGACGCCATGCGTCATTTCGTGCCGGCGGATGAAAAGCTTTACACCTGGTGGAGCTATCGCGCGGCCGACTGGGCCGCCTCCAATCGCGGGCGCCGTCTCGACCACATTCTCGTCAGCGAGGCGCTCGGCGGCGCGCTGAAGCGGCTCGACGTGCGCACGGAAGCGCGCGGCTGGGAGCGGCCATCCGATCACGTTCCGGTAACAATCGAACTGTCAGAATGACCCTGACCGTGCGAGGAGCCGAATGATCGCTTGCGACCTCATGCAGCGCCGCTTCGTCTATGTGACGCTCGACGCCGACATTGATTACGTCGCGAAAGCCCTTGCCGAGTCCTCGCTCGGCGCCGTGCCGGTCGTCGACACGAACCTCGAGCCGATTGGCATTGTGACGCGCAGCAATCTGGAGAAAGCGCGTCCGGCCATTGCCGTCGATCTCGGACCGATCCCGCCGTTTCTGCTGCGCAACCGGCCGAAAGCGCCCTTCCTTGGCAAGAGCCGCGCGCTCAGCGAGATCATGACCGCGCCGCCGATCTTTGTTCCCTGCGACGCGCGCCTCGCCGAAGTCGAGCGGATCATGGCCGAGCACCGGCTCAAGCGCATGCCCGTCGTCGAGGGACGCAAGCTCGTCGGCCTGTTGCTGCGCCGCGCGGTGCTGGAGGCGATCGCCAGGGCGGGCGGCGACGCGACCGCCGCCGACAGGCCCACGATCACCATGCCGCAACCGGAGCCCGCGAGTTGCGACATTGTGACGGCCTCCGAGTTTCGCGAACTCGTCGCCGCGCATGAGCACGAAATCGCAAACGAGCGCATCGAGCAGCGGCGCGCCGCCGCCGCTTTGCGCGAACAGCGCATTCGCGATCTTGCGGCGCGCCGCCTCACGGACGCGCAATGGCGGGAAATGCTGTCTCAGGCGCGCGCGGCCGCGGCCGGCGGCCTCACCGAACACATTCTCATACGATTCCCGTCGCAACTTTGCGCGGATGGGGGACGGGCGATCAACGCGCCGGACAGCCGCTGGCCGGAGACGCTGCGGGGCGAGCCCAGCGACGTTTTCCGCCGCTGGCGCAACGAACTTCACCCGCGCGGATTCAGGATCGCCGCGCAAGTCATCGACTTTCCCGACGGCCTGCCCGGCGACGCGGCCCTCTTTCTCATCTGGGGCAAAGGCGGCTGACGTTACGTCTGTCGCTGGCGCAATGACGTGTCGGCCTTCAGCGCCGCGAGGGACGGATAACGCTGCACGCTCCCGGCGCTGTGCACCTCGACCGAGCCGTCGGACATCATCACATAAGTGGCGTCGCCCGCTGTGTAGCGGTCGACCTCGGCCGGCTCCGCCGCAGGCGCTTGCGGCTTGAGTTGCGGATTCAGCAAAGCGGCGAAATCGGGAGGCGACGTCTCCGTCTTGGACTCGGCGACGCGCTCATCCGTCCTTGGCTCGCTCGGCGTGGGGGCGCTGAACCTCGGCGGCGGGGTCGCCGGGCGCAGCGGCGCGGCCTCGGCCGTCGCCGGCTTGCTCTCGGACTTTGCGCTCGCCGCGCCTGACCCGGCTGGAGTCGCCGGTCTGGGGGGCGCCACTCTGGCGGGCGCCGGTTTGGCCGGCTTCGCGCCGGAAAGGTCGGCCGGGAGCGGCGGATTGGCGGAAGCTCTTTCTTCCGCGAACGCCTGCCCCGCCGGGGCGCGCTGTTCCGCTACCGGCGAGGCCGCCGTCCCTGCCGACGAGGCGATGGAAGCCTGCACGGGGGCCGCGGCGAGGCGCGACAGATGCGCGATCACCCGCCCGAGCGCCATCGTTACCACGCCTCCAGAGACCGCGACGGCGCCGGCGATGAACAGGCTCCAGCCGCGCTCGACGAGGATCATGTCCCAGCCCGTCCACATCGCATAGGCGCCGCCGCTCGAAAGCAGCAGGCCCGCAATGGTCACGCCCCAACCTGACAGATTGCGCTTCATGTCCCTCGGTCGCTTCACAACGCCCACTCGTTCGACGCTGCTGCGGTCCCCAGCGAGCCACCCAACGTCCGGCCTTGCATCACTCTTAGCATGACAGGCGCGCAGGCGCACAACCGACCCGGATCGCAAGTAATTCTTGCTGTTATTTGCTTGTTTTTCACGAAGTCCGGAGCAAACACCCCGAAAGGGATTTTTTCAATATATATGGTCGTTTGCGCTGCCATTTTCAATATATAGTGTCGAGCGCAGCCGTAGGCGATGATCGATGAAGCGCGTTATGCGATTGAAAACAATATGTTAAAATATCCGCAAATAATGCGTCATGATGACGCATAGTAAAAACCACACCCAATACAAAGCTCTTGTCAACGGCTGGTAGAGCGGCGGGCGGCGGCGTGGGAGCCGCCGGACCACACGGCCATAGTCATGTCTTGATGAGGAGACGAGCATGAAGGGTTTGTTTAAGCGCGGCCTGTTGGCGGCGTTTGGTCTTGTCGCCGCTTTCGGCCTTGCGCCAACAGGTGCGCAGGCGCATGGCGGCGTGAAGCTGGAGCAGGATGAATGCGTGCTGCGCATCGGCCCCAGCACGATGCATTTCATCGGCTATCAGCGGACGGGCGAGGAGCAGGAATTCTGTCAGGACATTGCGCAGACGGGTCCGACCGTTATCGCTCTGACCGCCGTTTCGCCGGAATTGCGCGACATGGCCATTGGCGCGCGGATCATCAAGGACACGGGCGCGCCTGTCTCAAAGGACGGTCTCGACTCGCTGACCGTCGCCTTCCATGAACCCAAGGTCTATCGCAACGGCACCATGACCTTCGAACACGACTTCAAGGACGCGGGCCGCTACGTCGCAATCGTGACGGTGCGCGACGATCTCGGCAACGAATGGGTGTCGCAGTTCCCGTTCACTGTGGGGCTCTACACCTTCTGGGGGATGCTCGAATACATCCTCTACGCCGTGGGCTTCTTCGCGCTGGTGGGCGTCATGTGGCTGGCGCTGCGCGCCAAGGCGAACAAGGCCAACAAGGCGGTCGAGACGGCGGGCGCCACGGCCTGATCCGAGAGAGAAACCGAAAAACGCTTTCATGGCCCGGCCCGCGCCGGGCCTTTTTCATTGTCGTTGGCAAGGCCCGGCCGGGCCATTTTCTGTGCCTCACCGTCGGCCGCTGGCCGTCATGCTTATTGCCGCGCAATGGCGCCGGGTCTAGTTAAACGCGGGGCCAGAGAGTCCCGTTTCTGTTCAGGAGACGATTGATGTCCTTTACGCTTGAAGATCTCCCTTACGCTTACGACGCCCTTCAGCCCTACCTGTCGCGCGAGTCCTTCGAGTATCACCACGACAAGCACCATGCGACCTATGTCACCAACGCCAATAATCTGATCAAGGGCACGGAATTCGAGGGCAAGCCGATCGAGGACGTGATCGTCGGGTCCTTCGGCAAGAACACGCCGATCTTCAACAATGTCGCCCAGCACTACAACCACCACCATTACTGGAAGTGGATGAAGCCGAATGGCGGCGGCGCGGCGCCGGCGAAAATCGAGAAGCTTCTCGTCGATTCCTTCGGCTCCTTCGACAAATTCAAGGAAGAGTTCCAGAAGGAAGGCCTCGGCCAGTTCGGCTCGGGCTGGGTGTGGCTGGAGTTCAAGGACGGCAAGGCTGCGATCCGCAAGACCCCGAATGCGGAGAACCCGCTGGTTCATGGCGCGCAGCCGCTGCTCGTGGCCGACGTGTGGGAGCACTCCTATTACATCGATTACCGCAACCGCCGCGCCGACTATCTGAAGGCGTTCCTCGAGCACATGGTCAATTGGGAGCATGTCGAGGAAATGCTGGACGCCGCCAAGTAAGGCCGGCGAATCGTCATATGCGCGCGGCGGGCCGACCTGCCGCGCGCCAAACCTTCATTTATCAGTAGCAGACCGTCCGGCGCACGCCCCCGGTCCAGACCGTGCGGCAAACCCGCCCCGGCGCCACGGGCCGGCGCACGACCGCCGCGCCACGATAGCCGGCGCATCCCGCGCGATAGGGGCCCGCCGCACAGACGACGGCGTTCGCCTCGCCCGATTCCATCGTCAGCGCCGCGGCGAAGGTGATGGCGGCGAGCCCGCCCAGCAACAAATTCTTCATTCAGATCGCTCCCTTGACTTTGGGACTGCGTCCCGCACGCCAGAGAGCTACGCCTCTGCCGGCGCTTCCACAAGCGCCTTGAGATCGGCGAGGCCCCGCTCGAACTGCGCGCCGACCATCTTGTCCATGTTCATGAAGGCGTGCATGGCCTTGCCGATGAACTCGTTCTTGCCGGACATGGTCCAGACGACTTCCGTTCTCGTCTCGCTGATGGGCTTGAGGTCGAACTGAACGTCGTGGATCGCCTTCATCGGCTTGAGGAACTGAATCTTGATGCGAATGCGCTCGTTCTGGCTGCTCTCGGCGATCTTCATCTTGCCCGCGCCGACTTTCTTGTCGCCGGACCAAGACATGATCGCGCCGGCGCCGAGCGGCGAGCCGTCATAGGTCACGACCTGCGCCGGATCGAGCTTGGACCAGGGCGACCAGCGTTCCCAATTGTGCAGATCGTTGATGAGCGGATAGATGCGTTCCGGCGGCGCATCGACGACGGCGGAACGCGCAATGCGGAACGTATCAGGCTGAAGCGAGACATAAGCGATCAGCGCGCTCAGGCCCGCGAGCACGAAGAGAAGAAAGAGAGTCATCGGACGCACCTCCGGCGCGCGGGCGTGATTCCTGCGCTTTTTCTTTATTCTAAGGTGGGGAAAGGAAGCGGGTAAAGCTTCGTGTCCCAGGCTCGGGAGGATCGTCCAGGACACGCACGGCGCCGCCGCCGCTCGAAGGCGGGCGCGGCCCCAGGCGTCGGCGCCGGCGTCAGGCGGCCGTATCCGCGCGCTCGCGGCGGATTCTCCGCCTCTCGGCGGCCACCCTGACGATCGCGAACAGGAGCCAGCCGGCAAAAAGCAGGAGGTCGATGATCACCTTGGTCAAGAAGCTGATGTTGTGCAGCAGGGCGACGCTCAACATCAGAACCAACGTGATGAGCGTGACGATTTTCATACCGGGCATGACTTCCCTCGTTCGCAACAGTCTTTGCGCCGCTACCTCAGACTAGCGCAGAACGACTGGATTTTGGCGCAGGCTTTTTCCAGCGTGAGGGCGGACGCCGCGTAAGAGACGCGGAAGTTCGGGCCTGTCCCGAAGGCCGAGCCATGCACCACGGCGACGCCCTCGGCCTCGAGAAGCTCGGTGACGAAATCCTCGTCGCTTTCGATCACCTTGCCGGCCGGCGTCTTGCGGCCAATCGCTTCGGCGCAGGAGGGGAAGACGTAAAAGGCGCCCTCGGGCGTCGGGCACTGGAGATATTTCGCCTGATTGAGCATGGAGACGACAAGGTCGCGCCGCTCCTGAAACGCCTTGCGGAAGATGGCGAGATGCTCCTGCGGCCCATCGAGAGCCTCGACGGCCGCCCATTGCGCAATCGAGCAGGCGCCGGAGGTCTGCTGGCCCTGCAGAAGGTCCATGGCCTTGATGAGATGGCTCGGCCCCGCCGCATAACCGATGCGCCAGCCTGTCATGGCGTAGGCCTTGGAGACGCCGTTCATCGTGAGCGTCCGCTCCATGAGATTGGGCTCGACCTGCGCGGGCGTCACGAATTTGAAGTCGCCGTAGACGAGATGCTCATAAATGTCGTCGGTGAGCACATGCACCTGCGGATGGCGCATCAGCACATCCGTGACCTTCTTCATCTCGTCGCGGCTGTAGGCGGCGCCCGACGGATTGGACGGCGAATTCAGCACGAGCCATTTCGTCTTTGGCGTGATCGCCGCCTCGAGCGCCTCCGGCTGAAGCTTGAAGCCATCCTCCATCTTCGTGTCGACGAAGACGGTCTTGCCGCCGCAAATGGCGACCATCTCGGGATAGCTCACCCAATAAGGGGCCGTGACGATGACCTCGTCGCCGTGGTTGATGGTGGCGAGAAAGGCGTTGAACAGAATGTGCTTGCCGCCGGTCGCGACGATCGTGTCCGACGCCTTGTAGTCCAGCCCGTTCTCGCGCTTGAACTTGCGCGCCACGGCCTCGCGCAGCTGCGGAATGCCGAGCACGGGCGTATAGCGCGTCTCGCCGCGGTCGATCGCCGCCTTGGCGGCGTTGCGAATATGCTCGGGCGTATCGAAGTCCGGCTCGCCGACTGAGAGGCTGATCACCTCCCTGCCCTGCGCTTTCAGATCGCGCGCCTTCTGCGTCACGGCGATCGTGGCGGAGGGCTTAACGCGCGAGAGAGCGTGGGCGAGGAAGGGGGACATCGTTCGACTTGCCTTCTTGGATTGGGGACGGCTTGGTGCGCCGCACATAAGGATTTGCAAAGATAAACGGTCGCTTGGTCCGGATCAATCGAAAAGCCGTAGCTTAAGGGGCGCGTTTGCCGTGTTGCAGCGCCGCAAACGCGTCTACCAACTAAATTAACCGAATTTTCATTGACGTTCGCCTGATATGGTCAAGATCAAGATGGCGGACCATGACTCGCGGATTACTGACTTACGCAGATATTTGGCGGCTTGGAGTGATCCTCGCGGCCTCTGCGCTTTTCGGCCTCGTAGCGCCCTTCACGTCGGTGCGGATCGACTGGGAGAGCCTCCTGCCGCTCTATGTGACCGGAACCGTATTGGCTGGTTTCGGGGCGGCCTATCGCCTGCGGGGTCGCGATGAAGGCATAGGCGCGGCGCTCTTCGTGGCGGCTCAGCTCATCGTTTACACAAACGTCGCGGTGCTGGACAACTATCTCGGACTGGAGCTGCGCCGGCCGCTGAACGACGCATTTCTGGCAAGCCTCGACAGCGCAATGGGCGTCGATTGGTGGGCATATGTTTCCTGGGTGAAATCGAACCCGTTCGTTGGCAGGCTGCTCACCCTGGCCTATCTCAGTTCTCTCCCCCAAGTGGCGATTGCCGTCATTCTGCTAGGCTTCTCCAGGCGCTTCGATCGGCTCGACCGCTTCACAATCGCCTTCATGGTTTCCTCGGCGCTGACGATCGCCATTTGGACGGCCTTTCCGAGTTTTGGCGCCCTGCCGTTGCGCTATGCACAGGGTTTCGCTGAGCCGGCCTTCCACCTCGCGATGACCAAGGATGAAGCCTTGAAGCTCCTGTCGCTGCACGCGGGCCCGACGCCGACCCTCAATCTCGACGGACTGACGGGACTCATTGGCTGTCCGTCGTTCCATACGTCCCTCGCGATCTTATCGGTCTACGCCCTATGGGGAACGCCCTACATCGGGCCAGTCGCGGCGGTGTGGAATATGATCGTGCTGGCTTCCGTTCCGGCCGACGGGGGGCACCATTTCGTCGATATCGCCGCCGGGGTGATTGTCACCTTCACAAGCCTTGCGCTGGCCGACGCGGCCTTGCGGCGGGCGAGCAAAGCCCCTGCGCCGCGCTTTGCAACCCTACGCCTCGTCCGCCACGGCCAGCAGAGCGGAGACCGTTGCGCGCAAGAAAAAGCGGGAACGGGTGGCTAGCCGCGAGCCGTGTACGGTTCGGCCCTCTGGCCGCCAGCGGCCGATCGGAACTGGCTTCCGCCCTTTACGGGAAGCTGGCGCTTGCTTCGCCAATGTCGCGCCCCTCTCCGGTCGCCCGTCTGCAACCCTGCGCCCGCGCGACTGGGCGCTCTTGCGGTCGCCTCGCTCCTCGCAGGCATGCGAGCCCAAGAAAAAAGAGCTGTTTGCCTCGCCGCTTGGACTCGAGCCGATCGGGGATGGCTCCAAATCGACCCATTTGCGTAGCCGTCGGTTAACCCTGCTTCCGAGAAAAGTTAATTTTTTATGAAAATCGGCCAGCGCCCATGCAACTTTTTCGCTTGTTGATAGTTACCCCTGCAAAGGCGAAGACCAACGAGGTCCAGCCAATCCGCTGCGGCAAGAGGGAGGCCATAAGCGGAGATAAAGGGAAAAGGGCGTTTGAGCCAAAAGGAAGACTGACAATGTCGCTCGTTGATAAGTTCGACGACCAGCTTGAACCCGGTTTCGCGCGCAGCTTCGACCGCGAGTCGGCCCGTCGTCAATTCCGTGTTTCAATACTTCTCGTGGCGGCCATGGCTTTCGCCGCCTTCGTTCTCGGCTTTGCTCTTCCCATAAACTCGGCCCAGAACACGTCACAGACCGCAGGAAATAGCCAGTTCGCGGGCCGTCTGGTCAGCGTCGACCGCTGACAGGGACGAATCCTATGAGTTCTTGCGCGCCCGACAGGCGCGCTTTTTTTTGACCCCCGCAAGAGGGCGCGGCCGAGCCGCGCCCTGCCGGATTACTTTCCGTCGGCGGGCTGTTTTTCCATGTGGTGATGGTCGTCGTGGCCGTGATGCCCTTCATGGCCGCCACTGTCCTTCGGGCCGGACGTGTCCTTGTTATGCGCCTTCTCCCAGCGCTCCTGCGCTTCGGCGTCATGGGCGTGCTTGGCGTCGGGCGCCTCGATCGCGGCGTCGATAACGACCTCGCCAGCCTTCTCGAAGACGAGAGTCATCTCGAGGCCCCAGCCCACTTCGAGATGCTTCTTGGCGTCGAGCAGCGCGACATAGACGCCGCCGGGCGCCAGCGTGACCTTGGATTTCGGCGGCAGCACAACCGGCGTCTCGAGCTCGAGATTCTTCGGGTCGCCATGGATTACGGCCTTGCCGAATTTCTCGACCTTTACCGCAACGAGCTTGTCAGGCGTGTCGCCGTTGTTGTGCAAGAAGGCGTAAAAGCTTCCGTTCTTTTCGCCATCCGCCGGCGACCTTAGCCAGGGGTGCTCGACCTTCAGCTTGCCCACATCATATTCATGCGCGAGCGCGGAGGTCGCCGGCGCAAAAACGCCTAGAGTGGCGCCAGCAAGCAAGGAGCCGCCTGACGCCAAAAGATCACGCCGCCTGATCATCATGTTTCTCTCCTTGAAATCGCCGGCTGCCGCCGGCTTTGAAAACGCCGCGCCTTTAGTGCGAGTGCAGGTTGATCTCGACGATGGGCTCCTGCGCCATCATTCCGGCCTGAGCGGCGAACTGGGTGGCGCTGCCATCGTCCTCGCCAAATTGCTTGAAGCGCGCACGTACATAACCCGACCGGTCGATCAGGAAATGGGCCTGCCCGATCTCGCTCGTGTAAGGCACGTTCGGAAAGCGGTTGATAATCGAATAGGCTTTCTCCACCGCCGCCGGATGCAGCGCCTCACGCCCCTTGGCGGCCTGAGGGCAATCGCCCGTATAGACCGTCACATGGCTCACACCGGCGGCTTTCGCCGCCTCGGCCGCCTTGAGAAGGCTCGCGTCCAGCTCCTTCTTCTCTTCGCCAGCCGCCGTGCAGCGCGCGAAGGAAAGGAGCGCCGGCTTGCCGCGCAGCTTGAAGAAGGTCGTCACCTCCTCCTTCGGATCGACGAGAGCAAAATCCGGCGCGATAAGCCACTGGATCATCGCCTGCGGCGCGATGAAGCGCGACCGGTTCGTGCTCGACAGCATCAGCAGGTAGTTGATCATGTCCCAGCGATCATCGACGTCGAGGACATGGCTGAAACTCGGCATGACCCCACTCTGGCCGCCGAAGGTCAGCCAGTGGAAAATATCGCCGATCGTATGGGTGCCGACATGGGGGGCCGTAAGATCAGCCGGCTCGATCTTCAGACCTTGAGCATTTTTTAGGTCTTTGGACATCGGGCCGTTGCCCTCGCCCATGGCGCCATGGCAGCCGACGCAGTTTTCCTGAAACGCCGCCATGCCGCGCGCGACCGACTCGGCGGTGAAATCCTGTGTCGGATCGTTGTAAGTGTCCTCGTAGGCTTCGGTCGAGAAGGACACGGCGAGACAGAACAGCGCCGCGATGGTCGCCGCCGGCGTGGCGTAAAGCCGCTTTTCGCGCGTCGCCGGCGTCCACCAGATCATGGCCGCGACAACCGTGAGCACAGCCCCTGCGATCCCCCACCACCAGATCGGCGCGGGGAAAGTCGGCTTCTGGCCCCAGGTCGCGATATAGGAAAGACGGAAGGGCAGCGGCCAGTAAATATTCGTTTCGTGCGAGGCCGGCGTGATGACCGCGATATAGCCGGCGATCGCCAGCAGCCCAAGGCCGAAGAACGCCTCCAGGCTGCCGACCTTCCCTACCCAATCGACATTGAACCCGTCGCCGGCAGGGCGCCGGTGCATGTATCGTACGATGGCGAGGGCGCAGAGCAGCACCGCGCAGAGCAGGACGAGCTTCAACGTCAACAGCCGCCCGTAGGGCGTGGCGAGCATGTTCGGAACGCTGCCGACGTTTTCGTAAGCCATGGCGACGCCCGTCACGGCGACGAGCCCCACGGCGATCTTGGCCACCATCGACCAGCGTTCGGCAAGCTGCGCGGCGACTTCCGGCGGCTTCTTGTGCGCCGTGAACATCCACCAGACGAGCCCGAGAAGGCCGCCGAGCCACGTCAAGCCCGCCGCCGTATGCAGAAGGAAGCTCGCCTGCGTCCAGATCGGCAGGCCGTCGTCGATTGCGTGGCCAGTTACGGACACCACACCGAGGACGCCGACGCCCGTCCAGAGGGTCACCCGATCCAGAAGACTCGAAGTAACGAAGAGCCGGGCGACCGCCAGTCCCGCGAAGGCAAAGGCGACGAGCTGTGTGAATACCCACGCCTTGCCGACGCTCGTACCGAAGGTGAACTCCCACAGGAGGTTTGCATCGATTGGCCGTTCAGCCGGAACGATCGCGCGCGCGATCAGATAAAGAAGCGCGAAACCGAGCAGCGCCCGGAAGACCGCCGCCGCGGCCACGGGGATTTTGAACCGTGCGCCATCTTCGCCGACGAGACGCGGCATGAGCAGCAGGCCGACCGCCAGCGCCGACGGGAGGCTTTCGAGGAAGCGTATGAATGCGAGAGAAAGATACATCGTTACGGTTCTCGCTCGTGACCCGTTCCGCTAGGAAGGCAGGAGGGCGTCTGATCGGATCGCACGGCGCCTTGTGGCGCAGACCGATGGCGGCGCGCGCTCCCCCTTGCGAAAGGAGCCGGCGCAATCCGCCGCCATCGAAGATCGGCCGTTTTACTTCGGATCGACTGTGAACTCGTAATTACCCTCAACCACATGGCCGTCTGTCGAGAGAACCCGGTAGCGCACGATATATTTCCCCGGCGTCAGCTCGGGCGACTCCATCGCTAGTTCGCGGGGCTTTTCGGGCGTGCCGATCGACCCCTCCCCGAGGACCTTGCCCTCGGCGTTTTCGACAGTGAGCTTGGAGTATTTCGGCTCGACGCCGCCGCCAAAGCGAAGCTTGATCGTCTTGGGCGAGGTTGCGACGTGATCTTTCGAAGAAGGCGTCGCTTCCACCAGGAACGAATGCGCAAGAACCGGCGTCGCCGCGACGAGCGCGGCGAACAGGCCTCCCGCGAGAAAGCGCGAAACGCGGCGCGAGACGGTGACCATTCCTTTCATGACATTTCCCCCGAGGCGCCCGGCCTCACTTGATGGTGTCGTTTCGGGTTTGAGATGCGTTCGCCTGTCCGCCGCTTCAAGATGCGGCCGTTTCGGTCGGCTCTTTCTCTTTCTTCTTCGAAGACGGATGGGTGTGTTTCCAATAGACGAACACCATGCCCGCGATCAGCACCGTCCCGGCAATCTGCGGCACCCAGGCCCAGAGTGTCTCGCCAACCATGAATTTGAACTGCTCGGTTTCCTGCTGACCATTCTCCCGCGTCAGCGTGACGAGGCCGATGTAGTGACCGTTGCTCTTGAAATCATGCTCGAGACTGAATGTGCCCTTCGTATATTTCTTCGCCGGCAGGTGCAGTTCGGTCAGCGCCTCGAGATCGGTGTCCTTGGTGATCGGCGTCAGCGGATCACGGATCACACGCAATTCCAACGGAAGATCGCGGAACGCCGGGGTCTCGATATCGAAGACCATGATCGTGCGGCCGCTCGCGGGAATTTCGCTGCAATATTCGCTACGCGACTTGTCAGGCTGGAACATGGTGATGTGGATCATATCGTAACCGAACATGACCATGCACATGTTGCCCATCGACATGGCTTCCGGCCCCGCGCCGCCCTCGGCCCGCGCCGGCTGGCCAACGCTGAGCGAGAGAACGGCGCCAAACATGGCGGCGGCAAGGCTACGCCAATTCATCATTTCCATCCCTCGATTTTGTTCCCCGCGCCTTTTGCCGGCGCGGTTTCTGTCCCGGACGACGGATCGGGCCTCCCCGGTTGCCCGCCGACCAATCAGCGACATTCGCCGCGATACTCCCTTAGCCGAAGCTTCTTCCTTGAGCGAGGGCTTAATACCCTTCAACCACGACCGAATTTGGCCGTTACTTTGCATCCAAAACAGGCGCTGGCGCGAGAGAAAAGCCGTAGCTCGATTTGCGTCTAAAGGACGCACCATTTGATATTGAGCAAGCCGAAACCCTTTGCTGTGAAAGGCGGTCTTGCCGGGAGAGCCAGCGACGCGCGTGGGCTCGGCAATATGTTTCTGACGACTTTTCCCGAGATGCCGCCGATCAAAAGAAAACCGGCCGGATCTTTCGATCCGGCCGGCTTTTTATTCAGCGATCGCAGTTCGCTTAGGGCATGTC
>RXIY01000048.1 GCA_003963405.1 Hyphomicrobiales bacterium
GCGCCGGGAAACGATGGCGTTTGTAGCTCACAGGCGGCTGGGTCATGCCCGCCCTTGTCGGCCCAAAGCGCTACCCAGCTGTTAACGTGACAACACCCGTCGGCGGCTATTTTGGCGGGCGCAAGAGCGCCGTGTTCCTGCCAATAGCTTGAAACTTTCGACATTCGCTGGGCGAAGTCGTTTGGCCACGTCAGGGGCCCTCGCGACGGGGCATTTACATGCCTGGCTCATTTAGTTCCTTGGAGGCGGCGCATCCGATGATAATGGGGGCGGCTGCCTCGATCAATGGAGAGCTTCTGCTGAACTCGAAGGGCCGGCTACACTTATAGTTGTTTATGGTGCAACTCAATCGTGGCGCGCTGTGAAACCAAGCCATGCTAGCGCGCCAGCGATGAGCAATCCTACCCAACTTGCCTCCACTGGGATTGTCGCCCCGTCCAGAGTCGCCTCGGCGCCTTTCAGAGCTCGAATCAAGTGGAGAACCGCAACAATCGCGAAGATCGCGCCAGCTAAGCGCGAGTAGGTTTGCGTGGTCACCGCTGTCCCCGCTTTATGGTCCCTTTGCGAAAGTCTAGTGGCGGCTAGGCGAAAACGCCAGCCCACAATCTATGCTTATGCGTGAGGAATTCGATTCCAGCACATGCTCACTACCCTGCGCGTGCCTGGCCAGGATGAGACTGAGGCCAATGCCGCCCTGTGAGCGGCCGACGGTACGATCGACCTGCGTGAAAAGCTCGAAGATCCGCGATCAATCGATCAACCACGAAACTGCTGTCGAGAAAGCCGACGCATGAGGTATTTGTCGCCAATTGAGAGCCAGGATCCTATGCGCCGCGATATGTATCGCGATTGATCCGATGATGGCGCTTCAGGACATGCTTATCGAAGCGCTAGTGAAATTATCAATAAAAACATCAGCAGCATTGACAAGGCTTGCCAAAACAGCAATGGATTGCGCTGATACAGAGGTTTTTTCACTTGGATGGCGGGTCGCGTTCTCGCCGCGTCATTTTCCAATTCGAACGCAAATTCAAGTACGTCGCCGAAACGCTCATTTTCTCGAACCGCGATGGCCTTAGAAATGGTGGCGTCCAGCCAAGCCGGAAGATCTGGTCGCCTCACGAGAACTGGCTTGGGCGCCGCAAATCGCGGCTTACTGAACGGTTCTATTTCACCGTGTGGATAAGCGCGACAAAACAGGCGATAAATCGTGACGCCCAGCGCATAAAGATCCGACGATTCATTGCCTGTGGCGCCTTCGAATAGCTCTGGGGCCATATAGCTTGGCGTTCCTGGGCTAAACTGATCGGGTATATCTTCGAGATGCGGCGCGCGACAAACGCCAAGGTCA
Source organism: Hyphomicrobiales bacterium (assembly GCA_003963405.1). Classification (GTDB taxonomy): domain Bacteria; phylum Pseudomonadota; class Alphaproteobacteria; order Rhizobiales; family Beijerinckiaceae; genus Methylocystis. The sequence goes on from RXIY01000048.1 coordinate 1,352, forward strand.
ATCAGCCTTAACCCACCGTCGCGGGTAAGTATGACATTTTCGGGTTTCACATCTCTATGAATGATGCCGGAACGATGCAGTGTCGCAACCGCTCTCGAAAGCCGTAGCGCTATCGGTATTCCCTCTGTCAAATCAATCTTCGGCTCTCGAGACAGCCGCTGTTCCAAGGTTTCGCCGTCGTAAAAGGGCATAACAGAATAGAGGCGGGTCTGGCGCATGGGAGCTACATCAACTATTTCTCCGATGAACGGACTCCGGACGCGCGCCGCCACCCAGGATTCGGTTATAAATGCCACACGATACGTCTCATCATCTGCAACATCCGGTTTTGGAAACTTGATCACGACGTCCTTGCCGCTTTGTAAATCCGTAGCACGCATGAGCGAGCTGTAGCGCCCTTGCGACAAAGCGCCGTCAATCCGGAAATCGTCTACAACCTCCCCTTCCCGCGGAACTTCACAAATCGGAAGATCCGCGGCAAACCGCGCCAAGGCATGCTCGTCGGCAGGCGGCAAATCGACAACGTCGACCACAAGCGCCGTGACATTGTCGTTGCTCCCCACTTCGAGCGCCCTTCGGACGATAGCCTCTGAGGTTTCCTGTGGGGAGCGTCGTTCTGCTAATTGGCCTAACAAAAGAGCATTACTGAGCACCCCGTGGACGCCGTCCGAGCAGAGTAGAAATCGATCATGAAGGCTGAGCGCGCAAGACGCCTGGTCAAAAAGAGCGGTTTCTTCGAATCCTACGGCGCGACGAAGGACGTGAGCGAAGTCACCCCTGCCCGCAACGTGATCTTTCGTCAGCCGCTGTAGACCGCCATCCGCGTCGAGGCGATAGATGCGCGTATCTCCCAAGTGCAGGACAAATGCATTGCGTCGGGAAAGGATGATTGAGCTGAAGGTCGTCGCCATCCCCTCCAGCTCAGGGTCGACCCGCGCCTGAGCCGCAATCCAGGCGTTGGCCGCCTCGAGAGAGCGGGCTGCAGCTCGAATGACGCCGAGGGTCTCAGGTTGAGCGTAATAGCCGTCGATAAACGCTCGTACGGCGGTCTCAGCCGCCGCACGGCCACCCTTGTGGCCGCCAACGCCATCGGCGATTGCGGCCACAACCCCCTGTAAGGACTCTCCACCTCGAGGACCAAAGCAGACGCCGACATAATCTTGATTGTCAGGGCGTCGGCCCCGCTCCGTCGCGAAACCGACATCGACTTTCAAATCATGGTCTGAACGAAGCGGCACTTCTTGTCCCGTTGTCTTATATTCTAGCGCCTGAAACGGCGCCCCACGTCGTACGCCACCGGGTCTTGACGAACACCAAGCCGAGGAGGCCCAGCAACGCCAGAACGGCAAAGAATAAGAAACCCGCCGTAAAGCCCCCAGTTGCGCCTTTGGAATATGCAAGCGATTTAGCCAGGAAAAATCCGCCGGCACCGCCAGCTGCGCCGACGAGACCAGTCATGGCGCCGATCTCCTTGCGGAACCGTTGCGGCAGCAGCTGGAACACCGCGCCATTTCCCATGCCCAGGCAAAGAACGCCAATTGAAAACAACGCAACGGCCGAAAAGGCAATGGGGGGAAGTTGGGTCAGGCTCCAACCGCCTGTTTTTGGGGCCGGGCCTTCAGGTAAGAAGGCGATTGCGAAATAACAAATCGAGACCGCTACGAAGAGGACAGAAAGCGTCTTAACGCCGCCGATCCGATCGGCAATGTAGCCGCCCACCGGCCGGAAGCCCGACCCGAAGGCGACAATCAACGCTACGACAAGCCCGGCAGCGACGCCGGTGGCGTGATATTGCGCGGTAAAATAAAGCGGCAACGCGGAAGCCAAGCCGACGAAGCCGCCGAAAGTGATGAAATAGAAAAACATGAACCAGCGACTGTCGGAGTCGCGAAGCATTTTTCCGTAATCAGACGTGCTGATTGTCGACTTTGCTCCCGGCGCGTCTTTGGCGGCGAGCGCATAAATTACAAACACTACCGCCATCAGCACAAACAGCACGCCGTAAACCGTTCGCCACCCATAGGTTTCCGCGATCCAGGGCGCAAAGAGCGTATCCAGCACCACACCCATGTTTCCAGCGCCGGCGATGCCCATCACAACGCCCTGATATTGGGGCGGATACCATCGGCCCACCTGAGGCAAGGCGACGGCGAAGGAGGCGCCGGCCAGACCAAGCGCGATTCCAAATAGTACAATCGCGGCGGGGCTAGACAGTCCGAGGACACTGACCATGGACACGGCAAACATGACGATCGCCTGTGCGGCGATCCCGGCCTTTTTCGAGCTGATAACGTCGGCGAGGAGGCCAAGCGGGACACGGAAAAAGGCGCCGCCGAGCACCGGGATAGCGACAAGTGAAAGCTTATCTTCCACCGAAACGCCCATCCCCTTTGTGATATAAATCATGAGCGGGCCTAAAGAAACCCAAGCCATGAAGCTGATGTCGAAATACAGAAAGGCGGCTAGAAGGGTTGGCCAATGGCCGACTTTCCGGAACTCTTCGAGTTTCATTTTCGATCCTCTTTGGTTGTGTCCGCGGTGATTACGAAAACATCAGGTGGCGACGTCTAGAGTCTCGGCAGGCCCAGCTTGGAGAGCTCCCATGCGACCGTTAGGACCGAGCGGCTGCATCGAGTATCCGCTTGATCTCCGGTAAACATGAGCCGCAGCTGGTTCCAGCTTTACATGCGGCGCCAATGTCCGCCGCCGAACGGCGCCCCTGTTGCGCTAACGTTTCGATGCGCTTGACGCCGACGCCAAAGCACGCGCAGACGAGCGCTCCCTCATCGTCAATCGCCTTCCCGACGCGGCCCGAAAGCAGTTGCTCCAGTTGCGAGTCCCAACTAGGCGCGATCGGCGCAATGGCCCAAATGAACTCAGCGCGCGCCTCCCGGAAGGCCGCGCCTCGGTAGGAGGCGGTCGCCTCGTCGATAAACTCAACGAGATCATTTCCTGAAAAATGCTGGCGGATGGACGCCAACCAGTCGCGGTCCGAGAGATCCGTCGCAACCCGATAACCGTAGCCATTTGCAACGGCGATTCGCGCCCACCAAACCCCTTTGTCAAAGGCCACGGCCCTACGCGACAGCAGGAAACCGGCTCGTGCGAACGAGGCTGGCGCAATCGCTGCCGGCGTCGCCTTGGCCTCTGGCTGTCCGGAATATGGATCGAGGAAAGATCCGACAAGCGCGCCGACACGCGCCTGCGCGGCGGTTTCGTCTGTCCAATGGATTGGAGCGAAGATGCTCCCCTCCGGCTGCCTGTCTGTCATCACGGCGCGCAGGGTGCAGACGCCGTATCTCGTTGTGATCTGAGCGAACCCGCCTTCTTCTATGCCATAGCGCTTTGCTTCACTTGGATTGATTTCGACAAAGGGTTCGGGAAGATGTCGGGCAAGTCTGGGAGACGCCCCGGTCCGTGTCATTGTATGCCATTGGTCGCGAATCCGACCCGTATTCAACCTAAGCGGGAAACTCGGTGTGAGACGAGTGGCTAAAGCAGGTCGCGAGGGAGCGACAAACATCGCTTTTCGGTCATCCGTGAAGAAGCGCCCGGTTTCGAAAAGTCGCAGTGTCCCCGTCGTTTCTCCGCTCCGAACTGGCCATTGCGTGGGCTCGAACGCGTCGTATTCGGTGTCACTGAGGTCAGAGAAACCGCCGATGTCAAAATCGCGTGTCCCCCCGTTTTCGAAGGCGGACAATGCTGCATGCTCACGAAACACATCCGCCGCCGACGCAAAATCGAACCCTTCGTATCCCATACGCTTTGCGAGATCGGAGAAAATTGCCCAATCTGCGCGAGCTTCCCCTGGGGGCGGATTGAACGACCGCTGCCGAGATATTCTTCGTTCTGAATTTGTGACTGTTCCGCTCTTTTCGCCCCACGCCTGAGCAGGCAGGAGAAAGTGTGGGCCACTGTTGATTGTATCGTTGGAGCTCACATTGTCTGATACGACAAACAGTTCCAGTTTTCTGAGCGCGGCACGGGCTGCGTCAGCATTTGGCAGAGACGCTGCGGGATTCGTGCCCGCCACCCAAAGCGCTTTGATCTCGCCTCGTGCGATAGCGTCAAACATCTGTACGGCTTTGTGGCCCTCTTTCGTCGCCATTTGGGGAGCGTTCCAGAAGCGGCGCACGCGATCTATGCTGTCAGCGTCAAAACCCATATGGGCAGCGAGACTATTCGCAAGTCCGCCGACCTCTCGCCCGCCCATCGCATTCGGCTGGCCGGTTAGGGAAAAGGGCGAAGCGCCCACTTTGCCGATTCTGCCGGTCGCGAGGTGACAATTGATGATCGCGTTTACTTTGTCCGTTCCTTGAGCCGACTGATTGACGCCCTGCGAAAAGGCGGTGACCGTTCGCGGGGTCTTCGCAAACAATTCGAAAAAGGAAATGACGTCAATTTCGCGCAAGCCCGTCGCGAGCGCTGTTTTCTCGATAGACGGCGCGATTGCGCGCGCGGCGTCGAGAGCGCCCTGCAACCCGCACGTATGAGAAAGGATAAAGTCGGCGTCGAATGCACCAAATTTATCGAGATAAACAAGCAAGCCGCTAAATAGCGCTTGATCGCTGCCTGGCCTGATCTCGAGGAAGAGATCCGCGCTCTCCGCTGTTGCGGTCCGCCTCGTGTCGATGACGACGATTTTCGCACCGCGCTCGGCCTTGTTCTTGATTGCGCGTTGGAAGAGAACCGGGTGACACCAGGCGGCGTTGGATCCCACAAGATTGACGAGGTCCGCTTGATCGAGGTCTTCGTAGCACCCCGGCATGGTATCTGAGCCAAAGGCCCGCTTGTGTCCGGCGACGGTTGACGCCATGCACAGTCTTGAATTGGTGTCGACGTTAGACGAGCCTATGAAGCCTTTCATGAGCTTGTTGGCGACATAATAGTCTTCGGTCAGAAGCTGGCCGGAAAGGTAAAAGGCGACGGCGTTCGGGCCATGACAGCGGATGATTTCCTGAAATCGCGCTGCGATACCATCCAAGGCGGCACCCCAGCTTACCCGCCGATAGGCTTCGTTATGCTGCTTTTGCATGGGGAAAAGCAGGCGGCCTTCCAGACTGAGCGTTTCGCCGAGCGCAGATCCTTTGGAGCAAAGGCGGCCAAAATTGGCTGGATGGTTTGGATCCCCCCGAACTTCCACGGGCTCGCTCTTGTGATCGGAGGACACGAGAACGCCGCAGCCGACGCCGCAGTATGGACAGGTTGTCCGCGTTTCTGTGATCGATTCCATTCGTTCTCCTGGAGAAGCCATCCCACGCGTCGTCACAGCAAGAACATCCTCGAACATGCCGGGCCTCAATAGACGTCCTGTTGGTAACGACCGGCCTTCTTCAACTGCGCGACGAAGGCAATCGCTTCATCGACGCTACGCGCGCCAAACTCAGCGACAATGTCGACGAGCGCGCGCTCCACGTCCTTGGCCATGCGCTGGGCGTCGCCGCAGACATAGAAATGCGCTCCCTTGGCAAGCCATGCCCATAATTCGCGGCCGGAGTGGCGCATGCGGTCCTGCACGTAGAATTTCTCCGCTCCGTCCCGCGACCAGGCGAGCGACAGGCGCGTCAGCAGCCCGGTCGCTTTCATTCTCTCGAATTCGTCAGCGTAGAAAAAATCGCAGGCCGAGCGTTGGTGACCGAAGAAAAGCCAGTTGGCTCCCTTCGCGCCGCTCGCCGCCCGTTCCTGAAGAAAGGCGCGGAACGGCGCAACGCCCGTCCCCGGACCGACCATGATAATCGGCAATGCGGAGTTCTCCGGAAGCGCGAAGCCATGCGCCTTCTGGACATAGGCGCGCAGGGATTCTGCCGGTGCGACACGTTCGGCGAGAAAGGTCGAGGCGACGCCAAGGCGCTTGCGCTTGCCGATGACATAGCGCACCGCGTCGACCGTGAGCGATAGGCGTCCTGGCGCCGCCTTCGGCGAGGAGGAAATCGAATAGAGTCGGGGCGCCAAGGGGTCTAGCGCCTCCACGAAGGCCTCGGGGTGCGGACGCGCACTGGGGAATTTGCGAAGAACCGCGAGCACGTCGAGCATCCCGGAGTCGCCGTCCGGGTCCTCGCCCTGCGCGAGACGGCGCGCCTTGTCGCGATCGGCCCCGCCGGTGATGAAGGAGAGGAGTTCGAAGAGCGCGTCAGGCGCGGGCGAGAGCGACAGGTCATCGAGCAGGAGGTCACGCAGCGTTTTGCCGCGCACCGCCGTGACATGGGACGCCCCGAGCGTCGCGATGATCTGGTCAACAAGACCGAGGTCGTTCCGGACGAAGACGCCGAAACTGTCGCCAGCTGCGTAGCCTAACTGGCTTTCCGAGACGTCGAAGTCGATGTGCCAGGTTTCCTTCGCGGATCCCTCGCCATTGAGCCGTCGCCGGGAGAGAAACGTGACCGGCACAGGATTATCTCGCGAATATCCCCGGCCGCCAATCGGCGCCGGCTCCGACTTCTCGGTCGACGCGCCGGTCGGTGCGGGCGCCGTCTCCAGGTCCGCAGCGAGCGTCTTGAGTATGCGCGCGGTTTCCTTGCCGCCCGGGGCGCAAAGATTGAGCCGCGACTCCTTGCGTGTGGCGACCGCGTCCGCGTAGCTCTCGCAACTATAGCCGCATTGGCCGCAATCCTGCTGCGCCATCGCCGCCATCATCCTTCGGCGCAGCGGTCGGCCTTCCGCGAGCTTCATGCGCGCATCGAGGGCCAGCGTCTGGTCGTGCCAGGGCGCCTCACCGTCATCGGAATCAGTAATTCCAGGAACGGCGTCACTGGGCTCGAACGCAATTGGCGTGGCGCCGCTATCGACGGACAGGTAGGCCGCGAAGAATCCGTTGAGCCAGCTCCGCTGCTCGGGGGAGAAGGGCGCCGCTTCGGGGATGAGGCTCGACGGACGCGTCATGTGGGTCATTGTAAAATCTCCGACTCCGCCAGACGACGAATCGTTGCCGCGTCACAGCGCCGCGCAAAGGCGGCAAAATGTTCGGCGTCGTTTTCGCGATGTCGACGATAGACGCGCAAGATAGCCGCCACCATCTCCGGTGCGTCCTCTGCGCGCACGTTTTGGAAGAGTTCGCGCGCAATCGCCGACTCGTTCCCGAAGCCGCCGCCGACGAGAATGTGATAGCCTTCGACCGCTTCGCCCTCGTCGTTGATCGGAACGCGCGCGCCAATGAGGCCGATGTCGCCGATGTAATGCTGCGCGCAGGAATGATGGCAGCCGGTCAAGTGAATATTGACGGGCGTATCCATCGGCGCCGTCGCCTCGCAGTGATCGGCGATCAGCGCCGCATGGCGTTTCGTGTCGGCCGCGGCAAAACGACAACCAAATTTCCCCGTGCAGGCGACGAGGCCAGCGCGGATTGGCGTAGCCTCGGTCGATAGACCCAGAGCCTCGATTGCGGCGATCGCGTCCGCAACCCGTGCGTCAGGCACGCCCGTAAGGAGCACATTTTGCCAAACGGTGAGGCGCAGGCCGCCGTCGCCATGATCGCGCGCGGCGCGCGCGAGGCCGCGTGCCTCTTCTGAAGTCAGGCGCCCGAGCGGCAGAGCGACTCCGATCCAGTTGAGGCCCAGCTGCTTTTGCGGATGCACGCCGATATGCGCGGCGCGATCCTGACGCGGACGCGGGGCCACGGCTTCCGTCCCAATGTGGACAAGTTTCCGGCCGAGTTTCTCTTCGACCGCCAGGAGGAACTTCTCGAAGCCCCAGGCGTCGAGAAGATATTTGAGCCGCGCCTTGGCGCGGTTGGTGCGATCGCCGTGTTCGATGAAAACGCGCAGGATCGCGTCCGCTACCTCTACCGCCTCATCGGGATGAACAATAACTCCTGTGTCGCGAGCAAAATCCTTATGGCCCGTAATGCCCCCCAAGGCGAGACGAAACCACGCGCCCGGCGCAACGCCGTGGCCGTCGCGCACCTCGACCGCCTGAAAGCCGATGTCGTTTGTGTCCTCCAGCGCGCCGACCAATCCGGCGCCGTCGAAGGCAATGTTGAATTTCCGCGGAAGGCCATAGAGCAAACGGTCATTTAGAATGTGGTGATGCATCATGCGGGCGTAAGGCCGCGTGTCAATCAACTCCTGGGGATCGACGCCCGCTGTCGGCGTGCCGGTAACGTTGCGGATATTGTCGGCGCCCGCGCCCTTGCTCCAGAGCCCGAGGTCTTGCACCGCCTCGATGATCTCAACCGCACTCTTCGGCGGGATCTCGCGGATCTGAAGATTGGCGCGCGTTGTCGCGTGCAGATAGCCGCCGCCATGCGATTCCGCGAGATCGGCAAGACCCGCGAACTGCCAATGGGTGAGAACGCCGTTAGGAATACGCAACCGCAGCATATAGGCGTCCTGCGCCGGCGCGACATAGAAGAGACCATAGTAGCGCCAACGAAAATTGTCGGCGGGTTTTGGCGGCGCGTTCTCCTTCGCTTGCGCGACGAGGCGTGGATAGGCGTCGAAGGGATTGGTCTCGCGCTTCCATTTCTCCTGATCGGTCAGCTTCCGGCCACTGGCAATGACGCGATCTTGCGCGAAAAGATGCACTGCGTCGGGGCCGGTCGGCTGGGCCACAGGCGTTGATCTCACCTCGCGCGCGGAAAGTCCCGCAACGAACCCTTCGAGATAACGCTTCTGATCGACCGTGAAATCCCCTGTCATTTTGTGCAGCCTTCTTCGGCGCAGACGCGCCGAACGTCGCGATTGTAGGCAAGTCGCGGCTCTTCGCCGGTTGCGCAGATCGAATAGCGGTCGGGAGCCGCGAAACTCAGCTCATCGACCAGGCGTGCGGAAGCCATGCCGCCCCCCACAACAACACGTTTCTCTTTGTCCATTGGCCCTTGGTCCTCGCATAGACCTATCGTGATTAGCTCTGAACAAATTCGGCCTGATTTACCTCTCCTGCCACTCGTTCGCCCGATTGGGGAAAGCGTGCTCTGCGACCTCGCGGCATTGTTCCCTTCCCCTCGTTCACGCAGCTGCGATGGAACAAAAAAAAGCCGCGCCCAAAATCGCCCGGCTTTAACGGACGTTTCGGGACAGCGGCGTTGCTGTTTGAACCCCTCGTTGGGCTCCGCGCCCCTAGGCGCGCTATTTCAAAAACCGTCTTGCAAGACCGGCGCCAGTCGGCAAACGCAGTAGCATGCACTGAAATGCAGAGGCTTTAGAGACTTGGGTTTCGTCTTTTTTGGCCCATGCTCACGTGTTCGGCACGTTCCGCTGCATCTCTATGCACACTGAGTGAACTTTGGCTTCACACTCCCGATCCAATAGGAAAGGATCTGAGATAAGCTTCGAGCTCAAATGCATTGAACTCGACGCCAGAAAAAGCGCCTATCGTGCTTGTCTTTTCAGTTACGCTTCCGCCGGAGGCGCGCTCAAAACATGCGTCCTCATATACGGAGCGGGCGGTCTGCAGCGCTTCCATTGAAAACGGAGCTTGTCCCCACCGTACCATTTGCGCGTAAAGCCAAGCCGCCTGAAAGGGATCCGGCTTGCCGGATGCCGCATCGCCAAAGACGAGATAGTCTTTTGTCACCCCCGCGGGTCCCACGCGGCCCTCGAACGTGCGCTGCAAGGCTTCGGCGCCAGCTCCGACTCGATCGGCACGCGAAAGCATAGCGAACGCCTCGGGGCGGTTTTCAGGCGATGCGATAAAATCCGCCGCTTTGAGGCAGGCTCGAATGAGCCCCACAGCTGTTTCGGGCTCGCTTCCCGCGAGCTCGGCGCCGATCGCCAAGGTCTTCTCGGGCGCAGGATTGAAAATGGCGCAGCCGGGATGCAAAACGATCCCAACGCCGTGTATCTCGGCCACTGTGTTCCAGGGCGCCCCGACACAGAATCCGTCGACCTGCCCTTTCGCAAGGTTCTCGACCATATAAGGTGGCGGTAGGACAATGAGACGCACATCCCTGTCGGGATCAATTCCGCCTTCCGCCATCCAGAAGCGCAACTGATAGTTGTGGGTCGAGAAGGGAAACGTCATGCCGAACGTGAACGGCTCTTCGCCTCGACTTTCACGTAAGCTGATGACGGTTTTCAACGCTCTTGCGCTCACGCTGGGATCGGCGAGATCGCCTTGTGCAACGCTCGCGAGCCTTTCGTAGAGCTTGGGCGAGACTGTGATGGCGTTGCCGTTCATCGCCAGGTTGAGGCAAGCGATCGTCGGCCTCTTCAGCTGCCTCAGGCCAAGCGTCGCGGCGAGAGCCATCGGAGCGAGCAAATGCGCCGCTTGGTATTGTCCGATCGAAAGCCTGTCACGTATGTTGGACCAGGAGATCTCCTGCACAAGTTCAACATCCAAGCCCTCTTCCGCAGCAAAACCTTTGTCGACTGCGACCAGAAGGGACGCTGCGTCAACAAGCGGAATGAAGCCGATCCTGAGTTTGCGATCAGCTTTCATCTGAAAATCTCCCAAGCCGCGATGACAGAATGGGCAACCTCGTTCATTCTCTTACTTTCGCGCATTGCCCGGCCGCGCATCATATTATACGCCTCTGATTCAGTCAGGCCCTTTGCTTGCATCAAAATTGCCTTCGCTCGATCAACGACCTTCCGTTCCTCGAGGTCCGACCTTGCTTTGTCCAATTCGCTTTGTAGATTTGCGAAGGCGTTGAAACGCGATATGCAGACGTCGAGAATGGACTTGATACGCTCTTTTTTCAGTCCGTCGACAATATATGCCGAAACCCCCGCGTCCACTGACGCCTGAATGGACTTGGCGTCCGCCTTGTCGACGAACATGGCGATAGGGCGTCGCACAGCGCGGCTCACTTGGAACATTTGTTCGAGTTCGTCTCGCGACGGACTTCCCAGATCGATCAAGATGACGTCTGGATCAGTTGAGTAGATGCGGCTCAATAAATCAGCCGGCTCCGAGAAATAGACAATGTCTGTAAAGCCTGCCGCCCGCAGCCCTTCTTCCAAGATCGCAAATCTTATAGAGCTTTGGTCGACGATGACGATTTTCACCTATTCTGCTCCGCCACAAGGCGCGAGTCCTTCCATGTGCCTCTTGCGCGATTTTGCGCCGCCGGGGACGTGTGGAATGCCAGTGCGCCGAAAGACAAGGGTTCCTGGTCAAGAAGACGATCAACGGTCTTGATGACGCCGACCGCGCCGAGCCCGAGGGCGGCGAAAATGACGAGAAGTTCCAAGAACAAAAAGACTAGGGCGCCACGCATGCGAAATAGGAGCGCGTCGATGGTATCAATGTGGCGCAATCTCCAGCTGCAATGTCCCCTCGCGCTCCCGATCAACATCGCGAACGTCCGCCTCTCTTTGGAGAAAAAAAGCGTGTCCGCCGGCCGCGGCGGACGCGTAGCTTTAGATTTTAACCTTGAGTTGCATGCCGGCCTGCCAATTCTTCATGATCTGCGGGCCATTGAGGTTTTGATAGACGGGCAACCCCGCTTCAACGCCAAGGGTCCAATTCTCATAACCGATAAATTTGCCGCTGATCGTGCCGCCGCCAAAGAGCTCGACTCGCTGTCCGCCGTAGAAGAGCGGATTGGCTGGTGAAGCCGGACCGTGAATCTCAGGATCCCAGCCGCGAATCGCGCCTTGCATTGTGGCGCTCACTCGGAAGGTCGTTGTAAATCCGGGAATCCAACTATAACCAGCCCAACCGTTCAATTCATGAAGGTCGCCCCACATATATCCCTTCGGATTAACGGTAAACCCGCCCCACGGCTTTAACTGGGGTATGTCGTCCCACGCGTAGCCCTCCGGATTAGGCCCAAGCGGGAAGCGGCCGCGGTAGGAGACGCCCCATGACCAGGGACCCAAGTAACCTGCGTAAACAATCCCCGGCATGATGTCGTATGTGCCGGTTCCAAGCTGCATTCCATAGAAGGCGCGGATGTCTGAGGCCGTGCCGTTCGGCAAGACAAAGTTGTTAAAAATTGCATGGTTTGATCCAGTTGGAAAGGAAACGCCGAGAGAAACTTGGATGCGGTTGATGTCGTCATGGTACACACGATAGACGCCAGACAGATTAAAGTCGGTTAGGCCTGCGGTATCGGGGTAATTTCTGGCCAGCGGCTGGATGCCGCTCGTGCCCTTAAAAACTAGCGCCTCGAGACTTTTTTCAATCATGCCGGCGTTCAAAACGACGCATAGATCCTGGGTGATGCCATAGTTGAGGCCAACGATCTGGGTTCGGGCGGCAATATTCTGCGGAATAATGCGAACGCGCTGCTGCGGATTGAGAAAAAATGGAACCGTCGAGACGATATATTCATTCCAAACGGTCCGCGTTCCCATCTTAATGCCGGACAGATTGGAGAAGGTAGGTGTGATCGAGAGAACGAGCTTTCCTGGCGCCGGTATGTCGAGCCCGAAAACGCCGATTGGCCCGGGAGGCGGCGGCGGCGGCGTTACTGGGCCGGCAAGCGGCGGTGGCGCCGCGTTTTGCCTGCTCGCTGCTCCATCAACGTTCAAGGCCGCTGACGTTACCCGTGCGGCGGACACCGGAGGTATTGCCTTTTTCCCAATCTCGTCCGCTTTCGCGTTCATAGCGAGCAGCGAGATAAAGACCCCCCCAAGGAGAGTCGACGCGAAAATGTGCGAGTGTCTCTGAGGATGCCCCGTATCCATTGTTGGCCTGCCGTTCGAGCTTGCTTTGCGTGATCGTGCGCGCCAAACACAAAAAACCGCTGTCCAACCCTCTCGCATGAGTAGCGAAATGGCTGGAACAGCGGCGTTGCTGCGTTTGACCCGTCGTTGAGTCGACCACGCATAGCGTGGTTTGCGACAGAAATAGCAATTATCAGGCCACGGCGCCTCGACGGAGGAAATGGTTTCAGCTCAACAAGAAAGCTCAGACGGATGTCGATCTCGCTCAAAATCTGAGCGTTTCTTTGTCCAAGCATTGGGCAGAGTGTACACTATCGGGTATTCGGGATCGGACGATTTTGGGGGGTCTTCCTCACTTTCTGTTGCTCCCTGACCGATCAGAGCGGAAGCCATAGCTCGACCGCGTAGAAAGAAGATCGGTTTGGTCCCCCGGGCGGGGCGTACGCATTTTGGACGCCAAGCACTCCGGGCACCACGCTGAGCGTGGAGTTTGCAGCTCACTGGGCTTAGCTCATAGCCAGAGCCGGTCCGGGGGCCCCGCTGCGAAGCTGTTCCTCTGCATCAAGCTGTTCAAGTAATAGCCGGAACCTCTCAGGTAGCGGCTCGGCAACCATATTCCTGTATAAGGAGTCTAGCGCTAACCCCAGCTGTTGCTGGATGTGCAACTCGCCGCGCGCCCCTTCCTCGACCAGATTAGGTTGAATGCGTCGCATGTGTCTGTCTCCTCTAATTTGAGAGGGCCTCCGCGCCGCAGTGGAACCACCGAGGCGTCTAAGGCGAGCCGCCGATTGCGCTCAAACATTGCATTGAAACGAGAGTACGGTAGCGCCCCCCTGTCCATCCATAAAGCTTAGCGGAGGCCGAGAACGATGTTCGAGTAAAACAGGGTTAAACCGTTGCTTATGTGCCACACCACGAGCCGCTCCCTCACCTTTTATCGCCAATGAGAAAGACCGACCAACTAGTGTCCTGACTCTCAATTGGCGACCAATAACTCATCCGCTTCTGCTTTCTCGAGAGCCTTGCGGGCGCGGCTGATTTTTTCGAGGATG
>RXIY01000100.1 GCA_003963405.1 Hyphomicrobiales bacterium
TATCTGCTGTCCATCCCCAACGCTGGCCGCATGTCTTCTGCAGGGAGGGCAGGTCAAATAGACGGGGCGGCGCTTGTCGCTTCTCCTCGACCGAGACACGCAGCGGTCCCTGATACCCCGCCGCAGCCTTTGCGATCGCCTCGGCCTGGGCGCGCTCCTTGATTCGCATTTTCGCGGAAGGCGCGTGGCGCACCAAAAAGTCGCCGGTGGCGACCGTCGCGACGGCGACAACCTCGAAATAGTCTTCAGGCCGGAAATTGAGGATCTCCAGTTCACGCAGGCAGACAATCGCCAGCGTCGGCGTCTTGACCCGACCGATTCCGATGACCCCGCGCACGCCTGATGGGACTAACGTCTTCGTCGCCGTCCGGGTGAGCGAGAGATTAAAGATCTGGTCCGCCTGCTGGCGAGCCACCGCAGCTTCGTAGAGCGGGCGCATCTCTGCGTTCGGCTTCAGCTGAGCGAAGGCTTGCTGCAGCGTTTTTGGATCCTGGGCCGTGAACAAGGCTCGCCGAACGCGTCCGCGATAGCCGAGATGTTCGAGAATTTCTTGACCGATCAGCTGGCCTTCGCGGTCGCAGTCGGTCGCCAGGATGACGTCGTCGCAGGCCTTGAGCGCCGCGGCGATGGCTTTCAGCTTTGGTCCTTTGTTTCCGCCCGTGGAGGGGCGGGTCGGATAGAGCCCCTCGGGGTTAAGGACGACGCAGGACCAACTCTTCCAGGCCGCATTTACCTCTTCGGGCTCGGCCAAGCGGAGGAGGTGCCCCTCAGCCGGGAGAATTTGCCCGAAGCGGGCGCCCAGGGCAGCCCGGAGGTCCTTGGCTTGGCTGGTCTTCTCCGTACTGATCACTGTCGCCATGGGGCCGCCGAATCAAAATACCTCCCGCGAGCCTAGCGCAAGGTAACGAACAAATATAGAACACCGGCCGACGGCCAGATGGTCGGCCCAATCGTCAATGGTAGGGTCCGCGCGGCGGTTTTCCTGACGGCCTTGGCCCGAAGCGTAGGCTGCTGCTTTGGCCAAGCGACACCTTTTTCAGATGGGGTTGATCCATGACCGCGCTGGTTGTCTTCGATATTGAAGTTGTTCCCGATCTCGAAGTGGGCCGACGTCTTGGCCAGCCGGAAGACGCGCCCGACGCCGACGTCAGGCGCATGCTCCGGGACTTCACGGTGCAGATTGACATCGAACTTCGAGCGGCGTGGTTGTCCTTGCTTGTGAGCAGTGCGGTCGCCGGTCTGTCGCTCGGCCAACCCATACGACCGCCGTCGCGTCGCCCACCCCGAAGCGCGCCGCAGTCTGGCGGGACGGCATGCTCTTTAACGCGGCGTCAATCACACGATCACGCAAGTCCTGGCTGTAGGCACGCGCCATCTTCCGCCTCCGTTGTTTCCACGACCGAAGGCATCAGAAGAATGCCGTTCGGGAATCCAGCGTGGAACCAGAAAAACGACGAACCCGCTCTAATGCAAAAGTTGGCTTCTGCGTTGGTAGCCTGTCAAGAATTTGTTCTCTCGCGCGTTTGTAGGAGAGAACGACCACACGCATTTCGTGCTCGGCGTTCGTTACGCGGTGGCGTCGCGCCGATCACCAAGCGGAACGATCCAACGTCTACCGGTCTCGTCGCGAGAACGTAACGACGGTAAAGTAGATGATACGATCGTGGCGCCGCGATTTTAATGCAAATCAGGCGGTCACGAAAGCCTCCGCCTAGCCCTTCAGGCGCTTGTTGCATTCGCTATAGTATCCGCCGCCCTTCTCTATCCACTTGAGGCCACCATTGCCGTTGCTGGTCTTGTTCGCGTTATATTGATCGAGGCAAGTGTGCAGCCGGGCCTTGCCGGCGGGCTCGCTCGAATATTTTGATAAAACCGCCGACGGAAACACGGCGTTGCTATGGTCTCCACGCTCGGGAGTGGCGGCGGGTCGAGGCGCAGCAGTCGCCGTCGGGGGGGCAGGTGTGGGCGGTGCAGCAACCGGCGCGTTTGTCGGACCTGCGGAGGCATCCACACCGCATTCCGCCTTGCGGAAATCGTTCCACTTCATCCCGCTCAGCGTGCCGGCTTCTTGTGCGGCTCTATACTTGGCGCTGCATTTGCTTCATTGTCAGCGCATGTGCGTTCGAAACGTGGCCAGCGAGCATCGTCGCGACCAGCGTCCCCATCCAAAAAGTGGACGAACGAACCAGCATGAAAGCCTCCTTACCCGTTCTTCCCCAGATGACGAGTAATTATCGCGCGGCACTACCGTGTCCATCTGGCGGCGCCCTTGCCTTCCTTGATGCCCTGCTCGCATCTTCCAGCGTTGGCCAGAGACGGTCGTGGCGCGGGGGAAACGCCTCGTCCTGATCGTGGGACAGCGAAGGGCGGTCGCGATCGCGGTTGGCGACTACGCCAGAAAATCGTGAATGAAGCTCGTCAATGGCTATGTCGATAAGTCGGGCATTTGGCCTGACGCCTCGATCTTGTTGTCTACCAATTGGCTCTGACTACGAAATCGGTTTTGCCGCTTAGGTCGGGCTGGACCGTGAAGCCCACGTCGATGTTGCCACTCACCTCCCCCTTAGCGTTTATTCCTAGAAACGGGAGCTGCCTCAAGGCATCTGCAAATTCTTCCGGGATCGTCGCCTCAATATGGACGTTCGCGCTGCACGTGTGCTTCTCACGGGATTTTTCGCTGTCGTCTTCTGTCAAGGAATTGAGGGAGAAACGCGCCGTCTCCGGGAAGGCGCGCAGCTGGTTTAGAATGCGAGAGCGGGACTTCTCGTCGACGCCGTCTGGTTGGGCCATTTCGGCGACGCCTGCGACCAGACCTACGAACCCCGCGAGCGCAGCCAAGCCCTTCAATTCGGGCTGATCCGTCTTGCTGAGCACGTCGTAAAAATTGTCACGCAGTATGACAAAAAGCCTGTCTTGGACTGATTTCGTGCGGCAGTCATAGCGAGGCGCGCAACTCGCCAAAGCGAGAGCGAAAGCGACGATAACGGATAGACCACTGGCTCGCATTGACATGTCCTAGGCTTGCATCTTCTGCAATTGATCGCACGAAAGCGGCTCGCGGGCCTAGCCTTCAATCACCGGTCGAAACCCGCCTTGCCTATGTTCCTTCCGGGCATGATTTCATTGGTCCATCGCCGCCTCTCCTTTGAGACTGCGGCGTTAGCCGAGCGCACGGCGCGGCCTTCGTCGCCAGTCTCGGCCAAGACGCTGTTCGCCACCTCAGCCCACAGCCTACAGAGGTGCAGGGTATCGGCTTTGTGCGTATACCGAGGGGCGTCTTCCGGTTGCCAAGGCAATGAGGCTTCCTCCGATACGCCAGATAAGGTGGCTAACCTGGTCGCGCTTAGTCGGGGTCAAGGGCATGGATCAAGCGCGTGCGCTTTATCCGATCCAATGCGAATTGTCTTCCAATCCATAAGGTGGTTTCTACCGCTTCGGCGTCGCAACTCGATCTATCCCAGGTTGGGCATGCCAGCTCGACAGGCGAAACGCTCGCAACTTCCCGCGGCGAATAAGCGGCCGAGGGAGTTACGAAGGCGCTAGCAGCGAAAACCAAGCTTGGGAGGGAGGGCATGTTCGCGTCCGGAGCAGTTGCCTCCCGCAATTAGCGCTCGCGTGGCTCGTATCAATTTGGGTCCGAAATGCCGTCGCTCAGTCTCAAAGCCGCGTCGCCTCTGGCAGGCCGGCTGCATGGTGGAGACATGAACGAGAGCAAGTCTCGCCG
This sequence comes from Hyphomicrobiales bacterium, assembly GCA_003963405.1. Lineage (GTDB taxonomy): Bacteria > Pseudomonadota > Alphaproteobacteria > Rhizobiales > Beijerinckiaceae > Methylocystis. Next base: position 3,725 of record RXIY01000100.1, read on the forward strand.
ATCGAGCAGCGCTGCCCCAGCACCTTTCCGAGAAGAGGGATCTCAGGTGGAAAACTGGCAACCGCCCATAGGCCGCCGTCGCTGTCGGTGCTCTCGCAGCGATTTCGCCCATTTGGTCGCCGGCTGAAACCGCTCCAAATGCACAGGGCTTCTGTCAGCAATCGCGTGACTGCTTGGCGAAAATGCTGTAGCGAACGATTCGTCCATGCAAATACTGGGGTGCACAATGGCAAGAAGAACGACTGCGAAGAAGACTGCGCGTAAAGGCGCCACGAAGAAAGCCGCTCGCAAAGGCCCGGCGAAGAAAGCCGCTCGGAAAGCCACTGCGAAGGCTGCTGTCAAGAAAGCCACGCGCAAAGCGCCGGCAAAGAAGCGGACCCGGAACCCTCTCGCAACGGCGACAGCCGCCCATCAGGTGGTCGAAAAGAAGCTCACTGTCGCCAAAAAGGCTTATGATCGCGCTGTCGTCGCCGAAGCGCGCGCCGCCGAGAAGCTCAAGAAAGTAAACGAGAAGATTGCGCAAAAGGCCATAAAGCTGCGGCCTTCAACGGCGTCTGGCAATTCTGAGACGTAAGGACTTTGTCCACGGCGAAAGCGACATTGAGCCCGCCGCGAGGTGGGCTTTTTCCCCATGGAAAGCAGCCTGTAAGACGCTTAAATCGGGTACGCGAATAAACCGGTGCGCTTGATAGGACCGCGATGGTAAGCCCTGATGGCTTTCTGGTCTGGCAGGCGGCAGCATACTCCCTAGCGACGCCAATCATCGCAGCCGTTTATTGGCGCAGTTACGGGCCCGGCTAACTTCCCTGTGGTTATCAGATATTGCTCTCGCCTTCACGCTTGTCTCGCTGCTCAAGACATGGGACTTGATCCATGACCACCCTGGTCGTCTTCGATATTGAAGCTGTTCCTGACCTTGGCGTGGGCCGGCGACTTCTCGGTCAGCCGGAAGATGCGCCGGATGCCGACGTCAGGAGAATGCTGGGGGAGCGCTACGGGCGCGATGGTCAGGATCCGTCGACCGTCTTCCTCAAGACGCCGGTCTATCGGATTGTCTCTATCGCCGCCCTCTATACGAAACGGGGCGAGGGGGGCGGCCCGTGGACTGTGAGCCAGTTCGGCGCCGATCGATCGCCGAGAAGAGCGAGGCCGAATTGCTGCTCGGCTTCGTCAAAAGCCTGCCAGTAGACGGACGCGGCACGGGCCCCATGCTTCTGACCTTCGGCGGCAATGGTTTCGACCTCCCATTGCTACGTTACCGGTCGTTCGCTCTCGGTGTTCCTCTGCCTGGGCTCTACATTGGCGGCCGTCGAAACTATTGGCATCGCTTCGGCCAGGATCACATCGACCTGTGCGACGTCCTGTCAACTTACGGCGCTTCGACCAAACCGAGTCTCGCCGAGATGGCGGCGTTGGCGAACATTCCCGTAAAGATCGGCGGCGTCGATGGCAGTCACGTTGAGGCTCTCGTGACGGCGGGTCAGCTAGCCGAGGTGGCAGACTATTGTTTGACCGACGTCATCGCCACTTATTGTGTATTCCTCCGCTATGAACTGGCGCGCGGCGATCTAAGGCAGACCCATTTCGACGCGTCCATGGATAATCTTCGTTCAACCATTCAGAGGCACATTGAGCAGAGGCCGCTCCTGTCAGCGTTCCTCTAACACGGAGGCCCGCTCCTTTGGTCCGGGGGATTTGAATTCTTGGAGCAGCGGCTCATTTCAACCGCATGACTTGGCTCAAGTCCCAGAATGTGCCGCGCCAGTTGGAGATCTGGCCCTCGTTGCCACATGCGTGACAGCACCAGACCACAAGACCTGTTTCAGTGACACTGATGTCGACGGCGCTATCTTTCGGTTTGCGGCATTTGAAACAGGTCGGCCGAGGCGCGTCGTCCGGCCGCTTTTTGTTGGAGGCGTAAGCGACCGCGGCGGTCGCGAATTCCGCGATCTTGCGGCCCGGACCTTTGTCGACGGCGATTGCGCCTTTGGCGTCCAGATAGTGGTCCAAGGAAATCACATACATCGATCGCGACTCTCCGGTTTTCAATTTCTTTAGATCGCAAAGCCATAGATCAGGCCGCGCTCATCGGCGGGATCGAGGAGCATGGATTCGCGAGCCATTCCCGAAGTTTCGTCCAGCGCCGACGGCCGGAAATGTTTTTTACCGCGATCGCCATTGCTTTCGCTTGGCCGACTAGCACTACGAGCTTCTTACCGCGAGTCACGCCGGTGTAAATCAGATTGCGCTGAAGCATGGCATAATGCTGCGTCATGACGGGAATGACGACAGCTGGATATTCCGACCCTTGGGACTTGTGAATCGTGGCGGCATAGGCCGGAACGAGCGTGTCGAGTTCGCCGAATTCATAGGTGACAGAGCGGCCATCGAAATTCGCTGTCAGCTCTCCCGTGTCGGCGTCGACGTCCTCTACATAGCCGACGTCGCCGTTGTAGACCTCCTTGTCATAGTCGTTCTCGATCTGCATCACCTTGTCTTTGGGCGCGAATGTCCAGCCAAAGCGCTCCACTTTCTTCTCGCCTGCAGGATTCAGGGCGGATTGCAACTCGATGTTCAGCGCGCGAGCGCCGACGCCGCCGCGGTTCATCGGACACAGGACCTGAATGTCGCGGATCGGATCGAAGCCGAAGCGCGCCGGTATGCGACTTTTGACGAGATTGACGATCGTGGGGACGGCCTTCTCGGGATCTGCGGCCCTGACGAAATAGAAATCGCTATCACTCGCTGGTCGTACGAGGTCAGGCATGAGTCCCTTGTTGATGTTATGGGCCGCCATGATGATCCGGCTCTGCGCCGCCTGCCGAAATACTTCCGTCAGGCGCACAACGGGAACAGCGCCGGACTGAATGATGTCGGCGAGGACCTGTCCAGGGCCAACAGAGGGCAGCTGGTCAATATCGCCAACGACAAGCAAGGCGGCGTCATTGGGCAATGCCTTGAGCAGCGCCTGCATGAGCATCACGTCAACCATCGAGGCCTCGTCGACAACGAGGAGTTCGCAGTCGATCGGGCTGTCGGCGTTCTTCTTGAACCCGCCGTTTTTGGGATCGACTTCGAGGAGCCGATGAATTGTCTTGGCCTCGAAGCCCGTCGCTTCCGTCATGCGCTTGGCGGCGCGGCCCGTCGGGGCGCAAAGGGAAAGCTTGACGCCCTTGGCCGCCAGGATGCGCAAGATCGAATTGACGATCGTGGTCTTTCCAACGCCCGGCCCGCCGGTGATGACGAGGACCTTCGTCATCAAAGCCAGGCGAATGGCCTCATTCTGGCGCTCCGCCAGCGCCAGGCCGGTTTTCTGTTCGATCCAGGGGAGGGCCTTGGTTGGATCGATCCACGGCCAGGGCAGCTTGCCATTGAGGAGAGTTTGCAACCTCTCGGCAATCGTCTGTTCGGCGCGGTAGAGGCCGGTCAGAAAAACGCAATCCGTCTCGGCGACCTGGTCTCGCACGACGACGCCTTCGCTCAACTCCAGGGCCATGGCGGTCTGGACCAATTCTTGAGGGACTTCCAACAGTTCTCCCGCGAGCGGCAGCAGCTTGTCGATTGGCAGCCCGCAGTGTCCTTCGTCCATGGCTTCGGTGAGCGCGTAGGAAATTCCCGCGCGCACGCGGATCATCGCCGTCTTCTCGATCCCGAGCTTCATGGCGATGGCGTCCGCCGTCTTGAAGCCGATCCCGCGAATATCTCGGGCGAGGCGATAGGGGTTCTCCGTCATCACCTGCACGGCGTCGGCGCCATAGGTCTTGAAGATCCGGACAGCCCGCGCGGTGCCGACGCCGTGACTGTGGAGGAACACCATGATCTCCCGCACGACTTTTTGTTCGGCCCAGGCCGAAACGATGCGCTGGGCCCGGATCGGGCCAATGCCGTCGACCTCTTTCAGCCGATCGGGCTCGGCTTCAATGACGTCGAAGACCTTGTCGCCGAAGGCCTTGACCATGCGCTTGGCGTAGGCCGGCCCGATGCCCCGGATCATCCCGGAGGCGAGATATTTCTCGATGCCTTCGGCGGTCGTTGGGGCCGATGTTTTCAGAAACCGGGCCTTGAACTGCTGGCCATGGTTTCGGTCGTTGACCCACTCGCCTGTGACTGTGATCCATTCCCCGGCGGAAATCGTCGCGGCGTGGCCGACGACGGTGACAAGGTCGCGATGACCGCGCGCCTTCACGCGCAAGACGCAGAAGCCATTCTCCTCATTGTGGAACGTCACGCGCTCGACAATCCCGGCGAGAACTTCTCCGGCTCGATCTGGGATGCGTTGTGGGGCGGTCATGGGATGGCGCGTTCTGGTTGACGGAGCCGGCAGATTAGCGTCATTCCGCGATCGCTCACAGCTACGCTAGTCGCGACCCTTTGACCGAAGCTTTCGCCGAGCCGTTACGGACGGGCGCAGTGCCGATGGTGCGCCATTCAAGGCCATCTGCCAAGTTGATGCACCGGGGTGACGGGTGCGGCGACCGAACCTATGTAAAACCTGCATTTTACCGTAAGTCGGAGGATTGAGCATGAAACTTTCGGCGCGGAACGTCCTCGAAGGGACCGTCAAGGAAATCAAAAAGGGCGCAACGACCGCTCACGTTCTCATTGACGTGAAAGGCATCACAATCACGGCGTCAATCACGAACGAGTCGGTGGACGAACTCGGATTGCACGTCGGCGGCAAAGCCAAGGCTATCATCAAGTCTTCCGAGGTAATTGTCGGAGTCGACTAACAGCGACCAAGGTAACGGCCGCTGAGAGATAGTGAGCCTGGGGCTTGGTTTTACTTCAAGCCCCAGGTGTGGCCGGCCTTGCGCAAGCGCCTAAAGGGGCGCGCCCCTACCAAACGAATGGGCCCGCCGATCGGCGCGCATCCGAGGAAGTCAGAAGCTCGCTTCAGCAGTAAAGCGACGCTAATTTAGCGTCTCTCCACGAAGACCGATCTCCGTCGGGAAGGGCGGCAACTGCCCGTAGGTTGCTGCGGCTGTAAGGGCTCCCGCAGCGATCTCGCCCATTCGATCGAGAAGATCACCCAACAGAGCGACCGAACACGGTCGAGTTGTCGTCAAGTCGACAATCTCCGTCAGCGCCTCGGTCAGGATTGCGAGTTGAGCAGCGGCGTCGTTCGTCATAAGCGACCTCTCAGAACTCTCACTCATTTAGCAATGGGGCAAAACCAGCGTCCCCATGCAACAGCATTACATCTATCCTCGACAACGGGGAACGGGAGGAACCGCAATGCGACCGCGCGACTCAGAGAGCCGAGAGCGCGTAGCCCATGAGAGCGGTCATTCCAAGGCGCTAAAACTATATTTTACGATAGCAGATGTCGGCTTCCAAAAAGGAGGCACCGCGCTTTGGCGTCAACACGGATCAATCTTGATCGAATAGCCACACGAGCGCCTATCGGCGATATAGATGGCTGTTTCCAAACTATTTTGTGCATTGTACCTCGTTTGAAATCCTTAGAGACAATCGCCCGTCCCATGGCCGAGATTCCGCTAAAAAGATACAAAAATTGTGGTCGCGCCGCTTGCGCCATAGGTGCGAGTACGTTTACCATATACTTTAGTAGACGATGGAGGCAAGATGCGCGGCCCGGCTCTCGGAATTCTCCTCGCTTACGTCACTGGGCCGCAAGCTCTCGCGGGCGAAGCGGCGATGATCGCGCGCGGCCGCGCCTTGGAAGCGGTGGTCTCGCCCTCGGGCAAGGTGGTTCCAGCGCCCGTCGCGGGCTCAGAGGTCGAACGCGCGACCGAAGGCGGCGCGAAGAAGACCGAGAGTTGCCCGGGACCCGGGCCGATGCCAGCGAGCGCTGCGCGCGACCTCGTCGAGAGGATCGCCCATGAGGAGAATTTCTACCCCGACTTCGTGTCGGCCGTAGCGCGCGCTGAGTCCCGCTTTCAGAGCGACGCGGTTTCGCCGCGCGGAGCGATCGGGCTCATGCAGCTTGAGCCCGAGACCGCCAAGCATTATGGCGTCAATATCTGCGACCCTGCCGATAACGTCAGAGGCGGGGTCCGGTTTTTGCGCGACTTGCACAGCCGCTATCGGAATCCGCTCTTCATCCTCGCTGCCTACAACGTCGGCGAGAAGGCGCTCGTCGAGCATGGCGGCATTCCACCCTTTCCGGAGACCGTGAACTTCGTGGCCGCGGTCGTGAACGACTTCTACGACTGGCCGAAGATCGACGGAAAGACCCGCGATGACCGCGGCTCTGGCGCCGCGCCGCCGCAAATAGAAAGCGCCAAGGACCATAATTGGCGGTCTGGCTTCGTCTGGGATCTCGAGCAGAATGGTGATCAGGAATGAGTCATTTTAGCAAAGCTGGTCGCGGCAAAATTTCCTTTCTCGCCGCGCTGGCGCTGCTCCACGCAAGCTCTCCCGCCTTTGCGACGGGCGGCACGCTTTCCCCCGTGCAGTCGACTCTGCAAACGCTCGTGCAAACCCTCACAGGGCCGATCTCGACGTCTCTCGCCATCCTCGCCGTCATCGCCGCCGGTTTCCTGGCTTGGGCGGGTCGCATGACCTGGGGCATCGCCGGCTCCATCATCTTCGGCATCGTGCTGGTCTTCGGCTCGACGCAGATCGTTCAGTTCTTCCAGTCCTCGGTCGGCGGCTGACGATGAGCAACGCCGATCTTGAAAAGCCGATGATCGTCCCGCTCGTCAAAGCGTTGACCCGGGCCCCGACCATCGTCGGCGTCCCCTACATGTATTTCATGTTCGAGATGGTCGTGACCTCGGTGATCTTCCTCGCCACGCACAACCTGTTCAACCTCCTTTGGATCATCCCGTTCCATCTCTTCGGCTACGTCATGACCTTGAGAGACGATCGGATCTTCGAGGTCCTGTTCGTGAGATCCTCCAAGTGCCCACCGCGTTCCCGAGAATTCTGGGGTTGCGACTCCTATAAGATTTGAGGTGCTTGATGCTGCGGGCGCTGCAGGACCAGATGAGCTTTGGCGCGGTGTCGCGGCGGGAACGCCCGGTCTCGTCGCATCTGCCGTATTTGCGCCACGTCGACGACTTTATCGTCAAATCCAAGTCCGGCCTCTTGATGAACTTCATCAAGCTGGAAGGCTTCTCGTTCCAGACGGCGGACTGGTCCAGCATCAACGTCCGGATGCTCGGCCGCAACGACCTCGTGCGCACGCTCGGCAACAGCCGCTTCGCGCTGTATTCTCATATCATCCGGCGCGAGATCGAACCGACAATCCCATCGAGTTTCGATAACGCATTCTGCCGAGAGCTCGACAAGCGCTATCACACGGCGCTTTCGACGCGGCGGATGTTCGTCAACGACCTTTACCTCACGATCATCCGCAGGCCCCTGCAAGGCCACGCCGGAACCTTTGAAGCGCTGATGCAGACGGTCCTGGGCAAGAAGACCGGCGACGGCGACTCCTTCGACCGGCAAGAAGCGCAAGCCGAACTGCGGGACGTCACGACGGCTGTCCTCTCGGCCATGTCTGCCTATCGTCCGCGCCTTCTCAAGGTCGTCGAGCGGGAAGGGGTCTGGTTCTCTGAGCCGCTCGAATTCCTGGTGCAGCTCGGCAATGGCGCGATCCCAAGGCCGATGCACCTTCCCAACATGTCGCTCGACCAGGCGCTGGCGACGAAGCGCGTGTTCTTCGGCAAGAACGCGCTCGAAATCCGCGGCGCATCGGCCAACGAGACCCGCTTTGGCGCGGCGCTGTCGGTGAGGGAATATCCAGCGCAGACCGGGCCGGGTTTTCTCGACAATCTCCTCACCATCCCGCACGAATTCATCGTCACGCAGTCCTTCGCGATCATCGACCGCCCGGTCGCCCAATCCCATATCGACCGCGTCGCGCGCCAGGTCGATATGTCTGACGAGGCGGGGTCGATTGTCGCCGAGCATTTGAACGACGCACGGGACGAGCTGCTCGCCTCCGAGGCCCTCTATGGCGAGCACCATATGACGGTGCTGGCGCTCGGGCGCAGCATGCCGGAAGTCGACGCCACGGTCACGGCGGCAGGCGCCGCGCTCACCGACCGCTCCGTCATCTGGGTTCGCGAAGACCTCAATATGGAGCCGGCCTTCTGGGCGCAGTGGCCCGGAAACTTTCCCTATATCGCCCGGAACTCCATCATCAGCTCGAAGAATCTCGCAGGCTTCGTCTCCTTGCACAATTTCCCGAGCGGCTCGCCCGCCGGGAACCACTGGGGCCCGGCGATCTCGGTGTTCCAGACGGCCTCGCAGACCGCTTATTTCTACAATTTCCATGTCGCGGATCTCGGAAATTTCACGGTCGTCGGCCCCTCGGGCTCGGGGAAGACCGTCTGGCTCTCCTTCATCGCGGCGCAGGCGCAACGCTTGATCCCTCGGCCCAAGCTCGTCTTCGTCGACAAGGACCGCGGCGCGGAAATTTTCATTCGGGCGCTCGGTGGCCAATATGAGGCGCTCGAGCCGGGAACGGCTACCGGCTTCAACCCGCTGATGCTGCCCGACAGCGGCGAGACGCGGGAATTTCTCTACCGGCTCTTCTCCTTCCTGCTGCGGCCCAAGGGCGGTGCGGACACGGACCTCTCGGCCACGGAGGAGCAGGTGATCCGCAATGCGATCAAGACCGTTGTCTCCGGCCCGCGAGAGGGGCGCAACTTTCCGGCGTTCCAGTCGCTGCTGCGCGGACGCATTCAGGCGAGCGAGGGCGATTTGGCCTCGCGACTTGAGCCGTGGATCCGCAAGGACCAGAATGGCTGGCTCTTCAACAACGCCGAGGACCGCTTCTCGCTTAACGAGATCTTCGGCTTCGACATGACGCGCGTCCTCGACAATCCGACAATCCGCACGGCGGCGCTGCTCTATATTTTTCATCGCATCGAGGAGTTGATCGACGGGACGCCGATCATGATCTTCCTCGACGAGGGCTGGCGGCTGCTCGACGATGAGATTTTCTCGTACTTTATCAAGGACAAGCTCAAGACCCTGCGCAAGCAGAACGGCATCATCGGCTTTGGCACGCAAAGCGCCGCCGACATCGTGCGCTCCAAGGCCGCGAACACTTTGATCGAGCAGACCGCGACCAATGTGTTCTTCGCCAACGCCAAAGCGGATGACGATAGCTACCGCAGGGCCTTCCAGCTTTCCGACAGGGAGATGCGCTGGATCCGGGAGACGGTCCCCGAGGCGCGGTCCTTTCTGATCAAGCACGGGCAGGATTCGGTCATCGCCAAATTGGACCTCGGCGGCATGCCGGAGTTCATCAAGGTGCTCTCCGGGCGCACCGAGACGGTTTCGGAGCTCTATTCGCTGATGGGGGAGGTCGGGAGCGCGCCCGAGGCCTGGCTGCCGGTTTTCATGGGGAGGACGGCCTGATGCGCCTTCTCCTCACGTCAGCTTTTCTTCTCGGCTCAGCGACCGCCGTCCGCGCCGATATTCCGGTCGAGGACGCCGAGCAACTCACGCAAAAGACTCAGACCTCGGCGCTGACGACCACCCTTGTCCCGGTGCAACAAAAGCAGCGCGACGGACAGAAGGGGATCGATTGCGCGACCCACACCGGCCAGAAGGGCGCGGTGCAGAACAACACTGCGACGCCCAGTGCGTCCGTGGGCGCCGCCGCCGTCCAGAACTATGACCCGCAAACGCCGCCGGCGCGCGCGGCGAACCCGATGGGGGCAACGTCGGCGACGCAAAATTTCGGGTCGGCCGCGGGGGACGTCGTCGCGGGCAATATGGCGACGCAGGCGACGATCGTCAGCAACGGGCCGACCTATCAGAGCGCCGCCGGCCTCATCGGCGGATCACCAACGATCATGGCCGGCTATGACCAGAATTCCTCCGGCGGGACGCAGAACGGCGTCAGCTGGAACCAGGTGCTCGCAACCGCCAATCTGCTCGTCAGCGCCTATAATGCGATCAATATGATGCGCGTGTCGCAGGCGAGCCAGGCCGCCCGTGGCATGAGTTTTACGTCCTTTGCCTCGGGAAGCGGGCTTCTCGCCACCAATGTGATTTGCGGCGCTGGCTACCGCGGCGGCGGCACGGCGAATAGCCCCTGCATCCTGGCCTCGAGCCAGTTCTGTCAGTCGCTGTTCGATGGCGGCTGCGTCGAGCGCCGCGTCACCGACTCTCTCGGGAACGTCATCGTTTATCTCGAACGCGCATCGTCGCATTAGAAAAAGGGCTTTGCATGAAACGGGCGATATTGGCTTTCTGTCTTGCGAATCTTTTCATCGTTCGCGGCGCCCATGCCCAGGTTCCGGTGATCGACGCCGCCAATCTCTCCCAGTCACAGCAGACGGCGACGAACACCAAGCAAATCCTCTCGACCGACCAGGATATCCTATCCAATGTGCAGAAGACCCTGCAGGCCGTAACCGGCGACCGCTCGTCGCTGGCGCAAGGGCCGCTCGCGCGAATGGCGCTCGGCGGCGGCTTTTCGATGGGAAGCGCGCCGTCGCTCGGTTCGGTGATTTCAGGCGGCCCGCTGTCTTTCGCTGGGCTTGGCGGCGATTCTCAGCAAATCATCTCGTCGCTGATCAATGGGCTCAATCTCGTCAAAACACTCTCCGGGCTGCAAGGCGCGCTTCCGAGCGACAAGGCCTATCTCAATTCTTCGAATACAGCCCAACTGATCCTCGGGCTCATCAACTCGACGCAAGGGACGGTCAAGAGCGCCAGCAACGCCTACACGTCCGGC
>RXIY01000036.1 GCA_003963405.1 Hyphomicrobiales bacterium
CAGGCTCCAGGCGCTCAAAAGCTTTACCGAGGTGACGGCGCCTTTCGCTGGCGTCGTGACGGCGCGCAGGATCGACGTTGGCGTGCTGGTCGGCCCAGCGCATCCAGTCGAGCTCTTCGACATCGCGGATATCCATCAACTACGCGTTTACGTCCGCGTTCCGCAATCTCTTGCGCCTCAGATCAGGCAAGGGATGAAGGCCGCGCTCAGCTTGCCGCAATATCCGGGGCGGACCTTCGAGGCGAAGGTCACAGCGACTTCCGACGCCATCGAAGCCAATTCGCGAACCTTGCTCGTTCAGTTGCTCACGAATAACGACAGCGGCGCGCTGTTGCCGGGCTCCTTTGCGCAAGTGCGTTTCGAACTTCCCAAGAGGGCGAACGTTGTGAGAATTCCGGCGACCGCCCTGCTGTTTCGCGACAATCAAATCCAGGTCGCCGTCGTAGACGCAGACCAGAGGATCGCTTTCAGAAAGCTGACGATCGATCGCGACCTCGGCTCCGAAGTCGAAGTTTCCGCAGGCGTTCACGTCTCCGACCGCGTCGTCAACTTTCCATCCGAAACGCTGCAAGAGGGCGAGGCGGTTATTGCGCCCCCTCAGGCAAGCGCCGATCGGTTAGCCGAACAGCCGCGTCGTGAGGGCGGCAAGGAATGAAAGCCTCCAAGCTGGGGCTCGCGCTCCTCCTTTGTTCAAGCCTCGGCGCCTGCAATTTAGCCCCGGATTACGCGCCTCCGGTGGCGGAGATCCCCGTCAAGTTCAAGGAAGCAAAATCCTGGGCGGTGGCTCGGCCCCGCGACGACGAGGCGAGAGGCCCGTGGTGGATCAGTTTGAAGGACGGAACGCTCAACGAGCTGGAGCCTGAGATCGACGTCAGCAATCAGACGCTCGCCGCGCATGTCGCGGTGCTCGAACAGGCGCGGTCATATGTCGCGCGAGCTGAAGCTGGGCTTTTCCCCACGATCGATTTCAACAATAGTTACTCCGCAAACAAGCAGTCGGCTCACCGCCCGCTTCGCACATCGAACAGAGTGCCCACCCCACAGGGCTACGAGCAGGCGCATCTCGACAATCGGCCCTTCAACCAGCCGGATCATTACGGCAATAACATACTGAGCCTGCAATCGAGCTATGAAGTCGACCTGTGGGGGCGCGTCAGAAACGCGCTCGCGGCCCGGGAGGCGCAGTTCCAGGCCAGCGCCGCCGATCTCGAATCGATTCGTTTGAGCTTGCAGGCGGAGCTTGCGCGCACCTACATCGCGCTTCGAGGTCTGGACAATGAGATTGCGCTTTTCAACCGCGTCGTCGAGAGCTTTCGCGTAAGTCTCGAAATGACCAAAACGCTCGTCAAGGGCAATATTGGCGCGCCGCCCGACGTGCTTCGAGCAGAAGCGCAACTTGAGGTGGCTCGTTCACGATTGGCCGATTTGATGGCGCGCAGGGCAATGTATGAGCATGCGATCGCGACACTGGTCGGCAAGCCAGCGTCTTCCTTTTCCATACGACCTGCTCAGCTTTCGATGGCCCCGCCGTCGCCTCCGCCAACCGTGCCGCTCTCGCTACTGGAGAGACGGCCGGATATCGCAGCCGCGGAACGGCGAGTCGCAGCCGCCAATCAGACAATTGGGGTCGCCCGGGCGGCCTTTTTTCCACGTCTGACAATTAATCTTTCCGGCGGCACCCAGGATACGGGCCTGAGCCTCCTAAATTTCAGAAACAGTTTCTGGTCGCTCGGCCCAGCGATAACGCTGCCAATATTCGATGGCGGGGCTCGTGCGGCGGACCTGCAGGGAGCAGAGGCCGCTTACGTGCAAACTGTCGCCGAATACAGGGGCGCAGTGCTCCGTTCCATTCAGGAAGTGGAGGACGGCCTGGCGGATTTGCGCTGGTTGTCGAAAGAGGTTCAAAGCATGAGCACGGCGGCGACAGCGGCGCAAAAAGCGCTGGATGCCTCCCTCACGCTCTACAAGGAGGGCGCAACGAGCTACCTGGACGTCATCACCGCGCAGACAGCAGCCCTTGACGCTCAGGATTCTCTCGTGGCGTTGAAGGCGCGTCGACTACAGGCATATGTCGCTCTCATGCTGGCGTTGGGCGGCGGATGGCTAACGCATGACATCGATGAGACCGAACCACCGCCGGAGCTTCCCATTCACGCGATGAGCGACAGCGGGGTTGGCAAATGAGTCAGTTCGGTCAGAATTCAACGTGCGAAGGATGCGCGTTCTGGCGGCGCCTCGATCAGGAAGGGGGGAGTTGCCGGCGTCGAGCGCCCAAGCCGAGCAACGAGCCCAATGAGATTGCGCATTGGGCAAGGACCCACCGCGACGATGTTTGCGGAGAGTGGCGCGCAATCTCTCTCGACAAGAGTCTGACGGTCATATGTGGAGAATGCATCTACTGGAGACGCTCCGCGCGTGGCTCGGTTCCTGTGGATAAACTCGATCAGTTCTCCGATTGGTGGAAACATTCCGGCCATTGTCTGAGGGTCGCGCCTGTTCCATCCACCGAGCCCGGAAACCGGAGCTTTTGGCCCGCGACGCATCAAAGTGATAGTTGCGCCGAAGGAAGCGCACGGTGATATCCGCGTTCCAATCAGCTTCATGAGAAGCGACGCAATGCAGACCGCCTGATCGCCGCCCCGATAAGGCGGACGATCACCTTATTGGCGACAACCGCTCGAGGATGCCCCGGTCGTCCGAGTCGCCGCTACGGCGCCAAAGGGGACAGCCCTCGCGGGAAGGCCGTTTGCACCAACGAGCGCCTCGCGACCTCTCTTGGGCTGAACACCCTTTCCTGTCTTCAATAAAAATAAATTTAGCGTCTTCGCGCCGTTGCATCGCTTAAACGCAGAACGAAGTTCTCGGCGCACTCACGATTATCAGAGACGGAAAATCCAACCGACGGCCGTCTCGGGCGCTGAGTCACGATTCTGACTCGGAGCAACGAATGCGAAAAAGAGAGGTTCACGCGGTCTGCGTCGCGCTCTGTGTCGGCGGATTTAATACAGCCTGCGCGCCGGCATGGGCGGAAGACGCCTTTATCGTCCCGTCTTTTGCTTCCGATGAAAGGCGGCCGCCGCCGCCGCCGGTCCCGCTTTCCGTATTTGGCGACAACATGCCCGACCCAGGGAAGGCGACGCTGTCCGTCATTCCGACTTTCGCGAATAACGCACATTCGCTCATCGGCGCGAAAGGCGTTTCGTCACAATATATCGTGTCGACGACGCCCTGGTTCTGGAGTCCCTTGACCTCCAATCTGCGCATTGTGCCTCAAAACCAGTTCATCGAAGCGCAGACTATGACGCTTGCCTATGGTCTTGCGAAAAATCTCTCGGTCGTGCTCGCCACGGGCATGATCGAAAAGCATTCCGACCTCATGACCTTTTATGGAGAGTCCAATCTCGTTCCGCGTGGAATGAGCTTTCCGGGGACGGACGGCCTCCAGGACTCTTCCGCAGTCCTCATTTGGCGAGCTTACGAGGACGCGGTCAACCGCATCAAGATTAATGTCGGAATGTCCTTTCCCACAGGAAGCAATCACAATCTGGGCGGCGCGCTCTTGCAGCCCGCCGGCGGATACACGATCGCCAGGGCCTTCTACGGCATGCAATCGGGAACAGGCACGTATGATGTGCTCCCGGGAATCATGTACGCCGGGGCGATTGCGCCATGGTCCTGGGGTCTTTCCTATCGCGCTCGCCTTCCCCTCGCTTATAATCCTCAAGGGTATATGTGGGGCAACTATCAGGAGCTGAACGCCTGGGGCGGCTACACGTGGTTCCCGGGCTTAACGACAACCATTCGCGCCAACTTCAACATTCAGAGCCCGATCGCCGGAGCGGATTGGCTGATGCTGGGCAAGCTGCAAAGCGCCAATCCAAACTTCTACGGCGGGAAGCGGATCGAACTATACGCCGGCGCTGACATCGACGGGAAACTGTTTGGCGCGCCAGGGTTTTCGATCGGCGTCGAAGGGGGCGCGCCCGTCTATCAGAATCTCAACGGACCCCAGCTCTCCAAGAACTGGCAAGCAGGCCTGGCGCTCCGTTGGAAGGTTGGCGAGCCGCAAGCGAATATGGTCGCCTCCACATCGCCCGTGTTCAAGCGTGAGAAAGCTTTCGACCTATTGCCGATCATGTCGTGGGCCGGCCTCTACTTTGGCGCCAACGCCGGCTATATTACAGCCGGAGACACCAACGCCACCTTCAGCTACGAGGGCGCTGGCGGGTTGGTTTCCTTGTGGCGATCCGGCGCGCTTCCGTCCAATATCAACCTCAATAGCAGAGGGTTCTTCGGCGGCGGTCAGGTAGGCTACAATTATCAATTTCAGGAGAAGATGGTTGCGGGCTTGGAAGCCGATCTTCAAGGCGTAGCCGGTGGCGTAAACAGCTTGGTTTCCCAGCAGGGCTCTCCGTCTGCCTATCTTCAGGCAGGGCGCGACCAGCGCGATCTTGGCACGATACGTGCGCGCTTGGGCTATCTCGTGACGCCGGCTGCGCTGATCTATGGAACGGGTGGGTTCGCCTTCGGGGAAACCGATCTCACGGCGACCTATTTCAGCCCCGCCCTCAAGCCGGCGCTCAACCTGGGCGGAAGCTGGCTCGGCTATGTCGATATGAGCCCTGGATGGGCCGCCGGCGCCGGCGTCGAGTGGATGTTTCTCCCCAAATGGAGCGTCAAGGCGGAATATCTTCATTACGACCTTGGCGCCGCGCAAACGGCGAAGGCAGGACTACCTTTGTATTATACATCCGCCAGCGGCCAGTTCTCCACCGTAAATTACCAGGCTCCGTTCAATGGGCAAATCATCCGCGCCGGCGTGAATTACCATCTCGATTGGGGCGTTCCGACTCCCGTCGTCGCGAATTACTGAGTTGGAGACGATCCCGAAGTCACCAGGCTATGCAGTCTGCGTCGGCCCCCGCCGACCTAGCACCAGCTCGCCTGATCCGAGTTCGGCTCGCGCAGCAATTCCTGGATGTTGGCTTCGATGATTCGATAGCCGACGTTTCCATAAAGCTTCTGACGTCCTTCGTTCAGGATCATGGTCGGGCTGCCCTCCACGCCCAGCGTTTGGGCGTCTTCGTAATCGGCGCTCAGTGAGGCGTGCGCGCGGCCGTCTGCGATGAACCGCAAGACCAGTTCATTGTCGGCGCCGGCCTGGCGTCCGATCTCGAGCTGAACGTCCTGCCGCGCGATATCGAGACCGTCGAGAAAAAACGCCTCGCGCATCTTGCATAAGGCGCGCTCGAACGTACCCTGTACGCCGCTCTCCTTTTCGCTCAACTGGACGGCTTTGAGATAGAGATGAGATGGAAGCGACGACGCGGGCCGAACCTTTCGCCAGATATCGGCATGAAGACGCGTCTCGGGGAACCGTTCGGCTGAGTGGTGGAGGTGATCGGCGAATCCTTCGTATCCGCCCCTGGCGCTCCAGGCCGTCGCAATCTTCCGCGTCGTGTCGCCGAATACGGAACAGAATTTGAACTCCAGCAACACCTGCTCGCCAAAGGACCGCCGCACGGCCTCGAGCCGTGGTTCAGCGAAAAAGGCCCAGACGCAGAGCACGTCGGAAAAATAGAAGATCGGAATTCGTTCCACCTCGGGCCTCTCCTGGTTCAATAGGTTCGAGACAGATAGTTGACGATGACCGCGGCATCCTCGTCAGACACGGGGGCATGATAGCACGCCACGGCTCCATCATTGAGAAATCATGCGGACCGACTCCACGACGTTGCGCATGTAGCCTTGCGGATTCCATAAGGGCATGACGAAGTGACCCACCCCATGATGGAACCCCTGCATCGCTCGCTCCATTTTTCGCAATGGGACATGGGAATTTTCGGCTCGGTTGTTCAAACCCTTGTGGGATCGATACTCACGTTCGGCAGAGTCTTCCGCTGCGCTACGGCATAGGAGCCGAGCTTGTCGCTGACCATGCGTCGAGGGTGGAAGCCCTGCTTATGGAAGAGGCGCTTTAGGTAGCAATCGCTGGGCGGCCTTGGCGTTGCGGCGAACCTGGACGATCTCGTCGAGGACGTAGCCATCCTGGTCGATGGCCCGCCAGAGATAGCGCCTCTCGCCGTTGATCGAGACAACGACCTCGTCGAGATGCCAGACGTCGCGCCGACCGCACCCACCCGCTTGATCGCTCGGCGCCGACGATGTTGTTCAGTTATTTCCTTCGCCTACTCTCGATCGCAGCGGTGTTGGCGGCGCTCTTGTCGATCGTGACCTTCTTCGGCGAGCTGGCGCCTCGCCACCGATATGAAACAGAACGCCGCGCCCCCTCGAGCAAGCCCGTTCGACGAACGCCCCGCGGCGGCCTATGTCGGCGGCAGACCCGAAGGCGTCGTCGCGGCCCTGTAGACGTCGCCGCCCGCGAGCACTGCATCCTGGCTAAACACGACAGAGGGAAGATCAAGCGCCCTCTCGCGTCCCTCGCGTCGGGGTGCGATTGCCGGATGCGTCTTGAAGTAGTCGCGCAGCGCCTGATGGACCGTGATCGGGAGAACCTCGGCGTCGTGGCTGCCGCGATGGCGGCAGATCACGTCGATCGGCTCTCCCGGGCGTTCGCAGCCGGCGATCGTGTAGCGCCGTTCGTCCTCGACGTCGCGACCGCCGACCTTCAAGGAGACGACGCGCCGGCCCTTCTCCGCCCGCGCCTTGAACAGGAGCGCCAGACCGGAAGCGCGCGGCCCCCATCCGCCATTGAGTTTCCAGGGGTCTTTCGAGAATACGAGCTCCAGCTCGTTTTCCAGATAATCCTTGAGCTCCTTGCCGGTGATCCAGCCGGTCTTCAAACGGGCGTCCATCGGCAAGAGGTTCCACAGATCGGCCTCGGTGACATTCGCCGGGAGGATGGGCGCGCCGAAGCGGAAGCCGTTGGAGAAGCCGATGTCGGCCTTGGCCGCCTCGCGCACGGCGTCGGTGATGAAATCGTCCGCCGTGTTCTCCAGCACGTCGTAACGCATCAACAGGCTTTCGGTCTTCCCGACAACTTCGCCCATCCGCGCGCGATAGGGGGCGAGCGCGCTGTCGACCAGGGCTTTCACCGTCCTGTCTTCCTCGTAGCGATCGGGCAGGATCGGGATGAGGCGAAACTCGTGGCCGACAACGCCGCCGGCGGGTCCGAGAAAGACGTCGAGCCTGCTCAGGAACGACCCGAAACAGCCCGGTTCGACGACGACGACTTCGCCTTCGAGAATCGGCCGCGCCGTGCGCTCGTGCGAATGGCCCGACAGAACCACGTCGAACTCGGGGATTTCCCGGCCGATCTGGCGCGAGATCGACAGGCCGGTATGCGTGAGGGCGACGACGAGGTCCGGCCGTTCCCGCGCCCGCAGCGCCTTGACGAAATCGCGTAAGCCCTCCATCCGGGTCGTGTCCATCCCTCGAAATTCGGCGGGCGGATGACGCTTGCTCGCCCCGATGTCGGTAATGCCGACCACGGCGATTTTCACGCCCTGCCGCTCGATCGTCACAGACGGCTCGAACAGGCGCTTGCCGCTTTCCGTGTCGTGGAAATTGTAACAGACGACCGGGCAGCTCAGCCGAGCCATGGTTTCCTTGAACCGCTCGGGGCCATAGGCCGGCTCCCAATTGCCCGGGACGAAAACGTCGAGGCCAAGCGCATCGAGCGGGCCGAGCACGACTTCGCCGCGAGACCACGTCGCCGGGCCGGAGCCCTGGAAGTCGTCGCCGCCGTCGAACAGGAAACACGGGCCGTCGCAGTTTCGCCGCTCCTCCTCGATAGCGGTCTTCAGTCGGGCGTAACCGCCCATCATCTGGATTTCCGGATCGGCGCCGGGGAGATATTCCGGGTGCGCTTCCAGTTGGGCGTGCGTGTCCGTGAAGTGCAGCAACGTCACGCGCCTGCCCTTGCCCTCGGCGCCGAAAAGCGCCCTGGCCGAGACGACGGCGGCGGGGCTCGAAAGCCCGAGTCCGATCGCCGACAGGCCCGCCGAGGCCATGAAGCGCCTGCGCGTCCAGGATTTGGTCATAATTCGCCCTTTCGTCTGCGCGTTTGTCTTGATCGACGACGCCAGTCTCGAATTCCACCTTAAGTCGGCCTTAAGGCTGGGCTGGAACGAACCGGGCAAAGGAGAAAGCATGCGGCTGCTCGTCGTTGAAGATGATCCCATCCTGGCGGACGGACTCGGCGCCGGGCTGAGGCTCGCCGGCGCGACCGTGGATGTGCTCGGAAGCTGCGCCGACGCGCGCGCCGCGCTCGAGGTTGCGCAATTCGACGCGGTGGCGCTCGACGTCATGCTGCCGGATGGATCGGGCCTGGCGCTCCTCGAAGAGCTCCGCGCGGCCGGCGATCGCACGCCGGTCCTTCTTCTGACCGCGCTCGACGATGTGACGAGCCGCATCCAGGGTCTCGACGCAGGCGCCGACGACTACCTCGGCAAGCCTTTCGACCTCGACGAGCTCGCGGCCCGGCTTCGGGCCGTGGCGCGGCGTGGAGAAGGGCGCGCGGCGCCCGTGCTGAACGCCGGCGGGATCGTTCTCGATCCCGCCCGCCTGACGGTCACGGCGCGCGGCCAGCCGATCGGCGTCTCCCGGCGGGAGTTCGCCGTGCTGTCGGCCTTGATGGAGCGGCCCGGCGTCATCCTGTCGAAAACCGAGATCGAGGATCGTCTCTACGGCTGGCAGGAGGAAGTGGAGAGCAACGCGATCGAGGTTCACGTGCACAATCTGCGATCGAAGCTCGGGCGCGAGATCATCGAGACGGTCAGAGGGCTCGGCTACCGGATGAGGGCGCCGTGACGTCGCTGCGCTGGCGCGTGTTCCTCATTCTCGCCGTTGCGACGGGGGCGATCTGGCTGGGAGCGGCGGGGTGGATCTACGTCCATACCAAAGCCGAGATCGAGCGCGTGCTCGACACGCGCCTTCGGGAGGCCGCCCGTATGGTCGGTTCGCTGGTGACGGCCGGCGACGCGCAAATGCAGGGAGCCGTCGCCGCGCCGCTCGCCCATCCCGAGCTCCTGAATTATCAGCGCCAGCTCGCCTGCCAGATCTGGTCGCTGGACGGGCGCCTGGTGGCGCGCTCGGCCGGCGCGCCGGACGCCAATTTGAGCGAGGACGGCTCGGGATTTTCGGAGCGAACGATCAACGGCGAAACCTGGCGGATCTACGCCGTCCAGGACGCCGACAAAGGCTTGCGCATTCTGGTCGGCGACAGGCTCGGCTTGCGCGAGCGGCTCGTCGGCGACCTCATGCGAGGCCTGATGGCGCCAGCCGCGGTCGTCGCGCCGCTGCTCGGATTTCTCATCTGGGCAAGCATTCGCGGCGGCTTGCGTCCGCTGCAATCCATGGCGACCGAACTTCAAAGCCGCGGGGCGGACGACATGCGCCCGATCCTCGTCGACGACGCCCCCGCCGAGATCAAGCCGATCGCCCGGGCGCTCAACGGCCTGTTCGCCAAGGTCGAGGCTGCGCGCCGGCACGAGCGCGAGGTGACCGCCTTCGCCGCCCACGAGCTTCGCACGCCCCTCGCCGGCCTGAAAACCCAGGCCCAGGTCGTCATCGCCGCCGCCGATCCCGAGGCGAGGGAACGCGCGCTGCGACAGATTCTGCTCGCCGTGGAACGCACGACGCGTCTCGTGAGGCAACTTCTCGTTCTGGCGAAGCTCGACGCAGGTCTCGACCTCGAGCGCGCGGAGGATGTGGAAGTCGGCGAGCTTCTCGAAGAAATTGTCGACGACCTCGAACCCGCGTCGAAGGGACGTCGCGTCGAGGTGGAGCCGGCGCTTTGCGGCACGACTGTCCGCGCCAACCGCGAACTCCTGACCCTCGCCTTGCGGAACCTCCACGAAAACGCGGTCATTCACACGCCGAGCGGCGGGAAGGTGCGTTGGGGCGCCGCGAGGGCGGGCGCGATCCTGTTCGTGGAAGACGAGGGGCCCGGCATACCCGAAGAAGAATTGCCGCTCGTCACGCAGCGGTTTTTCCGCGGCCGTCACAAGAGCGCGTTGGGAAGCGGTCTGGGCCTCGCGATCGTCCATCTCGCAGTCAGACGAAGCGGCGCGACCCTGCATCTGCGCAATAGGGACGATACCCAGGGCCTTCGGGCCGAAATCCAGATAACGGCCGTCTGCAGTTAGACGAAATACTCACGCTGAAGGCCTAGTTAGCGTCACGCTCCTCAAGGGAAAAGCGAAGGCAATTTAGCCGCGCGTCGCGCCCAGCCCGAACGCGTCGCCGAGCGCGGGTGCGGCGCCGTCATCGACCTCGCTCCCGCCAGAGTCTTCGAGCGCGTCAAGATCCGGAAGATCGCACAGGCTCCCGAGCGCGAACATTTCAAGGAAGCGTGCGGTCGTCACCCAGGCTATGGGCGCGCCGTGTTCGGGGGCGCGCGGGCCAGCGGCGATGACGCCGAGGTTTTTCAACCGGCCGAGGATGTCGCGGCTGATGTCATGGCCGGCAAGACGCGAGAGCTGAGCGCGGGTGACCGGCTGCTGATAGGCGATGGCCGAGAGCGCCAGCATTTCGAGTGAAAGACGGCGGCCCGGCGTCCTTGGTCCCGGCCAGCCCGCGAAGCAACTCTGCATGGCGCGGGCGCGACGAAGACGATCTCGTAAGGGCGCCCTTTCAGCTCTTCGTTGATGTCGGCGAGGAGCGCGTCGAGCCGGAAGGCGTCGCCGACGAGCCCGGCGAGCGTTTCCCGAGAAACCGGCTTGGCAGAGGCGAAGATCGCCGCCACGGCGCGCAGCATCCATTCGCGCCAGCGCATGCCCTCGGGAACATCGGCAAGGTCGCGGTCGAGGCGGCCCGTGCGGCTCATAGGCCGTAGATCCTGAAGCTCTCGCGCCCGGAGAGTTCGCGCACGGCGCCGAGCGCCACGAGCCGGTCGAACAGGCGCCGCGCGGCGCGATCACGGCCTATCGCGCCAAGGGCACGGTGTCGTCGGTGGAGCCGCCAGCACTGGGGCGACCCAGAGGCACTTTGGTGTTGGACGCCACGCGAGAGAAGCTCATTGCTTCCACAATCCACGGCATTTTTATGAAGCCCGAGCACCCGACCATGACATATCTGATCGAGCAAGTCAGGGCGCGGTGCGCGCAAAAAGGCTTGCCGCTTCCTGACCGTCGAACGATCAAGGCACGCGTCGATCGAATTGATCGGAGAATTGTCGCCCTAAAGCGCAAGGACGCGAGAGGCATCAGAGCGACAAAGGCCACGCCAGGTCAGTATGTAGCCTCGCGACCACTCGAAATCGTGCAGATCGACCACACGGAAGTCGGCGTTTTCCTGGTGGACGAAACAACTCGGCAACCGATGGACAAACGCCCCTGGCTAACGCTCGCCATTGACGTGTTCACACGCATGGTCGTTGATTTCCATTTGTCGATGGACGAGCCGTCGCGCGTCTCACTTGGCCTCTGCATGTTGAACGCGGTTTACGACAAGAACGCATGGTTGAAGGAGCGCGAGATCGACGCGTCCTGGCCGGCTGCGGGATTGCCCGACGCCGTGCACGCGGACAATGGCGCCGATTTTCGCAGCCATGCTCTTGCATGGGCGTGCCGCGAAGAGGGCATCAAGCTGATTTTTCGGCCGGTAGGCGCTCCTCATTATGGCGGGCACATCGAGCGCCTGATCGGCGCTGCTCTGGGTCGTGCCCTATGCGATCGTGACCGGCTTTCGCTCGGCTTCTCCAGGCCTGCGCAGAAATCGGAACTCCTCAAGAGGGTCACGACGGAAAATCCGCGGTTTGATCTTGCGCAGTTTCCGCCGGTCTCCTTCGACCACGGCTTTCCGCTCGCCTACAAGCATTTCTATGTCTATGTGCAGGACGAGCGGGTTTCGAAACTCGCGCTGGAAAACGGCGCGATTGCCGCCGGCGTGGTGTTCGCGCTCTTCGTCGCCCTTGCCGTCTTTCTCTATGCGAACCGCAAATCGACGCTGCATGGCGACGCGCGCTTTGGAACGTTCTCTGAGGCGCGCCGCGCGGGGCTGGCGGCGGAAAACGGCATTATCCTTGGCCGCCTCAATGGTCAAACTTTGGTCTCAAACGACCCCGGCCACGTGCTGATCGTCGGCCCGACCCGCACCGGCAAGGGCCTCGAAGATCGCGGTCAGTGCCGGTTATGGCTTTCGGATGGCGATCGTGCTGCAAAATATCTCCCAGCTCGACGAGACCTACGGCAAGGCGATGCGCGAGACGCTCGTCGCCGGCGCGGCGCTCAAGCTCTTCGTCGCGATCAACGACAATGAGACCGCGAAATATGTCTCCGACGCGCTGGGGACCTACACGGTGACGCACACGACGAAGATGATGGGAGCAGGCCTGTCTCAGTCTCGCGTGTCGCTCGGGCACATGGCGGCGCCCCTGCGGCGACCGCAGGAACTGACGCGGATGGCGAAGGACAAGTCGATCCTGCTCGTCGCCAATGCGCGGCCGTTCGAGATTGGGAAGCTCTATTTCTTTCGCAATCGCCGAATGCGGCGGCTCATGGAGCGAGCTGGAGCTTCGTCTGTATATCGTCGGGTCTTGCGACCCTGGACCGAGACCTCCGCATGGCTCGACGCTCAGTCGAAATTGGAGTTGGCCACGAGGGCGGCGCAACGCGAGTCCGAGACGACCCCTGCCGTGGTCGCGCGCAAGGGCTACGTCGTCGAAGCGCCGGCAGGAAACTCTGACGGCGAAAACGCGCAAAAGGCGTGTGCGGCCGTCGACGCAGACATTTCGAATGCAGTGGCCGGAATCATCGACGAGGCCCAACAGGCGACTCATCTACTTTCGCGGACGCTGGCGACAAGATCGCGTCCGCTCTGAACGATTTGACGGCGATCGAGGAGAAGATCCGCAAAGGCTGGAGCGCCGTTTAGCTCCCAGGCATTCGAGCGTTTTGCTTCACGAAGCGTTCGAAGGGGTTCCCGCACGCTGCGCTTCGTGGGCTTGACCCGCAAGCGCCAGCACGGCGGAGGGCTCACCTCGCCAATGCCGACGGCTCGGCAATTGGCGATCTCTCAACGAACCTGGTCTCCCTAAGCACTTTATGCCATCTAATGACGTCTCGGCTCTTTTGGGGTATGCTGGAACTAAAGGAGAACACATCATGCCGAACGTGAGTTTGGGAAGCCACTTCGAGGAATTCATTGAGGCGCAGGTGAAGAATGGGCGTTTTCACAACGCGAGTGAAGTCGTGCGGGCTGGCCTTCGTCTACTGGAAGATCAGGAGCTGGCGAGAGCTGAGCGGGCGGCGCGGTTAGCCAGAGCCATCAATGAATCCTTTGACGAGCCTGGAGCGGATATCCCGGCCGAAGATGTGTTTGACCGGCTTGAACGCCAGTATGCCGAGGACATGAAAGCCGATCACCGTGGGGCGTAAGGTCGTCTTCCGCGCCGCAGCCGAGCGGGACCTGGCAAAGCTTTACAAGGACATCAAGGAGAGCCGCGGGGAGCCAACCGTGGCGATCAACTATATCCGGCGCATCCGCTCTTTCTGCGAGGGTTTCGCAGAGTTCCCAGAACGCGGCATGAAGCGTGATGACATTCGGCCTGGGTTAAGGATTATCGGATTTGAACGACGCGTGGCGATCGCTTTCACGTTCGATGAGGAGCGGGTGCGGATCGGCAGGATTTTCTACGGAGGGCAAGATTATGAGGCGTTGCTCGGAGCGCGTGAGTAAGAAAACAAATGTTGGTCAGCTGGTTATAATTCAGATCCCTCTGGCCGGCGCGCCCTAACCAAACAACATGCGGACGGCTCACCCTATCCTCGCGCGTCGGCAAGTTAGGTTGGACTCAGGCGCCCGTCGATTAGGCACTTGTCGATCAGGATTTTCATCCAGCCTTCCCGCGGCGGTGAGCCCTCCGATCGGCTACAATGACCGCGCCCTCAGGTAACTCGTCGCTCGACCGGGGGCGACCCCGAGCAGGGCTAGCTTCGGCGTAAATGGCGGCGAGTTCCACCTGGTCCTCTTCAAGCGACGGATAAGCCGCCAGGATGCACTTTGTAGGAAGCCCGGCCGCCACGCAGCCAGCCACGTCATAGACAGGAACGCGCGTACCGCGGACAATTGGCGCTCCACCGAGGATCTCCGGGTCGGACACGACGAGTTGACGCGCTGCGGCCAGACGATCCATGCGCTCCTTCGTGCGTCGAACAAAGGGGGCAAGGTCGATGGTGAGAAAATCGTCTCGCACGATCCAGTCCTCGTCGATAAGAGATGCAAGGGCTTGGGCCCGAAACCTACGCAGGCGCGATCCGACCTCACGGAGGGCGAACAATCGCCGTCTCGACCCATTTCCAGCCCTCCGCCCGAAGGGGCTCGGCGTCGCGGGCCAGCTTCTCGGCAACAAGCCGTTCGAGCAGCGGAACATCCTAGAGCCAGCCGCCGCCGTCGCTCTGGAAGAGGTCGCGCATGATCGGCCCGCCGGCAGCCATCTATTCTTCGGCCGCATACAGCGCCCGTTTATCGGAGGCCCGCACAGCGTCCTCGGTGAGAAGCCGACGGATCTGATAGGCTTCCTTGTTGTAGGAGCGCTGGATCGCCTCCCAGACCTGCTCCTGGCGCTCATGATCGGTGTTGACCGTGAAGGCCATTAGCTGATCGAGGGTCATGCCGTCCTCGGCATAGACGTCGAGAAGCCTGGATGACACGGAAGCGAGCCGCAGCCGCTGCTTGACGACGGCGACGCTGACGAAGAAGGCGGCGGCGATCTCCTCCTCGCTATTTCCTTTCTCGCGCAAGGTCAGGAACGCGCGGAACTG
>RXIY01000062.1 GCA_003963405.1 Hyphomicrobiales bacterium
CGAGGCCATCCTCGAAAAAATCAGCCGCGCCCGCAAGGCTCTCGAGAAAGCAGAAGCGGATGAGTTATTGGTCGCCAATTGAGAGTCAGGACACTAGTACAGCCCGGGCTTCTGGGGAATAGCGCGTAAAGAAGTCGGGGTTCCGGGCCTTAAGTTCCCGCGCCCGCTCCCGCCGGGTGCGCAGCGGGGCGTTGAAGGCCAGGTTGCAAAGCAAATCGAAGGGGTCCGCATCCGGTTGCTGGGCCACTTCGGCAAGCTCCGCGAAGTCGACTCCCCGCTCCCGCAAGCCGTTGATGATTTCCGAGCGCTTGGCGGGATCGATCCATTGCTCGCGCAGTCCCGGGGCGGTCGGGCAGAGGGTGCGGACAGCCTCCCCCGCATAGTCGGCATATCGGACGACCCGCAGCTGCTTGCCGTTCGGATCGAGCTCATAGACGAGGTGCGCCGCGATCTCGACCTGGCCGCCGTCGAAGTAGAACTTCTCCCTGCCCCCCTCTCCCGTTGGTTCGATAATCCCGGTGCCGGTCTCCTCAACCGTTTCGCTCTCGTCGGCCTCAAGCACGGTCTCACGGAAAGTCGTCCTTCCTTCTTCATTGACCTCTTCTTCCGTGATCCGCGTCGGATCGCCGTCGAAGTCCGGATCGGCGAAGAGGCGCGTCGCCGATCCGGTGTAATCGATGATGTTGAACCAGAGTTTGCCATAGTCATCCCGGACGCGGGTGCCGCGGCCGATGATTTGCTTGAACTCACTCATCGAGCCAACGACCCGCGCCAGCACGACGTTCTTGCAGGTCGGCGCATCGACGCCCGTCGTCAGGAGCTGGGAGCTCGTCAGGATTGTCGGCACCTTGGTGTCGACATCCTGGAAGCGCCCGAGATGGCCCCTGCCAATATCGCCTTCGTCCGCGGTGACGCGGCACACATAGTCAGGATAGGTCGCCACCAGGTCGCTGTTCAAATTGCTCAGCTCCTGGCGCATTTCGCTGGCGTGTTCCTGGTCGACGCAGAACACGATGGTTTTCGAAAAGCGATCGGTTTTCTTGAGGAACTCGGTCAGGTGAGCGGCAATCGCTTTGGTGCGGGCGCGCAGCGCCACGACCCGCTCGAAATCCTTGGTCACATATTCATCGTCAGGGATCGCGCGACCATAGCGGTCCAGATCATCCTTGCTCGGCCGCCAGCCGGCAGCATCCACGTCGGTGACGACCCGGTGCACCCGGTAAGGTGCAAGAAAGCCATCATCGATCCCCTGCCTCAGACTGTATTCGTAAATGGGATTGCCGAAATAGCGGTAGGTGTCGCGATTGTCTTCGCGCAAGGGGGTTGCGGTCAAGCCGAGCTGATAGGCCGGCTCGAAATACTCCAAGATCGTTCGCCAGGAGCTTTCGTCGCGGGCGCTGCCGCGGTGACATTCGTCAACAATGATCAGATCGAAGAAGTCTGGTGGATAAGACCGGAATAGACCTGCTCGCCGCTCGTCTTCGGCCAATGCTTGATAGATGGCGAAATACATCTCGCGGCTTTGCACCACTTCGCCGCCTTCGATTTTGTGGCGCGCATCCTGGAAGGCCGCGAAAATCCCGTCCTTGGGCTGATCGACCAGAATGTTGCGGTCGGCGAGGTAAAGCAGCCGGGGGCGGCGATATTCGCCGGTCCGGTTCCAGCGGCCATTCCACAGCTTCCAGCACAGCTGGAAGGCCACGACGGTCTTGCCCGTCCCCGTCGCCATGGTGAGCAAGAGCCGGCGCTTGCCGCTGAGGATGGCCTCCAGAGCGCGGTTGATCGCAATTTGCTGGTAGTAGCGCTCCCCCTTGCCGACCGCGTGGTTGGAAGGCGTCAGCAGACGGGACGCTGAGGTCTTATCGTTCAGCCCCGCGCCTTTCTGGTAGCGCTGCCAAAGCTCAATTGGCGTCGGATAGGCGCTGATGTTGCTTTCGACGCCGGTGAAATAGTCGAATTCGATAATCTCCGGGCCGTTCGTCGCATAGGCGAATTTGAGCCCGAGCATATCGGCGTAATTTTTGGCTTGTTGAAGTCCGTCTGTTGCCGCCTTGTAGCTGGCCTTGGCTTCAACCACGGCAAGCGGAAAGTCCCGCGAGTAGCGCAGGAGATAATCCACTCGCTTCGGCGGCTTGCGGATGAAGCCTTTGCCGACTGGCACAATCCGACCATCCGTGATCGATCGTTGTTCGGCGATTGAGTGCGGATCGGAATCCCAGCCGGCGCTTTGCAGCTTGGGCACGACAAACTTCCGGCAGGTATCGGCTTCAGTCGACATAATGGCCCCAGCAAATGTCGTAAAGTTATGATTTTAATTGGTTTTCCACGTGGTGACTAGACACTCTTTCAAAAGTCGATATCGACCACCTCGAATTCCGGCGGCTGCGGAACCCTTCGGGCGAGAAAGAGGCCGTAAAATTTGGCGTCGGGAAAGTGCGGGAAGAGAACCGAAACCATAGCCCGGTAATGGCAGCCCGTCGTTAGCACATCGTCGCAGATCGCGATGGCAGTGGGCGTCGGCATCACCAATTGCGGGTCGACGGCATAATGGTTCGCAAGCTCCTCTGGCCGCAGCCTTGTCTCGCTTTCGTGCGCTGCCGTCGTGCTGACCTCCTGAATCACCAGCTCGCGGATATCGAGCCCCGTTCCCATGGCGAACAGCATTCGCCTCACGCGGTCATCGTACATGGGGTCTGTCTTCGCCTTCGAGGGCGGAACCGGGACGAAGGTCAAGTTTTGCAGATTTTTCGGTCCTAGGGCATTCGCCAGGGCGCCGGCCGCTTCTGCAATCGCCCGTTCCTTATGAGGCCATTGGGGCGTTCCGCGCACACTCATAGGCTTTTTGAAATTGATGATCAGATTGTTGGTCACGCTGTAGGCGAAGCCCTTGCGCGCCGTGTAATCGCCCAGGAAGAAGCAGCGGTCACCTTCGGTCAGAAAGGTGTGATCGCTTCTTGTCAGCTGGTCGATTTCAGTGAGCCGTTGGGGAAAGGAGCTGGTCGCGGATGTCATTATAGTCTCGCACGCGGATAGCTCCCCTTTCCGCGAACTTCTGCGGCCAAGTCAAAGACTCATTGTGGAAGCAGCTCTCGAGGATGAAAAGTTTGCGCCCCTGCTTCAAAGCAGCGCGCGCTTGAACAAGCGTGCCGGATGTCTCCCCCGCTTCGACGATAACCGTCGCATCCGTTAAGGCGGACATAGTCACGTTGCGTTCGGGGAAGAAATGGCGATTTGCCGTTGGGTTGGTCTGTCGTTCATAGCGCATCACCGGCACCTGGCTGATCAGCAAGTGATTGGCGGCAATCTCCTTCTGAAGCTCCACATTTTCCCGCGGGTAGCTGTGCGAGAGTGGCGTGCCGAGGACGCCGATCGTCCGCCCTCCTTCCTGAATAGCGGTCGTATGCGCGGTCGCGTCGACCCCTTTTGCCAGGCCGGACACGATTGTGAAATCGTCGGCCAGCAAGGCTCGCACCAGCTTGCGGGTGCGGCTAACGCCTTCGGGCGAAGGGTTGCGGGTTCCGACCACGGCGATCGAGCGTGGAGAGTTCACCAGCTCCCACCACCCCTGGAAGTAAAGCAGCTCAATCGGATACTCGGCGTCGCGCAAGCGCTCGGGATACTCCCCTGCCCCGTGCACGCGGACACCGTAATGTTCAACGCCAGCTCGCTTCAGCCGTTGATGGACGTCATTGGCATATTCGGTTGCAATCTTGTGTTCCACGAAATCGGATGGCACCGCGTTCGGCGTGCGCGCGAACAAATCGGCGATGGTCTTAAAGCTTGCCTTGTCACGATCCCAGATCGCCTCGTAAGCGCCCAGCTCCACAAACGGCGAAACCGCACGACTTGCGAAGTCCAACGCCCCTAAACACAACTGCCCCATCGATCCCCCGGTCGGTTTGTCATTGTTTTTTGAAATAGAACATAACAGGAACCCGTGAGACCGCACCAACAATCTGCATGGGCCAAAAACCTGTCTTCGAACCTAGCACCAGTCCTCTCAGTCCTGAATTCCCAATTTTGGCTGGCGTTACCGCGGCTGTCCCGTATCGCCCTGCCGGTATCGACACAGCTTCCCGGTGGGCGGTTTCGCTGGCGGTCGTTGGGAGAGAGGCTAAAAGAGTGAATACGTAAAATCATATCAAAAAGCCTGTTGCCTTTTTTATAGGAGGTGGTGTATCGAGATGGTGTGAAATCACATCAAAACGAATTGGCCCTCATGGACGATGCCCCCAAATCCCAGATCGACGCCAACGAACGCGCCACCATCTTTCACGAGCAGTACGGAAACGACCTCGATGCCGCGCCCACTCTCGCCGATATCGTCATCGCCCTTGGCGACTACCTCGCCCGGATTATCGGCGAGGCCGCCGCTGACGCAGCGATGGCTCTTGTCGTCGCATCCGTGGTGGATATGGCCGGCAAAAAACTCAGCGAACCGAGCGCCTGGCGTAACGCCCTCGAAGCAGCGAAGCCCTATTGCTTTACCGACTGGCCCTTGGGCGAGCGGCTGCACGACCTCGTGGCTTATGCCGTTTACGGCATCGTCATGGACGGTAGCGAGGACGCCGGGCAGCGCGCGAAAAATCTTGAGCACGCGATCAAAGAGGCCGAGGAATTCCTCCAGGCCACCCCTGCCGCTCAATGGGGCATCAGCCCGAACAGCGACCTGCATCATCTCGTTCGGCTGGCGAGCAATCGCTGGGCGCTCGATAACGGACGCCCCGTCGAACCCGCCGCCCTCGCCGAATTCGCCCGCGTCACCGAAGGCCGCATCCGCAACCTTATGTCCGGCCCTAAACGCGCCTTTTCCTCGGTCGACGGCCGCATTCCGGCGCACGAGGCTCTCGCCTGGTTAAGCGGCCGGCCGGAGTTCTGGAATTCGATTTGGCGCGATCAAAGCCTGCCCCGATACGGCGTCAAGCATCGCCCGCCATTGGAACAGGCGGTTTTCGTGCCCGTGGCGCGCGACGGTTCGCCCTTCCATCCGGGCCTCACGCGCGGGGCCGGTTACACCATTGGCGAGAAGGGGGAGGAAACCCAGATCGCTGATTTCGGCGCGGCCCTCCTCGAACTGCAACGCATGCCCGTCCCCTACTGGCGGCGTCCAAACGCGAGCGGCAATTGGGGCATCGTCGCTGGCGTCCGTTGGGCCAGGCTCGACGCCTCGGACCTCGAAATCATCGCCAAAGACCTCGATCATCGCCTCCCCGAAGACGGGCGCGCCTAAAGCGCCCGCTCCCCCGCCTCGCCTTCGATTACGGAGCGTCACCATGCAGCGCGCCTATGCGACCACCATGGAGCAAGCCTACCCCTTTACCCGTCACGCGCATCAGCGCTCAGCCGAGCGAAGCATTCCGCCGCTCATTGTCGAGGCCATCATTACCTACGGGCACTCGTTTGATGCCGGGGACGGCGCGCGCAAATACGCCCTCACCAAAGAAGGCATGGCCGAGCTTCGTCGATTCACGGGCCGCCCGATCGCCAACGCCATCGATACTTACCGCCGCCGCAACGCCTATGTCGTCGTCGCGCGCGGCGCGATCGTCACCGTCGCCTTCGCCTCAAAGCCCCTTCATTGAGAAACCCTACGCCAATGGCTCAATCTCTCTTCGCTACTTTCGCCCCCTTGCTTCGCACGATCATGGAATCCGAGCTTCGCGCCGAGATCGCGCGGCCCCAGCGACTGCTCATCGAGAGCGCAGATTTTCGTGGCAAGAGGCTCGACGTGGCCTTTGCGCCGTTCGATTACGTCAACCCCGCCGCGCAAATCGTCATTGTCGGCTTGACGCCCGGCCGCCAGCAGATGGCCAACGCCCTTCTCGCCGCCAGCCGCAGTCTCAAGAACGGGAACAGCGAGGCAGAGGCCATGCGCGAGGCGAAGACCTACGCCAGCTTCTCCGGCCCGATGCGCGCGAACCTCGTCGCCATGCTGGACAGCATTGGCGTCAACCACTGGCTCGGCATTCCGACGACCGGCTCGCTCTGGGAAGCGGACGCGCACCGTGTTCAATTCACTTCAGTCCTGCGCTATCCGGTGTTCGTCGCTGGCGCGAATTACAGCGGCGCGCCTGCGCCACTTTCGAGCCCTTTGCTGCGCCGGCAATTACTGACCTGGTTCGCCTCCGAGCTGGCCCTTCTGCCGCATGCCGTCTTCGTCCCGCTTGGCCCTGCCGTCGACGAGGCGTTGCAAGCCGCCGCGCGAGAAGTCGGGTTCGATTGCCGTCGTGTCCTGTCGGGCCTCCCGCATCCGAGCGGAGCCAACGCCGAACGCGTCGCTTTCTTCCTCGGCCGCAAGCGCCGCGAGGCCTTGTCCAGCAAGGTTGACCCCGAGAAGTTGATTGCCGCGCGCAACCGCCTGGATCAGAAAATCTCCGCCTTGTCGCGCATCGAGGCCTAGAGGACGGGGGACAGACCCCGCGCGACGTGGCCACGGGTAGCAAGCGCCCCTTGTCTCGATCGCCAATCGGGTGGCGGCGTGCTCAAAATATCTCCGCCACCTTCCCTTCACGCTTTCCCCAACCTTGCGGTCCGCAAGCGGCCTCTCATGTGGGGACGTTTGACCGGGACCGCCGCGCGATCAACACGGCTCGCTTCCGCGCTCCGCTTGTGCAGCTCCGCCCCGCTTTGCGGCGCGCCCCCTGGGGAGATGGGTGGCGCGGCGTTTGATCCCCCGGCTCATGGGTCCCGGTCCCCCTGCCCCCACGAGGCCGCAATCACGCGGCCCGCCAAACAAGGGGGCACTTCCATGAAGGCCGAACGCTACGACATTCACCAGCACATCACCAACCAGATCATTGCCGCGATTGAGAACGGCGCAGGCGAATTCCGCCTCCCCTGGCATCGCTCTGCCGGCAACATCATGCGCCCGGTCAATATCGCCTCGAAGAACGCCTATCGCGGCGTAAACATCCTGACCCTCTGGGCCGCCGCCGATGCTTGCGGCTACAGCTCCGGCACCTGGGGCACCTACAAGCAGTGGGCCGAAGCCGGCGCGCAGGTCCGCAAGGGCGAGAAAGCCGCTTACGTCGTCTTCTACAAGGAGATCACCGTCGCTTCCGAAGACAGCGACGAGGCCGGAACTCGCCTCTTCGCCCGCGCCACGCCGGTTTTCGCCGCCGAGCAGGTCGAAGGTTACGAAGCGCCGGCCCTTGAAGGACCGGCGACCGTCTTCTTGCCGATCGAGGCGGCCGAGACCTTCGTCGCCAAGACAGGCGCGATCGTGAACCATGGCGGCAACCGCGCCTACTACCGGCCTTCGACCGACAGCATTCAGCTCCCGCCGCGTGAGGCATTCGTCGGTTCGCCGACCAGCACCCCGGCTGAAGCTTACGCCTCGACCAAGCTGCATGAGCTCATTCACTGGACGAGCGCCGAGGCGCGCTGCAATCGCCAACTCGGCAAGCGCTTTGGCGATGACGCCTACGCCATGGAAGAACTCATTGCCGAGCTTGGTGCCGCCTTCCTTTGCGCCGATCTGCGGATCACCGACGCGCCGCGTCCCGATCACGCCCAGTATCTCGATTGCTGGCTGCGCGTCCTCAAGTCCGACAAGAAGGCGGTTTTCACAGCCGCTTCGAAGGCGTCAGAAGCTGTGTCGTTTCTCACCACTTTGCAGGGCGCGTGAGCGCCCTGCCCGGCTTCTTACGTTGCTAACCGCCGTCTTTGCGAGACGGATAATCAAACGCACGAGGGCCGAGATCAGATGTGCGGCGACAATGATCACAAAGACAGCCAGACGGACGATCGCGACCGCCAGATGCCAGACGGCGAATGTGAGATGCTGAAGGCTCGACGCCAGATGTTCCATGCCAGAGGCCCCGTGCGCAGAATCGGAAGGGACGGCGTAGCATTCCAATGCAATGGGCTTGCCTGACGACCGGCCTTTTTTCTCCGAGAATACTTGGGATCTTGGGCGTCCCGCGCCCCCTAACGCTGATAGCGGGCGCGTCCGGGCTGTCGTGAGCGGAGCCGCTCCTTCGCGGGGCGCGCGTCTCCGCCCTTTCGGGCTTCCATCCCTGACGCGGCCTACCCTATCCGGATCAAGCCGCCGTAATTGTCAGTTCGGCTTCAACAGTGTCCTCGTCGCCCTCGACATCCTCGCCTTCTTCCTGAACACTGCCGGTATACGCGGCTTTGCCAGTTGCTTGCTCGATGAGTGCCAAGAGCCGCTTTTGCCGATCCTCCATGAAGGCATCAAAATTATCGGCGCGCAGAAGTGACGGATCTATAAGATGAGATTGAAGATAGACATCCAGCCTATTTCCATCAATTGATGGTGTTGCTTCGTTGCCTTTTTCCAGTTTGCCGATGTAATGAGATGGCGCAACACCGCCGATAATTCTGTTCGTCCGGTAAGAAAGTGGCGTCTTATTGATAATGGAATCATAGACGGCCGGCTTTATGCGATGATTTTTGCACCACTCCTGCGGGAAGATGTGATGGATGTCGACGTTCTCGCCGAAGAAGACTGTATGGTCGAATTTCTGACCGGACCGAAAATCCTGCGCTCCCTCCTTCATCAGGAGAGCATTGACGCCCTTGTAAGCAGCGGAGAGACGCATCCGCATCGTCTTCAATCTATCCGCGCGAAACATAGTCTCGCTCACGGTTGATGGTTCGGAACCGCCCTTCAGCCAGACCGGCACCTCCATAAAATCGCGGGCTATGCGCGTCTCGACCGCCGAACCGTAAAGCTCGCCAAAGACACCATTCCAATACCACTGCACCAATTTCGCTCGGTTCGCCTCGTGCTCCCACGCATCACCGATATCGGCGAGGATCGCGGCCAGCGGCACGATTTGCGACTGATAAGGAAGGTCGAAAATACGGTAGATGTGGAGCAGGTGCAGGAACTTCGCCGCCTGCACAAAACCGCGCTCCACTTGAGTTTCGTATTGCTTGTACGCGTCAAGGGGCAGGTTCAAAAGCGCCTGTCGGTTGCCAGAGACCGCTGGCAATTCCTTCCCTTGCTTGCCGGCAGCCTCTGCCGCCCGACGCCGGTCGCGCGTATGAAAGAGCGATATCGCCTGAAGAAAATCCGTGTTGCTGACACCGGCGATGATGCCGGTGTCCTCACCGGAGGGCCGGAGAACCTCCGCGAGCCGGCGATGCCGTCCCTTCGTTCCGTCGTCGCCGTACCAGTCTTTCCGCAATTCATGGCCTGAGGCGGCATACATCGCGGTAACAAGCTCAAATGCGTCGAGAGCCTTGCCGCCCGTGTTTACCTTTTCAAAGACGACGCACACGGCTTCCTTGGAAGTTGATCGATCCAAGGCAATGACCGGCACGCGGTAATATTTGAAATTTTCGAGAACCTGACGCTTAAAGGCCCGGAATTCCTCGCGGATACTTTCGTGCTGATCGCCACGCCAGTGTTTATCGAAGCCGTCTTGCCACTTGTCCCAGTCAAAGACCTGACAAACAGGATACATGAGCGAAGCGTATTCTTGCTCGGCGGATGAAAGGTCTAACAGCACTTCACGCCCGAAATCGGTTCGAACGGTTTTATCCTCCGGCACGCCGATAATAGCCTCTTCACGATCTGAGGAAGGATCAAGCGCTTTTCGAGTATCGATATAAAACCAGCGCTTCACCTTCTTCTTTTTTGGCGTGACCGTTTCGACGACCTTGCCGCGCAAAGTGACCTGATAAAGCGACGTCATCCGTTGCTGACCGTCTAGCAGTAGCGACTGAGGGACAACGTTCTTCGCCTCACTCGGCGCACCTTCAACGGGCCGTGGCTTAAAATTTACCGGCCCGCCGGTATCAAGCGACATCAATGCACCGACAGGAAAAGCTCGCGAGACTGAGGCAATCAAACTCTTGATGCGATCTTCATCCCAAACCCAACTGCGCTGAAAATCGGGCAACTGAATAATGCCGCGATGGCAGTCCTCGAGTAGCTTATTCAAATCAAAAGGGTTTGTTTGAAACGTTGATCCGGCCATTACCTGATGATCTCCTTAGTCGTTCTAACGAGCTTCCATCCCTGAAGCCCCTGCCCTGCGTTACGCACGGTTGAGGCCGATCGCATGATGGTATGATGGTATGATGTTATAACATCCTAGGGGAATTAGAGCCCCCTGCCCTACCCCGCACCTCAAGCGCTCATCGCTTCGAGTGCCGCCCGCTTTTCCGCCGGACAATGCACGTCGTAATAATCCGACATGGTCTCAAACGCCCGGCGTGCCGCCTGGCGCACCGATGTGGACGGCGAGGCGAGCGTTGACGAAAGCAGATCGGAGATCGGATTCACGAAGGGAATGGGCGGCGTAATGATCCGCTGCGGAAAGGCCTTGCCCAAGCCTTCGAGCAGATACTGCCGAGTTTACCGCGAAGGAGTTCGTCGGCCAGGCGCTCGGCCAGGCCAAGGCATTCGGCATCGCCACGAGCGATTGCGCGACCGTGTCGATGTCCTCTTCCGACGCGCGGAATGGGATGATGGCCAGATCGACGTGTTTCGAGACTTCAATGTCGAAGTCGGGACGGTTGCCGCCGCCGTCGATCACCAGCCAGCCATTGAGATTGCTGCGGCTTGAATCAAGGATCAGCGCCAGCTGCTCCGGAAGCCGCCCATCCAGAACCGCATAAGGACGTCCCTCCCCGCGCACTTTGCGCTGCGGGTCGGTCAGGGCATACGCGGCCGGAATGCCGTGCAGATACGCACCCAGGCAGACCAGGTGCGACGATGCGGTCTTGGTGCTTCCGCCCTTACCGCCGAGGATCGCGACCGACTTCATGGCTGCACCTGCAGGCGGGCGCGTTCCAGCACCTCAAGCATGATTTCCTACGCCGAAACCGCCCAGCCTTCCTTCTTGGTGCTCTCGGCAGCGGCGTTCGTGTAGCGGGTCAAAACCTCCCTCGACGGCCGCGGGGTGATGCCGACCGTATCTGTCGTCACTTGCGCGCGGGCTGTTCTTGGCTCTTTCTGTGGAACCGCTCATCGGCGGTTTATCTCCCATAGGCCGGCTTGACCCGCCCAGCCTCAAAGTCCGGCTAATCCCCGAAATTGCGATAGGCCTCTTCACGTGCGGCTACGCCGCAACCGGCTAAATGCTGCGGGCGACGGAGTCCCCAAGGTGTCATCGGCAGGCTAATGCAACCGGCCAGCCTTTCGGAAAAGTTTGCCGCGGCAAACATCCTCCACAAGAGGCCATGTTCACGGACGACCATCAGTAATTCCTTGATGCGCAAGCGTTTAGAAAGAGACCCGGGCGATGGCACCTTGCCAAAGCAGGCCGAATCGTATGATGCTCTTCGAGTAGCGTTGTTTTCCCGTTTTTCTGATCAACTCCGCAGATATGTCATGATGAACGCCGCCGCGCCAATTTTGCAAAGCGAAACCCTTCGGGGGCTGATCCAACGGCATGCGCGGGACTTATCCGGGCAGCTTGCGAATCATCGAGTAGCGAGTTTCCCGCCCTCGGCAGCGAAGGAGTTTCGCCGGCTCCAGCCTTCCGAGGTCGCGCGGCTTCTGGGCGTCAACGAAGGCTATCTCCGTCAGATCGCCATCAAGGGCGATGCAGGCGTCGCGGTCAACGGCCGCCGCACATATTCGGTCGAGGATCTGAGCAACATCCGTCACGCTCTCGCACAGAACCCGCGCGCGGACAGGCAATATTTGCCGCACCGTCGTGACAATGAGCATCTGCAGGTCGTCGCCATTATGAATTTCAAGGGCGGATCGGGCAAAACGACGACGGCCGCTCATCTCGCTGAATATCTCGCCCTGCACGGCTACCGGGTCCTTGCGCTCGACCTGGATCCTCAGGCCAGTCTATCGAGCCTGTTCGGCCTCCAACCGGAGATCGACGTGGCGTCAAACGAAACCCTGTACGGAGCGATTCGTTATGACTCCGAGCGTGTTCCGCTCGCCGGGATCATCCGTTCGACTTACGTACCTGACTTGCATCTCGTGCCCGCGAATCTCGAGCTCATGGAATTCGAGCACGAGACGCCACGGGCGCTGATCGCGCGCGCAGGAGAGACGCTGTTTTTCGACCGGATTGCAGAGGTGCTGGGAACAGTACAGGCGGCATACGACGTCGTAGTCGTCGATTGTCCGCCGCAGCTTGGCTATTTGACCTTGTCGGCACTGACCGCCGCAACCTCGGTACTTGTGACGATCCATCCTCAGATGCTGGACGTGGCCAGCATGAGTCAGTTTCTAAACATGGTTGGGGATCTTCTTGAGGTGGTGGCGGAGTCTACCCCTGGCGGCGACGCGGGTTACGACTGGATGCGCTATCTGGTCACTCGATTTGAGCCGAGCGACGGCCCGCAAAATCAGATGGTCGGCTTCTTGCGATCGCTCTTCGGTGAGCACGTCCTCAATCATCCTATCCTGAAAAGCACGGCGATTGCCGATGCGGGCCTGACCAACCAGACGATCTACGAGGCCGAGCGAAGCCAATTCACCCGAGCGACCTACGATCGCTCTGTTGAATCGGTCAACGCCGCAAACAGCGAGATCGAGGCGCTGATCTGCAAGGCGTGGGGCCGTAAATGAGCCGGAAAAACATCTTTGGATCGCTGGAAAAATTTGCCGCGGCAAACAATCCGGAGCGCACCGCAAAAACTCCCGATCGTCCGCTGGTGGAGGTCGCCGATCAGCTGAGCGCCGCTGCGGTGCCCGTCGGATCGTTGGGGCGCGTGCTGAGAGAGGCTAAGCAAAAGTCCGCACGCGCCGAGGAGATAGAGCGCGCGTTTCAGGAAGGCGCGAAGGTCGTCGAGCTTAGCCCCGCCGACATCGATCCGAGCTTCGCGCGCGACCGCATGTCAGGCTTTGAGCCGGACGATCTCGATGACGGGTTTCTCGCTTCGATCCGAGACAATGGGCAACAGGTTCCCGTACTGGTGCGCCCGCATCCGACAAAGCCCGGCCGTTATGAAACGGCCTATGGGCATCGGCGCATTGCTGGCGCGCGCATTCTGGGACGGCCCGTGCGCGCCGTTGTGCGCGCGCTGAGTGATGATGAACTCGTGGTTGCCCAAGGGCAGGAGAATGTCGAACGAAACGGGCTGTCTTTCATCGAAAAATGCCGTTTCGCGCATGCGCTAGAAAGTCGCGCTTTTGCGCGCGAAACGATCAGCCGCTCGCTATCGGTTCACAAGACGATTCTGTCGATCATGATTTCGCTGATCGAGCGGCTGCCGGCCGATATCGTCAGTGCCATTGGCCCGGCACCCGCGACAGGGCGGCGTGCCTGGTCGTTGCTTGCGGACCGGCTGGATGCGCCTGGCGCGGCAGACCGGGTACGAGAGGCGATTGCCTCCAAAGAGTTTGCCGCGGCAAACTCTGACGGACGATTTCAGTTGCTGCTCGCTGCGATGACGACGAGACCGGCAGCTCCTCTGAAGGAGGCATGGAAGCGGGCCGACGGGCGTGCTTTCGCGAGCCTTGCGATTGACGACAAGAGGATTGTTCTGTCGGTTGACCGCGCGAAGCATCCCGAGATCGCCAAGTTCGTTCTCGATCGGCTTACGCAGTTACAGGCGGAGCTTCAACAGGCAAGCACAGAAGAGGAGGGATAATAAGAGCGCCCCGAAGCGAATGCATAGGGCTGAATATCCAATAAAGTCATCGTCAAGAAGGATCGAACCGCAAAAGAAAAAGGCCCCCGAAACGTCGCCGTCCCGGAAGCCTCTGTAAGTCCTAGCAAGCTCACAGAACCACTTCCGCGAATCGCTGTCAAGAGTCTCGGCTCCGGATTGGAGAGCGGATTTCTTTTGCCTGAATGCAAAGGCAAAGAAATGCAGACATATTCGACGACGCCATTTGGGCGGCGATCGCTGTCGCTCGCCATGGTGGCCAGCCAGGCGGCGACAAAAGAATTCGTGTTACGCTCTGACGCCTCGGCAACCGTCGCTCACAAGTGGCGGCTGTTTCGGGCGCTGACGGAGGCAAAAGCGCCGCTTGGCGTCACCGACCGGGCGTTGTCGGTCTTGCACGCCCTGCTGAGCTTCCATCAGGAGACGGCGTTGACGCTCCCTGAGAAGAGCGCAAACGGCTCGGAAAGCGAGGCGGTCCCCGGGATCGTCGTCTTCCCGTCCAATAAGGAGTTGTCGATCCGCGCTCACGGGATGGCGCCGGCGACGCTGCGCCGTCATATCGCCATGTTGGTCGACGCCGGCCTGATAATCCGCCGCGACTCGCCCAACGGCAAACGCTTTGCGCGCAGAGGGCAGGGGGGCGAGATTGAAGACGCCTTCGGCTTCGATCTG
>RXIY01000013.1 GCA_003963405.1 Hyphomicrobiales bacterium
GACTACGCCCGCAACGCCCGCTCGGAGAATACCCAAAGGGCCTATGACGCCGACTGGCGTCAGTTCGCCTCCTGGCTGCGCCGGCAGGGGCTCGATCCCCTGCCCCCGGACCCGCAGACCGTCGGCCTCTATCTCGCGGCCTGCGTCGAGGGCGGGCCGGGCCGGCCGCCCTTGTCCGTTTCCTCGCTGGAGCGCCGGCTCTCCGGCATCTGCTGGCGCTACCGCCAGCTCGGGCGCCCGCTCGATACGGGCGATCGGCACATCG
Organism: Hyphomicrobiales bacterium; assembly: GCA_003963405.1. GTDB lineage: Bacteria > Pseudomonadota > Alphaproteobacteria > Rhizobiales > Beijerinckiaceae > Methylocystis. The sequence goes on from RXIY01000013.1 coordinate 266, forward strand.
CCACCGTGCTGGCCGGCATCCGCCGCGCCCACGGCCGCCCGCCCGCTCAGAAGGAGGCAATCTTCGCCGACGAGCTGCTGGCCATGCTGGCGGTCCTGGACAACGACCTGCGCGGCCTGCGCGACAAGGCTATTCTTGCCATCGGCTTCGCGGGCGGCCTGCGCCGCTCGGAGATCGTCGGCCTCGACTGCGGCCCGGAGCAGACGGACGACGGAACGGGCTGGGTCGAGATCGTCGGCGCCGACCAGAACGGCGGCGGCCTGCTTTTGACCCTCAATGGCAAGACCGGCTGGCGCGAGGTCGAGATCGGCCGCGGCTCATCTCCCCTCACCTGCCCGGTCGCCATGCTCGAAACTTGGCTGAAGCTCGGGAGGATCACGCGGGGTCCGGTTTTCCGATCCGTCGCCCGCAAGAATGGCGGCGTCTCCGCCGAGCGGCTCTCCGACAAGCATGTCGCACGCCTCGTGCAGAAATGCGCGCTCGCGGCCGGCCTGCGCGGCGATCTCCCCGAAGGCGAACGGCGACGCGCCTTCTCCGGTCACTCTCTCCGCGCCGGTCTCGCCTCTTCGGCGCAGATCGAGGAAGGCCATGTGCAAAGGCACCTCGGCCACGCCTCGCCCGAAATGACCCGCCGCTATCAGCGCAAACGCGACCGGTTCAAGGTCAACCTCACCAAGGCCGCCGGGCTGTGACGGCGAGGGCTATTTCAACTCCGCCGCCAGTTCTGGATGCCGGTCCAGCAACGCCATCAGCTGGATCGTCGGGCCGCTCGGCTCGACCAAGCCCCGCTCATATTTATCGAAGGCGTTCTCGCCGACCTTGAATAGAGCGCCCGCCTCCCGCTGCGACAGCTGAAGTTTGGCGCGCAGGCGGCGGATCGCTTCTGGCGACGGCACGCCGTCCGCCTTCTCCTTGAGACCGCGCAGCGCCTGGTCGACGATCGCCATGTCCTTGCCGATGTGGACGCCCTCGCCTTCGCCCCCGGGATAATAGCCGGGCAGATCCACGACGACGCTTTCGCCCTTATAGGCGACCGTAAACGGCCGAACGCCGCGCGTCAGCGTCTCTCCGGTTTCCGGAGAAATCATCGTCTCGGGAAGCGGCTCGTCTTTCGTGGCCATTGCTCACTTTTCCTTGAACGAGACGACCGTGAACTCGGTCAGCACATCCGCCTGAAATTTCGCATAGTGCAGCAATCCCCGCATCGGCACGTGATACTCGTCTTGCCAGAGTCGGTGGTCAGCGAAGGTCGTCATCGACGTGACGAACATGCGCCGGTCGAAGCTGTGGATCGTCTCGACGACCGCGCCGCGATCGAACCCCAACGCAGAGGCGTCGCGCAGCGGCGACGTCGTGATGGCCAACCGATCAACCGACCCGATCGCCTGCTTGATGGCGTCGAGATCATAGGTCGGCCGCCGCTTTTCCATAAGCTGAGACGCCACCACTAAGGGGGTAGTTCAAGTCCCGGGCTTGTGGGCGCAACGCTCCCGCGATCACCCTGCCCTCTTCCGCTCTCGCGCCCCTTTTGCGGCCTTGCCGCGCAACAGCGCCATCAGCACGGGTCCGAGCGAAAACTCCCCTGCCCGCGCCTTGCCGGTCAAAACCCGCAGATAGCCGCCAGCGGATTTGATTTCCTCCCCGCGCTGCAGGATCGCGGCGATGACGATGGCGGCGTCATGCTCGCCCATGGCGTCCAAGGCCTGAGCCCAAGCGTCAGGCGAGACGCCCAGCGCCGAACGCACGGTCGCAGCCGCCGTCGCGAGATCGCGCCAGGATGAAATCTCCCCGCCCCTGGCGTAATCGACGATATCCGGACAAGCTTGCAGCACCATCCCCAGCGGATAGGTTCTGGGGGTTGGCGTGGGACGGGGCGGAGCTACAGTTTCCCGCTTCTCAGGTTCCGAAGTCCGTGCCCCATCCGCCTCCGCATCGTCGACGACTGGCCCGGGTGGTTCGGCCCTGCCTTCTTGAAGGCTAGGTTCAAGATCAGATATGTTTGTGGTTTGATTCTGTATGTGGCGCTCAGCCTGAGACTCACTGGCGGTCGTATTTTGGCATTTTACGTGGTTTTCCAGCAAGCTATTGATTACGGCCGCGAGGGCGGCGAGTTCGCCCGCCAAAGCCGCCAGATCGGCTCGCGTCATCTTGCGCGCCTGGCGGCTGGCTAGCGCCTGATAAGCGCTGTGGCGGGCTTGCCAGTCCCCGGGGACGCCCTCTTCCATCCCGGTCTCGATCATCTTGACGATGTCCCGGCGCGTCAGGGTAATTTTTTCGCGGAGCAGCGCCATGGCGCGGTTCTCGGCGCGCACTTCTTCGGCGAGATTTTCGATTTCACTGGCGCGCGCAATGAGCGGGGTTAGGTCAAAGCCGAAGGCGTCCTCGATCGCGCCCCCCTGCCCTCGTCTTGCGAAACGTTTACCATTGGGTGAGTCTCGTCGAATAATCAGCCCGGCGTCAATCAGCATGGCGATATGTCGGCGTAGCGTCGCCGGCGCCATGCCGTGCGCGCGGATCGACAGCTCCTTGTTCGATGGAAAGACAATGATCCCGGGCGTCGGATCGTTTTCCGAGGCCCCAGCGTCCTTCTCGGGCAGTGTTAGCGCCGTCTCCTGGTGGAAGCTTAGCAGCGCGTGCAGCACCGATAGCGCCCGGTCGGTAACGCCAAGCGGCGCTTTTGCCTCTGTCAACGCCCGAAACAGCCGCCATTTATGGACGACGGTTTCTGACGCGTCAGGGCGGGACGCGAATTCTTTAGTCGCCGCTTGGCTCGCCACCATGGCGAGCGACAGCGATCGCCGCCCGAAGGGCGTCGTTGTGAGTGACTGCATGACCTTTTGCCTCGTTCAGGCAAAAGAAATCCGCTCGCCGAAACGGCGCCGACTCTTGACAGCGATTCGCGGAAGTGAAATTCTCTAGGTGCTAACTACGAGAAGGGCTTCCGGGGCGATGTTTCGGGGGCCTTTTTCTTTTGTCGGTTTCTCCTGCGTTGATACTTTTTGACGCCACGCGAAACGCTCACCGTCATCGACGGGATTTGAACTCCTCGTAAAGCGACTGCAATCGCTCGAGGATGAAATCTCCAAATTCAGGGACAACTCGACGGTCGATCGTCACCGAAATCTTTTCGGCGTTCTGCACAATTTTGGCGAATTTTGCGCCCTCAGCCGTCGTCCAGCTTTCAAACCGAGGCCGTTCAATGCTCGGTCTCGCCACAGCGTACGCCCGCCGAAACCGCTGATCGCTTTCGAGGGCGAGGAAGTCAGGTGCCAAAATCAAGGCTGCTACTGATTCTGCGACGAACGAGTCGGAAAATCGCTCTGCGAGGTCGATCCAACCTCGTCGTCCGATCCCAAGCGCGGGTCCAATCGCGTCGACGACGTCCTCGGGAATTCGCGAAATGACCGAGAGCATATTCGAAAGATCGCTCTTGTACACTGAAAGCGCGGTCATAATCGTATCGCGCTTGAATCCTCTCTCTTCCAAGCCACGCGCGAATCTTGCCTTTTCGATGAACGATAAATCTTGTCGCTCATTGTTTTCCTGGCCTTGGGCGATGACAAGTTCGTCATCGGAAAGAGCCTTGACGACGGCGCGAACGGTTCGCTGAAGCTCTAATGCAGCGTGAAGGCGGCGATGGCCATATGCAACCTGGTACCGCCCGTTGTTACTCGGATGAGGGCGGACTAGAATCGGCACCTGTTGCCCATGCTCTCGAATGGCTTCAACTAGTCGGGCGTGCGCCTCCTTACTCGTTGGCATACGATCCTTGACAAAAGAAGGATCAATCAAAGTTGGATCAAGATCAACGACAGCCTGCCCCTCGGCGAGTTGGCGCTCAATTGCGGACGCGCGCTCCGATTGAGCCTTGAATTCGCTGAGCGACTGCCCTAGCGCGCCGACAGGTGCGGCGGCTGTCTTTATGAGCTCCGGAGCACCGAGAATCGGCCGAGACCTAAGTCTCGCCGCTCTAATCGAATCAGCGACCGACTTGTCGTCCGCTGGGCGATCCTCGGATTTGACCGTCGCTTCGCTCTCGGCTGTGGAAACTGAAGAAGGTTTCAAATTGGCGAAAAGAGCTTTCCGGCTCATGCTGCTCTCCCCCAAGCCCGACGGATCAAACCTTCGATCTCTCCGTTGACCTGGTTCACGGATTCGATGGCGCGATCGTAAGTCGATCGCGTAAACTGCTGTCTTTCAACCTCATACAGGGTTTGGTTCGTGATCGATGCATCTGAAATCGCTGTGCTTTTCAGCATTGGATGAATGAGTACATGCTGCCCAAATATTGACCTCAGGAACGCCACCATTTGGTTTTGAGGGCCGTCGCTTGGTTCGAACCTCGTTACGAGGTAATTCATCCAGTCGTAATTGGTTGTTCCTCCCGCGTCAGCGACGACCTCCAAGAGATCTCCCGTCATCGTTAGGAATTGCGCCATCGACAACACGTCGAGCATCTGAGGGTGTATCGTGATCAGAACTGCTGTTGCGGCGCTCAACGCTGACAGCGTCAAGTAGCCAAGCTGCGGAGGGCAATCTATGACGACAATGTCGTACAAATTCTGAGCCTCAGCTACTGCTTGAGCGATACGTCCGAAAAACATTAAATCCCTGGGGTCACGCCGCATTAGCGCTCTCGGCGTCTCGTGCTCAAATTCCATCAACTCGAGATGAGCAGGGATCAAATGCAGGTTGGGAATGTAGGTTCCTCTGACAACTTCGCTGATTGATCGTCGATGCTCGTCGTATCGAATCGCGCCGTACAGTGTTTCGTTCGGGCCTACGTCTAGCTCGGGCTGTGAACCGAAAAGAGCGGACAGGCTGGCCTGCGGATCGAGATCGATCGCAAGGACGCGGTATCCATGCAGAGCCAAGTACTGCGCCAAATGCGCCGATGTCGTCGTCTTCCCTGATCCTCCTTTGAAGTTCATCACGGTGATGATTTGCAAATGCTCTCCATCAACCCGATGAGGTAGATAGCGGCGATCCCCTCGGGCACTCTGATCGAGAATGGCGCGGATATTCTGAATGTCCTCCACCGAGTAAGACCGCCTACCATTCGTCACCGTCGCCGCGATTCCCCGCCCCTCTGACGCAACCTGCCGCAAATACCCCTCGTGAATGCCGATCAATTTTGCCGCTTCCGCGGGCGAAAAAAGGCGGATACTTTTTTCCGCCGAAGGAGGAAAATTGTTTCGCTGATGCGCCTGCAACTGCTCAGACAGATCATGAGCGTGCCGCTGAATTAGCGTCCTCAGTTCTGTCCCTTGCGAAATGGGAGTGGCGGGTTTGTGTGGCATGCCGGGAAGGCTCTCGACAAATCAAAGCTGCGGATTTTTTCAAAGCTTCGCACTCTAAGCGCGTCTTTGCGCATTAATGCCGATTCTGACGGGGGGCGCAACGTTTTTAGTGTCAACAAAACGTTAACGGCTTCGCGATTCGGCTTGCCGCGAGAGCGGCATCAGATTCTGGCGGCGCAATAAATTCTGCGAGTTTGGCGCTGCCCACCGATTCGTCGGGCCTGGGGTTGTTAGCCGCGGCTAACTTTTTCCGCTTTTCTCGTTCGCATTAGAAATGCATAGGCGCGGTTAGCCGCGGCTAACTTCGGCTCGGATAACATGCCCCATAGACGCGACCTTCGCATAGACTTCGCTCTCTCGGCCTAGCTAGGCACCATCCTACGCAAGCCCCCACACCGGAATTCCCATCTGTCGGGCCTTGTCGGCGAGGTTCTCGACGATCCCCGATACCGGGAAGACGATGACCACAATCGGCAGCGCCTCGAGCATCGCATCGTTGCGCTTGAATGGCGCCGCGTTCTTGTGGCGTGACTACTCCGGTTTGAAGACGACCTGAGGAAGCTTACCGTTATCCACCCAGGAGGCGGCGATACGCTCCGCGCCCCTCGGCCCGACTCCGTGGATTAGAACCATGCCCGGGTGCTTCGCGCATGCCTTATCGAGCGTATCCCAGATTCGTTGATGATCGTTGCAGTCCGCGCCGCCGGTGACCGCGATGCGAGGGCCGGGTGGCAAAAGCACCTGCGTCTCGGCGAGCCTTTTGGCGTTTAGGAAATCCCCGCTGTCGATCATCGCCGCCGTCAGGGCGCGGTGATTAACATACGATCCCGAGCGTGGACGCCAGGAGGAACCGGTCTCGGTCGCATAGAGCTCTGCGAGATGGTCGCGAAAAAATTCGAAGGCGTTGCGTCGTTCGGTGAGCGTGAGCCCTTGCGCAATCAGCCGCTCAAGTTCGACCGAGCGGATTTCCGAGCCGTCCTGTTCGGTCTGCTAACGGCGCTGCGCGATTTCGTTGTCGTCGAGTTCGCGGTCGATGCGCAGCGCCTTGCGGTGAAAGAGATTGACGAAGGACCATAGGAGATCAGGAAGATGGGCTTCGAGACGGGTGTCGAGAAAGAGGCCCCGAGAAAGCTTCGACTGCAGACTCGCGCGCAAGGGGACGCGGCGTCAGAAGAGGGCAGGGGGCGAGGATCCGGTTCGTCGTCCAGGCGGCGATAGCCGTGCGAAGCCAGTTCGTCCAGAAGACGCGAGGAAGGAGATGAAGCGTCATGGGCGGGAGCAATGGTCTCGAAGGTTTGAGAGCCGGATTCATCGTCCATGACCGAAGTCTTTCGCTTGAGGCCGCGCCGATCGCCGCCTGACAGCGATCTTGAGCCGCGGGCGGATCGCGCCGCGCCGGCAGGGTCGAAGCAAAGCGAAGAACGCTGCCCAACGATTTCTTTGGGTCGGGAGGAATGCTCGAAGCGCAAGCATAGGGCAGGGGAAAGAAGTCGGCGGGGAGCGTTTCGGCAAGCGGGCCGCTTGGGGCGTCATCGCTGCTCTTTCAGGCCGGCGCGCGGCCCTCTCGCGAAAACAGACGGCCGCTTACGATGAGACAGCTCTCGAGTGTCGTCGAGTCTTCATTGCGGCGCTCCGTAAAGCGTCTGTATCTTACGCCAGCAGCGCTAAGAGCGAGAGTGGTGCGCCTTCGAAAGGATCCGCCGAGTTCGCGATCGCGAATACGCGCATCTCAGGCAACGAGGTCCCGAGCAGACCAGACTCACGCTGGAGGCATGGGTCAAGGGAAATGTCAGCGACTAGGAGTTGCTCGAGATATCCAAGCGGTCCTGAGCGTATCCACAGCGGCGATGGATACCGCAGCCGATAGGACGCCACCCTCCATGGCGCCCGACGGCATGGGCGCCTATCTACGGCTCAACCCAGCGCCACGTGTTTTGGCGCGCCCTTTTTCCTATTCCGGAGAATTTCATGGATCGGGAGTTGTTGCCGGATCTTCCCATCGTCATCGGCGTCTCGACCCGTGCGCTCTTCGACCTCGAGGAGGAGCACGCGGTCTTCAGGAACGACGGCGTCGCCGCCTACACCAAGCTCCAGCGCGAACGCGAAGGAGACCTGTTGAAGGAAGGCACGGCCTTCGAGGTCATCCGCAGGCTCCTCGCCCTCAACGACCAAAGCAGACGTCTTATCGATGTCGTGGTGCTGTCCCAGAACTCGCCCGACCTCTCGCTGCGCGCCTTCAAGTCCTTCGAACATTACGGTCTGCCGATCCGGCGCGGCAGCTTCACCAGCGGGCGCCCGGTGGCGCCCTTCGTGAAGGCGTGGAACATCGACCTCTTCCTTTCGAACGACGACAAGGACGTGAGGGAGGCGCTCGCCGGCGGTGCCGCGGCGGCAAAGCTCGGCCCTCCGCCATGCGTCCAGTGCGATCCACATACGGACGAAGTCCGCATCGTCTTCGACGGCGATTCTGTCCTGTTCAGTGAGGAGTCAGATCGGATGTATAAAAACCTCGGCCTTGAAACATTCCTCGATCACGAGCGAGTTCACGCGGAGGTTCCCATGGACCCGGGGCCGTTCAGCAACTTCCTCCAGAAGCTCGCCAAGGTGCGGGAGATCTTCATGAAGCCGGACGGCGCAAGCAATATCCGGATCGGCCTGGTGACCGCGCGGAACGCGCCGGCTCATGCCCGCGTCATCCACACCTTGCGGGATTGGGGAACCCCGGTGGACGAAATCCACTTGGTCGGCTCCACGCCGAAGGCCGGAATCCTCCAAGCGATCGGTGCGCACATCTTCTTCGACGACCAGAAGCAGCACGTCGACGGCGCCTCGGCGGTGGTCCCCGCCGGGCTCGTGCCGGGTCCACATGATCCCGATAAGTTGGCAATCGTCGCGGCGGACTGACAGGTGAGGCCGCATCTAGGAAGGCGCTCCTACACGCTACCGATGATGCGCACTTCGCCGATGTCGCGCTCGCTGCCTGCAAGTGCTTCCACACGATGAGTGCAGCGAATGGCGCTCAATTCTAGGCCTTCACGGTCCAAATCAACCTTGAGCTGCACAGATCGCGATAAGCACTTCGGTTCGAGCCGCGTTGTCGCGGACGGTGATCGGTCCCGAAGAAAGTTCTCTGATGGCGATTTTTGTTCTTGACTGAAGCTCTGCGCCAGCGTACCTAAGCCCCAGATCGATTCGACGGAAGGAAAAGTCGTCATATCCAGGGCCGCCCATCGGCGGCCCGCGGAGGAGGCAACTCCTCTATCGCTTGCTGGTGTCGAGCCCGGGGATGGGCGAGGGCCGGACGGAGCAAGAGCCGCTACGACGCGCGGCTCTAAGGCACTTGGGTTTGGTCGCCGTATCCAACCTCTGCTGGAGACGACACCGCAGCTCTCGCTGTGGGCAGTAGAGGAGCAGACGAGATGTCTGAGGAAATCGATCAACGGCGACAGCGATCGAAGAACGGAAGGGGCTGGGCCGTATGGCTCAGAAACCCCCGCCTGCTTCGATGGGCTATCAAAGGAGGCATTGCCGCTTATCGCCTATGGCGATGGTGGGAAGGCCTCTTCGACAGCACGGACGGCTAGGTCGCTTCCCAATGTGTGCTCAGGAAGAACGAAACACAGATAAACCTGATCAGAAATCAGAACGAAGGGTGCCGCGATGCTTTCGGAGGCGCTACGACTCATCCGCGTCTTCCACGACCTCAAGCAGAACGAGCTGGCTGACCGGCTCGGAGTGTCGAAGTCGTACATCTCAGAAGTCGAGAGCGGCAAAAAGCAGCCGACTATCGAAATCATAAACAAGTACGCGTCTGAATTCAGTATTCCCGCATCATCTATCCTATTCTTCTCCGAGCAGTTGGAAAGTGGTGAAGGCACAAAGGCTGCAAACGCGAGAAAATACATAGCCGATAAAGTTCTGAAGATGCTCAACTTCATTGATGAGAAATCCAAGACGCAGAAAGACGACTGATATGGCGGTCAAGGGCGGTTACCAGGAAAGAGACAGTCCGTTTTTCAGGCTCAAATCGAAGACCAAGCTGGCGACCTTCCTGTTTATTGGGAGCCAAAAGCTCAAGGATCTGTCGGACGGGCGTGATCTCTATCGGTCGTTCCAAAAGCTCAAGGGAAATGGAAAGACGCGTGAGATCAACGCGCCTCGCGATGACCTGAAAAAGGTCCAGAGACGAATTGCGGATTTGCTCCAACGCATTCAGCCGCCGGACTATCTTTTCGCGCCGGTCAATGGACGCTCCTATGTCGACAATGCCGCCGTCCATGTAGGCGCGAATGCAGTTCACTTGCTGGACATCGAGGACTTCTTTCCCTCCTGCACCGCCAACAAAGTGATCTGGTTTTTCAAAACGCGGATGGAATGTTCAGCGGATGTCAGCGTGATCCTAAAGAACATAGTCACGCGCAAGGGCTGCCTTCCTCAAGGGAGTCCGTGCAGCCCTATCTTGGCCTACCTTTGCTATGCGGACATGTGGAATGAAATCGAGGAAGCGGTTCGACGCCATCACTGTCAGATTTCGGTCTATGCGGACGACTTGACGATATCGGGGAAGGTCGTTCCTCAACAGCTCGTGTGGGAAATCAAGGCGACGCTGCGCAAACACGGGCATGTCATCAGTGCTCACAAGGAGCGGAGCCGATTCAAGCGACCGGTCGAGATAACTGGAGTCGTCGTTACAAACGGGCGAATGTCCGTTCCGAACCGTCAGCTCAAACGCATCGTCGAAACACGCGACAAGCTCGCGAATGAAAAGAAGCCGAAAGCGGTCGAGAAGCTTCAGAACGAGCTGAAAGGCCGCATATCCCAAGTCACTCAAATCAAAAACCATCCAAGGCAACCGGCGCACTATTGAGGCCGCCTGGGGCGATCGATACGCTTCGTCGCTAAACGGAGTTACAGTCATGCACCTGGTCTTCTCATGGTTCGCCGATGCCGGCGCATGGCCGGAGCATCCAGGCGCGGGAAACGCGGTCATGGACCAAGCGGTCGTGGGGCCGTTGCGCCTGCTGGACCACGTTGAGACGATGCTCGGCTTGGCGCGTCCGCAGGCCGCCGCCGTGAAGCGCATCGCCATCTTCCAGCGCAAGCTCCTCGAAGCGGGCGCCGACCGGTTCTGGTCGAAGTCGTTCGAGGTCGATCCTTGGTCGGCGACGCGTGAACTGCTGTCGTGGCGGGACGAACTGATCGAGGCCGGTTGGAAGCCGCGCGTCGGGGTCACGCGTAGCCGCCTCGCGGATCTCTCCGCCGCCGAGACGTCTGGGCCGAGCCTGCCGCTTGGGCGGGCGGACCGGCTGCGCGAAGTCATCGAAGCGCTCAAAGAGAAGCCGTCGTTGCGCCTTTCGTCGATCACGCTCGTCGACGACCGCTCGTTGCTGCCGGTCGGATGGCGGGCGCTGCTCGACGCGTTGGAGCGATGCGACGTCCGCGTCGAGCAGATGCAACAGCCCTCCGCTCCGGCGCTGGACGACGGTCGCTTGGCGCTGCTCTCAGCCGACACAGAAATCGTGGCTGCGGAAGCGTTGTCCGCATGGCTGGCAGCAGATCCCGAGAACAACGAAGGACTCGTCTTCGTCCTCGGGAAGGACACCTCGCTGCTCGATCACGCATTGGCGAGGGCGGGCCTGCCGCGTCTCGGACTGTCCGCGCAGTCCCCTCATCGGGCGCTCTTGCAGGTGTTGCCGCTCGCCTTCGCCCTCGCGTGGGACCCGCCGGACCCTCGCAGGCTCCTCGATCTCCTGCTCCTGCCGACGGGGCCGATCCCGCGGCGTCACGCGAACCGGCTCGCCGGCGTCGTCGCGGCGCAGCCCGGCGTCGGCGGCAAGGAATGGCTGGGCGCGTGGGCCGGGATCGAAGAGGCACTCGCCGGAGAGGAAGGCGCCGACGCCAAGAAGGACGCCGAGCGGATCGCCAGGTGGCGCGCCTTCGCCGAGCCCCCGAGACACGATCCGAAGCAGGGCATTCCCCGGATCGAGGCCAAGACGATCGCGGATCGCGTCGGCTCTTGGGCTCTCCTGCGCGCCGCCTCCGACGAGGATGGCAGCGGGCCGCTATTCCACCTGCTCGCGGGAGTCGCCGCCGACCTCTCCGAGGCGATCGACACGCTCGGGGAGGAGCGGCTCGACCGCGTCCTGATCGAGCGCATGATCGAGCAGGCCATGGGCGACGGGGCGTCCGATCCGCTGGCGGTGGCCGAAGCGGCCCCATGGCGTGCGGTCTCGCATCCCGGCGCCGTCTGGGGCGAGGCGAAGACGATCGTGTGGTGGCATTTCGCGGACCCCGAAGAGACGAGCGCGGCGGAGCGCTGGAACAAGCTGGAACAGACCGCGCTCGAGGAGGCCGGCTGCCCCTTGGACGACCCGGAAAGCGAACTCGAACTCCTCGCCGCCGCCTGGGAGCGTCCCCTGCGCCATGTCCGCGAGAAGGTGCTGTTCGTGCGCCCGACTTTCGCCGCCGGCGCCCAGGCGTCGGCGCACCCGCTTTGGCACTCCCTCAAAGCGCGCCGCAAGCATTTGGAGGACGAGATCTCGGTTCGCGCCGAAACGGTCCTGAGCAATTCAGCCCCGTCCATCGCGGGCCGCGCTCTCGCGCGCTCTCCGCTGGAAGCGGTCACGCCGCCGGCGCCGCGGCAGGTCTGGAAGGCTCCGCCCGAGACGGTAGCGCCGCGCGAATTCGAGTCCGCGTCGTCGCTCTCGACGCTGCTCTCCTGCCCCCTGCGCTGGACGCTGGCGCACGCATCCCATCTCCGCCGCGGCGTGAGGCAGTCGGTTCCCGACGTCGACAAGCTGGTCGGCATCGTCGCCCATCACATCGCTCAGGAGGTCCTCCTCCCCGGTGCCCCGCCGTCGCCCGAGGCCGTCAGCAACTTCGCCGAGAAGCGCTTCGAAGAGCTTCTTCCGCAGATCGCCGCCACGCTGCTCCTGCCGGGCGCCGCGAGCGAACTCGCGGCGGCTCGACGCTCACTGCCGTCCGCGCTGGCCGAACTCGCCGGGTTCCTTCAAGCGGAGAAGCTCACCGTCGTCGGGGTCGAGTCCCGCATCGAGGAGAAGGACGCCATCTCCCCCGGCGTCGGTGTGGCGGGGTGGATCGACCTGCATACTGCGACGGAGGCCGGCCGGCCCGTCGTCATCGACCTCAAATGGTATTTCACCGAGTCCTACATGCGGCGGGAACTGGAGAACGGCACGGCGTTGCAGCTCGGCGTCTACGCCCGTCACGTCCCCGACGGAAGGGGCGGAGGCTCCAAGGAGGACGTGGCCGCCGGCTACTACATGCTGCGGCAGAAGCGCTTCCTGACCACGACGCCTCTCGGCGGCGGGGCCGCGACCGTGATCGACGGCCCAACGCCGAAGGAGACGTGGGACAAGGTCCTCGTCTCCTTCAACGCCGCCATGCAGGACATCCGCTCGGGCGATATCCGGGCCGCCATGGAACACAACTGGGTGAAGCCGACCGACTTCTCCGACCCCTATCTCCTGACGCCGCCGAGGTGCGGGCACTGCGACTACAACGGCATCTGCGGAGCGTACGAATGAGCATCTCCCGGAAAGGCTCCGTCAGCCTCGTCACCGCGTCCGCCGGCACCGGCAAGACCTACCACCTGACCGAGCGCATCCAGAAGGCCATCGCAAACGGTCAGGCACCCGAACGCATCCTCGCGAGCACCTTCACCGTCAAGGCGGCGGAGGAGCTTCTGGAGCGCGCCCGCGGCCGACTGATCGCCGACGGCGACGCCGCGAACGCGGTGCGGCTGCTCGGCGCGAGGATCGGGACGATCAACGGGGTCTGCGGCGGGCTCGTCAAGGAGTTCGCCTTCGGCCTCGGCCTGTCGCCGATCGTGGACGTGGTCGACGAGAACGTGGCCAAAGCGGCGTTCCTCGAAGCCGCCGACAAAGCGATCGGCGACCACGCGGACGAGCTTGGGAGCCTCGCGCGCCTCTTTGGATACGAGGACACCTACCCTCCGTCCGACTGGCGGAGGGACGTGAAGGAGGTCGTCGAGCTTGCGCGCGCCAACAACGTCGGCCCGGACGAACTGGCCGCCTGCGCGGAACGCTCCGTCGCCGGCTTCCGGAATCTGATGCGGTCCCGGCCCGACGGCGAGACGGAGGCCGATCTCGACAACGCGCTGAAGGCGGCCATGGCGGCGGTCGTTGCCGCCTACGCGACGGTGACCGGCCTGAAGCAGAAGACCGAAGGCGTCCTCGAGGACGTCCGCGACCTCGCCTCGAAGGATCTCGTAGACATTCCGTGGCAACGGTGGGCGAGGCTCTCCAAGCTCGATGTCGCCGTGCCCGACAAGCTCCGCTTTGAACCAGTGAAGACGGCGGCGTCGGCCTTCGCTCGCCACCCGCGCCTGCTCGACCAGGTCCGCCGCTACATCGCCGGCGTCTTCTCCTGCGCCGCCGAGTCGATGCGCGCCTACGATTCCCACAAGCGGGCATGGGGCTTCGTCGACTTCGCCGATCAGGACCGGCTGGCCCTCGAACTCCTCGGCAAAACCGAACTGAGGGAACAGTTGGCCGAGCGCGTCGAGTCGGTCTTCATCGACGAGTTCCAGGACACCAGCCCCCTCCAACTGGCCGTCTTCGTCGCCTTGTCGCTCATCGCGAAGTGGACCGTCTGGGTCGGCGATCCCAAGCAGGCGATCTACGGCTTCCGGGGTACGGACCCCGACCTGATCACCCACGTCGCGCCGAAGGTGATGCGGGCGTCGATGGGCACCGAAAGCACGCTCGAGAAGAATTGGCGGAGCAGGCCGGGACTGGTCGCTTTCTTCAACGACGCCTTCGCACCGACCTTCCAATCGGCGGGCATGCCGGAGCCGCAGACGCGCATCGAGGAGACCGATCGCGAAGACCTCCCCGGGCAGGGAACGCCGATCGCCGTCTGGCATGTCGAGGCCGGTCGAGGACTCCAGCCGAGGACCGACGGAACCGTCGCCGGTATCGTCGACGCCCTCGCCAACGCGAACGACTGGCTCGTCGCCGACGACGGGAATGCCAGGACGCTCGCCCCCGGCGACGTCGCCGTCCTGTGCCGCGGCAACAAGGCGTGCGCGCGGGTCGCCGTCACCCTCGCGAAGGCCGGCCTGAAGGTGGCCATCGAGCGGGCGGGTCTCTTCGGCATGCTCGAAGGCCGGCTCGCGTTGGCGGCGCTGCGCTGGTGCGCCGACCGGCGGGACAACGCCGCGCTCGCCGAGATGGCCCACCTCCTCAGCAACGGCGAAGAGCAGCCGGCCTGGTTCGCCGCCGGACTCGACGACGACAGGGCCGAGGCGATCGAGGCCCTCGTCCCGATCGCAGCCGGCCTGAAGGCCGTGGCCGAGGGCGCCGTCCACAAGACGCCTCTCGAGTTCCTCGACGCGGTCCTGATTCAAGGCGGCGTCGCGAGCGCGATCGCGCGCTGGGGCTCCTTGGAGGACCGCCTGCTGAACCTCGAGGAGCTTCGGAAGCTCGTCGCCGCCTATCAGGACGAACGCGACCGCGAGCGCGCGCCCACCACCGCGACCGATCTTTGCGCGTGGCTCGGGGCGCAGGAGGCGAACCGGCCGGCGAGCCGCGCCACGGACGCGGTGACGGTCCTGACCTACCACAAGTCCAAGGGGCTCGAATGGAAGTTCGTGGTCCTGACCGACCTTGAGGACGAGCCGAAGGGCGACGCATTCGGCGTTCATGTGGCGAGCGACGTTGCGTCCACGAAAATCGATTGGATGGACCCGCTCGTGGGAAGATGGGTCCGCTTCTGGCCTTGGCCGCTCGGCTCGCAGAGGGACGACGTCCACTTCGACGGCGCCGCGGCCAACTCCGAACCCGGTCGGGAGGCGACGCGCGCCGATACGGCGGAGCGCGCGCGGCTGCTTTACGTCGGCGCGACGCGCGCGCGGGACTACCTCGTCCTCGTCCGCCCGAAGACCAAGAAGGGCTGGGTCTGGCTGGACGAACTGCGCTCGGCCTCGGGCGAGCCGGCCATCGCCGTCCCTGCTGCGGGCGACGCGTCGCTCTTCGTAAACGGCGTCTCCCACGCGGTCCGCGTGGTGGAGCCGATGCCCGCCGGAACCGCACCTCCCTCGGTCGCCTCGATCGCCTCGATCGCCTACGTGACGCCGACAACCGAGCCGAAGGAATTCCCGCCCCTCGCCGTGAAGCCGAGCGAGGGAGATGCGGTCGACGACGCCAAGATCGTCGAACGGATCGACCTCGGCCACCGCCTGCCGATGGCCGGAACGCCCGACATGAGGAATGTCGGCGAGGCGATCCACCGCTTCCTCGCGGCGGACGATCCCGCTTGGGACGTGGAGCGGCGGCATGCGCTGGCCCGGCGGCTGCTCGACACGTGGGGCGTCTCCGCACTCGACCCGAAGAATGTCGTGACGATGGGGACACGGTTCCGGGGCTTCATCGACCAGCGGTGGCCGGGGGCCGTCCTGCGGCGCGAGGCGCCGATCGTCTGCCGGATGGGCGACCGCACCATGTCCGGGCGCATCGACGCGGCAGCTGAGACGCCGGATGCCGTCGTGGTGTTCGACCACAAAAGCTTCCCCGGGCGATCCAGCGAATTCCCCGATCAGGTCAGGAAGCACGCCGGGCAGCTTCGCCTCTATCGGGAAGCGATCGTGGCGACGCTGCTGGTGCCGAAGCCGATCCTATTGGCGCTGCACCTGCCGATCTCGGGCGAAGTTCTATTATTCGACGCTTGACGGACGGCGCTATCCTCATTCCGCCGTTGACACTCACCTTAAGGCGCGGGCTCAAGCGCAATCCTCGCGCGCGAGCTTGGCGGGCGCTCTCGGCACCCGCCGCGGCGCGCTACCCGAGCGGCCCGCGACAGCGACGGGGTCTCTGTGGTGTGCCCATCCTATTTTACGCTTCGGCATGCATCGGCGTGGCGGCGAAAGTAGCTCTCCCCTCCCGCATCGCGTGCCAGAGCTCGTCGATCGCACGCTGGATGTCGGTGTCATCCGCCGCCACGGTGTCGAGCTTCACGCCCACGCAATATGTCTCCGCGGGCGTTCGCGGCGTTACTTCCCATCCCTGCCCCGACCATAGGACCGAGCCTGCGCGCTGAAGCGTGCTCCGGTGCGTCCCCCCTGGATTGGCGCGGTTCCATGTCTCCAGGCAAGCTGTCAGCTCCTCCATCGCTACCGCAAGTCTCGCTGCCCGCTCGCCTATGGCAAAGGCCGCGTCTCGGATGATGACGTTTTGCGTGAGCGTTGCGCGCTGATCGGGATCGGATAAGGCGACGAGGTCAGGGCAAGCCATCACGTGATGGATCGCATCCGCCTGCTGGACGAGGCTTGCGACGGAATACGCCTCCGGCTTCGCCAGCGCCGCGAGCAGCACCGTGTACAGCGCCCCGTCGCCGATCGCTTTCAAGAATTCCGCGCGCTTGCCGGCGACGGCATATCGGGTTTGCACCTGCCGGAACAGCCCCCTGGGCTTGTCGCGGCCATAACGCTTGAGGAGCATGACCTGGACGACGCGGCATGCGACCGACGCCAGCACGTCGTCCGGCAGCCATCCTTCCTCGTTTCCTTTGACGCCGAGCAAAATGGGAAAGACCAGCGCCTGTGCCAGCGTCGAAGCCGGGCACCCTTCCGCAAAACTGGGCCTAGCTAACTCGGACAGAAAATGATCGATCTGCTCCCGCAAGCTAGCGAGCGTTTCCGCATCGCTCCGCGGTGCCGACAATTGGGGCGGGTTGCCGCGATCACTGCCGGGTTCATCGTCCGGCGCGAATTTCTCGGGCTCATCCGCGCTCCAGCGTTCCTGCGACAGATCGATTTCCGGTTCGTCCTCAGTGGCGAATAGCATCCTCATGATGCCCTGCAAGGATACGCCGTGCGCGCCACCCTGATCCGGCGTGTGCGCCCCGCCGCCCTGTTCGTTCAAGCTGTAGGTCAAGGTCGAGGGATCGACCGGACGTACCTGCTCGTCACCGGCTTCGTCGTCGGTCTCGGATTTGTTCTGGCCGCTACGCTCCTTCGGCAAGGATGGGAGGTCCGGCGTCTCGAAATTCAGAAGGCTCGACGAGATGGCGTAAATCGCCTGCATGATCCGTTGCTCGCTCGCGCCTCCGAACCCATGCCCCGAGAAGACCTCATGGTTCGGATCGACATGGCGGTCGCGTGCGGCGTTTTCGATTGCGCGCTCGTTATCGATCCAGCGGGGTGGCGTCACAACGAGACCCGAGCCTGACGGAATCTCCATGGTGGCGAAGACGGGCTCGACACCCAACGCGATCTCTTCCGAAAGGCGGCCGACCAGGCGCGCACCGGATAACTTCATGGGGACGCGCAACACGTGTTGTTTCGTTTCGATCATCAGAGTGGCTTCGTGCCCGGGTTCGGGCTCGACCAGCGCTTCGATGGTGCGTCCCGAGGCTCTGAGCCGGATACTGGTGATGCGATAGGACGGACCGGCGCTCTCGCTGCCAGGCTGCTCCATCGGCTTAACGGGTGCGCCCAAAAAATCTTTCGGCAGCAGCAGGTCGCCGTCAAAGTCTCTCAGGATCGGTGCGAAGTCCGCGCGTTCTGCGGTGTCGTAGACGGTTATCAGCTCGACATTTCCGTTGTCGTGGTTAGCGAGCCACGCCGCCGCCGAGCAATTGGCCGAGCCCATGATGGCGGCATGACCATCGGGGCCTGAAAACCAATAAAGCTTCGCATGCACCCGGCGTTTCGGATCGCGTTCGACGAACCGCACCTCAATAGGAATCTTCGCCAACTGCCTGACTTCGAACGATGCAAAAGACGGCGTGAGACACACCGTTGCATTCGTCACGCCGAAGATCTTGTGGGCCCAAAGCAGGAAGGCGCCGTCCACGTCGGTCGATCCGGTATAAATCTTGACGGTCGTGAACCGCCTTCCGTCCCAACGGCGCGCCAGCTGCGGTGCGAGCGGACGATTGGGCATTCCGAGAAGGACCGGGCTTTGCGCGGCGTCGCCACTCGGCACCTCGAGCCACGGGATGGACGAACGAACGGTCTCGATTTGGGCGCGAAACGCCTCCGAACTCGTCACGGTCGCAACCGAGCGCAGGATCTCCGCAAGCCATCCGCCCGCGTCATCCGTACCCGGGCCGATAGACCAGGTCGTCGCCAGCTCGTGATTTCCGCCCCAGCCGGTATAGGTGAGATTGCCGGAGCCGATCCAGACCCTCCCGCCGTCGGGAGAAAGGCGGACGATCATTTTCGGATGAAAGAGATTGGAGGCTTTGGCCTCGGCTAGCGTGTACTTGCGCCCAAGATGAAAAACCTGCCCGATGCACCGCTTCATGGCTTCCGCGATTTCGCCGGCATCGGCGAGGATTAGGATGCGGCGGGTGTCGCCTACGCTCAAATCGTCGAGTGGAACGCGCTCGAAGAACAGCGGATCGAAGGAATAGGTCAGGAAGATTGCGACGGGATAGCCCGACTCCTGGCAAAATTTCCGCGCGCTGATCATGACCGCTCCAGTACGTGGAGCGCGCGTTTCAGCGTCTGCTCGCCGGCCTTCGTCAAGCCGTTCTCCGAGGTGAGACGGAGCTGGGCGAGCCAGTCGATCGCGACCGAAAGGCGCGATGCCGTGCGGCCCGGCCTGAAGCCGTTGTTGCGGGACCATGCTTCCGTGTCGGCGATGAGCACTGAAACATCCTTGCCGCGCGGCGCCGAAAACCGTTTCCATGCCACGCGAAGATGCTGCTGAACACTTCGCACGACGAGCTCGGCCATGACATCGCGATAGCTGCGATCCCGCTGGAGGAATTCCTCGATCTTGGGACGGATGACCGCGTCGATCCCCACCTGAAAAATTCCCCCCGCGCCCGGCAAATCGTACCCTCCGGGTTGGCTGGCGCTTTCCTGCGGTGCCCGCTCCGAGGCAACGCACCACGCGACAGGAAGCAAAGCGACGGCTGCATCGTCCGAGGAGCTTGCTTGATCGTACAGCTCGCTCTCGGACAAGCCGCCTTCCCAGCGCGCCAGACCGGCGGTTATCGTCCGCCGCTTGCGGCAGAGTATGTTGATGCGCTCGAAGGCTACCCGAAACGAAAGATTCTCGGTGGCCTCGCCCTTCTTCAGAATCCGGAATGACCGTAAGGCTTCGTCCTTCTCAGGTGCAGCGGCGACGAGAGCCGCAACGACTTCGTTTGCAAGGGCAGGCGCGTTCCGGGCCGCCTGATCGCGATCGACCTGACGCATCACCGCACCGAACACCGCTTCATGGCAAACCGCCAAACAGTCGCGCGCGACGTAGGCCAGCCAGCCATCGACCGTCGCAGTCAAACAGCCCGGGAGTTCCTCGGGTGGATGCTGCGCCACGTTGAAGACATCGGCTTCATCGATCAAGCGTTCGTTCGTCTGAGCCAGCCACAAGAGCAGCGTGTAGTTTCGCAAGCGCCGCCGTTCCGCCGCATCGATCGGCTTCGAGGGGATGATCGCCTCGATCAGGATTTTGCGCTCGCCGCGTGGAATCGAAACGATCGACAAGGGCCCGGCCAACTCGTCGAGCTCTTTGCGCGAGATATTCGCCGTGGCCGGATTTTTTGCGAGGCGCGCGCCGTAGGTGCTATCGCGCACGACCTTGTCGAACTCCTTGGCGAGTGCCTCGCCGCGCTCTTCGCTCAGCTTGTTGAGGCCGCTGTCCACGGGCTTGGTGAGGTTTAATTGCCGGCTCGATGCGATATAGGCGTTGAACGCGATATTTTTGGTCAATCTTTTCAGCGGGAGCGTCTTTTTGCCGGAATCGAGCGCGTTGTCCGCGCCCTCGACGCCGACGAGCTGGGTCACGGTCCGGCTGTTCAGGCGATTGGCCATGACGAAACCCGACTCTTGCGCCGCGGCGAATTCAAAGAAATCGGATCGCTTTTCAGGACGCCGCGCTTGGGCGTAGCGCCAGACGATCCAGGAAATCACGGACATGTAACGCAACTTCGGCGTGATGGTGGTGACGCCGTCGAACAACTCGTTGCCCAGCGCTTGCACGGGCGCGCGAAGGCCCAGCAGGTCGAGGCCCGCCGTTTTTTCGGCCTCGAAAGAAACCCAGTCGGGTACCGATACGCTCATTCCTGCCCCCCGCAGCGCGCAAAGCCGCTCTGACCTATCGCAACCTCTCCGCGCTGGATGATTCCAGGTCGTATTCCCAGAGCTCGACGTCCGAGGGGACAAGATGCCCGTGTGTCTTGAGATAATAGGCCGCGAGACTTTGCTCGCGGCGGTAATGCTTCAGCACGAAAAATATCATCCGATACGCGTCCGGAGCGATGTGAGAATAATACATGGCCTCGTTCCATACCGTCATTTTCGCGCTCGGCATGTTGCCGCCTTGCGTCCAGGTGTGCGATTTGCATTCGACGAGAACCGGCGGGTTTTCGCTGCCGAGATCGAACCGGCGCGGCTTCTTGGTCTCGCCGACGCCGACGGGAACGGAGAAATTCTTCGTCAACGTGATGCCCTGTTTTGCAAAGAACGCGCGCGCGGCTCCCTCGAAATCGTTTCCGGCATGCGTGTTGCTGAGCGCGCCGATGCGCTGGTTATTGGCGTCCATATGCGCTATCCAACCTCGCCCAGCTGCCGCGAATAGTGCTTGACCCAGCACAAGGTATTGACGAGTTGCATCTGCTCGATGATGTTGCAGGGAATTTCAAAGAGACGGTGTAGATTTCGAGTTTAACACGGGACTGGCGCGCTTCGCGATATCACTCGCTTAGCAAACCCGAGTCTCACCCGCAATTTCGCTTTCAATTGAGACCAGACGAACAGAATGTCGGTTCCAATTGGGATTGATCGACCGCCTGTTGATCGATCAGAAGGGTTTCAGTCCCACTACCGAACATCGGGTCGTCATCGTCGAATTGTAACCGGCTACATTGTGAGCCTGCCAAGGCGGCGGTGACGAGGTCATTCCTGGTATCTCCAGCGCGGATATCGTTCGGCGTGGGCATTCATGATGGCTTCGCCGCCGTCTAACCCGAGAATGCAGGTGCTTCGCCAAAGGCGGCCTCCGCTTCCCTGAGGCAGCGATCCCAAAAGGCGACCGCGGCATGAAGGTTTTGCAGCACCGGTCTGCCGATGAGGTCGCAAACCTCGCGTGCGTCGAACCCCGCAACGTGAGACACGCCACCAGGCATCGACGGGTCGGCCACGACGGCGGCCCGAAGGCATCGCTGCACAGTTGCAGCCCGCCTTGGAATTCCTTCAATAGGGCGTTGCGCGCTCAATGAAGTCCCCGAAAATTGGCTCTTGCTTCCAGATTGACCACCGCGCCTTGCTCCATGCGCGCCGACCGGCATCGGTGCAGTCCACCTTCTCGAACACATGGCCCACCGAGCGCAGGAGGGCGATGATCGCGACATATTGGGAATGGTAGTCGGCGACTGGCCGCATCATGCTGTCGTCCCGCTCGAAGCGGGCGACAAGGTCACGGATGAAGTTAAGCTGGGCGCGGGCGACGAGCATCGCTCACAGCGCCCGAAAGGCCGCCTCGATGTCGGCGGCTGTGTTGGTGTCGTCGAACGAATGCAGCACCGCGCCCGTTTGGGTGCGGTCGCGGATCTCGATCTTTTCGGTCTCATGATTGTAGGCGAAGACGTAAGTCTACTCGAGATGTTCACCCACAGCATGTTGGCGGGGCTGCCGGCAAAGCGGCGGATTCGGATCGAATCGGGTTCGCCGCGCCAGATGATCTCGCCGAGCAGCGCCAGGGCGACGCCCTTCACCTTGCCCGCGTGGTGATCGACGCGCCCCATCACGCCGGTGGCGTAGGCATGAAGTTCTTCGACGTCCTTGGCCGTGACAGCCATGTATCCTCCGCTTGTGGCGCTCTGCCGCTTTCAGGCGCGACGGAGCATGCGTTCGATCCGCACGCGCCGATAGCCTTGTGAGTGAACCTGCTGACGAAGCTGCCGGATGTCGCGGACTCCGAAGGCTACGGCCGCTTTCAGCGGGCTGGCGAAGGTCGCGTAATAGGTCCAGCGGGTGTCCGCGGGCAGCGGCGCATTTTGCCGCCGGTCGGTAATGGCGACGTCGCGCGGGTCGCTGCTGTTGCGGAATGCGTGGAAGGTGACCCAATCCGGTCGCCGATAGCGGGCCGCCTTGGAGAAGGGCACCGACTGGACCTTTACGTCGGCCTGGTCGAGGACCCAGCCCTGTTGCTCCAAAATCTGGCGAACCATGTGGCCGACCATCTGCTTGACGCGATCTGCCAAGACTTCCTCGCGAAATTCCGCGAGGAGCTGCTCCTCGATACCCTCGACAGCGGGCTTGCTCAGCTCGGAAGCAGTTTCCAGGCGAGCGACATTCTCGGGCCGCGTAAGAAACTCCCAAATCCTATGACCGAGAGGCGATTCATAGAGCGACGCAAATTTCTCAGGGGTGTAGGCGAACATGACCGGCCCTCCTTTACCGGGCATATTTGGACGGTTAAAAGGGCGTGTCAATGAGGGCAAGCGGGACCGATCGAACAGGGGTCGATCGATTCTGGGCCGCCCCTGGGACGGAGACCCGCAGGCTGGGGGATCGGGTGAAGATATATTCCGTTGCGATCGAGAATTTCCGCGGCCTCCGTGCGACCAAGCTGGTGCTGCCCGATCATGCTGTGCTGATCGGCGACAACAACACGGGTAAGTCGTCGGTCTTGGAGGCAATCGACCTCGCACTCGGGCCCGACAGGTTGAGCCGGCGACCTCCTGTCGATGAGCATGATTTCTATCAAGGGAACTATCTGGCGACCCCGAACGCGGAAGCCGCTGAAGGCGAAGCGCCAGCCGAGGCGCCGAAGATCACCGTCGAGGTGACGATCACCAATCTTTCGGCCGAGCAGCAAGCGCGTTTCGGAGGAAGCGTCGAATGGCTGGATACGACCTCGGGTGTCTTCTACGACTCGCCGAATCCCGCCGGAGTTGACGCGGCGAACGTCAAAGCTGCGCTGCGGGTGACATTCATCGGCGCCTATGACGCCGACGAGGACGACTTCACCGGCAACACCTACTTCACGCGGAGCCTGACTGAAGAGGACACGCCGACGCCGTTCTCGAAGAAGGACAAGCAGCATTGCGGATTTCTCTTTCTGCGATCGCTGCGAACCGGATCGCGCGCGCTTAGCCTTGAACATGGCAGCCTTCTCGACATCATCCTGCGGCTGAAAGAAATCCGGCCCCAGATGTGGGAGGGGACCATTGGCACACTGGCAGCGTTTGACGTTGCAAGCGATCCTGCGATCGGCATATCCGGCGTCCTCGACAGTATCGACAAGTCGCTGAAGAAGTATGTGCCGCGAGAGTGGGGGGTGAAGCCGCACCTCAAGGTCTCGAACCTGACGCGCGAGCACCTTCGCAAGGTAGTGACCGCCTTTATCGCTACCGGCACTGGCGATCACGCCGCGCCGTTCTTCCGGCAGGGCACCGGCACGATCAATATGCTAGTGCTGGCGATGCTGTCCCAGATCGCCGAGGACAAGCAGAACGTCATCTTTGCAATGGAAGAGGTGGAGACGGCGATCCCGCCATATGCACAGAAGCGGATCGTCCATGAGCTTCGAAAGCTGGCGGCCCAGTCGCTCTTCACCTCGCATTCGCCTTATGTGCTGGAGGAGTTCAAACTCGATGAGACCGTCATTCTGTCTCGCACGGACGATGGTGTTCTGAGCCAGGCTGAGATCGCACTTCCGGAAAGTGTCAAGCACAAGCGATATCGACAGGAGTTCCGCACGCGGTTTTGTGAGGGCCTTCTCTCGCGCCGCGTCCTCATCGCCGAGGGTGCGACCGAGGCAACGTCTTTTCCGGTTGCAGCTCGCCGCCTGTCAGAGGTCAATCCTGCCATCTACGCTTCATTGGAGGCCTTGGGCGTGTGCGTGATCGACGCCGGCACGGAGTCCCAGATTGCCGACCTAGCGTCCCTCTACAAGAGCCTTGGCAAGCGGACGTTCGCTTTGTGCGACAAGCAGACCGATCCCGCCAAGGCGGCAATCGAGGCGCAGGTTGACCGCCTCTTCATGCATGAGGAAAAGGGCATCGAGGACCTAATCCTCAAGAACACAACCCAGGCGGCGCTCGAGCGGTTCGCCGACGCTCTTGATTGGCCTCCACACCTCCTGGCGAAATATCCCGACCCGAAGGCGAACGCGATTGCGGCGCTGAAGGAGTATTTCGGTTGGTCGAAGGGTAACTGGGGCATCGCCGAGTTCATAGCCCAGTGCTCCGAGCCGGAAATTCCGCTGTGGATGCGCGAGGCCTGCATCACATTGAAAGCCGTTTGTGATCCGCCACCACTGCCGCCGCCCGCTGAGGAAGGTGAAGCCGCTTCCGGGCCTGAAGAATAGGCGCCCGCATCATGGTCGAACTCGCACAAGCACAGAAGGACGTTCTGAAGGCCGATGGGCATCAGCTCGTGACTGGCGGTCCTGGCTCAGGGAAGACAACCGTCTCGATCCTGAAAGCGGCCAAAATCGCGCGAGAGTTGCTGGGCCCGGGCCAGCGCATACTGTTCCTGAGCTTTGCTCGGGCGACGGTTTCGCGAGTATTCGAGGCGATTGATGAAGAGCGATCGATCGCCCGCGAGGAAAAGCAGAGGATCGAAGTTGACACCTACCATTCCTTCTTCTGGCGCATCCTGAAGACCCATGGCTACCTCGTCGGCTTTCCGCGTCGCATGGCGATTCTGACGCCGCCGAACGAGGCAATTGCGCTGTCTGCGGTTCGTAGCGGCTACAAGGCGGTGTCCAAGCTGTCCGAGGAAGAGAAAGCCGAGAAGCGCGCGCGCGAAGATGCTGAGCGCATGCGCCTCGCGACCGAGGAGGGGAAGGTCTGCTTCGACCTGTTCGCGGAGCGAGTGGCGATCCTGCTCCACGGATCGAGCAAGGTCCGGTCACTCGTCTCCACAATGTATCCCTACATCATCCTGGACGAGTTTCAGGATACCAGCGCCGACCAATGGCGCGTAGTGCAGGCTTTAGGGATGAACAGTACGATGATCGCGCTCGCCGATCCCGAGCAGCGTATCTTCGAATTCATCGGCGCCGATCCGGAGAGGCTGAACCACTTTACGGCCGCGTTTGCCCCCTCCGTTCATGATCTCGCCGGCGAAAACCACAGGAGCAAGGGGACCGACATCGCACTTTTCGGGAACGACATCCTGAGCGGAAAATTCCGGCAGAATGACTATCAGGGGATCGGGTACGAGCCATTCGAGTCCAATCCCAATCAAGCTTATGCGTCTCTCATTGGCCAGGTCCTCCAGGCGCGTAAGCGACTTATTGACGGTGGCCGGCCGGGCTGGTCGCTGGCGATTCTCGTGCCGACGAAACGCATGACCCGCTTTGTCTCGGACGTGTTGCGCGAGCCGTTCGGTACGGTGCCACCAATCGCCCACTCGGCCGCCGTGGACATGGAAGGCCCGATCCTGGCGGCGGAGATCATCGCTTTCCTGCTTGAACAGCGAGGCCATGCCACTTGCTTCGATGAGTTCGTTGAGGTGCTTTGTAGCTATTTCCACGGGCGCGGCGGTGCTGCGCCGACGAGAGGCGATCTCGACGAGGCCGCGCGATTTCGTGCCGCGCTGGCGAAGTGGAACGAATGCCTTGCAGCCGGCAAACCAACGCCCGGAAATAGTGTCCTTAAGAGCACCTTCGCTGTTCACCAAGCGGTGGCGGCGTTGGAGCTCACCGGCGATCCCGATGCCGATTGGGTGGCGGTGCGCGCGATCCTGGACGCGGGGGGATGCACTCGCCTTGGCGATGTCGCAAAGGAGGTTCGCAATGTGCGGCTGCTGGAGCGTGGGACCCAGCTTCGTCAGGGGCTGGCCCAGGATTGGCGCGACTTCGGCGGCTATCGAAATGCGCTCGCGATCACGCGGCAGTCGTTCGTGCAGGAGCATTTCGCGACAGCTCACAAGCCTGAGTCCGGCGTCGTCGTGATGAACATGCACAAGGCGAAGGGCAAGCAGTTCGATGAGGTGATCATTTACGAGGGGTGGCCAAAGCGGGTCAGGCGCAAGATCGTGGCGAACCCCGATCGGATCGTCAGCGGCAATGTTCTTGATGGGGCGATGACCCAAGCCCGTCAGAATTTCCGCGTGAGCGTTACCCGAGCTAAGATGCGCACCACCATCATGACGCCGCGCGATGACGTCTGCGTATTGCTCAGGCCAGTAGAGACCTAGTTTGACGCTCTCGCCAGTGGCACAGTTCGTTCGCGCGCCAGCGGGATGCCCGTTTGTGGCGGCGGTAGGTTGGGTGGGGGTGTGTAATACCCACGCGCAAGATGGAAGGGCCGCAGTTTCCCCTTTCTCAAGGGCAGAAGAGATGATACAAAACCTCGGAGATTAGACACCATACTCCGAGCCTACGTATCTTGTCCGAACCCGCGTCCCAGCGCCGCATTGCCCACACTGTGCTGAAAGCGCGCGGCATCGCGCGGCTGGCGGAACTGCGCGCGGAGGGGGTGACCGCGGCCACAATGAGCCGCATGGAGCGGGATGGCGAGGTGCTCCGACTTGCGCGGGGGCTTTATCAACTCCCTGATGCGCCGCTGGACGCTCACCACAGTCTCGCCGAGGCAGCGAAACGGGTGCCCAAAGGTGTGATCTGCCTCGTCTCCGCTCTCGCGTTCCACCAACTCACCGATCAACTGCCAAGGCAGGTTTGGATCGCCATCGGCCAAAAGGATTGGGCCCCCAAGGGCGATGGGGTGCCAGTTCGGCTCGTCCGCTTCACGGACCGCCTCCTCACGGAAGGTGTTGAATCGCACACCGTCGAGGGGGTGCCCGTAAAGGTTTTTGGCGTCGCCAAGACGGTCGCCGACTGCTTCCGGTATCGCAACAAGATCGGCCTGTCGGTGGCGATTGAAGGTCTCCAAGAGGCGCTGCGTCAACGCAAGACGACCCCCGGCGAAATTGTCAGGCAAGCGGAGCGAGGAGCAATCGCGACGGTCATTCGACCCTATCTCGAGGCGCTGACCGCCAATGGCTAAGGAACTCAAGAATATCGGCGCTTCAGTGCGCGCCCGCCTCCTGCAGCTCGCCAAGGCGAGTGGCCAAAGCTTCGATCTTGTCCTAACGCGTTTTGCGCTCGAACGACTCCTCTTCCGGCTCAGCCAATCACCTCATGCGGACCGCTTCGTTCTGAAAGGCGCGATGCTGATGATGAGCTGGTTCGAGGATCCACATCGCGGCACTCGCGACCTCGATCTGTTGGGGTTTGGCGACCCCGAACCCGAGGTCATGCTGACGACATTTCGGGAAATCCTAGCGCTCGACGCTGACGATGGCGTGGAATTTGACGCCAACGCTCTTCGCATCGATCGCATTCGCGAAGAGCTCGAATACGGCGGGCTGCGACTGCGAACAACCGCCTCAATCAGCGGCGCTAGGATCAATCTGACGATCGATATCGGCTTCGGCGATGCGCTGGAACCAGGGGCGGAGATGCTCGACTACCCCTCCATGCTGGAGTTTCCGGCGCCGCGCCTTCGCGCCTACGCGCGCGAAACTGTCATCGCAGAGAAGTTTCAGGCGATGGTCGCGCTCGGACGCGCGAACAGTCGCATGAAGGATTTCTATGACATCTGGATCCTCAGCAAATCATTCGATTTCGCCAGCGACAGGCTCGCTCGCGCAATCGCTGCAACGTTCGCCCGGCGCGAGACGGCGATCCCTGTCGATTTGCCCGATGCACTAACGCCGGCTTTCGCCAACGATGAACAAAAGCAGCGACAGTGGAACGTGTTTGTCAGGGACGTTTCCGCAGATCCGGGAAGCTTGGAAGATGTCATAGGGAACTTGGCCGAATTTCTAATGCTGCACGCTATAGAAGCGCGCGCTTCAAATAATAATAGTTTAAAGTTGTAAGCCAGGTATCTCTTTGGAGATAACTGAAGAGGAGGCGTCGTGGATATATTCGATCTCAATCAAGCGTTGATAGAGCGATACGAATCGTTCGCGCGCTCCTTCTCGGAGATCCGCGCCCCGGAAATCCGTGCTCAGGTCGATGCTGCATATAACGAGCAGCGCTTTTGGCCCGAGCCTCTCATTACAATCAATCCCCATTTTGAGGCTGGTCATTCTATTGATCAGCTTGTCGCTCAAGGCGTGCTGGATCCGGCTCTCAGCAAGATATTTGCGAGCGGTCCTGACCGGGCGCCGATCAAGCTTCACCGCCACCAGGAGCGTGCTGTCGCGAAAGCCCGCAATGGTGAAAGCTTCATCGTAACTACCGGTACAGGGTCGGGAAAATCGCTCTGCTTCTTCTTGCCGATCGTCGATGCTGTGGTGCGCGCACGGCGCGCGGGGGAGGCGCAGCGGACGCGCGCGATCATCATTTATCCCATGAACGCGTTGGCCAACAGCCAACTTGAGGAGCTCGAAAGGTTCATCGGCGGCTCAGGGGTCGAAGAGGAGCTACGCCCGACTTTTGGTCGCTACACAGGCCAGGAGAGCGATGCAGAGCGACAAGCCATCGCCAAGGCCAAGCCCGATATCTTGCTCACGAACTTCATGATGCTCGAACTGCTCATGACGCGTCAGGACGGGCTTGATCGTGCCGTCATCGCCAATGCATGTGGCTTGGATTTCCTGGTGCTGGATGAATTGCACACTTATCGCGGCCGTCAGGGCGCGGACGTCGCGATGCTGGTGCGACGCGTCAAGGACCGCCTTGTCAAGGAGCGCAAGCTACTCTTCATCGGCACCTCGGCGACGATGTCGAGCGCGCAGGACGAGATCGAGCGAGCAAGTGCCGTTGCTCGGGTCGGCAAGCTCATTTTCGGGGAAGAACTGAGTTCGGCCTCGATCATCGACGAAAATCTTGCCCGGGCAACGGATCCCCGCACCAACAGCACAAGCCTCGGAGCATCACTCGTAGATGCGGTCCGGGCGCCAATTCCGCGGGGGCTTAGGGACAAGGAGCTGTACGGCAATCCGCTCGCCTGCTGGATCGAGACTGAGGTTGGGCTCGCTGAAGGCGAAAAACTGCGCCGTCGCCCGCCCATGACTTTGAGCGATGCGGCTGCCAAACTAGCGGCTCAGACAAAGATTCCCTCCGGGGAATGCAGGAGCAAACTTGCCGGGATGCTGTCTTTGATGGGACGCCGCGAGGATCTTCGCGGCGGCGTCAGCGACCGTGCATTTCTGGCGTTTAAGCTTCATCGTTTTATTTCCGGCGCTGGGCATGCCTACGCAACGGTCGAGCCTGCAACCGGACGGCGTGTCGTGCTGGAGGGGCAGGTCTTTCACCCCTCCGATCCGAATGCGCGCTTATATCCTGTCTTCTTTTGCCGAGAATGTGGCCAGGAACACCATAGCGTGCGCATTGAAAATGCGCTCGATGGCATCCGCGTTCTCGCGCGGGCAATCGATGAGCCCGCAAGTGAAGACCCAGAACCAGACGGCTCGCGAACCGGCTTCCTAATTCCGGCGGTCAATGCCGATTTCCAGTTCGGGGGCGCTGTCGCTGACTATCCAGACGATTGGCAGGAAACCACGCCGGCCGGACAGGAGCGCCTTAAAGGAGGGCATCGCGGCAAGCATGAGGGGCAGCTCCTCTTTGTGAAGCCTGATGGGTCGCTCGGCGACGATGGGGTGCCAGCATGGTTCTTCAGCGGCAAATATCGCTTCTGCCCCCATTGCCGCCATCAGCCACCTCAACAGGCACGTGACATCAACAAGCTGGCGGGCCTGTCGGCTGAAGGCCGCAGTTCGGCGACGACGCTCATCGTCTCGACCATCTTGGCATGGATGGAGGCTGACGGCACGCTTGAGGAAAGCACACGGAAGCTTCTTGGATTCACAGACAATCGGCAGGATGCGGCCCTGCAGGCGGGGCATTTCAATGACTTCATTTTCGTCAGCTTGCTCCGTGGCGGTATCTTACGTGCCGTGCGTGACGCAGGTGAGAAGGGCCTCGCGGACGTTCGGTTCGGGGAGGCTGTTCGCAAGGCGCTTGGTTTCGATCTGGAGGAATCTGACCGGCTCTCCGATTGGATGGCCGATCCGCGCGTAAAGGGATTCCACAACCGGCAAGCGGCCGAGGAAGTGTTGACGTCGATCCTCGCACATCGCGTATGGGCGGATCTCCGGAAGGGCTGGCGTTTCACAAATCCCAATCTCGAAGAAGCAGGCCTCGTAGAGGTGCGGTTTCCCGGACTGGGTGAACTTGCGGGCGACGACGAAGAGTTCTCTGGCAATCCGCGGCTGGCGGCCAGCACGCCCCAATTGCGGGCCAGGCTCTTCACGCTGCTATTCGATTATATGCGTCGCGGCCTTGCGATTGCCACCGAAGCGTTGGATCGCCAGCGGATATTGCAGGTCGCCGAGACGTCCAGAAATCACCTGCGCGATCCCTGGCTGATCGATCAAAACGAAGAACAGGAACTGCGCCAGGCCGGATTCCTGATGATTGATCCGCCGAGAAAGGCGGAGATTAGCGCTGCGGAAGATGTACTGATTGTACGGGCCGGTTGGCGGACAGCGCTGGGTAAGGCGCTGCGCAGCAAGGATCTGTGGGGCGAGCCGCTTCCGGTCAAGGAATACGAGGATGTTATCGCTACGCTCCTGCGTGCGGCCGAAAATCATCAAGTCGTCCGGCGGGTGGTTACCGGCGGAGAAGCTCATGCGTGGCGCCTGTCATCGACCGCCTTGCGCCTCTTTCCAGCGACCAAGAGGGCCGACGGGAAACGCGAAAATCCGTTTTTCCGCACGCTCTACGAGGATGTCGCCGAGATGCTTGGGCAGGAAGGTAACTTGCCCTTCGCCTTCGAGGCTCGGGAGCACACTGCCCAGGTCGACCAGAAAGTTCGTGCTTGGCGTGAAGATCGGTTCCGGTTCGGGAAGTCAGATATCGAAAGGATCGACCAGAACCGGGACGAAATGCGCCAGGAAGGCGAACCCACCAGTTTCCTTCCGGCGCTGTTCTGTTCTCCGACGATGGAGCTCGGTGTCGATATTAGCGCGCTGAATGCTGTTTTTCTC
This sequence comes from Hyphomicrobiales bacterium, assembly GCA_003963405.1. GTDB lineage: Bacteria > Pseudomonadota > Alphaproteobacteria > Rhizobiales > Beijerinckiaceae > Methylocystis. Next base: position 31,514 of record RXIY01000013.1, read on the forward strand.
AGGAACGCACCGCCGACACCGGCAAATTACGTGCAGCGAGCGGGCCGTGCCGGCCGCAGTGGTCAAGCAGCGCTTGTCGTCACCTATTGTGCTGCCCAGTCCCCCCACGACCAATATTACTTCAACAATCGGCACGGACTTGTCGCGGGAGTCGTGAAGCCGCCAGCCCTCGATCTTGCCAACCGTGATCTGCTTCGAAGCCACCTCCACGCGGAATGGCTGGCCGCGGCTGTCTTGCCGCTGAAGCCATCAATCCCTGAAAATTTGAACATGGCGACGCCGGAGATGCCCATCTCTGATGAGATCCAGGGCGCGTTTGCAAAGCTTGCCGCGAGCGGGGCCGCAAAGCCCACGATGCGGCGCCTTCTTGAGCGCACTGCCAGCGTGGTCGAGTTGGCCGATGCCCCTTGGCTGGCTGATATCGATGCCTTTGTCGATGAGACCAACCGGGAAGCAGCGCAGAATTTCGCAGGGAGCTTCAGCCGCTGGCGAGAGCTCTACAGAAGCGCTCGCCGCGAGCAGGACGAGGCGCATCAAATTCAGCAAAAGACGTCCTTCAAGCCGGGCGAACGCAAAGAGGCCGCGCGCCGTCATTTCCGCGCGACAGAAGAGCTTGATATGCTTGAGCGAGGCCAAGCCTCGAACGGTTCCGATTTTTACACATATCGCTATTTGGCGACGGAGGGATTTCTACCGGGCTATAATTTCCCACGCCTTCCGCTCTATGCCTTCATTCCTGCGACCAAGCGGGCGGCCGTCCTGCAAAGGCCGCGCTTCCTCGCGATTTCCGAGTTTGGTCCCAACAGCCTGATCTATCATGAGGGTCGGGCCTATCGGGTTGTCCGTGCGAAGCTGCCGGCGCACGGACGCCTCGACGATGGAAAGCTGGCAACCACCAGCCTCATCCTGTGCGCCGAGTGTGGAGCGGCTCATGCCGATGACAAGCTCGAGCGATGCCATGCGTGTGGTGCCTCGCTGGCCGGTGTGGATCGGCTCGACAATGTCTATCGGATCGACAATGTCGAGACCGCACCGTCGTCTCGGATCACGGCGAATGATGAAGACCGGCAAAGGCGCGGCTTTGAGATTCAGACCGTTTTCCAGTGGCAATTCGAAAAAGGCGTTCCCGATATCCGCACGCTCACCTTGCGTTCGGGAGGAGAGCCGCTTCTGCTTCTCGATTATGGCGCGCGTGCAAAGCTGTCACGTGTCAATAAGGGACTCCGCCGACGGAAGTCGAAGTCAATAAACGGCTTCTGCATCGATCCAACCTCCGGGCGATGGGTCAAGGACACGCTCAACGGCGGGGACGACGATGACATGGATGTCACGATCCCGAAGTCACAGCGGATTGTGCCGATCGTAGAGGATCACAAGAATGCGCTCCTGGTGCGACCGCTGGCCCGTTTTGACGAGCGGCAGATGGCGACCCTCCAGCACGCCCTTCTGCGGGGCATCCAGATTGTTGCTGAGCTAGAAGAAGGCGAACTCTTGGGTGAGCCGTTGCCTGCGCGCGAGGACCGCAAGGCGATCCTGCTTTACGAGGCAACCGAGGGGGGAGCTGGGGTCCTAAATCGTCTCGTCTCCGATCCGAGACGAATGGCGGAGATCGCGCGTCAGGCGGTTGATCTCATGCACTATGATTTCGCGTCGGATGGGGGCGGTCTCAAGGAGCGATCGGATGCTTGCGTCGCAGGCTGTTACCGCTGCCTGCTCTCGTACTTCAACCAGCCCGACCATAATCTAATCGATCGTCGCGATGCGCAAGTCACAGCCTTTCTCTGCCAGCTTGCAGAGCCTGAGGTCGTGCAGGCAGAGCCGGTGGCGGCCTCGAGCGGCTGGCTTGGTGCGATAGGCCGATGGGGATTGCCAGCACCGTCCCCGCGCAAGGTCGACGGCACTTTATACGAGCTTTATTGGCCAAGCTTTCAGGTGCTCGCGGTGTCAGGTCGTGTGCCGGACGGGCTTGCCGCGGCATGTGCTGACTTGGGGGTGGATGTCGTCGAGCTTCCCGTTGTGCCTGGCGAAGAACCACCAAGGGAGCTGGTTGAGTTGTTGGGGGCGGCATAGTGGAAGCGGTCAGATTTTCGCCGGGAGATCTTGTCGAAGCGCGGGGACGCGAGTGGGTCGTCCTTCCGTCTCCGGACGACGCGATCCTCAATGTGCGGCCCTTGTCGGGTTCGGAAGCCGACGCGCAGTGGATTGTGCTTGCACTTGAAGTCAATCCCGTCAGGCCTGCGCGATTTACTCCACCAACACCCGAGTGGCGAGACACCCAGGACGGTGCGCGGTTGCTAGCGGATGCGCTGCGTCTGTCGCTTCGCCGAGGCGCCGGCCCGTTCCGAAGCGCTGCGCATCTCGGCGTGGAGCCGCGCGCCTATCAGCTAGTGCCGCTGATGATGGCGTTAAAGCTATCTGTGGTGCGGTTGCTGATTGCCGACGATGTGGGGATCGGCAAAACGATCGAGGCGGGATTGATCGTCCGCGAAATGCTCGACCGCGGTCTGATCGACCGCTTCTCAGTGCTGTGTCCACCCCATCTCGTTGAGCAATGGGTGAGTGAGCTTGCAGAGAAGTTCGACATTGACGCTGTGGCCGTGACGTCGGCCAGGGCGCGCAGCCTAGAGCGTGGTCTTCCCGCGGCTCAAAGCCTGTTTGAGGCCTATCCGCACACCGTCGTGAGCCTCGACTATATCAAGGCCGACAGCCGCCGCGATGAATTTGCTCGGGCCTGCCCATCCCTTGTGATCGTTGATGAAGCGCACGCCTGCATCGGCGGAGACCGCGGCAGACATCAGCGTTTCGAGCTTCTGGAACGCCTGGCCTCCGATGAGGAGCGTCACATGCTGCTGCTGACGGCAACGCCGCACAGTGGTGATGAAGCGGCGTTCGATCGTCTGCTAGGCCTCATTAGCCCGGACTTCGCGGGAGGTCCCCAAGGCGATGAGAATACGCGCACGCGATATGCACGCCGTCTGGCTCAACATTATGTCCAGCGGCGTCGACCCGACATTACGGATTCCGGTTGGCACGAGAAACGAACTTTCCCTGTTCATCAGGTGAAGGATGAGCCCTTCAGTCTCAGCGGCGAATTCGGCGCTTTCCATGATCGCGTCCTGGACTATTGCCTTGCTGTTACGCAACGCGCCGGTGCCGACCAGCGCAGCCGGCGCCTTGCTTTTTGGGGGACGCTCGCACTCATGCGATGCGTCGGCTCCTCGCCGGCGGCCGCTACAAACGCCCTACGCAATCGCTTGTCTGGGGTGGCGGACGAAGAGGCGATGCAGCCCGTTGTCTTCGACGAAGACGAAGGCCTGCTCGACCAAGGCGACGTGGAGCCCGGCACCGCTAGCGCCAGCGCCGAAGAGCGCGGTGAACTCGCCCAGCTGATCGCGATTGCGGAGTCCCTTGATCGCCGTCGTGGCGAGGATCCCAAGGTGGCGCGGCTGCTAAAGGTTCTAAAAGGGCTGCTTCAGGAAGGAGCCAAGCCGGTCATCTTCTGCCGGTTCATCGCAACGGCGGAGGCGCTGGGCGAAGAGATCAAGCGTGCTTGGCCAAAGGCTGACGTGGCAGTCGTGACAGGACGCCTGCCGCCTGAAGAGCGGCGAGCTCGCATCGATCAGCTTGAAGACTCCGAGAGCCGAATCCTCGTCGCGACGGACTGCCTGTCCGAGGGCATCAATTTGCAAGCGCTGTTCGATGCCGTCGTTCATTATGATCTAAGCTGGAATCCGACCCGTCATCAGCAGCGCGAAGGGCGCGTCGACCGATTTGGTCAGCGTTCGCCGGTCGTCCGCTCGGTCACGATCTTTGGCGACAACAGCGCGATCGATGGCGCAGTCTTGCAGGTCATCCTGCGAAAAGCGGACGCCATTCGTAAGGCGACGGGCATTTCGGTGCCGATGCCCGAAGATAGCCAGGGTGTAACCTTGGCGCTGATGCAAGCGCTCATGCTTCGCGCCGGCGGACATCGGGAGCAGTTGGCCTTCGATTTCGGCCTTTCAAGCGAACGGCTCGACGGCAAATGGCGCGACGCCGAGGAAAATGCGAAAGCAAGCCGCGCGCGTTATGCGCAAGGTGCGCTGAAACCCGATGAGGTGCTGCCGGAGTGGCGGCAGATGCGCGCGCTAAATGGTGGCCCGACCGAAGTCGCGCGCTTCACGGAACGCGCTTTGAAACGCGTGGGAGCGCCATTGGAGAGAGCTGGACAGCATTACCTTGTTCATCTCGAAGCCATGCCCGACGCTATCAAGGAGCGACTGGAAGCGCGTGGTCTGCGTGGGACGCGAAGGGTTGGTTTCGAGGATGAACCTGCTCCGGGCGTGACGCATCTCGGGCGCGTCCACCCCTTAGTTGCAAGCTTGGCAGAAAGTTTGGCGGAGGGGGCGCTAGATCCGGAAGGGGCATCATTCCGTCCCCTTGGCCGGTGCGGTGCCTGGCGCACGCGAGCCGTCACTCAGATGACAACGCTGATGCTGTTACGCCTTCGCTTCAAGCTCATCACGAGCGGCCGCACAAACCGCCTGCTGCTGGCCGAGGAAGCGACGGGGATCGCGTTCGGCGGAATAGCTCCGGCGCCGATTCTCGAAGGACATTCTGCCCTTGAGCTTCTCGAGGCCGAGGCAGCAGGAAATCTCGATGAACTCGCTGCTGCGCGTCAGCTCCAGAGAGCTCATGAACGACTGGTGAGCTATCAACCTGCGATAGAAGGCTTCGCAGCGGAACGCGGAGTGGCGCTTTCGGCCGACCATCTTCGGCTAACGGAAGCCGCTCGCGGCGGGGCGACGGTCCAGGTCGTTCCTGTTTTGCCAGCGGATGTCATAGGTCTCTATGTCCTACTTCCGGAGGGCGAGTGATGGCCCGGCATCTGAAGCGTGCGGCCAATATTGGGCTCACCGCCGTCTCGATCGAGGGCGGATTGATTTCTCCCGATCAGGTTGCAGTGATCGCCGCCACCGCTCCAGACCAGAAAGCAGCCGCGGAATATGGCTGCCCCAAAGGGACGAATCTGCGAGACGAGATCACACGTTATTTTAGGATCGGCCAAGCTCATTGGCAGGCTTATGCCAAATTGGCAGCTCCCACTGAGATTCAGACCACCGCCTTTGTTAAGAGCTTGCTTGAGGAGGCGTTCGGGTTTGAAGGCCTGCGCGGTCCAGATTTTCACCAGCAGAACGGTCATACCTACCGTATTACCCTTGAGGCAAAGGGCGGTAGGGTGCCCGTCGTCGTGGCCGCGCCTCTAACTGAAGCGGATGCGTTCACCAAAGCGCTTCCGCAACTTGGCGACGATCATGGCGGCACCATCCCGAGACGTTCCCCGAGCGTGTTGCTCCAGGACTGGCTAAACGCGAACGCCGAGTTCTTATGGGGGCTGGTCTTTGCCGGCGACCGCCTCCGCCTCATGCGCGACAACGCCAGCTTTACCCGCCCAGCCTATATCGAAGCGGATTTGGGGGCGATCTTCCGCGACGAGATGTTCGCGGACTTCACTGCCACGTGGCTGCTGATCCATGCGACGCGCTTCGGCGGGGAAAATGCTGCGGCGGCCGATTGCGCGCTGGAGCGCTGGCGCGAGGCTGGATTGCGAGCCGGAACCGCGGCGCGGGATCGGCTTGGAAAGAGCGTCAAGGAAGCACTACTGGCGCTTGGCCAGGGGTTCCTGGATGCGAACCCCGACCTGCGGGTGAAGCTCGATGAAAATCATACCAGCATGCAAGCCTGGTTTGAGCAGCTCCTGCGCGTTGTCTATCGGTTGATCTTCTTGGCGGTCGCGGAGGATCGCGAGCTTTTACATGGGCCGGATGCATCGGAATCGGCTCGTGATCTCTATGTTTCCGCTTACGGCTTCAGCCATATGCGAGATCGGTCGGCTCGACGTTCCTCACACGATCACCATCACGACGCTTGGGAGGCTGCGAAGATCGTCTTCCGAGGGCTGGAGCACGGCGAGAAGCTACTCGGATTGCCAGCGTTAGGCGGGCTTTTCACGCGCGGCGCGACGCTAGACCTCGATGATGCGAGACTGCCGAATCGGGCGTTCTTGCGCGCCATCTTTCATCTGAGCTGGCTCCTTGAGGATGGACGCCGTGTCCGGGTAAACTGGCGCGATATGGCGACGGAGGAGCTCGGTTCGGTGTACGAGCGGTTGCTTGAGCTCGTCCCCGTCCGCGATGAGCATGGGCGCCGCTTCGGCTTTGCCGATGCAGACGAAGCGAGAGGCAATGCGCGAAAGACCTCAGGCAGTTATTATACGCCGGACAGTCTCGTCCAGACGCTCCTCGATTCAACGCTCGATCCGATTCTTATGCGCGCCGAAGCCGAGGGAGGTGCTGAGGCGATCCTCAAGCTGTCGGTCATTGATCCAGCCTGTGGTTCGGGGCATTTCCTACTCGGCGCAGCACGCCGGATGGCTACACGCGTGGCGCAGTTGCGCGAAAGCGAGGCTCCCGACTATCCGGCAGCAATGCGCGATGTCGTGAGTCACTCGATTCACGGGGTTGATCGCAATCCGATGGCCGTCGAGTTGGCCAAAGTGGCTCTATGGATCGAAGCAGTCGAACCGGGAAAACCGCTTAGTTTCCTCGACAGTAACATCCGATGTGGCGACAGTCTGATCGGCGTGTTTGATATCGAGATGTTGAAGAAGGGAATTCCCGACGAAGCTTATAAACCGCTTACTGGGGACGATAAAGAAGTCGCCAGAGCCTATGGCCGCTATAATAAGCAACAACGTGATGGCAAAGGCGCCACTGGGCTTTTGTCCGAATTAAGGCCTCCTGAAACTCTTTCTCTGGCGGACCGCCGTCTTCACGAGCTTCCTGAAGAAGATTTGGAGCAGGTAGAGGCCAAAGGGCGGGATTTTAGCGCGCTGCGCGCCTCCAATGATTGGCAGCGCCTCAAATCGGCGAGTGATCTCTATGTGTCTGCCTATCTTTATACGGCAGCTTACTTCGCAGCTAGACCATCAGTGGTCGGCACCTTTGACGACCTGCCGCTCACCGAACATGTCTGGTGGGCAGCCGGGGGGCGCGAAGTTGCGCCGCATTTGATCGCTAGCGCTAGAAAGACATCGGAAGCCGTTCGCGCTTTCCATTGGCATATCGAGTTTCCACGGATCTTCGGCTTGCCGTCTCCAGATGAGCGCGGATTTGATGTCGTGATCGGCAATCCGCCTTGGGAACGCATCAAGCTACAGGAACAGGAGTTCTTCGCGGCGCGTTCGCCCGAGATTGCAACTGCTAGGAATAAGGCTGAACGCCAGCAGCTGATCCAGGAGTTGGAGAAGGCAGATCCGGCGAGTGCCGATGGTCAACTTTGGGCCGATTTCCAATTTGCCAAACGCACGGCGGAAGCCACCAGCGAGTTTGTTCGGTCGTCGGGAAGATATTTCCTAACCGGCAAAGGCGATATCAACACATATGCCTTGTTTGCTGAACTGTTCTTGAAACTAGTTCGACCTAATGGACGTGCAGGTATGTTGGTTCCAACTGGAATCGCAACTGATAGCACTAATTCAGAGTTTTTCGGCGAACTCGTAAACAAACAACGACTTTCGTCGTTGTACAGCTTTTACGAGATCCGCGGTTGGTTCAAAGGTACCGACGATAGAAAGTCGTTCTGTATTTTGACTATCGGAGCCACCAGCGGAGAGGCGGAGTTTTGTTTCGATATTCGGCAGCTCGAGGAGCTTGAGCATAAGGAGCGGCGCTTCACGCTGAGCGCCGAGCAAATCGCTCATATCAATCCGAATACACGGACGTCGCCGGTCTTTCGATCGCGAGCAGACGCCCGATTGACGGCTCAGCTCTACGCCCGAACTCCGGTGTTGATAGAGGATCAGCCATCGGATGAGGCGGGGGAGCGGAATCCTTGGAGTTTCACATATCAAACGAAAATGTTCGATATGGCGGACGCCAGCCATTTGTTTCTGACGAAGAGGAAGGCGGAACTAGAGAACTTGTCCTTTGATGATGGGTCATGGGTACGCCGAGACGAAGGCGGACTCAGCCGCTATTTGCCTCTTTATGAAGCAAAGATGATTCATCATTTCGATCATCGCTGGGCGACTTTTGCTGCGGCGAATGTTGAAGATGAGGACGGCGCGCGCGACTGTCAAACCGTCGAGAAGGAGGATCCTAGCTTCGAGGTGGAGCCCCGCTATTGGGTGCCGGAGTCCGAGGTAAGTTTACGCGCTGCACGCGTTCCGAACAGCTTGAAGCGTGGTGTTCGGGAAGGTGATCCTAACCGAATCCTGAAGAGCCTTGTGGAATGGCTTAGTGGCTATCGCGCCCTGGACGGAGGGCGTCTCCGTGAATCCGATCTCGTGCGCACTCTGGGCAATAGCCATGCCTGGCGCGCAATACTTGGTGAGTCTCCGGATCGGTTCGTGCTCAATCCGAAGGTGCTGGCTACCGGCCGCAGCATGCAGCGCGAAACGCCGCTGAACGCGAGCGACATCGAATTCTTAACGGATGGGCCGCACGACGCAATTGCGCTCGGCTCTGCATTAATCGACCGCAAGCAACCTCGTTGGCTCATGGGTTGGCGTGATATCGCCCTTCGGAGCGTCGAACGAACGGTGATCGCGAGTGTTTTTCCAAGAGTAGGCGTTGGTCACACGATCCGTGTCATGTATCTCGACGTGGCGCCCGGTTTGGCTGCAACATTTATCGCTTGTTTGACATCTCTAGTGATGGACTACGTCGGTAGGCAGGTGGTTGGTGGGACGCATTTGACAGTCGAGGCGCTAAAACAGTTTCCGGTAGTGCCCCCGTCTGCTTTCCAGGAAGACATAGATTTCGTTGCGCCCCGCGTCCTTGAACTGACTTACACAAGCAGATCGATGCGAACGTGGGCCGACGATCTCGGTTACACCGGCCCTCCGTTCCCTTGGGATGAAGGTCGCCGTGCTCTCCTGCGCGCAGAATTGGATGCCTTTTTCGCGCTGAAATACGGTCTCTCGCGCGACGAACTGCGGTACGTACTCGATCCGGCGGATGCAGGTGGCTCTAATTATCCGTCTGAAACGTTCCGAGTGCTCAAAGCCAACGAGGAACGGCGATTCGGGGAGTACCAGACACGTCGCCTTGTGCTCGAAGCTTACGATCGGCTCCTTGGATCGCGGGTTGCAGCGCGCCCGATCGAGCTTCGTTCCGTTCAGGCACGACCGGGTCCGGCTGCTCTGCCTGACGATGTATGGGCGCGGGCTGTCCAATCGCACCCCGGTGATACTGGCGCCATTCTGGCTGCGATACTCAAAGCGATGGATGGGCCGAGGCCGATCCGCGATGTTCGTCTTGCCGCCGCCTTCATCCTAGAACCACGTCTGCTTGCTCCGCTCCTGCCAAGCGCCAAGGCTGCAGAGTGGCGTCGCTTGGTGGGGGCGGAGGCAGATTCCCTTGGCGGCAATATCGCGACATTCGCCGGAAAGATTAACACAGCGTGGGGCGCCGCACTGCGAAACCACCGCGGCAACGGACTACTGGATGAGGATCTCCAGCGTGGGACATGGGCATCTGGCCCCGGTTTGGACGCGATCGACACTTCCGGATGGCCTGACGGTCGCGCAGGCTTCGTGTTCGGTGCGCTGGAGAACATTAACCTAGACGCGGCGGTGGATTCGCTGCCAGCTGACATTCGGCAGTGGGTGATCAATGCCGCAGCAGTCTGACCTTCTCGGCCCGCAGCTTCTGACGGTAACGCCCGCTGAAGGGTTGGAAGGACCCCGGCTTTGGGTTCGGCGACTTGTCATATGGAAAGAGCCGGGTGGCGAGAAGGTGCGGGACATCGAGCTTCGCCCCGGCCTGAACATCGTCTGGTCACCTGATGGAGCGGATGATGTCACTTTGGCAGGTCAAACAAATGCGGTTGGGCATGGTAGCGGCAAGACGCTTTTTTACCGGCTCATCCGCTACTGTCTTGGCGAACACCGTTTCTCGACGGAGCCTCAGCGTGATCGGATCGGCACAGAATTTCTGAATGGCATTGTGGGTGCCGAGGTCGTGCTAGATGGAATCTGCTGGGCGATTGTTCGCCCACTCGGCGCGCGTCGGAGACACATGGCTGTACCGGGCGGAAATCTCGACGAGATCGCCGCTGGTGAGGGCGCTTCAACGGGAATGGAGCCGTTCGTCGAGGCGGTCGATCAGCAAATCATCACCACGGCGCTTGCCCAATTGGTTCGCCCGCAAGCTAACGGACCAATTTGGCCGGTCACGCTCGCTTGGCTCACGCGGGACCAAGAGTGTCGATTTGACGATGTCCTCGACTGGCGGTCGCCGACCTCAGACTCCGATTCACCGATGCCCGCAAGCGGACAGGAGAAGGGACCAAGGCTCGAGGCGCTCCGTTCGTTTCTGATGGCGATCACCCCTGAGGAACAAGCCACGCGTGGTGAAGTGAACAGCCTCAGCGAGGAGCGCCGAGTCCTGGATCAAGAGATTGGCCATCGCCGGTGGGAAATCGAACGCACGCAAACACGGCTCGTTACGGATCTCGACCTTGACGGTCAGTCGCTTCCAGAGATGCCGTTGCTGATTGACACCACGCGCAGATCCGCTGGCGCGCGTTTGGCATCGGCAAGCAAGGTTCCAACTGGCGGCGACGCTGAACTCGTCGCAGCGCGCGAGCAACGAGAGGCCGCGAGAAATGAATGGGCGCGCCTCGACGGCGAACGTATCCGGATCGCGGCGCTAATTCCCGCAGAAGAATGCACACTGGCGATGATCCGCGGGGAGTTGCCGGGACTTTCCTATTCGAAAGTCAAGGCTGAAAGTCCGATATGCCCGATATGTGAAGTCCCCATCGACAGAGCCTTGGCAGAGGGATGCAAGCTCTCGCACAAAATTCCTGATTCCAACGCGTGCCGGCAGCGTTGGAATCAGCGACAGGCGGATCACGACGCCCAAGCGAAGCGAGTTGAGGATCTGCGGCAAGAGCAGACGCAACTCTTGCCGCAGATTGCTCTGGCCAAGCAACAGTTCGATCGATCTGTCGATCACGTCACGAACATCGAGAAGGTCCGCGATGCCCGAGAATCCACATGGTATACCGCCCGCAGGCTCCAAGACGATGTTGAGCGCCTGGCCGAACTCTTCGAAACGCAGGAGGCCTGTATCAAGCGCCTGCGTGAGCTGGGCACGAAACTTGAGACCGAGAGAGAGCGGCTGGGTGCGTTTCGTGACAAGCAGGCCCGCGTATTCGGACGCATAAGCGAGAAATTCGACCCGATCGTCCGACGGTCGGTCGGCCACGATGCAAAAGGGCGGATCACCCTTACCGGGAATGGGCTTGATCTGTCAGTAGACATGGGAGGCGACCGCAGGACAGCCGCGATCGACTCTCTCAAGGTTCTGGCTTTTGACCTCGCTGCGATGTGCATCAGCATCGAAGGCGCGACCCGTGTGCCGCCATTCCTGCTTCACGACGGCCCACGTGAGGCCGACCTTGACTTGTCAATTTATGGACGGCTCTTCGACATCGTTCAGGAATTGGAGCGGGTCGGCGGAAAACCGCTGTTTCAGTACATCGTAACGACAAAAACGGCGCCTCCGACCGAGTTCAGGGAACGCCCGTACCTGCAGCTAAAACTGCATGGCGATCCGCCCGCGCAGCGCTTGCTCGGGGTGGACTTATGACCAGCACCGAAGGGCGTCTTGCAGCTTATCCGTTCGTCCTTCTCTCTGAGCTGCGCGACGCCGCGAACGAGCACGGCTACCGCATTGGTCCTGAAGAGGCCGGTGGATGGATCTTTTTCCGATCAGCCAGTGCGCCAGGGGAGATCGGACTGGCGGCCGCGAGCGCCTCCGGTCCGTTCTTTCTGTCCTTGATGTTGCCAGGAGTGGTGCGAGCGCTGGACGCTCAAACTGCAACTCCCTGGGCCAGGGGCCATACAGGGGCCTTCATGTTTGCCACCCGTGATGACCTGCATGCCGGGGTCCAGGCGGCGTACCGCTTATCGGTCAGCCTGCCCAATTTCCCCCTTGAGAAATACGAAAAGGCCGTGGCGGGAATAGGCGAGACGGAAGGGGAGCGCGCGCAGAAGTTCAGGATTGGGCAGAATATCTTTCGTGACGCGCTGATGGAATACTGGAATGGGAGCTGCCCCCTGAGCGGGATTTCAAGTCCCGATCTCTTGCGAGCCTCGCACATGATGCCGTGGTCAGACTGTGTAACGGACGCTCAGAGACTCGACGTGCACAACGGACTTCTGCTGTCCGCCCTGTGGGACGCTGCATTCGATGCCGGGCTGGTGACATTTGATGACGATGGAATGGTTTTGACTTCTGCTCGTTTGGAGAATGCCGCGCTTGAAGCCCTGTCCTTAGATAAAGCGCCGAGGCTGGCGTTGCGCGATGAGCATCGGCCTTACTTGGCCCATCATCGCAACCACGTTTGGATCCGGAATTAACGGCGGTAGGCGCTCCGAAGCCTGCATGGGGGAGGCTGGGTTGGACTTCGAAGATCTCGTGACGGCGCTGGAACCGCCGCCGAACCGTGTCGGCACCGCCGCGACAAACGTGTTCGTGGGCGTGATCAGGTCGCGCGAGTTGCTAGGCCTCGCGCTGCGCAAATCCGAAGCAATGGCCCTGATAGGCCCCGCCACGGACCAAGGATGGAAACTCATCGACTTGGTCGCCCAGGCTGCGGAGCTGAAGGAATGAGCGGGACCGTGTCGACAGTCGGACTGGGGACATCGACCAAGCTGATTGGTTTGACCAAGCATACGAAGCACGGCCACGTGCCAAGCCCGGTCTCTCCGCATTTCGTGGCGCCGCCGGCCCAGCCAGCCCTGTCGTTCAATCCGACTGCCTTGGCGGCCGCGATCGCGAGGACGGCGACGACTTGGGATGATGCACCCGTCGTCCTGCTCGACGGATTGCAGCAAAGTGCCCTGATCGAGCTGGAGACTTTGCTCCAGGATGGATCGGCATTCGCGCTCGAACCTCATTTCAAATTTCTCGCGGATACTGCTGGATCTCAGTTTGCGGCTAAGGTCGGCGCCGGCATTGCCCACCTCTACATGGACGCTATCGGCTACGCATGGCGAGCCAACGCCGCGTGCCTCTCGTCGTCGCTGGATCCCCATGCGGATTTCATTTATGAAGGTGGCAACGCGTCAGGCCACGGTGTTGTGCTCGCAGAGGCGCACGGTTCGTTCGCCAAAGATGTGAGCGCTGCCAAGATAGCGAATGCGGCGAAGAGAAAATACATCAAGCAGGTAAAGCCCTTTGTCGCGAAGTCGTCCCCGTTCGGAGAGATCATCCACGGCTATTCAATTGCATTCGGGTCGAAGCCGACGGTAGCCGGGAGCTTCCTGGCCGTATCGGAGACGCGGATCTCGAAGCCGAGAAAACGAACTGCACCGCCAAGCGCCCCGCAGAGAGGCGCGATAGCAGAAGGCACGCCGGCACCGATGGCTCTAGCGACCCATCGCTCGAATTTTCTCTTGATGGGCGCGCCGGAGGTAACGAATTGGATCGACTGGATCCGCTTGCCAGACTCCCCAGCTCCCGAGCGACAAGACGTTCCGTTTCTTAGATTTGGCTATGCCGGACGAACCTATTTGGCGGCGCCTCCGTGGCCTTTCCGGCCAGGCGGCGCTACGTGGTGGATCGAGGATTTCTTCCATTATCCTGAGTGGTGGCGACTTGCTCGGCGCGCACGATTGTCGCCATCACGTCACCCTGGTTCTGACTTCGGCTGGTTCGCGATCGAAGAGAAGGCAGGAAGCGAGTTCTTGAACGCGTTGAGCAATGCGATCCACGACCGAGGGGTGGGGCTGCCGGCAACGATGAGGCTTCCAACCGTGGAACCGACAGGCTTTGCGGTCTCCGCGGGAGATCGCATTGCCTGGGCTGATGTAGACGAGCCTTACCAGTATGCGCTTTTCCGCGACGGCTTGGCCCTTCTGGAAGAGCCTTTCCGAGGGCGACCGCGCGATGTGGTTGTCTGGTCGCCAGAGGGAGGGATGGCGCTTGGATGACGCTGCTGCGGCGGGCCGCGTCGCAGAGCGCACTATGCTATGATCTTGGTTCGCAGCGAGACCAATCCGCGTTTCCGGGAATGGGTTGTGGAGAGGCGATCGATCTCGATAGATACCGAAACCGCACAAAAAGTTTCGTGAGATTTTCCCTTTAAAATCAACACCCTAAAATTTTGACGGCCCGAGGGTCGGCTTTCGGTGCCGAAGATAAGAAAAAAACTCAGCTAGATCAATGACCTAGCTGGGTCTAAAACAATCGAACGGGATCACGCGCCCCCTCAACCGCGCCCATCGAGGACAGCCAGAAGCTCGCTTCAGCGATCAAGCAACGCTAATTTAGCGTCTCTCCGCGAAGACCGATCTCCGTTGGGAAGGGCGGCAACTGCCCGTAGGTCGCCGCAGCTGTGAGCGCTCCCGCAGCGATTTCGCCCATTCGATCGAGAAGATCATCCGACCAAGCGACTGGACTCGGTCGAGTTGTCGTCAAGTCTACAATCTCCGTCAGCGCCTCGGTGAGGATTGCGAGTTGAGCAGCGGCGTCGTTCGTCATAAGCGACCTCTCAGAACTCTTACTCTTTTAAGTATGGGGCAAAACCAGCGTCCCCATGCAACAATATACTACATCTATCCTCAACAAATGGGGAATGGGAGCAAACGCCATGCGAAGGCGTGACTCGTAGAGCCAAGAGCGCTCGCAGCCCATGAGAGCAGTCACTCAAAGGCACCCAAACGATATTTTAACATAGCATAGAAATCGGCTTTCAAAAGGGGACGCCGCGCCTTGGCGTCAACACGGATCAATCTTGACCGAATACCCATATTGGCGCCTACTTGGGTACTATACGTCTGTTTTTGATAGTTTTTTGAATCATGCGTTGTTTGCGGCGCTGAGAGACAATTCGCCGTTCCATGGCCGAGATTACGCTAGAGAAATCTAAATTTCCGCTCGCGCCGCTTGCGCCATAGGCGCGAGTACGTTTACCATATATTTTAGTAGAACAGGGAGGCAAGATGCGCGGCGCGATTCTCGGAATTCTCCTTGCTTTCGTCACTGCGCCGCAAGCTCTCGCGGGCGAAGCGGAGATGATCGCGCGCGGGCGCGCCCTGGAAACGGTAGTCTCGCCCTCGGGCAAGGTGGTTCCAGCGCCCCTCTCGAGTTCAGAGGTCCAACGCGTGACCGAAGGCATCGGCCAAAAGGGGGCGGGGTGTCCGGAGCCAGAGCCGATGTCCGCGAGCGCTGCGCGCGACCTTGTCGAGAGGATCGCCCACGAGGAAAATTTCTTCCCTGAGTTTGTCGTGGCCGTGGCCCGCGCTGAATCCCGCTTTCAGGCCGATGCGGTTTCGCCGCGTGGGGCCGTCGGACTCATGCAGCTCGAGCCCGAAACCGCAAAACATTACGGCGTCAATATCTGCGACGCCGCCGATAACGTCAGAGGCGGGGTCCGGTTTTTGCGCGACTTGCACAGCCGCTATCGGAATCCGCTGTTCATCCTCGCTGCCTACAACGCCGGCGAGAAGGCGCTCCTCGAGCATGGCGGCGTCCCGCCTTTTCCAGAAACTGTGAGCTTCGTCGCCGCGGTCGTGAACGAATTCTACGGCTGGCCCAAGATCAACGGAAAGACTCGCGATGACCGCGGCTCTGGCGCCGCGGCGCCGCAGATAGAAAGCGCCAAGGACCACAATTGGCGGTCTGGCTTCGTTTGGAACGTCGAACAGAATGGTGAACAGGAATGAGGCATTTTAGCAAAACTGGCCGCGGCAAAATTTCCGCTCTAGCCGCGCTGGCGCTGCTCTACGCAAGCTCTCCGGCCTTTGCGACGGGCGGCACGCTCTCCCCCGTGCAGTCGACGCTGCAAACGCTCGTACAAACCCTCACGGGGCCGATTTCGACGTCTCTCGCCATTCTCGCGGTCATCGCCGCCGGTTTCCTTGCTTGGGCGGGCCGAATGACTTGGGGCATCGCCGGCTCAATCATCTTCGGCATCGTGCTGGTCTTCGGCTCGACTCAGATCGTTCAGTTCTTCCAGTCCTCGGTCGGCGGCTAACGATGAGCAACGCCGATCTTGAAAAGCCGATGATCGTCCCACTCGTCAAAGCGCTGACCCGAGCCCCGACGATTGTTGGAGTTCCCTACATGTATTTCATGTTCGAGATGGTCACCACCTCAGTGATCTTCCTCGCGACCCACAACCTCTTCAATCTGCTCTGGATGATCCCGTTGCATCTCTTCGGCTATGTCATGACCTTAAGAGACGATCGGATCTTCGAGGTCCTGTTCGTGCGGTCCTCGAAATGCCCCCCGCGCTCCCGTGAGTTCTGGGGTTGCGATTCCTATAAGGTTTGAGGGGCTTAATGCTGCGGGCGCTGCAGGACCAGATGAGCTTTGGCGCGGTGTCGCGGCGGGAACGCCCCGTCTCGTCGCATCTGCCGTACCTGCGCCACGTCGACGACTTTATCGTCAAATCCAAGTCCGGCCTGTTGATGACCTTCGTCAAGCTGGAAGGCTTCTCATTCCAGACCGCGGACTGGTCCGACATCAATGCTCGCATGCTCGGCCGTAACGATCTCGTGCGCACGCTCGGTAACAGCCGCTTCGCGCTTTATTCGCATATCATCCGGCGCGAGATTGAGCCGGCGATCCCGTCGAGTTTCGATAACGCCTTCTGCGGAGAGCTCGACGAGCGCTATCACGCGGCGCTGTCAAAGCGGCGCATGTTCGTCAACGACATCTACCTCACGATCATCCGCAGGCCCCTGCAAGGCCACGCCGGAACCTTTGAAGCGCTGATGCAGACGGTCCTGGGCAAAAAGACCGGCGACGGCGGCTCCTTCGATCAGCAAGAGGCGCAAGCGGAGTTGCGGGACGTCACGACGGCGGTCCTCTCGGCCATGGCGGCCTATCGACCGCGTCATCTCAAGGTCGCCGAGCGGGCAGGGGCCTGGTTCTCGGAGCCGCTCGAATTCCTGGCGCAGCTCGGCAATGGCGCCATCCCTCGGCCGATGCACCTTCCCAGAATGTCGCTCGACCAGGCGCTGGCATTGAAGCGCGTGTTCTTCGGCAAGAACGCGCTGGAATTCCGCGGCGGCTCGGCGAGCGAGACCCGCTTTGGCGCGGTGCTGTCGGTGAGGGAATATCCGGCGCAAACCGGGCCAGGCTTTCTCGACAATCTCCTCACCATCCCGCACGAATTCATCGTCGCGCAGTCCTTCGCAATCATCGACCGGCCTGTCGCGCAATCCCATATCGACCGCGTCGCGCGGCAGGTCGACATGTCCGACGAGGCAGGGTCGATCGTCGCCGAGCATTTGAACGACGCGCGGGACGAGCTCCTCGCTTCTGAGGCCATCTACGGCGAGCATCATATGACGGTACTGGCGCTCGGGCGGAGCATGCAGGAGGTCGACGCCACCGTCACGGCAGCCGGCGCGGCGCTCACCGACCGCTCCGTGATTTGGGTGCGGGAAGACCTCAATATGGAGCCGGCCTTCTGGGCGCAGTGGCCCGGAAACTTTCCCTATATCGCCCGCAACTCGATCATCAGCTCGAAGAATCTCGCGGGCTTCGTCTCGTTGCATAATTTCCCGAGCGGATCGCCCGCCGGGAACCACTGGGGCCCGGCGATCTCGGTGTTCCAGACGGCGTCGCAGACGGCCTACTTCTACAATTTTCACGTTGCTGATCTCGGGAATTTCACGGTCGTCGGCCCCTCGGGCTCGGGGAAGACCGTGTGGCTTTCCTTTATCGCGGCGCAAGCCCAGCGGATAACGCCACGGCCCAAGCTCGTCTTCGTCGACAAAGACCGTGGCGCGGAAATTTTCATTCGGGCGCTCGGCGGCCAATATGAGGCGCTCGAGCCTGGAACCGCTACGGGCTTCAACCCGATGATGTTGCCCGACGGCGGCGAGACGCGGGATTTTCTCTACCGGCTCTTCTCCTTCCTGCTGCGGCCCAAGGGCGGATTGGACACGGACCTCTCGGTCACGGAAGAGCAAGTCATCCGCAATGCGATCAAGACCGTCGTCTCCGGCCCGCGGGAGGGGCGGAACATTCCTGCCTTCCAATCGCTGCTGCGCGGCCGAATTCAGGCGAGCGAGAGCGATCTCGCCTCGCGGTTGGAGCCGTGGATCCGCAAGGACCAGAGCGGCTGGCTCTTCAACAACGCTGAGGACCGTTTCTCGCTTAACGCGATTTTCGGCTTCGACATGACGCGGGTGCTCGACAATCCGGCGATCCGCACGGCGGCGCTGCTCTATATCTTCCACCGGATCGAGGAGCTGATCGATGGGACGCCCATCATGATCTTCCTCGACGAGGGCTGGCGGCTGCTCGACGACGAAGTTTTCTCTTACTTTATCAAGGACAAGCTCAAGACCCTCCGCAAGCAGAATGGTATTATCGGCTTTGGCACCCAAAGCGCCGCCGACATCGTGCGCTCCAAGGCCGCGAACACCTTGATCGAGCAAACCGCGACCAATGTGTTCTTCGCCAACGCCAAGGCGGACGACGAAAGCTACCGCAGGGCGTTCCAGCTTTCCGACCGGGAAATGCGCTGGATCAGAGAGACGGTCCCCGAGGCGCGGTCCTTTCTGATCAAGCACGGGCAGGATTCGGTCATCGCCAAATTGGACCTCGGCGGCATGCCCGAATTCATCAAGGTGCTCTCCGGGCGCACCGAGACGGTTGCGGAGCTCTATTCGCTGATGGGGGAGGTCGGGAGCGCGCCGGAAGCCTGGCTGCCGACTTTCATGGGGAGGACGGCCTGATGCGCGTTCTTCTTACGTCGGCTTTTCTTGTCGCCTCAGCGGTCGCGGCCCTCGCCGATATTCCGGTCGAGGACGCCCAGCAGCTCACGCAAAAGATTCAGACCTCGGCGCTGACGACCACCCTGGTCCCGGTGCAGCAAAAGCAGCGCGACGGGCAGAAGGGGATCGATTGCGCGACCCACACCGGCCAGAAGGGCGCCGTACAGAACAACACCGCGACGCCCAACGCATCCGCGGGCGCCGCCGCGGTCCAGAGCTACGATTCGGAAATGCAGGCGGCGCCAGCTGCTAATGCGCCTGGCCCGACGCTGGCGACGAAAAATTTCGGTTCAGCCGCAGGGGACGTCGTCGCCGGCAATATGGCGACGCAGGCGACAATCGTCAGCAACGGGCCGACCTATCAAAACGCCTCCGGCCTGATCGGCGGGTCGTCGACCATCATGGCCGGCTACGATCAAAATTCCTCCGGAGGGACGCAGAACGGCGTCAGCTGGAACCAAGTGCTCGCAACCGCCAATCTGCTGGTCAACGCCTATAACGCCATCAATATGATGCGCGTCTCGCAGGTAAGCCAAGCCGCGCGCGGCATGAACTTCACTTCCTTCCCCTCAGGAAGCGGGCTTCTCCCCGGCAATGCGACCTGCGGCGCTGGCTACCGCGGCGGCGGCACGGCGAATAGCCCCTGCATCCTTGCCTCGAGCCAATTTTGCCAATCGCTGCTCGATGGCGGCTGCGTCGAGCGTCGCGCCACCGACGCTCTCGGAAATGTGACCGTTTATCTCGTACGCGCACAATCGCGATAGGAAAGGGGTTTTCCATGAAACGGGCGATACTGGCTTTTTGCGTGGCGAACCTTTTCTTCGTTCTCGACGCTCATGCCCAGGTGCCGGTGATCGACGCCGCCAATCTCTCCCAATCGCAGCAGACGGCGACGAACACCAAGCAAATTCTCTCGACCGACCAGGATATCCTTTCCAATGTGCAAAAGACCCTGCAAGCCGTAACCGGCGACCGCTCGTCGCTGGCGCAAGGACCGCTCGCGCAAATGGCGCTTGGCGGCGGCTTTTCGATGGGGAGCGCGCCGTCGCTCGGCTCGGTGATTTCAGGCGGCCCGCTGTCTTTCGCGGGACTCGGCGGGGATTCGCAGCAGATCATCAGCTCGCTCGTCAATGGACTCAATCTGGTCAAAACGCTTTCCGGGCTGCAGGGCGCGCTCCCCAGCGACAAGGCCTATCTCAACTCCTCGAACACGGCCCAACTCATTCTCGGCCTCATCAACTCGACGCAAGGGACGGTCAAGAACGCCAGCAACGCCTACACGTCCGGCGGGCAGCAGATCGGAAGCTCCCCCGATGTTAAGGGCTCGATCGATCAGAATACGCAAATCCAGGCGCAGAACGGCCAGTCGATCGTCCAGCTCAATGGCGCCGTCAACACCGCCGCGGCGGCGGCCAACCAGGCCAATCTCGACCGCATCGCCGGGCTTTCCGCCGCGGCGCGCGCCATGCAGTTCCGACCCTACGGACAATGAAATTGATGCGGCTTTTCTTTATGGCGAGCGCCGCACTGATCGCGGCCGCTCTTTCTAGCTGCGGCTACAAGCCGTTGGAAGCGCCTTGCGCAATGTCCGAAGGCGGCATGCCGGCTGCGGCGGAACAACCCACGCCCGAGCCGGCGGGACCGCAACAGAACGCCGTGCAAGCCTTGTTCTATGCCGAGCCGGAAGCCAAGCGCGCGCCTGCGCCCTTCAGCTCCGCCGCCGGCGACTGCGGTCCCTTGCGCCCGATCAACGCGGAGCGGCTTAAGTGACCGTATTGCAAAACTGCTCGGCGCAGAGTTACGGATCCGGAATCATTCCCCAGATTCTTTCCGGCGTCGACCAGACCGGCTGCACCTATGTCCAAGGGGCCTTTCAGGAGCTCGCCCGCGACGTGACAGCGGGTGGGGCAGGGGCTTCGATCGCCTCGCTCCTTCTCATCGCCTATGTGATCTTTTGGGGATTTGGCGTCTGGTCTGGCGCCGCCACGGGAACCGCGACCGACGCCGCCTTCCGGCTGTTTCGGGCCTTTGTGATCTACGCGCTCGCAACCTCCTGGAGCGACTTCACGAGCTTCGCCTACACGCTCTTCAATGAAGGGCCGGCGGCGATCGGCAATCGGCTGCTCAGCGTCGGCAACAATAACACTTACACGTCCCCAAACGCCGTCGTCTCGGCGCTGGAAGCGATCTGGAACCAAGTCGCGCAAGGCTTTCAGCTCCATTTCGCGTTCAGCCTGCAATCCTTCGCCTCGGCCCTCGTCGGGCTCGCCTGCGTGATCATCATCGCGCTGTTTCTGGCGGTCGCCACCTTCACGATCATCCTCTCGAAGGTTTTTCTGTGGCTGGTCCTCGGCATTGCGCCCTTGATGATCCTGCTGCTGCTTTTCGACGCCTCCTCGCGCTTCTTTTCCGGCTGGCTCGCCGCCGCCGTCATGTACGCGATGCTGCAGGTGCTGGTTTACGCCTTTCTCGCCTTCTACCTCACCGTCACGCAGCCGATCTTCGCGAGCCTCGGCGCCGCCATCAACAGCGGCCAGGTCGACTGGGGCGCGCTCGCGCCTTTCTTCCTCGTCGGCCTGACCGGGCTCTTCCTGCTAAGCCAACTGCCCGGCATGGCCGCGGCGATCGCCGGCGGCATTCCTCTCTACGCGACGACGATCGGCGGGCTTTGGCGCTCGGTCACGGCGAATAGCGCGCGCGTCGCCTCAGGCGCTTATCGCGCCCGCGTGCCCTTTGGCTACGGCGCGCGCCTCGGCCTCGATCGGTCGCTGCAAGATCGTCTCACGCGCGCCCGCTATGAGCGCATCTACGGCCAGCGCGCCGCCGATGTGCTGGCCAAGAAAATGGACCGGATTTGATGATGTGGGAATTACCGCTTCGCCGCCTCTCGCGCAGGGCCTTGCGAGATGAGTTCGCCCCCAATGCGCCGGGCCCTGGGGCTTCCGCGGCAGGGGAGGGCGCGCGCTACTACCAGGAGGGTGGGACTTGGGAAGAGGACCGGACGCTCTGGAAAAACTCGTCGCTCTCGATCGCCTGGATCATCGCCGCCGTGATGACCGTCATCGCGCTCGGCGCGATCGTCTCGCTTGTAAGCCTCGCGCCGCTCAAGACCTTTGAGCCCTATATGATCGTCGTCGACAAATCCTCAGGCTTCGTCGAGGTCAAGCGCCCGATGGCCGAGGGGGCGCTCAGCCAGGATGAAGCCGTCACCATGTTCAATGTCGTGCGCTATGTGAAGGCGCGCGAGACCTACGATCCCAAGGCGCTAAAGGACAATTTCGATCTCGCGCAGCTGCTCTCGACCGGCGACGCCGCCCGCGATCTCACGGATATTTTCAGCCCGGCCAATCCGAAGAACCCGATCAAACTCCTCGGCGCGACCATGGAGGTCGCCGTCTCCGTCAAATCGGTGACCTTCCCGAACCAGCGCACGGCGCTGGTGCGCTTTGGCACGGACGAGAAATCCGCGTCCAACATCATCCATCGCGACTGGGTGGCGCTGGTGCGTTTCCGCTATTCCGGCTCGCCCATGTCGAACCAGATGCGCTTCGACAATCCGCTCGGATTCCAGACGACGGAATACCGCCGCGACCAGGAAACAGTCCCGACCGCGGCGGGAGCTGACAAATGACCCCGCATCTCGGCTTCTCCCTCCTTCTCGGCCTGCTCGCGACCGGCGCTCCGAGCATCGCGCTGGCAGAGGAACTGCCGTGGGCCGGGCGCTACGACGCTCGGGTGCGGGAGGTCAGTTTCCGCCCCGACGAGGTCGTCGCCATCAACGGCTCCTACGGCGTCTCGACGATGATCGTGCTGGGCGAGGACGAGAAGATCGAGACATTGGCGCTCGGCGACTCGCTCGCCTGGAAGGTCGAGCCCAACAAACGCGGCAACATCATCTTCGTCAAGCCGGTCGAGAGGAACGCGTTTTCCAATTTGAACGTGGTCACATCAAAGCGGATCTATTCCTTCCTCCTGCGCGCGGATTTCCGGCAGGGAAGGGCGCAGGTGTTCAAGGTGCGCTTTCGCTTTCCCGACGACGAAGCCGACGCCAGGCTCATCGCCCTCGCCAAGGAGCGCGCAAGCTATCCCAATACGAAGAATTTCAACGTCGCCAACGCCAATAGCGATTACGCTTATAAGGGCTCCTCGCTCTCGAAACCGACCGCGGTCTTCGACGATGGCGTCAAGACCTGGTTTCGCTTCGCGCCTGATCAGGAGACGCCAGCGATCTTCGTCGTTGATCGCGACCGCAAGGAGAGCGTCGTCAATTTCCATAAAGAGGGGCCCTATATCATCGTCGATAAGGTCAATTTCCAGTGGACGCTGCGCAACGGCGCGGAAGCGACCTGCGTGTTCAATCGACGGCTGAACAATCTCCATGAGCCTGATGGTCTCGAACCCTATGCGCCGGAGCGCGTGAGTTCGACCGGCTTTCAATTTTGGTAAGGAGCGAACATGCCGTCGCCCGAACATTATCGTTCGCTCGAACTCGAAGACGCGGCGCGAAGCGCGGTCCAGCGCTCCTCACACGTTATGGGGAATTTCGTCAAAATCGGCGTTCCGAGCGCCGCAGCGCTCTTTGTCGGCTGGATGGTTTACACCTCCCAGCATAAGGAGACGCGGCCGATGACCGCGCCGGAAAAAGAGGAGTTCCACACCACCGCCTTTCCGGCGCCCTCGATCGAGCAGCGCCCGAATCTGGATCTCGGCAAGATGACGGCCCCGCCGCCGCCTCCCGCCGCCGAGGTTCCCCCGCCGCCAGTCGCCCCTCCCACGCCTCTTGTCGCGCCGCCCGCCTTTGACACCGAGAGCGGGCCGAAAATCGACGACTCAGAGGACCGACGTCTCGCCGCTGAAGAGGAGCGACGGCGCTGGGAGCGGCTGCGCGCGCCCCAGCTCGTCGCTGATGGCGCTCCCGGCGCGGCGGTAGGGAACAATGAGCAGGCAGCGGGCAGCGCCTCGGAAATCGCCGACGATGACCCCAACCGCCGCTTTCTCGCCCGCGCCGGCTCCGCCGGCGTCGAGCGATCCATCGCGACGAAAAATGAGCGGATCGACGCCCTCGTGCCGCAAGGCACAATGGTGCGCGGCGAGCTTCTGACCGCGATCCAGAGCGACCTCCCAGGCTCCGTGAAGGCCATTACTCGCGAAGACGTCTGGTCCTTCGACGGCCGCCGCGTGCTCATCCCCTCGGGTTCAACCCTAATCGGCGAATATCGCTCCGGGCTCGCTCGCGGACAGACGCGGGTTTTCGTGGTCTGGACGCGGCTCTTGCGCCCCGACGGCGTCTCCGTTCAGCTGGGCTCCCAGGGGACGGACGACCTTGGCCGCGCAGGTAACTCCGGCTTCCTCGACAATCACTATGTCGAGCGTTTCGGGGCGGCAGTGGCGCTCAGCGTCATCGGCGGCGTCTCGCAATTCGTCGCGACGCTTGGTCAGAACGTCAACAGCTACCAGCAACAAAGCCAATATGCGCTCGATCCATTCACCGGCCAGCTCACCGCGGTCACGACGCTGCCCAATCAAAATCTGATCAACGCCCGGCAGATCGGCGCGCAGCAGATTTCGCAATCCTTGACCCGTCTCTCGCAAGAGGCGCTCCGGGATTCGATCAACATCCCGCCGACCGTCTACATCGACCAGGGCGCGCGCATTGTCGTCTTCGTCAAGAGGGACCTGGACTTCTCGGAATTCTATCCCGACCCGGTCAAAGAGGAATTGAGGGAGCTGCGCCGTGAAGCCAAGGCTCGTCGATAAGGACGCCGACGCCCATACAATCTTCCTCGAAGACGCGCTGGGGCCTCTGCGGGAATGGCTGAACGATGAGACCGTCGTCGAAATCGTCAGCAATGGTCCGGCCGAGCTCTTCGTCGAGGTCCTGGGCGAGTCGTCGATGCGCCGCATCGAGGCGCCTGCAGTTACGAGCGACTGGATCCGCCATCTCTGCGAACGCGTCGCGGGATTTTCCAACCAAAGCGTCAACAGCGAGCATCCGCTGCTCTCGGCCGCGCTCGCCACCGGCGAACGCTTTCAAGGCGTGCTGCCGCCGGCGACGACCAACGGCGGAGCCTTTGCGATCCGCAAGCAGGTCATCAAGGAGCTCGCGCTTGAGGACTATCGCCGCATGGGCTCCTTCGAGCGGGTTAAGGTCTCCGCCGGCGGCGAATTGTCGGAATCCGACCACGCGCTCTGCGAGCATTTGGACGCGGGGCGGATCGAGGCCTTCATCCGGCTTGCTGTCCACAACCGTTACTCGATCCTGCTTTCCGGCGGCACCTCGTCGGGCAAAACCACCTTCCTCAACGCCATTTTGAAGGAAGTGCCGCTCGAGGAGCGGATCGTGACGATCGAAGACACCCGCGAGGTGAAGCCGCGGCAGAAAAATTTCCTGCCGCTCGTCGCCTCCAAGGGCGACCAGGGCCAGGCGCGGGTGACGATCGAGAGCCTGCTCCAAGCCGCAATGCGCCTACGCCCGGACCGGATTTTTCTCGGCGAAATTCGGGGATCCGAGGCCTATTCCTTCCTGCGCGCGGTCAACACTGGCCATCCCGGCTCAATCACGACGATTCACGCCGACAGCCCCGCGGGCGCCTTCGAGCAGCTCGCGCTGATGGTCATGCAGAGCGGACTCGGCCTGCGTAAGGATGAGATCATCTCCTATGTGAAGACGATCCTGCCAATCGTGATCCAACAGAGCCGGCTGGGCGGCTGGCGCGGAACGTCTGAGATCTATTTCTCGCGCATGGCGGCCTGGAAGCAGGGCGCCGCAGCGCGGGCGCGCTGAAAGATCGGCCGCCGATGATGCGGGAACATCTCGAGCGGCTGGTCATTGGGCTATTTGCTCTCATTGCCGCGGCGCTGCTTTGGGTTGTGCCCTATGCGATCGTGACCAGCTTTCGCTCCGGCTCCTCCAGGCCTGCGCAGAAATGGGAACTCCTCAAGCGGGTCACGACGGAAAATCCCCGCTTCGACCTCGAGCAGTTTCCGCCGATCTCCTTCGGCCACGGCTTTCCGCTCGCCTACAAGCATTTTTATGTCTATGCGCAGGACGAGCGCGTCTCCAAACTTGCGCTGGAAAACGGCGCCATCGCCGCTGGCATTGTCCTCGCGCTTTTCGTCGCCCTTGTCGTCTTTCTCTATGTGAACCGGAAATCGACGCTGCATGGAGACGCGCGCTTTGGGACGCTATCCGAGGCCCGCCGGGCAGGGCTGGCCGCGACGAGCGGAATCATCCTCGGCCGCCTCAACGGAGAAACGCTCGTCTCAAACGACCCCGGGCACGTGCTCATCGTCGGCCCGACCCGCACCGGCAAGGGCGTGAGCTTCGTGATCCCGAACGGCCTGGCTTGGCCCGGATCCATGGTGACGCTCGACATCAAGAGCGAAAATCTCAAATCTTTCGGCGCGGCGCGCGCGGCGAAGGGCAACGAAGTCTTCGTCTTTGCACCGGGCTCAGCCTCCTCCCACCGCTACAATCCGCTCGACTATGTGCGGCCCGGCCCTGAAATGGCGACGGACTGCGCCAACATTGCGAGCTTCCTCGTCTCGACCGGTTCGGTCGAGAACGAATGGACGCTGGCCGCGCGTAAGACCGTCGCGGCATTGCTCGGCTATGTGATGACGAGCATGCATTTCGAGAAGGCACGTCATATTCGCTCGGCGGTGCGCGTGATCTCGACCGGGCACGATATCGCGGATGTGCTCAAAACCATCGCCTCGACGGAAAATGACGGTTCAGTCCCGTCCTGGGTCCTTGACGCCTTCAATCAATTCGTCTCGATCCCCGACCGCACGCGCGGCTCGGTCATGTTCAACGTCAACAACGCCTTCGCGCCTTGGGACTCGCCGCTGATCTGCGCCGTAACCGAAACATCCGACTTCGACATTCGCGATCTGCGTCGCAAGCGCATGTCAATCTTCATCGGCTCGCCGCTTGCCGATCTCGAAAGCTATCGTCCGCTCATTCGCATATTATTCCAGCAGATCCACGATGTGCTGATGCGCGATCTCCCTGGCGCCGACGAACCGCATCAAGTTCTTCTTCTCCTCGACGAATTCTACACGCTCGGCAAGATGTCGTCTCTCGCCTCGAAGATTGCCGTCAGCGCCGGCTATGGCTTCCGCATGGCGATCGTGCTGCAGAACATTTCGCAGCTCGACGAAATTTACGGCAAGGCGATGCGCGAGACGCTCGTCGCGGGCGCCGCCCTAAAGCTCTTCGTCGCGATCAACGATAATGAGACCGCCAAATATGTCTGCGATGCACTCGGGACCTATACCGCGACGCATACGACCAAGATGATGGGAGCGGGCCTCTCCCAATCTCGTGTCTCGCTCGGGCACATGGCCGCGCCGTTGCGGCGGCCGCAAGAATTGACGCGCATGCCGAAGGACAAGTCGATCCTACTCGTTGCCAGCGCGCGGCCGTTCGAGATTGGGAAGCTCTACTTCTTTCGTGAACGGCAGATGCGGCGGTTGATTGAGCAAACCGCGGTTCCGTTGATCGATTCGCCGGGTTTGCTGCCCTGGACCGAGCCCTCAGCGTGGCTGGATGCTCATTTGAAGTCGGGGCTGGTCTCGAAGGCGGCGCAAGCTGAGTCCGCTGCAACCCCCGTCTCGCATACGAACGAGAAATCCGCCGCCGAAGCGCCGCCAGGAGACTCTAACCAAGAAGGCGCGCGAAAGCAGCGAGCGGACGTTGATATGGAGGTTTCCGACGTCATCGCCAGGATAAACGCCGAGGCGCGGCAGGCAATTTCCTCGCACGCTGGCGACGATATTGGATCTGCTCTGAAGAGTCTGACGGCGATCACAGAGAAAATCCGAAAAGATTGGAGCGCCGCTTAGCTTCCAGACCCTCAAGGGTTTTGGCTTCGTGGGTGGGGTCGAGAATGAATTGCAGTGCTCGGATGATTCGCGCTTGCCAACCTTGCTCTCGCCGATGATGACGACGCTCTCGTCGGTTTGCAGTCCAAGCTTCGAAAAATTTGCGAATTCCCGATTTTAGGCCCGCGAGATTCACACCTTCGCCTTCCCTTTCTCTTAGCCATCGAACGCCGCTGCTCGTTTATGGTCTAGCCGGCGGCGCTGACGTCGCCCGGGGGGCTGGAGCGGATCGCGAAGGGACGATGTCCTTGAGCCAATTCACCGTTAGCGCGATCACAAGTGCAAGCGCGACTGCACCGATGACGCGGTAGTAGGTCTGCTCCTTCTCAACGGCATGGACGCGGTCTCCGAGTGCCTTGTCAACGTCCTTGATCTTCTTCGAAAGGCTGGCGAAAGACTGCAGCTCACCGGCAACGGACGTGACCAGCTCGGGATCGATACCCTCGTGAATGGTGCCGTCCTTCTTAAAGGCGGTCTCGCAGTCGAGGCTTGAGTACCAGATCAGGAAGATTGGTTGCCCGCGCTTGAGGTGGATCGGCACGGGGCCTGCATTGAAGACGGCGAAAGTTAGCTGGCCGCGATAGCCCGGATCTACGTGAAATCCCGACACATTGACGAGGCCTCGGAACTTGATCTTAGCGCGAATAGAGATGAAAGCCAGAGCATCGGCTGGAACTGAGACGATCTCCTCGGTAAGCAGGAAGGCGAACTGGCCGGGCGGAACGGTGAATGCCTCGCCGTCGCTAAGTTTACGGACGGTGACTGTGGTGGGATCGGCCGTCTGATCATTGGGCGAGACATAGACTTCGGGGCCGATGGATAACGTGTAGGCAGCACAGTCCACGCGTTCGGGCGCGAACGGGTCGATCAGCGTTTTCAGCCGCTCGCTGAGCGTTTCCCCGCTCCAGAACATGGCCGGTGGCTTGGTCATTACTTTGCTCCCCCTGGTCTCTATTATTCAGCCGTCATTCGCCGCGCTCCTTGGTTTTGGACGCGCCTCGATCTGTTGGGCTCAAGGGAAAGAAGGCTTTCGTGAACTTCATCGGACACGGCATCGACCTTGTGGAGGTCGCCGAGATGCGGCGTTGGATCGACGATCCGCGCAACCCGCTCGTTCCGCGTTGCTTTGGTCAGGCTGAGCTTGACGAGATCGGCAATGGGACCGATCGGGTCGAGCGCCTGGCGGGGCGGTTTGCCGCCAAGGAGGCGGTGCTCAAGGCGCTTGGGACGGGCTTCGGCGCTGGGATTGCGTTCACGGATGTCGTGATTCACCGCGCACCGGGCGCAGCGCCGGAGGTCCAACTCGCCGGCGGCGCGCTGAAGACCGCAGCGGCGTTGGGGATAACCGCCTGGCGTCTCAGCATTAGCCATGCAGGCGGTTTGGCGATGGCGAGCGTTATCGCACTGGGGCCGTAGGCTCACGGGCGCGGCTCCTGACCATGCGAGGGGCCGAGGAAGGTGAGGCGCCGCGCGTCAAGATCGACGGCGATGCGGCCACCACGCGCGGCGAACACAGCGCGCCACACCTCGAACCCTTGCAGGATCGCCTGCTCCCACTCACCGGTGGTGCATTGGCGCACTTCCAGATGGGACGTCATGTCCTTGATCGTGCGCAAGAGCTGGAAATCGAGGGCGGCAACACCGTCGAGGAAGCGATGGCGACGCGCATAATCGAAGGCGAGCGCCGCTACGCCCTCTTCGATGACCGCGGCGCGGCCGCCGTCCTCCACCTCGTCGAGTAATGGCCGACTTTTGCGCTTTTTCCGGAGCAAGGCGCGCGCGATGGGCGACCAGCCCAGCACCGCGGCGTAAGCGAAGTGGAAAACATCGTGAAAGCGATATCCATCCGGATCGTAGGCATTGTCAGTGAGTTCTGCGCCGAAGGGCTTGCCGTCGATTAGAACACGTACCCGCTGGCGCGCTTCGCCCTCGACATCGATGAGCTCGACCTCAAACCGCCTCGGCAGGCGCTCGCCCTCGGGTAGCTCAGCGTCGAAGGTGAGCGGCTCGTTGCGTTCGCTCGCCCAGCGCTGCTTGACCTTGGCCAAGTTGGCGGTGGCAATGTCAGAAAGTGAGAGTTCGAACTTGCTGGCGACATTGGCCATGTACCAGAGTAGGTCGCCCAATTCCTCAGACACGCGCTCTTTGAACAGGCGATGCGCTTCGCCGTCGCGCAAATGCTTCTTGTATTCGCTAAGTAGCTGACCGGTCTCGCCAGCTAGACCTAGCATCGGCACGATCAACGATGTGGCATCGTCGGCGCCATCGCGAGCGGGCACACGATCGGTGCGCAATGCCTCCTTCTGATAGCTATTGAAATCCACGCTCGCCTCCTTCGGCCTCACCCACTGAAGCGCACTACGGCGCGTCTATGCTGATCTTGTCGTTGAGGTTCCATTTGGGGGGATAGAAGAGTTCGATCGGCTCGGGGGTCGGCTCGAACTTCTGCTTGATCCGGACACGGCCGGTCATTCCTGCGATCTGCGGGTGCGCCACGCGCGCATATTTATCGACTTCGCAGAACAGGTTCTGGCAGTCGATCAGCTGGAGCCGCCGGCCCCAGAGCGATTGGAAATCGAGACCCAGCCGCTCGAACTCCTGCTCCTGCAAGTCGGCCATCAACCGGATGAGCTCGGGCTCGTTCAGGCCGCCCGGATCGAGGAAGCATTTACGCAGGCCGTCGCGTGCCCCGGGGCCGGGCACGACAAAGTCCATTTCGCTGAAATCGGTGAGTTCGCTGTAATTGATGTCGGTGATGAACTGATAAGCGAGGAAGTCGCCGATCGTCGGATAGGTGCGCAGCTTCTCGAAACCCTCCTGCATCGTTCGGGTTTGGGCCAGCCGCTCGGCAAGCCGGTCCGCCATCATCCGTTCGAGCAGCAACAGATGATTCTGGTGCTTGGCCGGCCGTCCGAAGGAGCGGCTGCCCGGCGGCATTATGTATGCAGCCGAGTAGATGCGATGGCCGGCCTGCATCGCGCGCGAGAGCACCGCGTCATAGGCAGCGAAGCGATAGTCCTCGAAGGTGATCGGGCCAAGCGCGCGTTCGAGGAGCTCCCAGGTCTCGATCTTGTTGAACAGCTTGAACAGCAGGATGCGAAAGAACACTTCGCGCGGCGACTTGGGCAGGTCTTCGTGATAGATGACATGCCGGAT
Source organism: Hyphomicrobiales bacterium (assembly GCA_003963405.1). GTDB lineage: Bacteria > Pseudomonadota > Alphaproteobacteria > Rhizobiales > Beijerinckiaceae > Methylocystis. The sequence continues at coordinate 62,346 of RXIY01000013.1, forward strand.
GAGATATTGGCTGACCCGGTCGGACGCCCGGTAGGCGTTAGTGAATTTGAAGATCGCCAGCACCGGATTGCTGGTCCAGGGGCGCTTCTCACCGCGCGCGCGGCGAAAGAACACCGCCTGCCGTTCGGCGGCAAAGCGCCAATAGCTCTCATAGACCTCCGACACCTTGGCCGGCGCGAGGTGTCGCAACACGATCGGCACGGGCGCCGGCGAAGCCGCCGCGGGCCGAACGGCGACAGGCAGCTCCATCGGCAGTAATGCGCTGGCTGCGCTCGGACGGGGTTTCGAGGGGCGGCCGCGCGGACGTTTCGACGGGATTCTGGGAGACCTCGAACTCAACGCGCTGCTCCGATGGCCATAGCGACTGTGGCGCGCCGCGCTGACGGCGCAGCGGGCGGCGTCACGAGCGCCTGAGCGGCGGCGATCAGCGGCGCGAAATCAGCGTCGTTTTTGGTGATCCGCTCAAGCTTGGCGATCCCGACCATAACGTTGAGGCGCGCAAGCGGCATACCCATCTCATGGGCCATGAACGCGCCAAGCTGGGCCAGGCCGAGATAGTTGCCATAGGCCTTGTCGAAGATCTGCTGGGTGGCATAGAAGGCGTTGGTGACAAGGCCGGCCGCGGTCGGCTCGAAGCTCACCTGCTGTAGGCAGGGAAAGCCGAGCTGCGCGCTGGCCACATGGTCTCGGCCCGGATCGAAGGTGGTTGCCTGCAGCATCGAGCGGCGCACGCCTGTTCGCGAATTGAATTGAGACAAGATCCACTCCAGTTGATTGCCATCGCAGGGGCCACGACCGTACATGGCTAGGCGCTCGAAATAGAGGCCGCGACCATTGGCCTTACGGTTCATTGCCTGCCAACGCGGAAATGTGGCGCAATAGAGGGTAAAAAGGCGTTTCCGGTCGCCGCGCGACATTTCCCAGAGGCGCTGCGGGAAAATGGTGAACGCGACGTCGTCTATCACGAGTCTCCCTTTGCGCGTGAGTAGCCGATCGAGGGCTTGGCGCACCGCCGGGTCTTCGAGAGGTGCGCCGTGGGTGAAGCCGCTCAGGCTCAGGATCAATGGCGCGACCTCGGTGCCAGCGCCGTCAAGAACCTGCAACAGCAGCCGCGCCCAAGCGCGCGAGAGATTGGTGTCGTCGATCACCAGGGGCGGCGCCGCCGCGAGCATCTTCGCCTTACTCATCCGGGTCCTCCTCCAGATGGCGGAATTGCGCGAGACCGACATAGCCGTATGGCTCGCTTTTCTGGATCGGGGCGATGCGCACGAAGACGGCCCAGTCGGGAGCGATCGCCTGGAATATTCCCGGCTTCACCGCCCGGAACAGGCGTCCGGCTGCAAAGTCGCGTTCGAACGCGAGCCCACCGCCCGTCACCTCGGTGCCGGGCGGCAGAAGGAGCAGCGTTTTGACCTCTGCATCCAAGGTGGGCGCGGTGCGAAGGCGGTCGACGACGATCAGCGGTTCGGGCGTCAGCGCGCCCAGGATGTCCATGCGCAAGGCCTTGGGGGTGACGCGCTGCAACGCGGCGGCGCGACCGCGCGACAACATGTTCACGCCTGCTGAAAGGTGGGTCAGAAGCGTCGCGTAACCAACGCCGAACTCGCAGGCGATGGTGAAGATCTGCGCCGACGTCGCCGTTTCGGGGGTCCAGCCTCGGACCGAGAAGGCGCGGCGCAGGCCGATGATCGGCATGAGAATAAAGCCAGCGAAGGTGTCGGCCAGGAATTCCTTCGGGTCTTCCCATGGCTGCGCCTTGGCGTCCTCACGCAGTTCGTCGATCGAAGTGCCATGGCCGAACACGTGATGGCCGAGCTCGTGCGCGCAATTGTAGGCGCGGCGCGGCAGCGGCCGTCGCGCGGAGAGATGGATGCGCGGTGGGAGGCCCCGCTGATACATCCCTTCCATATTGATGTTGTTGAACCGCACCGCGACGCCCAGCGTGTCGCAAAGCCCGTAGATGCAGATCGGGCCCGCTTGGTCGAGCTTGGCCTTCGCCCGCGTCGCTGCGGCGGCCTGCATCGCTTGGGTCGCCAGGGCGCGGCGATCAAAGCTGGGCTTGGTGGTGCGCATCATGCTCATCAGCGATCGCCTTCGTTCGGGGTGGGATCGCTGCGCATGGCGGCCAAAAGCTTGAGCAGGCGCTCCAGGTCGTCAGGCTTGAGTTTGGAGAGTTCGCGTGCGGCGAGCTCGAGCCGAGGGTCCTGGGCATCGAGCGTCTCGGGAGCCTCACCGAGCAGCCAGGCGACGCTGACGTCATAGATCTCAGCAAGCCGGGCGAGCTCGTCGGCCGAGACCCGACGATTGCCGGCCTCCATCTCGCTGACGGAGGGGCGATGCAGGCCGAGCATCTTTGCGACATGGCCTTGCGACAGGCCCGCGAGCTTGCGTGCCTCTTTCAGGCGCTCGGCGATCTGCGCACGCTTACCGGAATCGAGTTCGGTCATGCCGCCGCCGCTTCTTTCTCGCTTTGCTTCTTGAGCAGCGCACAAACGAAGGCGGCAATTTCGTCGATGGAGCGCGGGAGCTTGGTCGTCTCGTCGACGAAGATGTTCACGTCGTTGGGGATGGTGGCGCCAGTCTCGGTGGCGAGAATCGTGGTCGCGACGGGCCAGACCTTGCTGTCGAACTTGGGCAGGTTCTCGATGGGCTTGGTGGCGCCGGTGAGAGGCGGGCATTCGAGGCCGCTGTCGGCCTGAATTTGGCCGAGGACGGCGATCAGCTTCTCTTTTAATGCGGCAGAATCCATGGGCGCCTCCTAAATCCGACGAGCGGTAAGATAATCTTACACTCGCGACACGTCAAGGCTAGTTCCGCCACCGTTTTCGGAAGGAAAGTTAAGTTACTTGAATTAGATCCAATCCAACCCTAATATTAGGGTCGGATTAGGAGATGAACCATGTCAGAAGCCGTCGCGTTTACCGCCGCCGAAGTGGCCTTCGTGCTTCGCGAGCCCGTGAAGAGGGTCAAGAAGGCCCTGGATGAAGGTCCCGTCCAGGCGAAGTTGGTCAACAAGGCCGGCGGCCCCGTGCGCGCGATCGAGTGGGCCGACGTCCTATACCTCTTCGCCGTGCGCACACTTCGTGACGAGCTCACGCCGAAAGCACGGAACGAATTTTATCACGCTCTCAAAGGCGTGGCAGTTGAGCGCGCACACGAAGTCCGGTTCGGTCGGCTCAGCATCGCCATCGACGACCTCAAAGCCGAGGTGCACAGCCGTGCGCGCGAGCTGGCGGAACTGGCAGAGAAGATCGAATTCCGTCAGGACGGCGAAGCCGTGCTTAAGGGTACGCATGTCGAAGTCTATCGCATTGCGGCCCTCCTAGCTGGAGGGATGACGCCTGAACAGATTTGTCAAGACTATCCCTCTCTGACTTCGGAGGCGGTCGCCACCGCGAGGGCCTACGCAGACGCGCATCCGAAGGCGGGCCGGCCTTATCCGTCGAAAACAGTAAAGCGCACGATCAAGGGCGCCGGCCTTGAAGCTTTGGATGACGTCCTGGACGAGGAAAAATGAAATTTCTCCTCGACACAAACGTTTTCCGCGAGATCGGCAGGACCGAGCCACATGCGAATGTGGCCGCCTGGCTCGACTCTGTCGATGACGCCGACCTGGCAATCAGCGCAATCACGGTCCGCGAGGTCCGCAAGGGTATAATCAAGCTCAGGGCCAACAAGCGCGGGGTGGCCAATCAAATTGAGATGCGGGTCCGAGAAATCTTGGACGCTTTCGGAGACCGGATCCTGCCGATCACCCGTGAGATCGCGGACCTATGGGGCGAGCTTCTGGCTCAAAGCGACAAACACGTAGATGATGCCGGACTAGTCGCAACCGCCGGAGTGCATGGATTGACCTTGGTTACCCGAAACGTGAGACATATGTTGGGCCGCGGTGCTACGATACTGGATCCGTTTAAGTCGACGCCGAAGATCATCAAGGCGTGATGCATCCGAAACGTCGATGATCCCTCAAGCAAATCACGATCAACGCTTACAATTTATCATTGTTCGATCTCAAAGTCTGATGTCTTGCCGGCAGCTTCCTTTTCCGCCGCAATTTGATGAATCTTTTCCATTTGTTCTCGGCGCAACGCTTCAAGCCGCGCGTCGACAGCGATCGAAGCCGAGAGAGGCACCACGGCATTGGCCGCGAGCGCGCGTTGCGCCTCGGTCGCCGCATACGCGCGGGATTGTTCATCCGCGGCGGTTCTCTCGGCTTCCCGGACGACGGCGCGAGAGGTGTCGATGTCGCGCGTGCCCGCAGGAGTCGGGTTCCCCCGTGCCTCGACACGCCGCTCGACTGTCTCAGCGCGTTCAACCAACCGCTCGGCGCTGATTGCCTCGCGCTGTTCGACGCGCGCGACGCGCGCGGCCTGCTCGACGATGGGAGCAAGCGCCGCTTGTGAGGATTTGCCCTCGAATTCTCGCTGCATATCGACACGCGCCGCAAGCCTTTCGAGATAGCGGCCCGACCGCTCGAAAAATGCCGCTCTGGTGTCGATCGGCAACACGGCGCCGACCCTGTCCACGGCTTCGTTCAGCTGCTTGAGGTCGGACTCCATCTGCGCGGCGGTGATCGGCATGGCGCTGCTCCTCGCGGTCTGCGTGATTATGGCCTGATTGACGAGCGTGACGATCGCTTGCCCGGCGGCTTGAGAGAATTGCATCCGCTGGGCAAGAGCGCTTGCCGTCGCGCTCTGCGGTTCCTCCCGCGCCAGCTGCAGCCACGTCGAGGCAGAGTCGTTTGCGACGGCGAGCTGACGCTCCGAGGCCGGCAAGCGAATTGGATTGGCGCGCGCGATCTCGATGCGCCGGCGCGCATTGTCGATGAGCGTCTTGTTCGCGGGGTCGCTCGCATAGGCGCGATCGCGCGCCTCTCGACCCGGCCGAGGATGATCGGCGGCGTCGACGATCGCCTTGTCCTTGGGGCCATAGCTCTGTGACGACGCGCGCTCTGCGGCCGAGGTCGCAATGATTTTGAGTCCTTGCGTTTGGGCATGCTCGGCAAAACTCTCGCGCCAGTGCCGAAAATCCTGCGGCCCCGGATGGATTTTCACGCCCTCGGCGTCGCGGACAGCAACGATCACATGGGCGTGAACATGGCCAGCGTCGGCCTTGTCGGTATGCACGCCGAACATGAATTTATGCTCGGTGAACTGCTCGTGGACGAAGCCGCGTACGGCGTCTCTAAAGGCGTCGACGTCGACACCGGCCTTGGTGGAGACGATGAGGTGCATCGTGTCGCGCGGTTTGAAGGAACGCAGATCCCGCCGCCAGGCGCGCGACTCGGCCTGGATGGCGCCCATATTGTCGAGGACAGCGCCGCTATCTGTAATCGCCGCGCCACGCTCCTGAAGCCGCGTGAGACGATCGACGACGCTCGATGGTCCATTACCGGGCGCGCCGGGCTCGAGCACGATGCGATGCTGACCGATCCCGGTCGCCTCCTCGACGCGGGCCTTCATTCGCGCCTCGGATTTCGGCGCGAAGACGCGGGCTTCAAAACCCTCGGCGGCGCCGACCTGGCGTTCGGTGACGTAGAAGCGTTCCGGCGTGACCGTTTCGCCTTCGCCGAGGGTCCCGGCGAAGGCGACGACGGCCCGCGCTTCGATCGCACCATCCTTCAAGGCGGCGACCCGATAAGCGTAGCGATGCCCCGCAAAGGCGGCTGACATCGCCCTTGCGAGGGTCTGCCGATCGGCCGGCGCGTCCTTGAGGCCCATGATCTGAAAGCGCACGCCGGCGACGTCTTGGCTTTCCTTGCGCGGCTCGAAATCCTTCGCCCATTCGGCAATTTCGCCGTTGATCGCCGCGCGCCCGTTCAACTCGACGCCGTCCTGGGTTTCGAGAAGGGCGTCTTCGCGATCGACATAATTCGCGGTCGCGGAAGCCCGCGCCACGCCATGCGCGTAAGAGACGACCTTGACGACGGCCGGCTGATAGCCCTGCGCCAAGGCCCGCGCCCGTGAGATCAGAGGCGCTCCGCGGCCGATGACGGCCGGGGAAGACGCGACGTCGGCGCTTGGGCGCGGCGGCTTCCCTCCCTTGACGGAGACTTCCGGCAACCGCCGCCGCTTCTCTTCGTCCTCCCCGCCTGTGATGGTCATTCCGCGTAGAACGCGGTCCGAGGCCAGGGGACGGGGCGCTGGTTCCAGCGCCGAAACCCGCGAATGCTCCAAGGAGGGAGCCGGGGTCGGGTATGATCCTACGCCCTTAACTGGCCGCTCCTCCAGGCCCCGCCTCTCCCGCGCCGCGCGAGAGCGCCGGGCGGCGTCCGCGGCAAGCGCGAGCCGGTTCATTTCCGCCACAAGGGAGGCGCGGAGGTTCGCTCGAGCCTCGCTCACGACGCCTCGGTCTCAGAAAGCGGCTTCAAGCCTCCGGCGCGCCGAACCCGCGCGCCATAGGCGGCGGTCATCTCGTGAACAAGCGCGTTGATCTCGGAGAGCGCCCGGTGGGTGGCGACGAAAAGCTCCTTGTCCTCGGCAAGCTGCGGCGCATAGCCGAGATTAATGCCCTTGACGATCTGGGCGATGTTGCGCCCGCAGGCGCGCAGCTCCCGCGCCGTCGCCGCAAGCGCCTTGCCGTTTTCGGCGCTGAGAGCCGGCCCGACATCGATCGACGCGTACACGAGCCGGCGCAGGAGGTCTGACTTTCCGAGCCCGAAGATGGCGCAGGCTTGCTCGAGCCGCGCAAAATCCTGCGGCGAAAAATCCGCCTGAACACGATGCTTGGCGATGTCGGGCTTGCGCGGTCGGGGCACGGCGATCCTGGGGCAGGGAAAAGTGAGGCGGCCGCTTTGGCTTCTTCTATATTTTATACAATACTCACGAAACCGGTATCTTGTCAAACCAGAAAACAACTAAAGCGCCTACTATTCCCCTATTTATCAGCATACTATCGCAATTTTACCTCTGGCGATGCGTCTCCGCTCCTCAGGTTCATTGTCTCACTTTACACTTTAACGTACTATCAGAATGCTCGGACGCGTTCCCGAAATGTATCGGGGGCGTATCGCGCATGCATCACGACAATGTGTCGATGCGTCTCGCGAATGTCCGAGCACAATGTCACAGAGGATTCGCGCATATGACGCAGAGACACACCGAAGCGAATTGGGCGCAAGCCCTCGCCGATTTGCGCGAAGCGCCGGCAAAACCCTGCGGCGCAAAAAGCCTCAGACAAGCGATCGAACACGCGATAGACGACGTCATATCCTGCCGAGAACGAGGGCATACGGACAGCGATATCCTCGCGATATTCGCGCGAAATGGAATCCAGATGAGCCTGCATACGTTTCGGCAATATGTGCGGCAGGCTCGGCGCGCGAAGGCGCAGCAAGCATCGGGGGGAAAGAGCAAAGCCGGGCGCGCATCCAATGCACAAAGGCCAGATATCCACGGTGATGCGCAGATGATAAAAGCCGAAGACAGCCGCGAAGCAGACGCGACAAGGCCGGAGCCGCCCGTGGCGCAATGCGTCGATGCGCCCGTGGCGCCGCCGACGCGATCGCATGCGCATACTGCTGCGGCGCCAATTTCACAAGCTGTCGCAAAGCCACAGAGACAAACGGGAAAGACAGCCGCTGAGGTGCTCGGCCACCGCTTCAACGAAGACGTGTAAGCGGAAAGTGGCGCGCCGCGGCCTCGGAAGGGGTAGGCGCGCGGAGTGTTCTTCTTTATAGTTTAGAAGAATAAGACCCTGGAGGCGACGAATGGCGTCAAACGGCAAGCGGCGGGTGGCGTTGATCGCCAATGAAAAAGGCGGCGTCGGCAAATCCGTATTCACCCGAGCCTTGGTGGATTGGCTGCGGACGCAGGGAGAGCGCGTCCTTGCTTTCGACGCCGATGGCTCGATCGGCGCGACCATCCGCGTGCTCGGAACGCGGGAGGCTGAAGGGACCTTGTGCAAGACCCAGGATCCCGCAGTCGGCATCGGCTTCTACAATGGCCGCAGCGACAATGAGCGCAATATTCTGCTCGACTCGATCGCCTCGAACGATCCACTTTACATCCACGATCTCGCCGGCGGCCTGCTCGCCGACTTAACGAAGATCGTCGACGACGGCGAGGGGCTTTCTGGCCTCCTTGACGCCTTCGCGACGCATGCCTGTCGGCTGACGGTGTTCCACGTGATCTCGCCCGACATCGGCTCCGCGCAGTCCGTCGCCCGCTGGCTCGATCTCACCGGCGCGAGCGTCGATCATATCGCCGTGATCAATCTGAAGCACGGCAAGCCGCCCGGCGACTTTCCCTTCTGGTACGGCTTCCGCGACGCCAAGGGCGAGAGCAAGGGCGGCGGCACGCGGCGCCGCCTGCTGCAGGAAGGCGGGATCGAGATCGAGTTCCCGTCGCTGCAGAGCGGCACTTTTGCCAAATTGGACGCCGAAAACATTCGCTTCTCGCAGGCGCAAGCCGTTGGCCTGCTGACGATCACCGAGCAAGCCCATGTCGCCAAGTTCCAACGCGACTTCGCGGCGATGATCGCACCAGCCTTGCCTCTGCTCGGCGTCTCTGACGCCTGATGGATGAGGGCGCCAAATCCCGTTTCGAGAAAGCCGCCGACGCTCTTGGCCTTGACCCCACGATCCGCGAGACGATGTGGCGGCGGATCGGCGATCTGCAGCTGTCCCCGGATGACCCTACCGTCGTCTTTCTTGCCGTCGCCGGGGTCCTGGAGAAGGCTGCAGTTGATATCCCCGCGGCGATGTCCGGCTTTCCACAAAAGGTTCATGACGCGGCGAAAGAAGCGATCAAGCCGTTGACTGACGCAGCGGTCGCGGCCGCGCGAGAAAACGTCGCGGCCGAGATCGCGAGAATGGCCGAGGAGACCAAGGGCGACGTTCGGCAAGCGGCGACGACTGCGCTGCAGGAGTTGTCCCGCGGGCGGGAAGGGCAGGCGCGCTTTTTCCAGATCGCGGGGCTTTGTCTCGCGGCGGCGCTGGGCGGCGGATTGGGATATGCCGCGGGTCGCACGGACGCAGCGCAGTTACGCCACCGGGCAGAGGCCCTTGCCGCGCGCGCAGACGCCGACAGCTGGCTCGCCTTGATGCGGGCCAATGGCGATCTGACCAAGACCCTGCGCGACAACTGTGACGGCGGTAAAGGCGTCTATGTCGTTCAAGGCGTCCGCGCCTGCGCGCCGCCGCTGTGGCTTGATGCGCCGCCCGGCGCGCCGGCGAACGCCGCAGGACGGGGGCTCTCCGTCATGGGTTGGGTCGCCGGCCTGCCTGCCGCCGTCTGGGCGACGCTGGGTCTGGCGGCGGGCCTCTTGCTGAGGAGATTCACCGTAGAATTCGGGCGCAGCCGCTCGGTAAGATGGCTCCTGGATTTGTGAAGGCAATCGGAAAGCACGAATTGATTTGCGCTTCGTCGTGCCGGAATTGGGCCGCCCCAGAGGAGCGGCCCTTGCGGTTTAGGCGGCAGCGGATTCGGCGGCCTTCTTTTTCGGGGCGCGGCTGAACTCGTCGCAGATGAGCTCGACCACATAGACCGTCTCGCCGTCGCGCTTGAAGCTGTTCTGGCGCAGGCGCCCCTGCACGCGGACGTAATCGCCGGATTCGACGTTCTCGGTCACATATTGACGCGTGTTCTTGTCGAAAATCACGATCTCGTTCCAGTCCGTCTCGTCCACCCATTGGCCATCCTTCTTGTAGGAGGCGTTTGCGGCGATCGACACGCGGATGTTCTTCTCGAAGGCCTTGATCTTGCCGACGCGGCCGAGGATGTGGAAGCGGGCGAAGTCGAACATCGTCTTTCTCCTTTTATCCGCGAAGGAGCCATCCCCTTCGCTTATGTCGCGCGAGACGGGCGGCACAGGGCCAGGCAGAGCCCGAGCCGAAGGCGAGGGGCCAGCGAAGCGCCGCGCCACGCCCGGCGACGGAAATTTTGAAAGGGCGCTTGCGCCCGAGCGCGAGGAATTGCCGCGGCAAGCGGCAAGGGGAACGTATGGCCGCCCCGTCTGCAAGCATCTTTATCGAGGTGACGACTGATCAGTTTGCGTCAACGTATCCGGCCTTCGAAGCAC
>RXIY01000042.1 GCA_003963405.1 Hyphomicrobiales bacterium
GGTGTCCTTTGAAGTCGATCATGGGGGCCGATCTAAGCGGTGTTGGTTAGGCGCATAGCTTACCGAAACCGCGCCGTCTCCGCTAACGCAACAGAACCCTCCGAAACGGAGATTTCTTTCTGCCTGCCGGCCATTTCCACGGCGGTCGCCGCCTGCGCTTGTCGATCGGACATTTTCACGCGATTGACCGACGCGGCGCTGGCGCCTGTCCAGGGCCGAGCCTCGCCGGGCGTGGGCTAATGTAAAGACCTTGCAAAAAATCTCGCCATGGGTCGGGGCGGGGCCTATTCTCGGCTTGGTGCGCGCCCGCGCGAGGAAGTCCCATGCCGATCCAAAACGCCGAAATCGCCTCGATGTTCGATCAGGCGGCGGAGCTTCTGGAGATCAAGGGCGACAATCCTTTCCAACACCGCCATTTGTGGCCACGACTCGGCCAATCCGATGCCTTTTAAAAGCGCGCCTCGGACGACCCCCAGATAATTACGAACGGGATCGGTAACGGTCAGCCATTGCAAGGCCTCAGGCATAGTCGATATCGGAAAGCTGGATCCTGATAGAGTGAACATCCCAAGGAGCGCTCGCCGGCGATTATGCTGGCGCGCAGGGCTCCGTCACGGTCGTCGGCGGCGCGGTGCTCGTCGGCGGCTCCGGCAAGACGAACTCCCTGCAGCCAATCTCGGTGTCGGCGGGAATCGGTCTCAATCTCTCCACCGGCATCGGCAAATCAGTCTGCAATACATGCCGGTCACACCGCCGCCGCCGGCCGCGGCGCCGAAGAAAGGACGAGCGGAACATCATTGAGCGACGGCGAGGTAGGCGGTTTGCCCTTAGCTAGGGGAACCGCCTGACATGCACTCGTTCGCTCAGCCAAGCACAAGCGAGCGCCCGTCGCATTTTGCGGCGGGCCAACGACGGGCCCGAACGTCCGCGTCTTGTGAGGAGTTGCGTCCCGCACCTCCGCCGGCCGATGGTAATGCCGCTTCGGGCGCAGGAATTGATTGCCGACGGTCCGCCAGTTTCCGCCGCCCCGTCAAGCGCTCAACGCAAGCAGCCCGGCGTAGGATGCGGGCGACGCGCCAATCGAGGGCACGTTCGGCCCAGCTTCGTAAGTCGATGTTTTTAGCGCTCGTGAACAGGGCGCGCGGCGCCCCCTTCCTCCGCGGGAAAAACCGCTTTAGATTTTTCTCCGTTCATCGATGAGTGCGTCACAGGCAGGAGATCCAGTCACCGTGAAAAGGGAACGCGCGCGCCCCTTTGAGATCAGGCTTTCCCTGGAGCTGAGCCGGGGCGAGCTCGTCCGGTCGTTCGTGCGGGAAGCGGCCCTGCTGGAAGGGGCGCGCTCCCTGATCGCGAGCCTCATCGCCGAGGATACGCTGCACGCCTGGGCGGTCCTTTGCGCGGTCGCCACCGGTCGGGAAAGCGCCAGCGTGCGCGTCTCATCCTCTCTCGAGGACGTCGAATGCGCGATTGTGGTCAAGGGACATGCGCGTTTTTCGTCGCTCGTCACGTCGCTTTCGAAATTCGTGCGGCGCGACGCGGGGCTTTCCGTCCGCGAGCGCGGGATCGACGGATGGGAGCTCGGCTTTCGCCGTCCGCTCACGGAGGAGCTGACGCTCTCCGAATTGTTCGAGAGAGGGATAAGCGAAAGAGCGGTGCCGCAAGCGCGCGCCCCGGCGGTTCCGACCGCCGATGTTCAGATCGACCTTCCCAAGCGGGAAGACGCCGCAGAGATCGCCCGGTGTTTTCTTGACGTTTACGGTCGCAATTACGTGCATGCGGAGGTGTTTTCGCCACAGCGCTATTGGAGCAAGGTCGAATGCGGCGAGCTACTTCCCGTGGTGGCGCGCAATGAAAACGGAGAGGTGATCGGACATGTCGCGCTCGAGCGCGAGCCGGGCGCGGTCATCGCCGAACGCGGCGAGGCGGTCGTGCTGAGCGCCTACCGAGGGCGCCATCTGCTCGAGAAGATGACCGAGCGCCTGTCCGATGAGGCGAAGAAGCTCGGCCTGATCGGGATTTTCGCCGTGCCCGTCACCATCCATACCTTTTCCCAACGCAACGACGAGCGGGCGGGCATGCCGGTTTGCGCCGTCCTGCTCGGCGCGACTTCCGAGGGCTCACACCCCAAGGACGCGGATTATCCGACGGTCGGCCAGCGGCAAAGCAACCTCATCGCCTTTCGTTTCCTCACGCCGCCGCCCGAACGCGCGATTTGTGCGCCCGAACCCTACCGCGACGTCCTGCGCCGGATTTACGAGAGCCTCGGCGTCGAGGCCTCGCCCCGCGCGCCTGCCACGCCGGCCATGACGGAGTCGAAAACGAAACTCTCGATCAACCAGCGCGCCTATGGGACGATTTTCTTCGAGCAGATCGGCGCCAACGCCGGGATCGAGCTCAAGCAAGCTTTTCGGGACGTCCTCGGCCTCGGCGCCCGCGCCGTGCAGCTTTCGGCGCCCCTCGGTGATCCGGGCCTGCCTCTCCTCGTAAGCCAGGCGCGCGACCTCGGCTTTTTCTTTTGCGGCGTTGGTCCTGCGTTTTTCGATGGGAGCGACATTTTCATGCTTCAATTCCTGTGCGAGCCGCTCGACGTCAGGAAGTTGCAACTCTACACGGAGCAAGCGAAGGAACTTGTCTCCTTCATCGAGACGGACCGGAGCCGCCAGACCGGTGAATCACGCCTCGGCCAAAATTAATAGGTCCTAAGCCTAACCGCCTTTATGCACCGCTCTGCGGTGAAGAGCGATAATTTGGGGGCGGCTTTTTATTTCCCAGGCGCTGTGAGACGCACGTTTTCGTCACCGGCGGTTGAAGTAACCCGCGCCAAAATACTAAACCGCAATCCGTTCCTTCGCGGCATCACAGTCGAAGGCCTGAAGAATTGGGCGAACATCAAAACGGAGGGCCTGGTGACACGCTGATTTTCCATCACTTCCCTTTCAAAAGAGGCGGCCCGTCCCGCTGGCCGCGGTCATTACCTCTGCATCACCTTCATTTCCGGCTCTCTGCCTCGGGAAGCGTGTTTGTCTGGAAGCGTTATACCAGCGGCTATGAGGTATGACCGATATGAGCCCAGTCGCGCATCCCGATTGATGTGATTGTTTCGGGCTGGGCGATAAGCCTTCGCCATGCGTCGCAAGTGGCGTCGATAATGGCGTCGTAATCGTCGAAGACACGGTTCGAGAGCCAGTTCTGGCGCAGATACTGCCAGATGTTCTCTACCGGATTGAGCTCCGGCGCCCGCGACGGCAACAGGATCGGCGTGATGTTCCTGGGCATGACGAGCTTTGTCGTCGTATGCCATCCGGCGCGGTCGAGCAGCAGCACAGCATGCGCGCCCTTTGCGACATGGCGGGATATCTCCTCGATGTGAAGCTGCATCATCTCGGTATCGACACGCGGCAGCGCCAGCGCTGCCCCCTTGCCCTTGGCCGGGCAGATCGCGCCAAAGAGATAGGCGTTTTCATAGCGCTGATCGGCGGGCTGACGCGGCCGCGTCCCACGTCTCGCCCATTGACGAACAAGGCCGTTCTTCTGCCCGATGCGCGCTTCGTCTTGGAACCAGATTTCAATGGGCGTCTTCGGCGGCAAATGGGCCACATGCGCACTCAGCGTCGCTTCGAAGTTTTTTTATAGGCTTCGACGGTCCCCTCATCTTGCGCCGGATGGCGCGGTCGTGCGCTGATGTGGGAGAAGCCCAGCTTCTTCAAAAGCGTTCCGACATAGCGCTCGTGAAAGTCGATTTCAAAGCGTTCCTTGATCACGCGCCGGAGATCGACGCGGCGCCAGCGCACACCGCCATCCTGCTCGCGATCCGGCCCGGCTTCGACGATCCTGGCAAACTCAGCCAGTTGCTCCGAGGAAAGGCGAGGCTTGGGGCCGTTCGTCCAATGGTCGAAGAGCCCTTCCGGGCCGCCGGCGTTGAAGCGATGAACCCAGTCGCGCAAGGTTTGCCGGTCCATGCCGCCGATCCTGGCGGCTTCGGCCCGGTCCTTACCGTCGCGGACCGCCGCCAGCGCCAACAGTCGCCGGCTTTGACTGACGTCCTTCGAGCGCCGGGCCAAGCCCCGCGGCTCATCCGCCGAGAAATCCTCTCGTAATCTCACTGCCGCTGGCATGGCGCGAATCTCCTTCGCGCCTAATGAGTCAGAAAAATCTCCTCAGAGGAATCCTCCCATGAGTCAGTCGGCAAGACCGTTGGTATTACGGCCGCCCGCTTGTCAGCTACGGTTCTGCGGCGAGACCTGCAGGGCGTAGGTCGTCAGCGCGGGGATCTCGCGCATCCCCGCCTGAGCGAGCGACCACAGGCCGAATGTGGTCCGTCCATTCCTAAGGCCTGATCGAGCGACATTCGGATCCTCGCTGAGCGGGAAAGGTCGCGAGGCAACGCGGGTGAATTTTGCACGTGCCTTTTTGGCCAAAAGATAAACGGACCAAATTGGTCGCATTCTTATGAAAAAGCATTTTTGGCAGAAATCATCTCGTGATTGACGGCCTCGTTCGGCCGCGCGACCGCGGCCGAGACAGAACCGTCTGCTCATTTGCAGAACTTCGGAGGCTCGAATTGGTGCTCTGAGACATCGAGCTCACCGACGTGTGTGGGACTCGCGCCAGAAGTAAAAAGTTTGGCCATTGAGCTTTGAGCGTTCACGCGACAGCTTGGAAGATGATCCAAGTGGAAGCGGTCCTGAATGAGCTTGATTACCGCGGTCGTATCATACTGCGTAGAGTCGACCACGTCTTTAGGCGCAAGCGGAGAAATCAAAATTGCCGGAATGCGCGAGCCCGGGTCAAAAGCGTCGGCCTTCCACTTGACGCTGGACGCTTTCGGAGGGGGAACGTGATCCCAGAACCCGCCGTACTCATCATAAACTATGATCATTGCGAAGCTGTTCTTGCTTGGACTCTGCTCCAATAGGTGCAGAATGCGCTCTATGTGCTCCGCACCGCTAATTATTCCGGCGTAGCCGGGATGCTCATTCAAATTGCCGGTTGGCTTGTAGAAGGCCACAGGCGGCAATTTATCATTGACGATGTCTTCCTCCAGCGCGGCCTCTCCTTTCAGGTGCAGATTGCGTTCTGCGCGGCCTTTTTCAGTGTCTGGACTGAAGCGCTCGAAGTACGCGAAGGGCTGATGATGCCATTGGAACCGGAATACATTGAGGAGCATGTCGTCTTGCTCCACGTTGCGCTTTTGGGTTATCGCCAAGTCCCATCCGCCCGCGTACCAGCGCCAATCAACTCCCTTCGCTGTCAACATGTCGCCGATGGTCGGGGCGTTTTGGCCCGGTAGCAGAATTTCGCCTTGTTTTCCATCATTAAAGAAGATGGACTGAACAGTGTTGACTGCCCAGTCGTCTGGCCTGGCGGTGACGATGTTATCGCCTTTCGGACCTTCGATGGGGGCGCCGTTTTCATCGAGATGCGACCGTAGATCATCATGTGCGTCGGGCCATGCTGGAGAGCAGCCGCAGATCAGCCAAAAATGATTTAGGAACGAACCGCCGAACGCGCCTTGGAAAAAGTGATCCATCAAAACGCCCTTATGCGCCAAGCGCCAAAGAGGCGTGCTCTCCAGTGCCTCTTTGCTGTAATGGCCCATCACCAGCGCACCTGCATCAGACCAAGCGGCGTATTGGTCCATCTCGCCGCCGTGGATTTGTGCACGGTGAGTGTAAAAACGATGGCGAAGGTCTCTGACTACGGTTGCAATGGAGACCCCAGGGAGAACGCCATCAATTCGAAATGGCCCGTTCGGCAAACCAACCAACGCTTCGACCGCTCGTAACGACGTGGGATTATCTGCCCCAGTGAAAGGGTCCTTCGCTGGAGGCAAATATTCGTATGGCTTGCCTTTCTTATCGCTCTGCTTTGCATGAGCCCCCAGATTCGCGATGCCATCGGCGCCGGGATATTCCCCAAACAGGTTGTCGAAGCGGTGGTTCTCCATGTAGACGATAAGAACATGGCTTACGCGGTCAAGCGACTCTTCGCCCCTAGAGTGCGAAGGAAACGTCACGCTCAGCGCGAGGGCGCAGATGGAATAGGACAGGTTCGCTATCGCGTTACCGAATCGCAAGTTAGTCTCCAATGGGAACAGAAAGTTTCGTTGCGGTCGCTCAAGTGCAGACAATCGACCAGACGCCCCCGGCGTCGTACCCACTGCCTGCAGTCGCACATGGTAGCGCCTGTGACCTGCCCCACCGAGGAATTCAACGCCTATTGTGAATATGTTCCAGATTCATGGCTTGTGCGGAGAAAATTGGTGTATGCGCCGAGCAGGCCTCGCCACTCACGCTGTCTAGCACGGCTAATTGCCATGCTATCGAGTTTGCCTAGAAAATCTGTTCATGGTGGTTGGGCATTTGTCCGCTCTCTAAATCTAAAGGACCAACGCCCAAAATTACGAAGGTCGCGGCTGTTTGGTCAGGCTGGCTTGATCGCGTCCGGCGACAGGCCCTGGCCAGGTCTGGCGCTCAGCCCAGCATCATTAACAGCTTGGTCACGGCTCGATCAAAACCGCGGGTAGGCAGGTAACAAAACGGGTTGGTTGCGACCGGCCCCTCCTTGCACCGTGCGTTGTGAGGATCCCATTCATAGCCAAACTTTTTCATGCAATCGATGATTTTGACCTGCATGACGCGGCTATCTTTATGCCGTTCCTCGGGCAGGGCCGTCTCCAGATCGAGCCGACACTCGAGAACATCGCTCCGCTGCCCATTGAGAAAGCGCATGCTCATGTCGCTTGACGCGAAAATGAGTTCGGCCAAGAAAAGGAGCGACAGACCGCCGGCGAGGGCCGCTCTTTCGGCCAGCTTCTTCTCGAAGAAATGGATATCCAGGAATGACAGTGCGCCGGCCGCGAACAGCCCGGCGCCGAGCACCAGAATCACCGGCGCAACGAACGCAATCATCTCCACGAGGCGATGTCCAGATTTATCGTGATTTTAGCCAACGCCGACATTCCATTATACAAACAGTTCAGGGCGACGCAATTTTAGGGCTTGCGTCAGCGCCCATCGTTTTCATGTCGACGAGCTCAGCCGACTCCATCAACGCTGCGAGGGCGCTCAACTCCATCTCGATAACCGTAATGTCTTCATGTTCAGTCACGACCCCGCCCCATTTTGCGATGCGATCAGACGGCTGGTAAGCCGCAAGGTAGAGGGTCATTCGTTCGGTTGAGACGCCAGGTATTGTCCAAACGGCGCCGATGCGTTCGAGCGAACGTAAATGAAGCCCGGCTTCTTCGAGCGCCTCGCGCCGCGCCGATGCGACGCTGTCCGAATCCTCGACGAGGCCGGCGATCACTTCCAGAGTATACTCCTGCCTCGTCGTCAGGAATGGTGGCGCTCTGAATTGTCTAACCAGGATGGCGGTTTTTCGCTCGGGATCAAAGGCGAGCACCGCTACGGCGATGCCGTGATCCTCGACCTCTCGCTGGAGGATTTGTCCGTTGGGCAATCGAATGCCTGCCACCGAAAGGGTGGTCCATCCCTCGCAACGGGTTTCGACATTCAAAAGTTCGTTTTTCATCATGGACCGCCGCGCTCGGGGAACGAAAAGAAGCCTCGCAGCGAAAGGATCCTCACCCGCTCGCCGTCAGCAGGTCACATGCATGAGGCCGACCTTTCTCTTGCGTGTCTCGTTGAACGAATGAATGGCTTCAGGCGTCGGCTGGAGCACGACGTTGCAACCTTTTTTACTCAAATATTCGCTCGCCTCTGGAGAAAGGCGTACGTTGTCTTGTTGGCCTGTTCCAACAATCACGATTTCGCAACCATCTTCGTAGACGAACTTGGCCTCATCTTTGGATATGATGTGCGAGGTCCCGTACTTTTCCTTCGACAGCTTCTTTTTCCGTTTTTCGATGTCGCCCGAGAGACGAATGATGACGTCATGTTCATACGTCTTGCCGTCGACCGTGATGCTGCCGAATCGACTGTCGTCTATCGTCATCTTCCTTCCTTTCGCAGCGGTGTCCTTCACGATCCGCCCCCGACAAGATTATGCCGTCGGTAATTCATCTCGGATTAGGTATGTAGCTGGCATTAGCCAGCCGAACTGGCAGGCGATGGGAGCCCCGTAACCCGGGTTCCGCCTCGAAGACGCCATCGCAAGTTTCTCCGCAGCTTAAGCAGCGACCGTCTTCGGTCATCGCCCAAGACGTAATGTCATACCGGTCGCGGCCAATCAGACGCTGGTTGCAATTATGGCAATAAGTGCTCTGGCCAGCCTCGTCGCGCACGTTGCCCGTGTAGACGTAGCGAAGCCCGTTTTCCAAAGCGATTTTCCGCGCAGTTTGCAACGTTGCCGCCGGTGTTGGCGGAGTCTCGCGCATGCGCCAGTCCGGGTGGAAGGCGGAAAAGTGGAGAGGCGTGTCCGGTGCAAGCCGCTCCCTGACCCAGCTGCTTAAAGCCTCGATTTCTGCCGGAGAATCATTCTGGCCAGGGATTAGCAGCGTCGTAATCTCCAGCCAGCAAGGGGTCTCATGCTTTACATATTCGAGCGTCTCGAGGACGGGCCGCAGTTCGGCCGAACATAACGTCTTATAAAAGCCCTCGGAGAAGCCCTTGAGATCGATGTTCGCCGCGTCCATGACGCCAAACAGTTCCTTGCGGGCTTCGGGCGTGATGTATCCTGCGGTCACCGCCACGGTTTTGAGCCCTGCGTCGTGGCAGGCGGCAGCGACGTCCACGGCGTATTCGAGGAAGATCACGGGGTCGTTATAGGTAAAGGCGACCGACTTCGCTCCCAGCTCCTTCGCCGCTTGGGCAATGGCCTGGGGAGAGGCTTCATCCTGGAGGCGATCGAACTCGGTCGCCTTGGAGATGTCCCAGTTCTGGCAAAACTTGCAGGTGAGATTACAGCCTGCGGTTCCGAAGGAGAGCACGGGCGATCCGGGCAGAAAATGGTTGAGCGGCTTCTTCTCGATCGGATCGATGCAGAACCCCGACGACCGGCCGTAAGTGGTTAAGACGATCTCATTGCCTTCACGCGCCCTTACAAAACACAGCCCGCGTTGACCGTCTCGCAGCTTGCAAAAACGCGGACAGAGATCACATTGGATGCGGTCGTCCTCAAGTTGATGCCAATAACGGGCGGATCTCGCCGGCGTCGACGTGGGATGAAGTGTTGCTGCGTTCATGACCGCTAGATGGCGACGCAGAGCGCAGAATGAAAGGGGTTTAAATGATACAGTCGCAACGGGAGGACGCGGTCAGACCCGCGGCGGTGGCAGGCCTGTTCTACCCGTCGGATCCGCTGGAGTTACACTCGACCGTTGGCGGGCTGCTCGCAAACGCTAAGACCGAATACGAGACTGGCGCCCGCTCGGGAAAGCTTTATCAGGCCACTCATAGTAACGCTTCCGCTCGCGTCGCAGGCCTCGATTCGTCCCTGCCCAAGGCTTTAATAGCGCCCCATGCGGGCTATGTTTACTCGGGTCCGGTGGCCGCCTCAGCTTACCACTTGTTGGCCAAGGCGCGCGGCAAAATCTCCCGCGTCGTGCTGCTCGGACCGTCCCATCGCTTCGCTTTTACCGGCATGGCGGGGACTCGGGCGCGCGCCTATGAGACCCCCCTCGGCCTCGTTCCGATTGATCACAGCTGGCTGGAACGGGCGTCAAACGCCATACCCCTCGGGCTTTCGGATGAGGTTCATGAAGGGGAGCATTGTCTGGAAACGCAACTGCCGTTTTTGCAGCTCATCCTTGGCGACTTCAGCCTTGTGCCGATCATTTGCGGTCGAGTGAGCGGGGACCAGGTCGCTGATTTGCTAGAGGCGCTCTGGGGCGGCCCGGAAACGCTCATAGTCGTTTCGTCCGATCTTTCGCATTACCTGGACCATGAGGCTTGCCAAAGGATCGATGGAAAAACCTGCGCCACGATCGAACGTCTCGATCCTGTTTCGCTAACGCCTGAACAAGCCTGCGGGTCTGCGCCGGTCAAAGGGCTCGTCACCGTCGCCAGGCGGAAGGGCATGTCCATCGGAACGCTTGACCTTCGCAATTCTGGCGATACGGCTGGCCCCCGGGATCGGGTCGTGGGCTACGGCGCCTGGGCCTTTTGGGAGAAAGAGGCGGCGAACGATTCTAACGACGACACGGTCCGACGCCATGGCCAACTGATGAATGATGTCGCGCGTCGCGCCATCTGCGGCAATGGCGGTGTTCGAGGCTTGGACAAGATTCCGCCCGCACTCAATCGCGCGGGGGCCTGCTTCGTGACCTTGCACAAGAATGGAGACCTGCGCGGGTGTTGCGGCGCGATACTGGCGAGACGTCCATTGATCGAGGATATCAGCGCCAATGCGTTGAGAGCCGCTTATCGAGACTCCCGCTTTCTCCCGCTTGAGCGGGGGGAGTGGCACGAAGTATCCTTGTCGGTGACGCTGCTGTCCCCGCTCCAATCGATAAGCTTTCCTAGCGAAGCGGAGCTCTTATCGAAAGTCCAGCCATTCGAGGACGGTTTGCTTATCGAAGACGCTGGCCGGCATGCCGTGTTTCTTCCTGCGGTCTGGGAAATGCTGCCTGACAAACAGGAGTTTCTCGCGCGCCTGAAGGAAAAGGCTGGATTGCCGCGTCACCATTGGTCGTCAAACTTCCGCGTATTCCGCTTTTACGCGAGGCAAACGCTCAAGGAAGGATTACATCCAGCGTGCTTCGAAGCTGGAAGTCGGGTGGCCTAAGAGGCCGCCCTGCGACTTTATTTTCGAGCTTGTTCACCGACGCTTTATCGAACCGCCCATTCCGCGAGCGCAGAATGATCAGTTCCGTGTTCTGCCTTTGTGGACGCGGCCCCTGCTCGCTGGCCTCTCCTTCCTCGACGTCGGATGAGCAAAACCCGTCATCGCGCCTATCTTTGACCTGTTGGAGACTCGCGCCGTGTCGGTGGAAACTTTCCCGACTTTGACTTCACCATTCTGGCCTGCTGCCGGATGCGCGCAGGCATCGACGATGCCGCGGAAGACTTGACCAAGGCTGCCTTGAAGAAACTATTCGAGATCGTCACCAGCGGCAGCGCCGTGTTCAGTCACCAAAGCGAAATCAAAGCGAAATCGACGACCCGATCGACGACGCTGGCTTCGCCGATTAAAAGAAGGCCATGGCTCTATCACGTTCATGTTCAAATTCCCGGGACGCTCAAGCTGAGATGGGAGGAATTCATGGTCAGTTTTACCTTTAGCGCCGAGGAGATCAGCGCGGCGCCGCCCGAAGTGCGGCGCTGGATCGAAAGCCAGATCGTCAAGGCGTTGGGCAGTGGGAAAACGCGCGATGAGAGCCCGTCAAATGTAGAGGCGGGGTCGCTTGCTCAATGCAGCCTGGACGACGCCGTTCGGATTTTTCAGCTGATCTCGCGCATGCTCCCGGTAGTTCAGGTGTTTTTCGAGTTGGGCCGTGACTCCCACTCGCTAACAGATCCACCATCGCTGCATTGCCTGCATCTGGACGAGATCCAGCGCCATCTCCAGTTCGATGATCCTCAGTTGCTGGCGGAGTGTCTCGGCGTGCTTGACCAAGCCTTCGAGCAAGTGCGCAACGATCCGCAAATCTCTTTGTTCGCGACAGACGACCAAGGTCGTATCTTCATTCACCAGACGAGCTACGAGGCTATTCGTAAACTGCGCGAACAACTGCATCGCGCACAGGCATCAGGCATCCCGAACGAAGCGCAATTTGACCGGGACGGCATCAAAGAGACCGAACTCGCACGGCCGGAATATGCCTTCGGGAGCCCTTCCCGTCGTCACGCGGAATAGCAGAGCGACGGCGACGTCGCGTGTAATGTCTCATGCGTTTAACGGCCCTGGCTCTCGTCTAAGCAACGGGCGATCGGCAAACCAGAGGATCTCAGCGCGCAAAGCCGCTATGAGCACTTTAACAAAACTGGCGCTCGGCATGATGGGGCGTCTGCGACCCAAGCCTGCGCGAGGCGAAGCTTCGGAGACGATCGTATTGCCGGAGCCACAAAAGGAAGGCGGCATCCCTTTGATGGAGGCGATCTCGAAGCGTCGATCTGATCGCGAGTTTTCGGGCCAGGAATTGCCGCTGCCGCTGCTGTCGAATTTGCTTTGGGCTGCCTATGGCGTGAACCGGGCGGATGGACACCGAACTGCCCCGTCGGCGCTCGACGCCCAGGAAATCGACGTTTATGTCGCGCTGCCGTCCGGCGCTTACCTCTACGACGCCACGGCGAACCAGCTACAGCTCATCGCCTCCAGCGATCTGAGAAGCATTACGGGGTACCAGGACTTCGTCGACGATGCGCCCTTGGACCTGGTTTTTGTCGCCGACTACAGCCGCTTGAAACTCGTGCCGGTCGCCCTTCGCGAAAGTTACGCTTCCGTCGCAGCAGGCGCGATTTCCCAGAATGTTTATTTGTTCGCCGCAGGCAATGGGCTCGCAACAGTGATCCGAGCCTGGATCGACCGGGAGGCCATCGCCAACGCCTTAGGGCTGAGTCATGACCACCAGGTACTGCTGTCGCAAACGGTCGGTTACCTGAAGGGGTAAGGGCATAGTCGATTGCTCGAGAGCGGATAAACGGAGTTTTCGGGATTAAGCCAATGAAAAGGACTCCGAGCGCGCCTTTGACCAAGCGTCCCTCAACAGCGGGTCCCTGACGCCCGAAAGTAGTTCGCCGGGCTTGAGGAAATCGTATGCCTGCTCGAAGGTCTCCACTTGGCCGAGGGCCGTGCGTTTGAGAATGTGGCCGGGTGTAAGCTCTGCTGGATGCTCGAAACCCGCGGCGGCGATCAGCTCGGCTAACGCCAGAACGGTTTCTCGATGAAACGACTCGACCCGGCTCGCTTTTTCCGAGACGACCAGAGCGCGCTGCCTGATCGGGTCTTGGGTTGCGACGCCCACTGGACACTGGTCGGTGTGGCAGCGGAGCGATTGGATGCAGCCGAGCGCGAACATGAAGCCCCGCGCCGAGTTGCACCAGTCGGCGCCCAGCGCCATGATCCGCGCCATGTCGAAAGCGGTAATGATTTTGCCGCTCACCCCAAGCTTGATGTGTTGCCGCAGGTTCGCGCCGACGAGCGCGTTATGAACGAACATCAGCCCGTCCCGCAGCGGCATTCCGACATGATCAATGAATTCGAGGGGCCCCGCTCCCGTTCCGCCTTCGGCGCCGTCGACGACGATAAAATCAGGATAGAGGCCGGTTTCCAGCATGGCCTTACAGATGCCGAGAAACTCCCAGGGATGGCCGACGCAAAGCTTGAACCCAACGGGCTTGCCACGCGCGAGCTGGCGTAAGCGTTCGACGTATTCCAGCAACCCTCGGGGGCTCCAAAATTCTGAGTGGCGGGCTGGCGAGATACAATCCCGCCCGGGCGCTATCCCACGAGCGACGGCGATTTCCGGCGACACCTTGGACGCAGGCAGCACGCCGCCATGACCGGGTTTTGCGCCTTGGCTCAGCTTGATCTCGATCATCTTCACCTGCGGCTCGCTGGCGAGCTCGACGAACCGCTCAGGTGAAAAGCGGCCGTCGGGGGTGCGACAACCGAAGTAGCCGCTGGCGACCTGTAAAATGATGTCGCCGCCATGTTGCCGATGGTAGCGGCTGAATCCGCCCTCGCCGGCGTCATGCGCGAAGCCGCCACGCCGTGCGCCCAGGTTCAGCGCGAGGATCGCATTCGCGCTTAGTGCGCCAAAGCTCATGGCGGATATGTTCAAGACCGAAATCGAATAGGGCTGGAGACAGCTTGGCCCGCCGACCGTGGTGCGGAATGCCTCCGTTGCGACTGGTCTTGGCGCGATGGAGTGGTTGATCCACTCGAAAGACGGGCCGTTGACGTCGAGTTCTGTTCCGAAGGGGAATTTGTCACTCGCCTTCTTTGAACGCTCGAACGCCAATGTCCGCTCGCTCCGACTGAACGGCTGCGTATCAATGTCGCTCTCGGCGAAATACTGGCGGATCTCGGGGCGAATACCCTCAAGCAGAAATCGGATGGGTTCTGTTGCGTTAATTTCATTAGAGCGTGGCCCGGTTGCCCCTCGGGGTATTTCAGGCGGCCAATGAATAAAATTGTTCTGCGGCGGAAAG
>RXIY01000031.1 GCA_003963405.1 Hyphomicrobiales bacterium
CGACCGGTTTTCGCGCCACCCCTTCGTGACGGTGGACACCGAATTCCTGCGGGAAACCACCTTTTGGCCGAAGGTCTGCGTCATCCAGATCGCCTCGCCGCAGGAGGCGGTTGCAATCGACGCCCTTGCCGAGGGAATCGACCTCTCTCCCTTTTTCGCGCTGATGGCGAATAAGGAGGTCGTCAAGGTTTTCCACGCCGCCCGGCAGGATCTGGAAATCATCTGGCGGCTGGCGCGCCTGATTCCGACGCCCCTCTTCGACACCCAGGTCGCCGCCATGGTCTGCGGCTTCGGCGAACAGGCCTCCTATCTGGAGCTGGTCAAGGCGATCACCCGCGCAAATCTCGATAAATCCTCGCGGTTTACCGACTGGTCGCGCCGCCCGCTGTCGCCCGCGCAGATCGAATACGCCATCGCCGACGTCACCTATCTGCGCGACATCTACGCCACGCTCCAGGCGCGGCTCGAACGCTCGAACCGGCTGGACTGGCTCGCCGACGAAATGGAGACGCTCACCTCGCCCGCGACCTATGAGCAGCATCCGGACAATGCCTGGGAAAGGCTGCGCCATCGCGCCCGCAAGCCCCGCGACCTCGCCGTGCTCATGGAGCTCGCCGCGTGGCGCGAGGCCGAGGCGCAGAGCCGGGACGTGCCGCGGTCGCGCGTGCTCAAGGACGACGTGCTGATCGAGATCGCGCAGTCGGCGCCCAAGAACGCGGAGGCGCTGGCCAATCTCCGCTCCTTCCCCAAGGGTATGGAGCGCTCGCGCGCCGGCGCGGAGATTCTCGCCGCCGTTGAGCGCGGCCTCGCCCGTGATCCCGGCAGCGTCCCGCGCATCGAGCGCGAAAGGCGCGGCTCGAACGGCGCGACAGTGGAACTTCTGAAGGTTTTGCTTCGGCAGGTGACGGAGCAGACCGGCGTCGCCGCGAAAATGATCGCCACCGTCGAGGACCTCGAAGCCATCGCCGGCGACGACCGTGCCGACGTGCCCGCGCTCAAGGGCTGGCGGCGGACCATTTTCGGCGAAAAGGCGCTTGAGCTGAAACGCGGTCGGCTGGCGCTCGCCGTCGAGAATGGCAAGGTCGTCACCTTCGACTGGCAAGAGGCCGAGGCGGAAAGCGCGCCCCGGCCCCGCTCGGGAGATGGCGTCGTCGAAGCCCCCGCAGAGGCTTCAGCCTCCAACTGATTTTTTAAACGCCGGATAGCCGGCAATGCGTTTGCCTCGCCCATGTGGAGGGGCGTCCGCGCCTGGCGCTCGTGTCATGCCCGGCTGGAGGCGCATGCGGGACACGAGGGGGCGAGCGGAGCGCTGCCTTGCGCGAAACTTACTGGTTCTATTAGGTTTTCATCTGTTGGCCATTGAAGCCGTCAAGGACAAGCACTAGCCTCGTGTCGTTCCAAAACAGACATGAGGGGGTTCTATGACGAGCCTGTATGAGCGTCTCGGCGGCGAAAAGGCCGTCGATGCGGCGGTTGAGCTGTTTTATCGCAAAGTGCTGGCGGACAGCCGTATCGCGCCCTTCTTTGACGGCGTCGACATGGACCAGCAGATCGCCAAGCAGAAGTCCTTTCTGACCATGGCCTTTGGCGGACCGAACGAATACACCGGCCTCGACATGCGCAATGCGCACAAGCGACTCGTCGAAAAGGGTCTCAACGACTCTCACGTCGACGCAGTCATCGAGAACCTGAACAGCACGCTCCGCGAGCTCGGCGTTCCGGAGAACGAAGTGAAGGAAGTGGCCGCGCTTGCCGGTTCGGTGCGCGCTGACGTGCTCGGACGCACCGCGGCCTGAGGCGACTTGCGGAATCTCGCCCGGCGCATCTTTCGCCGGGCGAATTTTTCTCGGTCAGCGCTGCTAGCCCGCGATTTCTATCGCCGCGTCGGCGCCAAGCAATCTTCCGAGCGTCTTGAGGCGACTGAGCACGCGATCGCTGGCCAGATCGGCGTAATCGGCCGGCAGCGTCAGCGCCAGCATTCCCCTGCGCAGCCTCATGCTGGTTCGCGGCAGGACCCCCGGCATCGAGGCCGACAGCAGATAGGCGGCGCGCATGGCGGCGCCGAGGATGCGGGCGCGCGCGAAGAGCCGCGTCGTCAACAGGCTGCGCACCATGCCGATTCCCGCGCCCCCCTCCGGCCCCTCGTGACGGATGACGATGGCGAGCGAGAGATAGGCGCGGCCCGGATGATCGACCGAGACGAAAGGCCCCTGCGTGACGATATTCATCGCCCGCTCGGCGCGATATTCGGGATGGGCGCGCCAGGCGATGTCGGACAGCAGGCAGGCCGCATGGCGCAGGCGCTTTTCTTCAGGCGTTTCGTCGATCTCGCTCGACTCCATGAAGGCGTCGGTCCAGGCGATCAGCTCATCGCCATAGCCCGGCGCGCGCGCGAACGTGCCTTCGAGTTCGCGCGAGGCGGAGAGCAGCGGGTCGATCCTGCGCTCGCTCTCGGAGAGGCGTTCGAAAAGGACGCCCTCGCGAACGCCGGCGGCCGAAATCACGATCTCGCGCGGCTTGGCGCGGCGGATGATTTCGTCGAGGACGACGGCGCCGTAAGCGAGCAACGGCCGGCGCGCAGCCGACACCACGTCGATGTCCTCGATCGCCGCGCTGTCGATGTGTTCGACAAGCGCCGCGAAATCGGCCGCTTCGCCAGTCTGGATGCGGTAAT
This sequence comes from Hyphomicrobiales bacterium, assembly GCA_003963405.1. Classification (GTDB taxonomy): domain Bacteria; phylum Pseudomonadota; class Alphaproteobacteria; order Rhizobiales; family Beijerinckiaceae; genus Methylocystis. The sequence continues at coordinate 2,675 of RXIY01000031.1, forward strand.
TGTGCATCACGCCGAGCGGATAGTTACGCTGGCGCATGTGCAGCTTCGCCAGCGAGCGCCAGGTGCCGCCCACCGCATAGAAGGTGCGGCCCTTGAGCTGTTCCAGGGGCTTGGCGCCCGCGATGGCCTTGCGGGCGATGCGCGTCGCCTCCCTTGGCGAGCGCCGCGAGGCGTCCATCAGCGCCAGCCCGCCGAGCGGAAGGGTGACGCCATTGCCGAGCGCGTCGCCCTTCACGTCGATGAGTTCGAGCGAGCCGCCGCCGAGATCGCCCACGACGCCATCCGGCTGATGAATGGAGGAGACGATCCCGAGCGCCGACAGCTCGGCCTCGCGCCGGCCGGGCAGCAGGCTGATCTCCCGGCCGATGGCGTCGCGCGCGGCGTCCAGAAATGCCGGCCCGTTCTGCGCGTCGCGCGCCGCGGCCGTCGCGATCACTTCGATGTCGAGAACCCCCATCATGCTGCACAAGGCGCGATAGCGGCGCAGCGCCTTCAGCGCCTTTTCCACGCCTTCTTCCGGCAGACGGCCCGTGGTCACCACGCCCTTGCCGAGGCCGCACATGGCCTTTTCGTTGAAGATGGGCGTCGGCGCGCGCGAGAGCCCCTGATAGGCGACGAGACGCACGGAGTTGGAGCCAATGTCGACGATGGCGACCGGGCGCACGGCGCTGGGCGCGGGCTGTTCGACCGGGCGCGAACGTAGGAATCGTTCAAGCATCTTGCTTGCGCTTCAGGAGCGAGCGCGGGCGCGAGTCCTTGAGGGACTTGCCGCGCCCCGAAAGGCTCGGATGGGTCATGAAATATTGATGCGCGTTGAAACGCTCCTCATTTTCTCCGGGCGTGATGCGCTGCGAGGAGCCGTCCGGCAGCACGCGATAGCTCTGCTCATTGTCCATGAGATTGGCGAGCATGATCTGATCGAGCAACTGCTGATGCACGGTTGGATTGGCGATGGGCATCAGCACCTCGACGCGGCGGTCGAGATTGCGCGGCATCAGATCGGCCGAGGAAATATAGGCGTGCGCGCGCGGATGGGGCAGCTTGTGACCGCCGCCGAACGCATAGACGCGCGCATGTTCGAGGAAGCGCCCGACGATCGACTTGACGCGGATATTCTCGGAAAGGCCCTTCACGCCCGGTCGCAGGCAGCAGATGCCGCGCACGACGCAGTCGATGGAGACCCCCGCCCGCGACGCCATGTATAGCGCGTCGATGATTTCCGGATCGACCAGCGCATTGCACTTCAGCCAGATAGCGCCGGGCTTGCCCGCCTTGACGAATTCGATCTCCTGCTCGATGTGCTCGATCAGCTTCTGCTTCAGCGAAATCGGCGAGACGGCCATGCGCTCGAGGCCGGCCGGTTCGGCATAGCCCGTAATGTAGTTGAAGATGCGCGAGACGTCGCGACCAATCGCGGGATCGGCGGTGAATAGGGAAATATCCGTATAAACGCGCGCCGTCACCGGATGGTAATTGCCGGTCCCGATGTGACAATAGGTGGCGAGGCCCGATCCTTCGCGGCGCACGACCATGGAGAGCTTGGCGTGCGTCTTGAGCTCGATGAAGCCAAAGACGACCTGCGCGCCCGCGCGCTCCAGATCGCGCGCCCAACGGATATTGGCCTCCTCGTCGAAGCGCGCTTTCAATTCCACGAGCGCGGTGACGGATTTTCCGGCCTCGGCGGCCTCGACCAGCGCGCGCACGATGGGGCTGTTGTTGGAGGTGCGATAAAGCGTCTGCTTGATCGCGACGACATTGGGATCGCGCGCCGCCTGCTGCAAAAACTGCACAACGACGTCGAAGGATTCGTAAGGGTGATGGACCGCGAGGTCCTTCTGCTTGATAGCGACGAAACAGTCCCCGCCATTATCGCGCACGCGCTCGGGAAAGCGCGGGTTATAGGGCTTGAACTTCAGATCTGGCCGGTCGAGCGCGACGAGTTCGGAAAGATCGTTGAGCGCCAGCATGCCGTCAATCTCGAAGGTCTCGCTCGGCTCGACCTCCAGCTCGTCGGCGACGAGGGCGCGCAGCGATTCAGGCATGTCGGCGGCGACTTCTAGCCGGATCACGGAGCCGCGGCGCCGGCGCTTCAGCGCGGTCTCGAAGAAGAGAACGAGATCCTCGGCCTCTTCCTCCACTTCGAGATCGCTGTCGCGGATCACGCGGAAGAGCCCCTGCCCGCGCAGCAGATAGCCGGGAAAGAGCCGCTGCGCGTTCATCGCAATCAGCGTTTCCAGCAGCATGTAACGCTCGCGCCCGCCGGCGGGATTGGGCAGATGCACAAAGCGTTCGATCTTGGGCGGCAGACGCACCAGCGCCTGAAGCGTCTTGCGGTCGCCGGGCCGCACGAGCTCCAGCGCCAGCGTGAAACCGAGATTGGGGATGAAGGGGAAAGGGTGCGCCGGATCGACGGCGAGCGGAGTCAGCACCGGGAAGATGCGGTTGAGGAAGTGGTCTTCGAGCCATTCCCGGTCCGCCTTGGAAACATCGGCGGGCTCGACGATCGCAATGCCGACCTCCTCGATCTCGCGACGCAGCTCGCGCCAGCGCCGCAGCTGCTCGTTGGTAAGGAGGACGACCCGCTCGTTGATCTTGGCGAGTTGCTCGGCCGGCGTCAGCCCGTCCTGAGAGACGGCTGTGAGACCCGAGCGGATCTGTCCGCGCAGGCCCGCGACGCGCACCATGAAGAATTCATCGAGATTATTGGCGGAAATGGAGAGGAATCGTAGCTGTTCGAGCAGCGGATGGCGCCTGTTGGACGCCTCCTCCAGAACGCGGCGGTTGAATTCCAGCCAGGAAAGCTCCCGGTTGATGAAACGCCGCGGCGAGGCCGCAAGTTCCTCGGGATGCTCCAGAATTTCGCCTGCGGGGTCCATCACCTCTATGGCGGCGGCCTCGATTTCGGTCGCGCCGCGCGCGGCATTCTCTCTCATATTGGCTGTCATGCCCGCTGTCCCGTTTTCCCCATATTGCCACAATGGCGACAAAGCCGGCAGGACGAAAAGCGGCCTTGGTCAATCCTCTCTTCCGCCATCCGGGACGGCGAAAGCCTCTAAAACTTCAGCGGCCAAGGCCCGCGTCGCCGGCCGGCCGCGAGCGAGCGCCTCGCGATCCAGCGCCGCGACAAAAGCGCGCGCGGCGTCGAGAGAACGCTCCAGACGCAAAGCCGCATAAGCGAGCGCCGGCGCTTCCACGATCAGCTGGCGGTCGCGAAAGAGCTTGTCGAGCACCGCCCGCATCAGATCGTCGTCCGGCGCGCCGATCTCCACCACGGGCGCACGACGCAAGCGTGACAAAAGATCGGGCAGCGAGATGTCCGCCGCCGTCGGCAGGCGGCGCGCGCTCATCAGCACGAAGACGCGATGCTCCACCGCGAAATTCAGCAGGTGGAAAAGCGCGGTTTCGTCCCGCAGGTCCTCCAGACCGTCGAGGACGATCGCCGCGGGCGCGGCGGCGGCGAGCGCCGCGAGGGGCGGCAGATTCGCGGGGTCGGCCGCGAGCGCCTGCGCGCGCTGGCGGAAAATCGCCAGAAGATGGCTCTTGCCGCTCCCCGGCGGGCCGATGAGCGTGAGGATGCGATCCGGCCAGTCTGGCCATCGCTCGACCATGGCGAGGGCCGCCGCATTCGACGGCGCGGACAGAAACTCCGCGCGGCCGAAACGCGGCGCGAGCGGAAGCTCCAGCGGCAGCTGCGCCGGCGCGCGCGCGCCTTCCCTCATGGATCAGGCCCGGTCGCGGGCGTAGGGCGGCTCGCGGTAGAGCGCGCTCGCGCGGTAGCGGCGGGCGAGGAAGCGCATCAGCGCGCCGAGCGCCGCGGCGACCGGGACGGCGACGATGAGCCCCGTGAAGCCGAAAAGCGCGCCGAAGGCGAGCAGCGCGAACATGATCCACACCGGATGAAGGCCAACCGAGGCGCCGACGAGACGCGGCGAGAGCACATAGCCATCCATGATGAGGCCCGTGGTCACGATCGCCACCGCCTCGATCGGCAGGTTGATGTGCGGCCAGGCCTGCACGATGGCGATGATGATCGAGAGCACGAAGGCCGTGATCGAGCCAACATAGGGAACGAAGCTCAGAATGCCGGCGATCACGCCGATGAGAAAGCCGAAGTTCAGACCGATGGCGGAAAGACCGACAGCGTACCAGACGCCGAGAAAGAGACACACGAGCGACTGGCCGCGCACGAAGCCCGCCAGCGCGCGATTGATGTCGCGCGCCAGCATCCGCACATCCTCGCGATGACGCGGAGGGATGAGATCGTCGACGATCTCGACCATGTGATCCCAGTCGAGCAGCATATAAAAAGCCACGACCGGCGTGATGACGACGAGCGAGATCACATTGATGAAGGCATAGCCGCGCAGCAGCAGAGACTTTGCGAAATCCCCAACGAGAACGGCCCCCTGGCTCGCCAGATCGTTGAAATACTTTTCCACGTCGAGATTCGCGCTGGCGCCGCCGAGCCCGTATTTTTCGAGATACTCCCGGAAATACTGGCTCGAGAAATGCGTGCTCCACTCGATGACGAGGCCGTGCAGCGTTTGCAGATAGCCGGGCAGCGCCGTGACAAAGCCCGCCATCTGATGCGTGAGGATCGGCAGCAGGATGACGAGCGCCGTGACGACGAAGGCGATGAAGGCGGAAAGCAGCAGCAGCGCCGCGCCAAGCCGCGACGCGCCCCAGCGTTGCAGCCGGTCGGCGACAGGATCGAGCAGATAGCCGAGCGCCGTGCCGGCCACGAAAGGCGCGAGGACCGGGCTGAGCAGGTACAGGATCGCGCCCACGGCGAGGAGCGCCACCCCCCATAGCATGAGCTGGCGCTCCAGGCTGAGCCCCGCCCATTTGACCGTCACGATTCGCGTTTCCTGCCGGGCGTCCTGCCGCGTTTCCGGCCCCGCTTCCCGCGCCGCCGCCACGGGCGCCGCCGCCGAAGACAAATCCACGGGTTTGCGCGCCCCCCCGCGACGGACGGCGGCCCCCTGCTCCTGCTTCGCCATGGCTCAAGGCCTCATATGCTGGACCCAGACCCACAGATAGACGGTCGCGGAAGCGAGCGTCAATGCGGCGACGCTCGCGATCAGGAACGTTTCCAGCGCCTCCAGACGGAAGCCATAGGCGGCGCCCCCGAGAATGAGGGCGGCGAGCAGAAGCTGCGCGGCGGTGGTGAGTTTCGAGGCGATATGCGGCCGGACCTTGATTGGCCGGGAGAGGAACCAGGCCACGCTCACGCCCCCGATGATCAGGGCGTCGCGCGAGACGATCAGAATGGCAAGCCAGGCCGGCGCCTGCCCCTTGATCGCGAGCGTCACATACATGGAGATGAGAAGCGCCTTGTCGGCGAGCGGATCGAGTACCGCTCCGAGCTCCGACTGGAGATTGAACGTCTTCGCAAGCCAGCCGTCGAGCGCGTCCGACGCGCCGGCGACGAGGAAGATCAGGAAGGCGGCCTGCCAACGCGCCTCCGCCATCATTGCGATAATGGCGGGCGTAAGCACCAGCCGCGCGATGGTGATGAAATTCGGCAGAAAGGCGAACCAGCGGGGGACCATGCTGCCTATGTGGCGCGCAGTCCGTCAATCACAATCCCCGGCGTCTGCCCGCCTGCATGACCAGCGCCGAGACGCCGAGCGCCACCGCCACGGCGCCGAGCAACAGCGTCGAAATGGCGTTGATCTGCGGCGAGACGCCGAGCCGGACCTGGGAATAGATGCGCATCGGCAAGGTCGTCGCCCCCGGCCCGGTCGCGAAGCTCGCGATCACGAGATCGTCGAGCGAGAGCGTGAAGGCGAGCAGAAAGGCGCTCGCCATGGCCGGCGCGATCTGCGGCAAGGCGACCAGCACAAAGGCTTTCGCGGGCGTGGCGCCGAGATCCATCGCCGCTTCTTCGAGGGTCGGATCGCAGCCGCGCAAGGCGGCGAGCAGCGCGACTGTCGTGAAGCACATGGTGAAGGTCACATGTCCGATGACGAGCGTCAGGAACCCCCGCCCGACGCCCAGCGCGACGAAGCAGGAGAGCAGCGCGAGGCCCAGCACCACCTCAGGGAGGACGAGCGGCGCGTGAACGGCGCCAAAAAACAGCATGCGCGAGCGAAAGCCTCCGAAACGCGCCAGCGCGACCGCCGCGAGAAGCCCGAGAAGGGTTGCGATGGCCGCCGAAAGGAGAGCCGCCGCGAAACTGATCTTGGCGGATTGCAGGAGAAGCTCGTTCTCGAGCAGCGCGGCATACCATTTCGTCGAGAAGCCGCCCCAGACTGAGACGAGCCGGGAGGCGTTGAAACTCATCGCCGCCAGAATGACGATGGGCGCGTAAAGGAAGACGAAGCCCAGAGAGAGCGTCGCGATGCGCGCGGCGTTGGCGGAGCGGCTCACCGGCGCCCCTCCTCTTCCCTCAGCCGGGCGCGCTCCCACATCAGAAGCGGAATCAGCAGAATGGCGACGAGGACGACGGCGACCGCCGAAGCCGCCGGCCAATCGTGATTGGCGAAGAAATCGTTCCAGAGCGTTCGGCCGATCATCAGCGTGTCCGAGCCGCCGAGAAGATCGGGAATCACGAATTCGCCGACCGCCGGAATGAAGACGAGGAGCGCGCCCGCGATGACGCCGTCGCGCGAGAGCGGCAGCGTCACGCGCAGAAAGACCTGCGCCGGCGTGGCGCCGAGATCGGCCGCGGCCTCGCGCAGGCTCGGGTCCTGCCCTTCGAGCGCGGCGTAGATCGGCAGCAGCATGAAGGGCAGATAGGAATAGACGATGCCGATGATCACGGCGCCGCTCGTGGCAAAGAGGACGAGCGGCGCGTCGATGATCCCGAGCGCCATGAGCGCCGTATTGATGAGGCCTTCGTCTTTCAGCAGCGCGATCCAGGCATAGACGCGGATGAGGAAGCTCGTCCAGAAGGGCGCGGCGGCGAGCCCGATAAGAAAGGGCCGCCATGCCCGCGGGCTGCGCGCCATTGCGAGCGCGAAGGGATAAGCGACGAAGAGCGTCACGAGGGTGGAGACAGCCGCTATCCAGAGCGAGGAGACATAGGCGTCGAAATAAAGGTTGTCGGAAACGAGCGCGCGATAGTTGTCGAAGGTCAGCGACTGCGCCTTGGCCCAGAACGCCGCGAGCGTATCCGAGAGCGCGAAACGCGGCTCGTAGGGCGGGCGCGCCAGCACCGAGTGGGAGAGCGAAATTTTCGCGATGAGCGCCATCGGCGCGAGGAAGAAGGCCGCGATCCACAAATAAGGGATCGCCAGCGCGAGACGCTGGTTGAGCGAGAGCCTGCGCCGCCCGCTCATGGCTCGTCCGCGAAGAGGACGCCAGCGTCGGGCGCAATCGTGAGCCTGACCTCGTCGCCGATCGCAAAGCGGCCGTCATAGGCGCCGACGCGCAACGTCACGTCCGGCGCGACGCGCACGCGCAGTAGCGTATATTCGCCGCGGAAGACGAAATCCTCCACGCGCCCGGCGACGCCCGCGCCCTCGCGCGAAACGCCGATGCGCTCCGGCCTTATGCTCAATGTCGCGCGCGCGCCATCCGGCAGCGCGCAATCCGCGCGCGCAAGAAAGCCGAAGGGCGTCTCGAATGTGGCGGCGGCGCCGTCCCGCCGGATGAATCCTTGCACGAAATTGGTCTCGCCGACGAAGCCCGCGACGAAACGCGTCGCCGGGCGTTCGTAAATATCCACGGGCGAGTCGATCTGCTCCACCTTGCCCGCGCGCATCACGGCGATGCGGTCGGCAAGCGCGAGCGCCTCGTCCTGATCGTGGGTCACGATGACGAAGCTGGTCTGCGTCTTGCGCTGAATTTCCTTGAGCTGAAACTGCGTCTCCTCCCGCAGCTTGCGGTCGAGCGCGCCGAGCGGCTCGTCGAGCAACAGCAAGGCCGGGCGCGGCGCGAGCGCGCGGGCGAGCGCGACGCGCTGACGCTGCCCGCCCGAAAGCTCATTGATGCGCCGCGCGCCGACGGGCGAGAGCTGCGTCATGTCCAGAAGTTCGGTCACGCGCGCGCGGATCGCGTCCTTGCCCTCGCCCTTTCGGCGCAGGCCGAAGGCGACATTCTCGAAGACGTCGAGATGCGGAAAGAGCGCATAGGACTGGAACATCATGTTCACGGGCCGCCGATGGGGCGGCACGCCGGCAAGATCGGCGCGGCGCAACGTCAGGCGTCCCGCGTCGGGCGTCTCGAAGCCGGCGATGCAGCGCATGAGCGTCGTCTTGCCGCAGCCAGACGGCCCGAGCAGCGCGAAGAACTCGCCGGCCCCGACCTCCAGGGACACGCCGTCGAGAGCGGCGACGGCGCCGTATCTCTTCGTCACGCCCTCGACGCAGAGCAGCGGCGCGCTCACTTGCCGCCCTCTCGGCGAAACAAGGCGCGCCAGTGGCGGACAATGGTTTCATCGGCAGGAATGTCATCGAGCGAGACGAGGCGCAGATCATCGACCGCGAGCGACTCGATTTGCGCGCGCGAGAGCGGCCAGGGCGGCCCGTCGATCCGCTGATCTTCGTCGCGCGCGCGCGAAATGACGAGCAGCGCGCCGCCGGGCGCGACGAAGGAGGCGAGCGCCCGCGCCGCCTCCGGCAGAAGCGCGTCGGGCAAGGCTTGCAAAGTGTAAAGCTCGTGTACGAGATCAAACACGCCACGCCACGCCGGCGGCGCGCCGAAAAGATCGGCCGCGCGATAATCGACCCTACTCTCGGGAAAGCGCCGCTTGGCCCAGTCGATGGCGCGCGGCGCGAGATCGAAGGCCGTGACGCGCGCGCCGGCCGCAGCGAGCGCCTCGGCGTTGTCGCCGAGCCCGCAGCCGACATCGAGCGCGCGCAGGCCGGCGAGCGCGCGCCCGGCGAGCCATTGCGCGAGCACCGGATGCGGCGCGAGCCCGGCCCAGGGCACGCCGGCCGGATCGTCGCCCGCAAGCTCGTAAACGGCTTCGAACCATGCGCGCCGATAGGGATCGGCGTCGAGGCCGCCCGCGCGCTTGTGGGGATCGATGGCGTCGAGACGCGCGCGCGCCTTCGCGCGCCGCTCGGCGAAATCTTCGCTTGTCATGAGGCTGCCTTCGGCTCGCGCGCCTTTTCCACCCAGCGGCCGCTTTCATCCTGCTGCTGATAAACGAGCGTCTCGCCGGCGTCGCGCAACTCGCGCCACTGCGCGCGGGCGCTCGCAAGTTCTTCCGCTTCGTTCTCCTCGAACAGAAGAACCGCCCGCAGGCGCGGCGCGGCCTTGCTCGCAAGGCAAGGCGCGACTCTCACGCCTTCGAGGAAAATCCGGACATCGGCCTGGTTGGGATTTTCGTCGGTCGTCGTCAGATAGATGGGCTGTGTTTCAGGCGAGGCGTCGGCGCGCGTTCCATGCGGGAGAAAACTCTCCGGCCTGTAGCGCCACAAATGCTCGTCGAGCGCGCGCATCCGCGCCTCTGTCGCCGCCTGGACGACGACGCGCCAGCCGCGCGAGATAGACCGCTCCAGCAAGGTCGGCAGCGCGTCTTCGACGCGTCGGGTCTTGAGGTGGTAGAAGGAGATTTCGACCATGGTGGCGCGCCCTCCCGCCCGGCGGCGACGCCTTTGATGGCCAATCTCCGGCCGGCGCGCAAGACCCAGCGGTCATGTTGTCTTGCCGGCGCGCGAGGCCCAACAGGGCGGGTCGCTGGCGGGAAAGGATTCGACGCCCGCCTCATAGACAACGTCCTCCTCCGCCTCATAGATCAGCGCGACCGCGAGATCGCAGCGGATATGGGCCCGGCGTGCGAGCCGGGCGACAATCTGCTCCGCTCGAGCCTTCTCCTCATGCGTGTTGACGGCGCCCTTGACCGCGACTTCCTCGCCATGGACCTCGATGAGGATGCGCGACAGGTCGACGCCACGCTCCTGCAAGGCCTCCTGAATCGCCGTCTTCACGTCACGCGGAAGCGCGCTCATGCAACCCTCCCTGAAATAGATGCGCCGCAGCGACGGACTGCGGCGCAATGCATCTTACCAGAGGGCTCGTCACATATGCGCCGTCGTCACCCTGTCGGTGTCTTCCGCCGTCGCGGCGAAGCCAGCCCAGAGCATCACCAGCGCGAGCACCAGATGCAACCAGTTGTCCGGCGCGTTATTGGCGATCGCCTCGAGCGTCCGCAGCGAGATGAATCCGAGGATGGTCATGATCGCATAAATGACGCCGAAGACGCGGAGCGTGATCACCGGCACGTTGTAATAGGGGCTCGCGAGCAGGATGCCGCCGGTTATGAGATGCACGATGTTGTGGAAGGTATTGACCTCGAAGACCCCACGGTAAGAGACGAGCGGATTGGGGAAGAAGCCGAGGATGCCGACGATGATGAAAATCACGCCGAGGGTTTTCGCCACCACGTCGGCATTCCAGCCCCTGGCTGCAAAGCTGCGTTCCATCGAAGTTTCCTTTCGCTCTTTCGCCGAACCCGATTCACGGGACGATGCGTCGGGGAATGCGCGCATTCCCCCTGCGTCACACAACGCGTAGTTGGGACGGAGCGAAGGGTTTTCAAATAAAAAACGTGGGGCTTGCGACAGCCGAGCGAGACGGCCGGGCTTTTCCCGGCCATCTCTGCGCGCATGTCACAAAGCGCGCGCGTCAGCCCTCATAGTAATCCTTCACGAGGCGGTCGAGCAGGCGCACGCCCCAGCCCGAACCCCAGCTCTGATTGATGTCGCTCGCCGGCGAGCCCATGCCGGTGCCGGCGATGTCGAGATGCGCCCAGGGCGTCTTGCCGACAAACCGCTGGAGGAACTGGGCGGCGGTAATGGAGCCGGCGTGGCGACCGCCCGTGTTCTTCATGTCGGCGAACTTCGAGTCGATGAGCTTGTCGTAAGCGGGACCCATCGGGAACCGCCACAGCTTCTCGCCCGTCTCGGTTCCGGCCTTGACGAGGCGCTCGGACAATTCGTCGTTATTGGAGAACAGCCCGCCATACTCCTGGCCGAGCGCCACCAGAATCGCGCCCGTCAGCGTCGCGAGATCGACGATGGCGGCGGGCTTGTGCTTCTCGATGACATAAGTGAGCGCGTCGGCGAGAACGAGGCGGCCTTCCGCGTCCGTATTGATGACCTCGATGGTCTGGCCGGACATGGATTTCACGATGTCGCCGGGGCGTTGGGCCTTTCCGTCGGGCATGTTCTCGACGAGGCCGAGAATGCCGACGACATTCGCCCTGGCCTTGCGCGCAGCGATGGCGTAGAGCGCGCCCGTGACGGCGGCGGCGCCGGCCATGTCGCCCTTCATGTCCTCCATGGAGGCCGCCGGCTTGATCGAAATGCCGCCGGTGTCGAAGACGACGCCCTTGCCGACGAAAGCGACAGGCGCGGCGTCGGCGGCGCCCCCATTCCAGCGCAGCACGACGAGCCGGCTTTCGTTCTCGGACCCCTGCCCGACGCCGAGCAGCGCGCGCATCCCGAGCTCAGCCATGGCCTTCACGTCGAGAACCTCGACCTCGACGCCGAGCTTCATGAGCTCAGAGGCGCGGCGGGCGAATTCCTCAGGCGAGAGAACATTGGCGGGCTCGTTGACGAGCGTGCGCGCGAGAACGACCGCCTCGGCGGTCTGGCCGGCGGCGGCGACGAGTCCGCGCGCGCTGTCCGCATCGGCCACGCCAAGCTTGATCTCGACGGGGCCGTCCTTCTCCTCGTCCTTCTTCTTTGTCTTGTACTGGTCGAACTTGTAGGCGCGCAGCCAGCCGCCGAGCGCGAATTGCGCCGCCGCTTCTGCCAGCTCGGCGGGCGCCTCCGGCAGATCGAACAGCACGACAGCCGAGGCGCTCTGCCCGAGCTTGGCCGCCGTCTGGCCGCCGAGGGCGAGATAATCCTCGAATTTCGACGGCTTCTCCGACTCGTCGGCGCCCCCGGCCCCTACGCCGATCAACAGGAGGCGGCTCGCCGCGACGCCCACCGGCGCGAGGATCTCCAGCGCGGAGCCAGCCTTGCCCTTGAACTTGGCGGCGGCGGCGGCGCGCTCGATCTGGCCCTCCGCGTCCTTCACGAGCGACTTGGCGCGGGCGCCGAGCGCAAGCTCCGCTCCGGCAAAGACGACGAGAGTGCGCGGCCGGCCGGCCTCTTCTGGCGCATGGGCGACGGCTTCCGCGTCGTCGAAAGAGAGGACCTCGAATTTGGCGTTGAGGGACATGGGCTGCCTCGGTGAGGACGCGGTCCGGAGCGATTGGCCGCGCTACAGGAACATTGGGCGCGCAATATCGCGGCCAAGGGCGCGGGTCAAATCGCGCCCCCAAATTGCCGCGATCCGTCGACTAAATGCGCCGTTGCCGAAAAGCAACGCTTGGAAAATGAATGCGTTGGACGCGCGCCCGCCAGGCCGCGCGCGCTTGCCTGGGGCGGCGCAAACGTCTAGCCAGTTCTTAACGAATGCTGAACGGGCGGATCCGTGAATTTCTTCGGCGCCGATTTCTTGGAGAGGGGTAGCCCAGGATCGATGGGGACGATGACCCGAAGCTGCGCGCCGCTCGCTCCGGCCTGCCCGGCCGCGGGAGCGCGGCCATGATCGGCATGACGATCACCCGCTATTTCGCCATGCGCTTCATGCGCACCATCCTGGCCATTTTCTTCACGATCTTCTGCCTGACCTTCGTCGTCGTCTTCGTCGAGATGCTGCGGCGCGCCAGCGACAATCCTGCGGCCGGCGCCGGCACGGTGGCGCTCATGACAGCCATGAAGGTCCCCGCGGCGGCGGAGATGATTCTCCCCTTCGCCGTTCTGTTCGGCTCCATGGCGACCTTTGTCGACCTCACCCGCAAGCTGGAGCTGATCGTGGCGCGCGCCGCGGGCATGTCGGTCTGGCAGTTCATCACCCCGCCGGTGCTCACCGCCCTCACCATCGGGATCGTCTCGGTGACGATCTACAATCCGCTTTCCGCCATCATGAAGGAGCGCTCGGACCAGATGGAGTTCGAACTGTTCGGCCGGCCGGGCAGCGTGCGGTTCGACCACGGGCTCTGGCTGCGTCAGCATGGGGTCGACGGCACGGCGGTCCTCTACGCCCAGCAGGCCGCGGACGGGGGGCGGAACCTGACGGCGGTCAGCGTCAATATCTATTCGGCGACCGGGGCCTTCGTGGAGCGCGTGCTGGCGGCGAAGGGCCACCTCGAGCCGGGCGTCTGGGTGCTGGAGTCGTCGACCGTAAGCGCGCCGGGAGAGCCGGCCCGTTTCGTCGGGACCTACATGCTCGCGACCGATCTCACGCCCGAGCAGGCCGCCGCGGCGGTGACGCCGCCGCAGGGCACCCCCTTCTGGGATCTTCCCGGCGTGGCGGAGCGCACGGCCGAGGCCGGCCTCGACGCCAGCGGCTACCGGCTGCAATTCCAGACGCTGCTGGCGCGTCCCCTGCTGCTCGTCGCCATGGTTCTCGTCTCGGCAAGTTTTTCGTTAAGGTTCTTTCGATTTGGCGGCGTGGCCAAGACGCTTTCAGGTGGCGTCGCAGCTGGCTTCGTGCTCTACATCGTGACGAAAGTTCTATCAGATCTCGGCGGCGCGGGGATGATCAGTCCTCTCGTCGCCGCCTGGTCGCCTGCACTCGTCGGGAGCATGTTGGGCACGCTTACTTTGCTCTATTCGGAGGATGGTTGATGCGCGCTCGCCGCCTCCGCTTTCTCTCTGCTGTCATGTCCGGCGCCGCCGCAGCGGTCGCGGGCGGAGCGCCTCTCCTTGCCGCGCCCGCCGCGCCGCAGGATGCTGGCGCGCGCATGGTCGTCGAAGCCAGGGAGATGATCTACGACGAGAAGAAAAACGTCGTCACCGCCGAAGGCCACGTCCAGATTCTCTACAAGGGCCGGCTTCTCGAGGCGGACCGGGTGGTCTATGACCGCAACACCTCGCGGGTCTATGCCGAGGGCCACGCCCAGCTCACCGAACGGGACGGAACGATCGCGCGCGCGGACCGATTCGATCTGACGGACGATTTCAAGAGCGGCTTCATCGAGAGCCTCCAGGTCGACGCCGCCAACAACACCCATTTCAGCTCGCCGCGCGCCGAGCGCGCCGACGACATCACGACCTTCGAAATGGGTTCCTACACGGCCTGCGAGGCGTGCAAGGACGATCCCTCCAAGCCGCGCACCTGGCAGCTCAAGGCGAAGCGGATCATCCACGACAACGCCGAGAAGACGATCTATTACGAGGACGCTTCCTTCGAGTTGTTCGGCGTGCCGATCGCCTATGTCCCCTTCTGGTCCTCTGCGGACCCGACGGTGAAGCGCAAGTCCGGCTTCCTCACGCCGGTCGTCACCTATCGTTCGCAATTGGGCGCCGGATTCGGCGTGCCCTATTTCTGGGCGATTTCGCCCGATTCCGATCTGACCATCACGCCCACCGTCTTCTCGCGGCAGGGGCCGTTCCTCACAGGCGAGTTCCGCAAGCGGTTCGAGAATGGCGCCTTTACCTTCCGCGCGGAAGGCACGCATGTCGGCGACCAGAGCGCCTTCGCGATTGCGCCCTATGGGGCCGGCGACCGGCGTTGGCGCGGCGCGCTTCAGACTCGGGGAGAATTCGCGCCCAACGACCGCTGGCGCGCCGGCTGGGACATCACCGCCTTGTCGGACCGCTTCTTCCTGCAGGATTACAAGCAGTACAACTATCTGCTTCAGAACTATTTCTTCCGCGAATCCTCGTCGACGATCTATCTGAGCGGCCAGGGGCCGCGCAGCTTCTTCGACATGCGCGGCTATTATTTCCAGGTGCTGTCGCCCAACGACGTGCAGGCTCAGCAACCTGTCGTCCACCCGGTTACGGATTACAATCGCGTCTTCGACATCGACCCCGCCCGGACCGCCGGCGTCGGCGGCCAGGTCGAGATCGACGCCAATGTGACCAGCACCTCGGCCAACGTCGCAAACTACGAATCGATCAATCCGCGCACGCTCGACGCCGTTTACGGGCTCTATAACGTGTGCCAGCTGTATCAGCGCAGCACGATACCCGCGAACAGCCAGTGTCTGCTGCGTGGCGTTGGCGGCGGCTATCAGCATGCGACGCTGAGCGGCTCCTGGAAGCGCAAGGTCATCGATCCTGTCGGCGGCGTCTGGACGGCCTTCGCCTTCTCCCGCTTCGTCGGCAGCTATCTGGATTACGATCGCCAGGGCACGTTCCCGATCTACAACAACTCTTGGCAGCCGATTCCGAACGGTGCGCAAGGCTTCTTCCTCGATGGGCAGGATCAGCGTTTCCGCGGTCAGGCCCTGCCGGGAGTGGGCGCCGAGTGGCGCTATCCGCTGCTTGCGCGCAGCCCTCTCGGCGGCGTCGTCGTGGAGCCGATCGTCCAGCTGGTCGCGCGGCCGAACCAGACCTCGATCCCCTCGCTCGTCAACATGGACGCGCAGAGCCTGGTCTTCGACGACTCGACGCTCTTCGAGTGGAGCAAATTCTCCGGCTATGATCGCTTCGAGACGGGCGTGCGCCTGAACTACGGCGGACAGGCGACCATGTCGCTGGCCAATGGCGGCTTCGTCAACGCCATGATTGGCCAGTCGAGCCAGATTGCGGGCGCGAACTCTTACGCCACCGCGGACGCGGCCAATGTCGGCCTGGATTCGGGCCTCAACTCGCGGGTCTCGGACATCGTCGGCCGGTTCGCCTTCGCGCCGGCGTCCTTCGTCACCTTTGTCGCCAAGGGGCGCTTCGACAAGGACAATATGGTCGCCAAGCGCATCGATCTGTTCTCGACGATCAACTTCGATCCGATCACTTTCCAGCTCCAATACGCGAATTACGCCTCGCAGCCCGCCATCGGCTTCGATGTGCGGCGCCAGGGCATGTCCGCGACCGGCCGCTATGATCTGACCAAAAACTATTTCCTCAACGGCACCGTCACCTTCGACATGAGCCGCTACCTCTATAACGGGCTGACGGCCGTTCCGGCGCTCTACACGACCTTCACGGGCACCAATCTCATCGGCAACGCGCCGGTCTTCTCGGTCGCCGCACTCGGCGCCGGCGTCGGCTACCACGACGAATGCGCGACGCTGATGGTCAATTATTCTCAGATATACCAGCCGCAGGCCTATACGGGGCTGCCGGCGCGCAACCAATCGGTGATGGTGTCCTTGCAGTTCCGCACGCTTGGCGAGGCGCGCTTCAACTATGGCCTCGGCTCCGTGCTCGTGAACGACGGGGTTCGCAATCCGGCTCCCGCCGGCCTCTGAGGCCTTTGATTTCCGAGCGACAATGACAGGCGCCGGGGCGTCTGATAGAAGCCCGGCACCAACGTCTTGCGCATGAAGGAGAAAGAGATGCGCCTTCCCCTGTCCCTGGCCGCCGCCCGGCGCGCTGTCGCGCTGGCCGCCGTCGCGGGCGTCACTCTGACGGGCGTTGCGGCGTCGCACGCCGCCGACGCCTTCACGGCTCCGCAAAAGGCGGGGATCGAAAAGATCGTCCACGATTATCTCGTCGCCAATCCCGAGGTCATCCGCGAGGCGATCGACGAATTGAAGAAGAAGGAAGACGCCGCAGAGCTCGCCATGCGCGAAAAGGCGGTCGGCGAGTTGGGCGAGAAGATCACCCGCTCTCAAAATCAAGCTGTCGTCGGCAATCCGGACGGCGACGTCACGCTCGTCGAGTTCTTCGATTACAACTGCGGCTACTGCAAACAGGCGCTGACGTCGGTGGCCAAGCTGATCGAGGGCGATCCGAAGTTGCGCGTCGTTCTGAAGGACTTCGCGATCCTCGGACCCGATTCCGTCGATGCGGCGCATGTGGCGACAGCGGCCCGTATGCAGCTTCCCGCCGACAAGTTCTGGGAGTTCCACAAGAAGCTGCTCGCCACGCGCGGCCATATCGGCAAGGCGCAGGCGCTCGCGGCGGCGAAGGAAGTCGGCGCCGACATGGACCGTCTGGAGAAAGACGCCAACAGCCCCGAGGCCCAGGCGGCGCTCAAGGAAGTGGCGACGATCGCCGAGAAACTCAAATTCGACGGCACGCCCTCCTGGGTCATCGGCAACGAGGCCTTCGTCGGCGGCGCGCCCTTTGCGCAGCTCAAGGCCCGGGTCGACAATATGCGCAAGTGCGGCAAGACCGCCTGCTGAAAATGCGCGCACAAATCGCCTGATCCTCGGATCGAACCCGCCGCGCTCCCACGCGGCGGGCTTCCTTTGCGCCCACAATGAGGCTAAGAGAGACAGCGCCGCGCGCTTTCTCGGGTTTTGTAGATCGTTTCAGGAACGCAATGTCAGCCGTACACGTCCTCAACGGTCCCAATCTCAATCTTCTCGGCAAACGCGAGCCCGCCATCTACGGGGCCGCGACCCTCGACGAGATTCGTGAAGCGCTGGACGCGCGCTGCAAGGCGCGCGGCGTGACGCTCGTCTTCAAACAGTCGAACTGCGAGGGCGATCTCGTCTCCTGGATTCAGGAGGCGGGCGCCGCGGGAGCGCCGGTCATTCTCAACGCCGGAGCGCTGACCCACACTTCCATAGCGCTCTATGACGCGATCAAGGGCGCGCAGGCGTCGGTGATCGAGGTGCATCTCTCCAACGTCCACGCCCGCGAGAGCTTCCGCCACCACTCCTACATCTCCCCGGCGGCGCGGGGAGTCATCGCGGGCTTTGGCCCGCTTTCATATTATCTGGCCCTCGAGGCCATTCTCGAAAGCATCTGAGAAAGACCTGAGACCCCCATGGCGCGCAAAGCACAATCGCCCTCCAAAGCAACGCGCGGCCGCACTGCGGCCCCCCGTCCCGCCGCCGCTCCAGCCGCCGCCGCTCCGGCGCCGTTGATCGACTCGAGCCTGCTGCGCACGATCGCGGAACTGGTGGCGTCAAGCGATCTGACGGAGTTCGAGGTGGAGAAGGGCGACCTGCGCATCCGCGCGGCGCGCACGCCGGCCCCGCAGGCCATTCCGGCGACCGTCACCATCGCCGCGCCGCCCGTGGCTCAGGCCTATGCGCCGCCCGCGCCGGTTGCGCCTGCCCCTGTCCCGGCGCCGAAACCTTCCGCCCCGGCGCCGGCCCCCGAGGAGTCGCTCGCCGACCATCCGGGGGCCGTGAAGTCGCCCATGGTCGGGACCGCCTATCTGCGACCCAACCCGGACGCCAAGCCCTTCGTGGAGATCGGCGCGCGCGTCTCCGCCGGCGACAAGCTGCTGCTCATCGAGGCGATGAAGACCTTCAACGACATCGTTGCGCCGAAGTCGGGCGTCGTGACGGCCATCATGGTCGAGGACGGACAGCCGGTCGAATATGGCGAACCCCTCCTCGTGATCGAATAAGGGTCGCGAATGTTCGACAAAATCCTCATCGCAAACCGCGGCGAAATCGCGCTGCGCATCCTGCGCGCCGCGAAAGAGCTCGGCATTTCGACGGTCGCAGTTCATTCCACGGCCGACGCCGACGCCATGCATGTGAAGCTCGCCGACGAATCGGTCTGCATCGGTCCGCCGGCCGCGCGCGATTCTTATCTCAACATCCCCGCCCTGCTGTCGGCCTGCGAGATCACGGGCGCGGATGCGGTGCATCCCGGCTACGGCTTCCTCTCCGAGAATGCGCGCTTCGCCGAAATTCTCGAAGAGCACAACATCACCTTCATCGGCCCCAAGTCGGAGCATATCCGGCTGATGGGCGACAAGATCGAGGCCAAGTCGACCGCCAGGCGCCTCGGCATTCCCTGCGTGCCGGGCTCGGACGGGCCGGTGCTCGGTGAGAAGGAGGCGCTGAAGGTCGCGCAAAAGATCGGCTTTCCGGTTCTCGTGAAGGCGGCGTCAGGCGGCGGCGGCCGCGGCATGAAGGTCGCGCGCGACGCCCATGATCTCGGCGTCGCGATGGCCACGGCGCGGACCGAGGCGAAAGCCGCTTTCGGCGACGACACGGTTTACATCGAGAAATATCTCGAGAAGCCGCGCCATATCGAGATTCAGGTTTTCGGAGACGGCAAGGGCGACGCCATCCATCTCGGCGAACGCGACTGCTCCCTTCAGCGGCGCCACCAGAAGGTCTTCGAGGAAAGCCCCTCCCCCGCACTCAACGATACGCAGCGCCGCGAGATCGGCGAGGTCTGCGCGAAGGCCATGCGCGAATTGCAATACGCAGGCGCGGGCACGATCGAATTTCTTTACGAGAATGGCGAGTTCTTTTTCATCGAGATGAACACGCGCATTCAGGTCGAGCATCCGGTGACGGAGGCCATCACCGGCGTCGATCTCGTCTGCGAGCAGATCCGGGTGGCGGCTGGCTCGCCGCTTTCCATGAAGCAGGAAGACATCGTCTTCTATGGCCATGCGATCGAATGCCGGGTCAACGCCGAGCATCCCTCGACATTCCGTCCCTCGCCGGGCCGCATCGCTTACTATCATCCGCCTGGCGGCGTCGGCGTGCGCGTGGATTCGGCCGTTTATCAGGGTTATTCGATCCCGCCGAATTACGACTCGCTCATCGGCAAGCTGATCGTGCACGGCCGCAATCGCACCGAGGCGCTGATGCGTCTGCGCCGCACGCTCGACGAGTTCATCGTCGACGGCATCGACACCACGCTGCCCCTGTTCCGCACGCTGGTGCGCAACTCGGATGTGCAGAACGGCGTCTATGACATTCACTGGCTGGAGCATTTTCTCGCGACCGGCGGCATCGAGCCGGGGTTCTGACGATGGCGACGGCCATGAAAAATCGAGCAATCCTCGTCGCGCTGCTCATCGCGGCCGTCCCTTTCGGCTTCGCGGGCGCCAAGCCCGTGACCCGCGGCCCCTTCGTCTTCGCCTGCGTCTCGGGGGAGTCTGCGCCGCTGACGGTGACCTTCCTCGGGGCACAGGCGGATCGCGCGCGCCTGACCTACAAGGGGCAGACGATCGTCGCCAGACATGCGGTCTCCGCCGATGGCGCGCTCTATACGGCAAAGGGCGTCGAGTTCTGGAACAAGGGCGACGACGGCGCTCTGGAATGGCGCGGCGAAAAGGCGAAATGCGCCCTCGATAACTGAGGGGCGGCCGAGCTTTGGAAAGGGCTGGCGCCGACGGCGTTCGCCGCTACACTTGACCTTATGTCCAAACCCGGCGCCCCCTTCGCCATCACGCCGCAGCTTCTGCTGCGGGCCTATTCCATTGGCCTTTTCCCGATGGCGGAGAGCGCCGAGGACGATCAGCTGTTCTGGGTCGATCCGGAAAAACGCGCGATATTCCCGCTCGATACGTTCATCGTTTCCCGCTCTCTCGCCAAGACGGTTCGTTCGGACCGATTTGAGATCAGCGTCGATCGTGACTTCGACGCGGTGATCGACGCCTGCGCCGCCCCGGCGCCCGACCGTGAGAAGACCTGGATCAACAGCGAGATCCGACGCCTCTATCGGGAATTGTTCGATATGGGCTTCGCACATACCGTTGAATGCAGGCTGGAGGGCAAGCTCGTCGGCGGGCTTTACGGCGTGGCGCTGCGCGGGGCCTTTTTCGGCGAGAGCATGTTCCACCGCGAGCGCGACGCGTCGAAGGTCGCGTTGACCCATCTGGTCGCCAGACTGCGGGCGGGCGGCTTCCAGTTGCTCGACACGCAGTTCATGACGAGCCATCTCGCCTCGCTCGGCGCCATCGAAATTTCGCGAGACGCTTATCACCGCGCCCTCGAGGAGGCGCTCGTCGTGAATGCGAACTATTGCGTCTGGGAGCCCGACGCCCCTGTGAGCGGGCGCCAAGCGCTCGCAGCGCTCGACGATTGAGCAGCCAAACCGCGCCAATCAGCGATCAGAAGGGGAAGAACCCACCCCCGCCCTGAGGCTCCGCCTGCCCCGGAGGGGCAGCGGCGGGCTTGCGCTTTTTCTTTCGGGTCTGAGCCGGTTGGGCGGGCGCTTCGCCCGGCGCGGCGTCGGGAGCCGGCGGCGCATCGAGCGCGGGTTGCGGCGGCGCCGAATCGGCCGGGCCGATCGGGGCGTTCTCCACCGGCGTCGGGGCTTTCGGCTCGACCTTGCGGGATTTCTTCTTCTTGCCAGCTTCAGGCGGCGGCGCGCCGGGCTCGCCCGATGCGGCGGCGGCGGCGTCGGCCGCCGGCTGAGCCGGGGTCTCGGCCCCTGCGGCGGCGGGCGGCGGGACGACTTCCTTGCCGCCCTTGCAGTCCAGCAGCCAGACGTCATAGACGGGATGCTCGACGCCATGGAGGCCAGGGCTCGAGGCAAACATCCAGCCGGAGAAAATGCGTTTGGCTTCCTGTCGCGTCTCGGCCTTCGCTTCCGCTTTGACAGGCTCTTTCAGATCGGCCTTGGCCTGACGCTCCGGCTTCCCGATGAGTTCGTCGACTTCGACGAAGCTCGCGGTTTGCGGCGCCTCCGTTTGGGGACGCGTGTTGCAGACGCGGGGCGTCACGTTGAGCGAGCCGAATTGAACCGTCTCGTCGATCGCCACGTCGAAATTGATGATGCGGCCGGTCGTCTTGTCGAGACCAGCGAAAACCGCCGTCGGGTGGCGAATCGGCTCGGCCCGGGCGGCGCCTGTAAGCGCGACCGCAACGGCGGCGAGCGCCACGCCGAAACGCAAGCCATAACGGAAGGGTAAGACCATCAGATCACCGCGCCGCGCTTGCGGCCAAAGGAAAAGGCTGGGGCCTGTAAATCAGGGAAGAAAGGCCTTTCCAAGGAGCCGGGCGCTCTTAGCCCTCCGGCTTCCAGGCCACGTAATCGCCGCCCGACGGCGTACGCTCGCCGGTCGACAGCTGCGATCCCGGCGGCCGATAGGCCAAGGGCGTGCCGGTCATGTTGGGTTGATGCGGCAGCTCCCATTCCTTGCGAGCGTAATTCTCCTGGGTGGGCGGCGTGTCGACCGTATGATGCAGCCAGCCATACCAGCCCTGCGGAATGGCCGAGCCTTCGCAATAGCCGTTGAAGATCACCCAGCGGCGCTCGATTCCCAGCGCCTTGTCTTTCCTGCCGCCCCGGCGGCGATAATAGACGTTGCCGAATTCATCCGTCCCCACGCGCTCGCCATAGAGCAGCGTCCACAGGCCCGTGGAGAGGGTCGCTTTGTTCCACCAGGTGAAGAAACGGACGATGTAGGACATGCGTAGTTCGGCCTCTTGCTTGCGGCGCTCCCGGCGCGCCGGCCCGTCGGCGACTTTGCGCCCCTTATGGCGTCGCTGCGCCGCGAAGTCCAGTCTCGAGCGTCATCTGGTCGGCGCGACGAAAGCGCCGAAGGCGCGCGGGCCGTCGCCCGTCTCGGCCTTGCCTGCGACCTTCAGGGTTTTCGCGTCGATCGCCCAAAGCTCGTTGGAGAACCAGTTCGCGACATAGACCTGGTTTCCGTCCGCGCTCGCCGCGATTCCTTCCGGATATTCGCCCACCTTCACGACGCCGGCCGGCGCGAGGCTCGCCGCCTCGAAGACGCTGACCTCGTCGGCGTGCTGGTCCGCGACGAAAATGCGGCCCGCCGCCAGCGCCACCGTATAGGGCCGGCTGCCGGTCTTCAAAGTCCCGACGACCTTGCGAGCGGCGATGTCGATCACGCTCACATCGTCCGATTCGACATTGGCGGCGTACGCGCGCGCGCCAGCGGCGTCGATCGTCACGCCGAAAGGATGCTTGCCCACCGGAACGACCGCGAGCCGCGTCAGCGTCATGGCGTCGACGATGGAGAGAGCATTGTCGTCGCGATCCGCGACCAGAAGGGTCTTGCCGTCCGGCGTCACGGCGACGCCCGACGCCATGGCGCCGACGCCCAGCTCACGCGTGGCGCCCGCCTCGGGGTCGATCTCGACGAGCAGCCGGTCATAGGCGAGCGTCGCATAGACGCGCTTGCCGTCTGGCGAAACGGCGATCCCCAGCGGCGCGCCTTTCAAGGGGATTTTCTTGACGGCCGCCCGCGCGCGGGCGTCGATCACAGTGATGAATTGACCGTCCGGGCTCGTCACATAGACGCGCGCGCCGTCTCGGCTCACGGCGACGCCCGCCGGCTTGCCGCCGATGGGGAGCGTCGCCACCGTCTTCATCGAGGCGAGATCCACCACGCTGACGGCGTCGGCGCTCTGCGCGGTGACGAAGGCTTCGTCGGCAGGGGCCAGGGCGCAAGCGAGGAAGAGGAACAGGGTCGAGAAGGCTGCAAGGGCGATGCTCGGATGCGCGCGCGCCCGGCTTAACCAGCAACGGGGAAAGCCGCTCACTTCCCCTCGACCCTTTTCTTCAACGCCGCAATATCGGCGCGCAACAGCGCCGTGACGGCGGCGATGGCGACGTCGTCATTGAGTTCCGGCGGCGGGTTCGGATTGGGAAAACCGCGATAGAAGCGCGCCTTCCACTCCACAATTGTCTTGCCGCCCTCCACGGGGCGCGCAGTGGCGATATTGGTGAAATTCACGACCGGCAGCCGCTTCACGTCGTCGCCCTCGCGATGGACGCCGATCATCATCTTCTCGCCGTCCCAGCGGGTGAGCATTTCGACGACGACGCCCCCATCGGCCAGGGTGAGGCGGCGCTTGGCCTTGTCGGGCGTATTGTCCCCTTCAGCGTCGACGCGCGCAACGCCGGGAAGCCAGTCGGCATGGGCGAAGTCACTGAGAATCGCCCACACCTTTTGGGGCGGCGCGTCGATCTCGCCTTCTTCGACCACCTTCAACACAGAGGCCGCATGCGCGGCCAGCGCGGCGCCCGGCGTACCCGCGAGGGCGCCGACCGCCGCGAGGAGAAAGGCGCGGCGCGCCAGAACGGCCATGACCCTCTCCCCGCTGCTGATGTCTTTACTTGCCCTCGGCCTTGGCCTTGAGCGCCTGAAGTCCGCTGGTGTAGATGGCGGTGACAGACTTGACGGCGGCCTCGTCGGTGAGCTCCGGCGGCGGGTCGTTGTTCATGAAGCCGCGATAGAAGGCGCCCTTCCACTCGACTTCGCTCTTGCCGCCCGCGTCCTTGACGGTGATCGTCGAGGAATAATTGTTCACAGGAAGAACCTTCAAGTCCACATTGTCGATCTTGTAGCTGATCGACTTTCCGGCCGCGTCATATTTCGTGACCGATTCCTCGATCTTGCCGCCGTCCTTGAGCGTCAGCGTGCGCTTGGCGCCCGTGTCGTTGCCGCCCGTCCCCTCGGTCTTGACGACGCCCGGATGCCAGCTCATGTCCTGAAAATTGCCCACGATGGCCCAGACCTTGTCGGCCGGCGCGTCGATCTCGATCTTTTCGACGACCTTCTGGCGCGACGGGCCATGCGCGAAGGCCGGCGCCGACGCGAGCCCGGCGGAAACAAGCGACAGGGCCGCTACGACGACAGCGCGGCGCGCAATCACAAAGGACATGGGAAAATCTCCTGAACCTCTCTCAGACCGCCAGCGCGGCGGCCCCGCACATAAGGGCGCCCAAGATGGCGGCGTCAAGGGATTGTGATGACAGCCCCCGCCCGCCTCTCTAGTTTCGCCGTCGATTCTGACGATTGGAGGCGATGGATGGCGCCCTGCCCGCGCCGCCTGCTGGCGGCTGTGTTTCTTGTTGTTTCGGGCCCCGCTGGCGCAGAGGAAATCATCCCGCTTTCCGGCTGCTACGAGCACGTCTATGACGCCGCCTGGCTCGCGGCGCATCCGGCCCAGATCGTGCGCCGGGCCACGCTCTCCGTAACCAAGACCTCCGTCCCCGAAACTCCAGGCGAGACCCAAAAGATTCTGGCCGACGCGGAGCTCGTCCTGCGCACGGCGGACATGGCCTTCAGCACCATCGGCGCCTGCTACTGGGACAAGCTCGGGTTGGCCTGCAACGCCTCGCTCTCGGCGGCCGAGTCGCCTCTGTGCAAAACGAAAGAGGACGGCGTGCGCAACTGCCGGTTGTCCACAGACGATCCCGGCGCTTTCGACCTCACCCAGAAAGGCCCCGGCCTGCTGCTGACGATCCGCGAGCGGCTCGAATTGACGAGCCCCCTGGAGACGCGCGCCTTTCTCTATCTTAGCCCGCAAAATACGGAAAACCGGGCCTTTCTGCTCAAGCCCGCGCCTCCGGCCGTCTGCCGCTAGCCTCTCGGAGAGGCGCCCCGCGCCACAAAAACCGGCTTGCAGAATCTTGGCCTTTAGCCGAGCCTCCCTGAACCGCGTCCCTGGATTTGTCCCCAATATCCACCATCTTCTCCACATATTGTCTCCCTGTTGATAAGCGACACAATATCTTGACGGCTGCGTGAGACTCGCGCAGTTTGGGGGCACAGGAGATGGCGCGAACGGCGTTTGACGCGACCTATGGCCATGCCCGGCGTGAGCCGGGGCACGGCGGCTTTGCTCTTGTGCGTATTCCGCTGTTTTGGCGTTCCACCCGCGCGGCCTCTTGGGCTCGCGCCAAAGGCGCGCCTCCTTCGGGTTTCGAGTGACGAATATCGACGTCGCTTAGCTGACGGATGGCTGCGCGCGGGCTTTGACCGCGCTTTGAGGAGATTGAAGGCAATGAAGATCGAGCGGCGCTACACCAAGTCGGGCGAGTCTCCTTACGCGTCCATCGAGTTCAAGACGACGAAGAGCGAGATCCGCAATCCCGACGGGTCGGTAGTGTTTTCGCTCGACAATATCGAGGTTCCCGCGCAGTGGAGCCAGGTCGCGGCCGACGTGCTGGCGCAGAAATATTTCCGCAAGGCCGGCGTGCCCGCGCGCCTCAAGCGCGTCGAGGAAAACGCCCTGCCCTCCTTCCTGTGGCGCTCGGTCCCCGATACGGACGCGCTCGCGCAACTGCCGAAGGGCGAGAGATACACGTCCGAGATTTCCGCCAAGCAGGTCTTCGACCGTCTCGCCGGCGCCTGGACCTATTGGGGCTGGAAGGGCGGCTATTTCGATACGGAAGAGGACGCCCAGGCGTTCAGCGACGAATTGCGCTACATGCTCGCCATGCAGATGGCGGCGCCCAATTCGCCGCAATGGTTCAACACCGGCCTGCATTGGGCCTATGGCATCGACGGCCCGAGCCAGGGGCATTTCTACGTCGACTTCACCAATGGCAAGATGGTGAAGTCGAAGTCGGCCTATGAGCATCCGCAGCCGCACGCCTGTTTCATCCAGTCGATCGAGGACGATCTCGTCAACGACGGCGGCATCATGGATCTCTGGGTGCGCGAGGCGCGCCTGTTCAAATACGGCTCCGGCACCGGCACCAATTTCTCGAAACTGCGCGGCGAGAAGGAGAAGCTCTCGGGCGGCGGCTCCTCCTCGGGCCTCATGTCCTTCCTCAAGATCGGCGACCGCGCCGCGGGCGCGATCAAGTCGGGCGGCACCACGCGCCGCGCGGCGAAGATGGTCGTCGTCGACATCGACCATCCCGACATCGAGCAGTTCATCGACTGGAAGGTGAAGGAAGAAGAGAAGGTCGCGTCGCTCGTCACGGGCTCCAAGATCGTCAAGAAGCATTTGAAGGCGATCCTGCGCGCCTGCGTGAATTGCGAGGGGCCGGGCGACGACTGCTTCAATCCGGAGAAGAACCCGGCGCTCAAGCGCGAGATCAAGCTCGCGCGCCGAAGCGAGGTGCCGGACAATTACA
Organism: Hyphomicrobiales bacterium; assembly: GCA_003963405.1. GTDB lineage: Bacteria > Pseudomonadota > Alphaproteobacteria > Rhizobiales > Beijerinckiaceae > Methylocystis. Next base: position 29,068 of record RXIY01000031.1, read on the forward strand.
TCAAGCGCGTCATCCAGTTCGCCAAGCAGGGCTACAAGGACATCCAGTTCGACACCTATGATACGGACTGGGACAGCGAGGCCTATCTCACCGTCTCGGGGCAGAATTCGAACAACTCCGTGCGGGTGACGGACGACTTCCTGCGCGCTGTGGAGAACGACGGCGAGTGGTCTCTCATCAAGCGTCTCGACGGCAAGGTCTCGAAGGCCTTGAGGGCGCGCGACCTGTGGGAAAAGGTCGGTTATGCGGCCTGGGCCTCGGCCGATCCGGGCATTCAGTTCCACACCACGATCAACGACTGGCACACCTGCCCGGCGGGCGGTGAGATTCGCGCCTCCAATCCGTGCTCGGAATATATGTTCCTCGACGACACGGCCTGTAATCTCGCCTCGCTGAACCTGTTGCAGTTCCGCGATCCGGCGACGAAGCGCATCGACGTCACGTCCTATGAGCACGCCGTGCGGCTCTGGACCATCGTGCTGGAAATCTCCGTACTGATGGCGCAGTTTCCATCCAAGGAGATTGCGCAACTGTCCTACGATTACCGCACGCTCGGCCTCGGCTTCGCCAATGTCGGCGGCCTGCTGATGTCATCCGGCGTCGCCTATGACAGCGAGGCGGGCCGCGCCATCGCGGGCGCGCTGTCGGCGATCATGACCGGCGTTTGTTACGCAACCTCCGCCGAGATGGCGAAGGAGCGCGGCCCCTTCGCGCGCTTCATGGAGAACCGCGAGGCGATGCTGCGCGTCATCCGCAACCATCGCCTCGCCGCCCATGGCGAGCGCGCGGGCTATGAGGGCCTGCATACGCTGCCGGTGCCGCTCGATTACGCCGCCTGCCCCGATCCCGTGCTGATGACTCATGCCGCGGCCGCCTGGGACAAGGCGCTCGCGCAGGGCGAGCTCTACGGCTATCGCAATGCGCAGGTCACGGTCGTCGCGCCCACGGGCACGATTGGCCTCGTCATGGATTGCGACACGACCGGCATCGAGCCCGATTTCGCGCTCGTCAAGTTCAAGAAGCTCGCCGGCGGCGGCTATCTCAAGATCGTCAATCGCGCCGTGCCGGAGGGCCTGCGCGCGCTCGGCTATCGTGAGAGCGAGATCGCGGAGATCGAGGCTTACGCCGTCGGCCACGCCTCGCTCGCCAATGCGCCGGCGATCAACACCGCCTCGCTGCGCGCCAGGGGCTTCACCGACGAGAAGCTCGCGGCGATCGAGGCGGCGCTGCCCTCCGCCTTCGACATCAAATTCGTCTTCAACAAATGGACGCTCGGGGCGGATTTCCTCACCGGCGCGCTGAAAGTGACGCCCGAGCAGCTCGACGACAGGAATTTCGAACTCCTCTCGCATCTGGGCTTCTCGAAGCAGGACATCGAAGCAGCCAATGTGCATGTCTGCGGCGCGATGACGCTCGAGGGCGCGCCTTTCCTCAAGCGTGAACATTACGCCGTCTTCGACTGCGCCAACCCCTGCGGCCGCACCGGCAAGCGTTATCTCTCGGTCGACTCGCATATTCGCATGATGGCGGCGGCGCAGCCCTTCATCTCGGGCGCGATCTCCAAGACGATCAACATGCCGAATGAGGCGAGCGTCGAGGATTGCGAGCAGGCCTATCTCCTTTCCTGGCGCCTCGGCCTCAAGGCCAATGCGCTCTATCGCGACGGCTCCAAGCTCTCGCAGCCGCTGTCCGCGCAGCTCATTCAGGGCGACGACGACATCGACGCCGTGGACGCGGTGGAGGAAGTCGTCGCGGCCAACATGCCGGCGCGCGCCGCGCATGTCGCGGAGCGCATCGTCGAGCGCGTCGTGCATCAGCTGGTGCGCGAGCGCGAGAAGCTGCCCGATCGCCGCAAGGGCTACACGCAGAAGGCGGCCGTCGGCGGCCATAAGGTCTATCTGCGCACGGGCGAATACGCCGACGGGCGCCTCGGCGAAATCTTCATCGACATGCACAAGGAGGGCGCCGCCTTCCGCAGCCTGATGAACAATTTCGCCATCGCGATCTCGCTCGGCCTGCAATATGGCGTGCCGCTCGAAGAATATGTCGACGCCTTCACCTTCACCCGCTTCGAGCCGGCGGGTCCGGTGCAGGGCAATGACGCGATCAAGAACGCGACGTCGATCCTCGACTATGTGTTCCGCGAGCTCGCCGTCTCCTATCTCGGCCGCAACGATCTCGCCCATGTCTCGCCCGACGACATCGGCCATGACGTGCTCGGCAAGGGCGAGCATGAGGGGAAGGCGCCGGAGGCGAATTCGGTCGTCTCGCGGGGTCTGCTGCGCTCCAAGACGGACCGGCTGATGGTCGTGCAGGGCGGCGCCGTCGCGCTGCGCGAGACGCCGGACATCGAGCACGAAGATTCCGATCTTTCCACGCTCGGCTGGACCGAGCCGACCAAGACCGTCCAGGGCGTCGCGGAGAAGCGCGCCGAGGCGCGGATGAAGGGATATGTCGGCGAGGCCTGCCCGGAGTGCGCCAATTTCACACTGGTGCGGAACGGGACGTGTCTAAAATGCGAGACGTGCGGAAGCACGACGGGATGTTCGTGAGATCACCGGTTGGCGCTGCAGTCCTCGTCCTTCGAGACCGCCGCCTGCGGCGGCTCCTCAGGATGAGAGTTGTCGCGTTACAGCAAGAGCGTCGCAACGTTCCCTCTTGAAACCCCGCCGCCTCCGCTCCCTTTAAGGAAGCGGGAGCGCGGTTGGCCGGGAGCGTTGCGCTCGCGCCGTGCTCGCGGAGCACCGGACATGGAAACGCAAAAACCCCTCACCTCCGAACAGCGCGGCGAGGTGCGCGAGGTCGTCGGCGTGTTCGACAATCTCGACAAGCTGCAATCCGCGATTGACGATCTTCTCACCGACGGCTTCGACCAGACGACGATCAGCGTTCTCGCGCCGCAGACGGTCGTGCGCGAGGCCGTCGGCGACGAAAGCCTCTCGACGGAGCAGCTACGCGGCGATCTCAAGGCTCCCCATGGCGCCTATATCGACCCGGAAGCACGCAACGAGGCCAAGGCCGGGATCATCGGCGCGCTGTTCTACATCGGGGCGATCAGCGGCGCAGGCATGGCGCTGGCGGCGGGCGGCACGCTCGGCGCGGCCGTCGCGGCGGCGCTGGCGCTCGGCGGCGGCGGCGGGCTCATCGGCGCGACTCTCGCCCAGCTCATCGGCTCGGCAGAAGCCACATGGGTCAAGGCGCAGATGTCCCACGGCGGTCTCCTGCTGTGGGCCCGCGTCTGGGACGAGGCCAAGGAGAGAACAGCCGTCGGCATCATGGAGAAAAACGGCGGCCGCGACGTCCACGCCCAGACGGCCAGAGCCGCCGCCGCGTGATCCGTACGCGAACCTGAGCATGATCGGCCGGGACAACCCCGGCCCCGACCCCGGCCGCGACGTCCGATCCCCGCTCAAGGCGGGCCGGGCGGGACGCGCCTCCATTTCGCCGCACCCCTCCCTTACCGCTCCGTCCGCGCTGGCCGACGCCGGCGCTGGAGGCGCGCAGCCTGCGCGCGCAGCAAAGGAGCGTTCTGTTGAAGCGTTTTGTGTTTGGAGTCGCCGCATTCGCCGCGCTGACATGCGGCGCGGAGGCGGCCTGGGTCGGCAAGGCTTCCTATTATTCGGGCCGGCGCACCTCGAGCGGCGCCCACGTCGGCGCCTTTACCGCCGCCCATCGCACCCTCCCCTTTGGCTCCCAGGTGCTCGTCACCAACCTGAAGAACAACCGCTCGGTCGTAGTCGTCATCAATGATCGCGGCCCCTTCAGGGGCGGAAGGGTAATCGACGTCTCCACTGGCGCGGCGGACGCCCTCGGCTTCCGCTCGGCCGGCATAGCGGCGGTCAGGATCGAGCCGCTTGCGCTCGCCGAGCGGTAAAGCTCAGTAGCGCCACCAGAGGGCGGTGATCAGGCCGCGCTCGGCCGGGGCGTTGGCGCCGGCGGGCGCGGCCACGCCGCCGAGTTGCACGGACAGCGACGGTGTAGCGTCATAGACGACGCTCAACTGGAACTTCTGCTGCGCGAGCGCCGTCACGCCGCCACCGCGCGGGGCCATGGCCGAAAAGCTTTGCGCCATCAACGACAGCTTGTCGAAGGGACGGAGCCCCGCGGTCAGATCGAGGCGAATTTCGTCCCCATTCTGCCCCCCGCTCCGAAATCCGAGTTGCCCATCGAGGAAGCCCGATACGCCGAAGAAGTTGTACGAGCGGCCGATCAGCAGACGCGCATCGACCTGTACGGGATCGCGCATGTCGAGAAAGCGGCGCGCTTGCGGCGAGGCGGCGCGCAGCCGCCCCTCGACCGAAACGACGTAATCGCCGGACTCGAGCACCCGCAGCCGGGCGCCCACGGCGCCGAGCCCTAGCCCCTCATAATTCACGCCCCGGGGCGTCGGCGCATACAAGGGCATGCCGGCTTTGGCCTCTGATATAAGAAGGTCGAGCACGTCATAAGGCGCGGGCGCGCCGCGAAATTTCATGGCGTCCCCTTCGCCGACGAAGGTGAGCCAATCCGTCAACCCATGTTCGAGAGAGACGCGCGCCTCGAATTTCCGGTAGGGCGGCGTGGCGACGAGCCGGCCCGACGCGTCATAGGCGTTTCGGGCGCTGGCGAAGCCCGTCGCGATGATGAGCTGGCCTTTGCCTTCGGGATAAAGCCAGGCGCCGGCCTGCGCCGCCCGCGCGCAAGGGATCAGGGCGCTGAAGCAAATGAGCAGGCGCGTGAGCGCAGGACGCATGACGCTAAGCCAATGGGCCGCGCAATATCGCGCAGCCGAAGGTTAAAGGCCACGCTCTAGCCTCACAAATCTTTTTTTCGTCTTATTCACGCCCTTTTGCATCGGCGCCACAGCGTCCGCAATTTTTTCGGCCGGTAACCAAAGAGCAACCTGCGGCAGGCATAGTGAAGCGGTCTCGCGAATTAACGGTATGTTTTTCATGAGTGTGGCGTAACGGAGTCGAAAACATGAAATCGCGGGATACGTTGGTCCGCCTGAAGCGTTTTCAGGCAGAGGAAAAGCGGCGGCGCATTGTTCAGCTCAATGCCATCATCGCCGAATTCACCCGCATGTCGAACGAGCTGGAACGCGAGATCGCAACCGAAGAACAGCGGGCCAATATCTCCGACCCCAATCATTTCGCCTATCCCACCTATGCCCGCGCGGCCCGCACGCGCCGGGAAAACATCATTGCCTCTCTCAACGATCTGCGCGGACAGCTCGCAGACGCCGAGGCGCAATTCAAGGAAGCGAGCGATGATCTCGCCAAGGCGCAAAGCCAGGAAGCGCGCGACCGTGGCGCCGAGCGCCTGATCGACGTCGTCGCCGAGCGCCGCCAGGTCGAGATGCCGCTTGCCTATCGGCGGGGCGCATAAAGGGCCTCGCCTCATCAGCACCGGTGGCGCTACAGCAGCCGCCAATGCAATCGTCCCCACGGCGCGCGCAACCAAAGGCCGGTGCGCGCGCGGGGCCTTGCCTCGACGGGCGTCCCGGCAACGAGCGCGCCGGCGATTTCGTCCACCGGAAAGGAAAATCGGCGCAACAGAAGCAAAGCGCCCGGCCGCGCGGCGGCGACGAATGCCATTTCGTAGCGCGCGAGATCAACAATCCAGGCTGGCGAGGCCCCACGCTCGGCCAGGAGCGTCGCCAGGGCCGCGGCGTCGGCGCGATGACGCTCAGGCGCGGGCGGACCTTCGATCGCCTCGAAGAGAAGTGCGTCGAACGCCGGACCCAACGCCTTCGCCGTCAGCGGCAGCGCCTTGCGGGCGTCGAGGGCGCGCTTGCCCAGGAGGCTGCGGGCGAAATCCTCGACCTCGCGCCTGTCAAGCGCCGCCAGCGCCGCGGCCTCCGAATCGCTCAAACCGAAGCCTCGCGCCGTCTCCTGCGGCGCCTGGAAGAATGCGCGCCGCAGCCTGGCGTCGGTGAAGAGGCGCGCCAGCAGCGCCTGCGTCTGGCTCAGCGCCATCGGCCATGCGCCTCGAGCGCTCTGCGAGCGCGCGACACTTCTCCGAGCAACTCGCAGAATTCGGGCAGGCGTTCGTCACGTTCGAGAATGGCGCCCTTTACCGGCGCGCGCGACACGATGCGATCGTAGAGCGACCAGACGTCCTCGCTCGTCGCCGCGTCATGGCTGTCGATCAGCACGCCCTGCCGCCAGCGCCCGCCCGCGTAATGAATTTGCACGAGCCGGTCCCATGGCCACCGTTCGAAGGCGGCGTTCAGATCGACGCCGAAATTTACGCTGTTGGCGTAGAGATTGGCCACGTCGCAGAGCCAGCCGCAGCCCGTGCGCTCGAGGACGCGCGTGAGAAACTCCGGCTCATCCATCTCGGCCCCCGGCACGCGCACGACGGTCGTGATGTTTTCCAGAAGCAGCGGCGCCTTTATGCGTTTTCGCACCGTCTCGACATTGCGCGCCACGGCGTCGATCGCCTCCTGCGTATAGGGCAAGGCGGCGAGATGGCCGATATCGACGTCGCCCGCGCGGGTGAAGCAGAGATGTTCGCTCCACCAGGGCGGATCAATGCGCGCGATCAGCCCCGCGATTTTGTCGAGATAGACAGGATCGACGCCGTCCGCGCCGCCGATCGAAAGATCGAGCCCATGCGCAACGATCGGAAAATGCGTCCGGAGAAGCTCGAGCTCGGCGAGCTTCTCGGGCGAGGCGTCGAGATAATGGTCGGCGATGATCTCGAGAAAATCGACGTGCGAGCGGCTGGCGAAGAGGTCGGCGCGGAACTGCGGCCGATAGCCGAGGCCCGAGCCGAGCGCGTCAATTGCCGGCGTATCCGCCAAAATCGCCTCCGCCGCCGTCGCCGCATGAGCCGCCGCAGCTCGATCCGCAACTTCCGCCGCCGTCGCCCGAGGCCCGCTTGAAATGCTCGGCGAAGGCCGCATCCGGCGTGCCCTTGAGCACCGAGAAGCCGTAAAGGCCGATCAGAAAGAGCGACGCCCCCTCGAAGCCTCTCATGCCGTGCGACGACCCGAGCCGGACAAGCGCCGTGTCGAGGCGCGGCCGATAGGCGAGCTCCATCGCCTGCAGCCAGGCGCGCCCGCGCCGGCTGGCGTGGCTACGCGTCAGCACATAGGCGAGCGCGAAAAGCGCGAGGATCGAGGCGAGGCACAGAAAGACGAGATAGGACACATTCGCGGGCCCCACCGTCAGGGCGACATAGATCTTCGCGCCAGCGAAGCCGACAAGCAGAAGCGCGCCAATGAGCTGCGCGCGGCGGCGCCAGATCTTCACCGATTCCGGCTTGATGAGGTCCTGCGCCGCGAGCCGCGCCCGCACGGGCTGGAGAAGCTTCAGCAGTTCGGCGCGCTTGGCGCGGTTGTCGAAGAGCTCATGCGCCTTCGGCTTCGACTGAATGGCGTCGAGCACCAAGGCCTCGATTGCGTCGAGTTCGCCCGGCTGTGGCTCCTTCGCCGTCGGGATGACGCGATCCTCCTTGGCGAGTGCGGCATAGCCGCGCTGCACGAGGTCATAGACCACGGTGCGGACGACCTGATTGGCGCCGCCCTGCAGGAAAGCGATCTCGATGGCGTCCGGCTTCTCGGGAACAGGCGGCGGCGGACGGCTCCCGGTGTGATCGGCGAAATGGATCGCGAGCCAGGTCGCCGCGAGGACGATGATGGCCAGCGCCCCGAAGACGTTGAGAAACTCGGGACCGGGAAGATCGAGGAACGGGATGTTTTGCAAAGCTTCGCCTCAAATGGTTTCGAGATCGCCCACCAGCCGCCGCGCCTGAAGCGTCGCCACGGCCAGAACCCCCATTCCGAGGGCCTGATGCGCGAGCGCCAGCAGGAGATGCGGCGTCCCCGCGAAGGGCGGCTCGATGAGCAGCAGCGTCGCGACGCCGAGCGCGATCTGTCCGACGACATGGCCGAACAGGAGCACGGCGCCCTTGCGCGCGGCGCCGCCCGCATTCATCGCCGCATCGACGAGATGGATGGCCGCGACGATGAAAATCACATAGGCGATCATCCGGTGGAAGAACTGCGCCGTCAGCGGCGTGTCGACGATGTTCGACCACCAGGGTTCGTTCGGCCACAAAACGTCGGCCGGCGGGATGAACGCCCCCGCGATCAGCGGCCAGGTGTTTTCGACAAGTCCCGCGCGCAACCCGGCGACGATGCCGCCCATGAAAAGCTGAAGGAAGACGAGCGCGAGGATCGCAAGGGCCGTCGCCCGCAGCCGCCCTGCCCCGTCGTGCACGCTCGACGCCTTGCGCGGCCCGAGGCCGCCCGCGACCCAGAGACAGGCGGCGAAGATGAGCGCCGCAATGACCAGATGGATGGCCAGCCGCTCCTGCGCGACCTCTGTTCGATGGATGAGGCCGGACGACACCATCCACCAGCCGACGCCGCCCTGCAGCGCGCCGAGCGCCAGAATGCCGATGAGCTTGGGCTTGACAGAAGCTGGGAGCTGTTTGGTGACCCAGAACCAGATGAGGGGAAAAGCGAAGACGACGCCGATCAGCCGGCCCAGCAGCCTGTGCGCCCATTCCCAGGCGTAGATATATTTGAACCCGGCCAGGTCCATGTCCGGGAACAGCTCCTTGTACTGCGGGATCTTCTTGTAATCTTCGAAGGCCTGAAGCCATTCCTTTTGCGACAAGGGCGGAATGACGCCCGTGACGGGCTTCCATTCGACAATGGAGAGGCCCGATTCCGTCAGGCGCGTCGCGCCGCCGACCAGCACCATGAGCAAAACCAGCGCGGCCACGAGCCACAGCCAATTCCGCACCGCGACGGCGTTTTCTTCCGTCGCATGACGCCGCACCTCCGCCACGGGATGAGGAAAGAGAAGCCAGTCTTCCATTGCGCCGCCCTGTGTTTCCTGACCCCGGCACTTAAGGGAAGCGGGCGAGTCTTGTCCACACCTCGCGGCGAAGCATGGGGGGCCGTTGGCTTTTTTGGCTGAACAGACGCCCCGCTGCGAGTAATGTTCGCTTCACGGATCGAATCAGGGGGGCAAGGTGGCTGGCAAAGGCGCGACAGCCAGGGAAGAATTCGCCGCGTTGCGCACAATCGGCGAGGTGGCGGAGCATCTCGACCTGCCTCAGCACGTGCTGCGCTTCTGGGAGACGCGTTTCAAGGAGATCGATCCGGTCAAGCGCGCCGGCGGCCGGCGTTTCTACCGGCCGCGCGACATCGCCCTTGTCGAGGCGATCCGCCACCTGCTCTATCGCGAGGGCTATACGATCAAAGGCGTGCAGCGCATCCTCAAGGAGCAAGGGGTCGACGCCGTGATCGCCGACGTGCAGCGCCGCCAGAACGGCGAATCGTCTCCTCCGGCTCCCACGCCGCCCGCCGAGACCCCGCCGCCCGAGCCGGCGGCAGAGCCGACGCTGTTCGATATGGAGCCAAAGCTTCCCGACGAGCCGCACGGCGCTCCGCCGCCGGCAGTCGCCCATCCAGACGCAGAAACCACCGATTCGCCGGGCGCCCCCCAATACCCACTGGTCGCCATTCCGTCGCCTGTTTTCAACGCTCCGGTCGTGGTCGAACGACGACCGGACACGCGGCAAGCCGAATTGCTGCGGCATGTTCTGGCCGAAATCGACGAGTGCAAGCGCCTTCTCACAGTTACCCGACGTTAGACCGTTGCCAGAGGGCCGCCGCATCTCTATAAGGGCGGCCAGTCGGAGTGTAGCGCAGCCCGGTTAGCGCACTTGTCTGGGGGACAAGGGGTCGTGGGTTCGAATCCCGCCACTCCGACCATGAAATCAAATACTTAGAAAAATCACCCGAGGTCTAAAAAGCCTCGGGAGTTGCTGGGGGGTCAAAAAAACGCCCCGGCGCCGATACATCCACGGTCGCCGAGGCGTCTCTTTCGCGCCGAGCCATGCCCGGCGCTTATGGGGTGATTCTAGGTCCGCCCCACCAGAGCGGCCAGCGCGGCGGCGATCGCCTCGCCGATCTCCTCCCGCCCGATGTCTCAGAACCATGTGGTCATCTGGCGCATCGAACGCAGCATCGCATGCTGCGCAAAAGCCGTGTCGTTGTCGAAGGTTACCGACTTTCTCAAGGCCGGGTCGATCCGGCCGAAGACGGCGAGCATGACGGAGATCGTTTCGGCGGCTGTCTTGCCGGCGAGCCGGGCTGCGAGGGTCACGCGTGATTTGCGCTCATGCAGGACAAGCATGGGCCTGGTCCGCTTGCAGATTACGAGATCAGCCTCCCAGTGACCTGCTTCGTCACGGGCGTCGACTATTGTGGGCCGCTTATGGATCGAAGCGCGGTCCTTGATCAGATCGCGGGCCGGGCGGCTGCGCAGCGCACGACGACGTTTGCGCCGGCGCGCGAGATATCGCCGGAGCTCAGCGGCCTTTTGACCCGAGCGGTAGATGAAGCGTAGATGGTCTGACAACCGATCGCTCTCAGACCACGCTCGGCGCCGCTCTTGAGCCAGCCGGCGATCTGTTCTGGTGACCAGCCCTCCGCCAGGCGGTCAACGACAAAAGTCTGAAGGCGAACGTCTTTCTCGATAAGGGCCGCCCGCCGCCTGCGCCAGATGTAGGCTCCGGCGGCGTGCAGGGGCGAGTATCCGCCAGACGGCAGGGCATTGCGCCGGAGCTCCCGTGAAATCGTTGTCTTCGCGCGCCCGAGTTGACGGGCGATGGCTCCCAGGGACCTGCCGGCCGCACGGTGAGCTGCGATCAGATCTCTTTCTTGCTCGGACAGGTGCGAGTAGGCTCGCATGGCAACACTCCCGTAATGGCTTGAACAACCAGCCGATATCCCATCGGCGGGGGTGTTCCACTTCGCTTCGGAACTGAGGGGGGACTCTCACTGCGTTTTAGCAGCTAAGAAGATATCTTTTGATCGGATAGTACAGGCTTTACGCCCAGCTCATCCCTTAGGAGCGGCGACGAGACTCATTAACGCAGAAACAAATGTGGTACACCACCCGTTTGGCGCGTTCCCGGAGAAGTCATTGTCATAGGCATTCCAGTTGTGAGCAAGACCACCATACTTACTCAGGTCACGAAAGATATAAGAATAAGGGACTCCAAAAGAGGTTAGCAAATTGGCAAAATCATTCGTGTCAGTATTGAAGACGACACCGCCGCCGAGAACGATGCGTTTTCTGGTCTTGATGGAACCGACATAAGACCCCAAAATATCCTTCGGATTATACAACTTGTATTGCGCCTCTGTGCCGTAATAAGCGGCCTGACCAAAATTGGTGCCGCCGAATTGAAGGTTGAACGGAGCATCCCAGGAACCCGCGTAACCGAAAACGGTTGGATTTCGCAGAAGAAGCGACATCGCGCCCCAACCGCTCTTCGAGAAGCCCAGCAAGATACGGCCTTCCGGGCTGGCTATCGTCGAAAATTGCTCGTCGACGAGACCGACCAAACAGTCACGAACATGAACATCAGCTCTTATAGTCCCGTCACTCTTTGTGCCATACCAAGGAGCATATCCCCCTTGCCAGAACGTTTGCGCCAATATCACGTTATAAATGTTGTGGATGTTTAAATTTTTCAGGACCTGCAGACCGTCAAGATATGATGTTCCGGGTGTGTTTTCAACATCTAGTACGTAAATAACGGGATATTTAAAATCTGGGTTGTAGCTATCAGGAACAACTACATTGATAGGTAAGTCTCGGTTCAAGTTGGCTTCGTTGTCATTGAATGGGGATCGCGTCAGCCATTGCCTTCGGCCGTTGATATTACCGTTGCTCTTGCGCTGCATCTGTTGGAAATTAGTGAAAGGCAGCAGCCCATCTGCGGATCGAGGTTTGTAAAACCTAATATATTCTGTCCCATCAGTTACACAGAGCGGCGCATTCATCTGCTTGCACGCGTAGATATTCACAGTATCGGTTTTGGATCCTTGGGAGCGGTAGAACCATATTCTCACCCAATTCCCTCTTGTTTCGACCACTTTTGCATAAGCATAATTCCCGTTAGTATCACCATTCTGCAGATTTACGTAACAGTACTGCGCTACATTGGTATTAGTCGGGTAAATTAGGATCACCGGAAAACTGGGATTATACTCCACCCAAACTTCGAAACCGCTACTGAGATTGACCGACGCCCGAACCGCCGATGTCGAAATAATATGTTTTACCGCTGTGCTGCTGACCAGCGCCGTCGCCTTGTAGGCGCCGGCGCCTCCGTCCGGATCAGATTCGCCAGCTGTGACCCTTAAATTAGTCGCCGCCCACAGAGTGAGATCTGTTTTAAATCTGTTGTCTTCGGCAACGGCGAGTTTCACAGTTACGGCGGGCCCGGACGCGGCTTGAGCGGTCAGATTCACACTGAAATTAGTGGAACCAGGAGTGTAATAAAGCGAATATGCGCCGCTAGAATCTGATATCACGCCTTGGCCGATAGGAGTTCCATCAAAATAGAAATTTGGTGCCGAGTAGGCGAAGGCCTCTATTTTGAAGCGCTGATTGACGGTCAAGATGCTTTGATTGACTGGCGACAAAAAGCCCGGTGGACATTGCGCCAATGCCTGCCTGGGCAACGCAGAGAGAGTCAGAGCAGAGGCCACCCCCCCTTGAATAAGGCAACGCCTCGAAATATCTCCAACAAACTTGTTCATACTCGTTTTTCCCATCGATCAGCGAGCGGCCACCAAATCCATTAACGCGGGAATGAAAGTGGAGCACCAGCCTTGCGGCGACCCTCCAGAATAATCGTTATCATAGCTATTCCAGTTGGCAGCTCTTCCGCCGAACTTCGACAAGTCACGATAGAGGTAAGTATACGGCACGCCGGAGGCGGTCAGTAGATTGGCGAAATCAGCTGTATCTTTATTGAAACTCACCCCCCCCCCGAGAACAATGCGTTTCCTCTCGGCAACGGAAGAAAGATAGGTCGACAGAATATCTTTAGGGTTATACAACCTGTATTGGGCTTCGGTGCCGTAGGCAGCAACCTGTCCGTAATTGCTTCCGCCAAAAGTCAGATTTAACGGCGCGTCCCAACAACCAGCATACCCAAAAACAGTCGGATTTCTTAGCAGAAGCGACAGAGCTCCCCACCCGCTGGTCGAGAACCCCAGCAAAATTCGGCCCTCACGGGTGGGAATAGTCGAGAACTGTTCATCGACAAGTCCTACCAGGCAATCCCGCAGATGAATGTCTCCCCTTATGGTTCCATCGCTCTTCGTGCCATACCACGGGCAAATCCCTCCCTGCCAGAATGTTTGGGCGAGGATCAGGTTATAATAGTTGTGAATGTTTAGGTCTTTCAGAACCTTAAGCCCATCAAGTTTGTTTGACCCTGGGACATTCTCCACATCTAAGACGTAAACGACCGCATATTTATTTGTAGGACTATAATTGTCCGGAACGACTACATTTATGGGGAGATCTCTGCTCATATACGATTCGTTATCATTAAAAGGGGATCGCGTCAGCCACTGTCGCTTGCCGTTGACAAATCCGTTATCTTTCCGTTGCATCTGCTGGAAGTTGGTCAAGGGCAACAAGCCATCCGCTGACCGAGGCTTATAAAAGCGAATATACTCATTTCCCATGGTCGTGCAATATGCCCCACCAATGACTTTGCATGCGTAGATGCTCACTGTTTCCGTTGCGACGCCCTTTGCTCTGTAGAACCATATGCGCTTCCAGTTTCCTCGCGTCTCGATGATTTTAGCATAAGCCCAATTGCCATTCGTGTCGCCGTTCTGCAAATTTACGTAGCAATACTGAGCAGTATTGACATTCCTTGGATAAATCATAATAATCGGAAAACTGGGGTTGTATTCGGCCCAAATCTCGAAGCCGCTGCTCCGGTTGACCGACGCCTGAAGCACCGACGATGTGAGATTATGTGCCGACGCGGTACCGTTGATCAATGCAGTGGCTTTGTAGGCATTAACACCTCCATCCGGATCGACTTCACCTGCACTCACTCTCAGATTTGTCGCTGACCATCTCGTCATCACCGTGTCAAATCTGTTCGGCTCAGCAATAGCCAGTCTTACAGTAACCGGGCTCTCTGAGGGAACTTGAACAGTCACGCTAGCGTTGAAATCGAGCGCCGTCGGGGTGATAGAAATAGCAAACGCGGTGCTCGAGCCAGATGGCGTACCTCGGCCAATAAGGCTTCCATTGAGGTAAAAATTCGGTGCTATTTGGCTATAAACCCGAGCTATGAATGGTTGATTTACGGTGACGATACTCTGGTTGGCCGGGGTCAAGACACCAGGTGGGCATTGCGCGATGGCTTGCTCGCATAATGCAGGAAAAAGCGATGAGGTGAGCCCACCGCGGATAATCTGCCGCCTTGAAAATTTCAGATCCAAGCCGCCCATCTTACCTCCAAATGATGGCATTCTAGACCCCGTAAGCCCCACGCACTGACGTCGACGAACTGCTATGGGCAAAGTCGCCAAGATGTCCAGATAATGCCTCTGAGTGTACACGCTCTCTTCTCGCACACGACCGAGGAGCGTCGAGGCCGAATAATCTACTCATACCTCCAAAAATTCTAAACTAGGGATCAAACAGAACAGTGTTTATGTCGACGCGCCCCTTGTCTCTGATAGTCTGTAGAACTTTATAGAATGCCACCTCTGCATCGAATGCGGAGGTATACCAACTACATGACGCGTCAACAGCATCAAATCCGTCGCGCTTCAGCTTCTGAATAAACGCCTCCTTCACTGTTGCTGCGCCCCAATTAGCAGACCGCTGAGGAGGAGAAACGTGATAAACAACGCTCGGGCGAGCGTTCGTCTGCGTGTAACAGAAACCTACGCCCTCGACCGCGTAAGCGCAGCAGCAGCTGCAGCAGATAAATTGCCCGGCTATGCAGGTGATATAAGCAAGAATTCGCATCTTTTTCCACCGCTCCAAGAGCAAGAGGCTACTTAAACTTGAGCGAAAGCTGCACCCAAGAACGCGGAAAAATGATAAGGGATGCCCCGCGCATCTCTTTCTAGCAGTTGGAAGCATTAGTTCCCAGAATAATCTGCCCTCTGAACAGGCCGGCTACTAGGCCCTTCTTCTAAAATCACTTTTGGTATTTTCATTGCGGTTCCGCCGTGCCATTCCCATAACGAGGTGCCGAGCGCCCGGTTTCATATGCCGGCGATGGATGTTCGTGTCGAGCGCGCAACCGTCCCGGTCCGCGCCGTCGAAGGTCACGAAGCGCGGCTCAACGCCCGCGATCTCGCAGGCCCTTGGCGGCGCTCAGGAGGCCCAGGAGCGGCCTTTCACGTCGCCGCCCTAGAGGCCCGCCTTGCGGATTGACCTGCCGCGCTGCATGGCCGCCGTTGCGCTTGTCGGCGCTCGCGAGTCCAATTCGGACCCCGGGCCTTCTGGCTCGGCATACGTGAACTTGATGCGCGAAATTTTCCCGAACCGGCCCTTCGCCATTGCAGCGACGGCCTCGAAAAGATGTCCGGGGTTGTATCCTTTCTTCCCGCGTTCGATCTTGCGCGCATAGGGCACAACGGAAAGAATCAGCACTTCGCGCGCGCCGATCGCTTCCGCCGGGTTGGATATTTCGCGGCCATCGGCATAGAGCGTTATCGACTTGCGGAAATGTCCGCTTTTTCCTGGAACGCCCGCTCGGAGTGTTTCGACTATGTATTGAATGACGCCCGGCGTAAGATTCCATCGCGCGCGGATGACGCTCGTGTCCTTCGCCGTCGCGAGAGTAGTCGTCTCGCGGCCATCGACGAAAGTTCGATACTGGACATCGCGGCCGAGCGCCTGGTCGTTCTCCCGGTCGATTTCTCGGATGCTCTGGCCAGCGGCCTCCGCAAACGCCTTGCCCCGCGTCTCAGGGAAAAGACGCCATTGCCGGCGAAGATAATCTTGCGGTCGATAACGGGAAATTTAGAGGTCGCGGCCATGTCAGGGGGGCGTCAGGTAGTGGTGGACCGGCAATGGACGCCCAAAGCCGCGTCCAAGCCAATCTCGCCGGGGTTGGCGGCTGGGTCGACTCGAATTTTGATTTCCGACGTTTTCACGTTTTCAGCCCCAAACTCAAATGAGTGGCCCTAACACGCAAAAACTACAGATAGTTACGCCATTTGATTTGCCCGAAGTTTCAAGCGGGTGCCCGAGGTTTTCAAAAACTTCGGGCGGTAGCTTCGAATAGAACTTCGCGTCAGCCGGTGAAGTATTCGGAGGGTCAGCAGCGCCCTTGTACTCACTGTGAGCATAAGTCCTAAGATTTGCCGCCCGTATTCGCCGCCCGAAGTGATTTCCGCCCGCTTGATTGAATATCGGCATAGCGGAAAAAAATCTCCGGATGCGACCCCGCCCGGTTGCAAGTCCCTGATCCCGCGGACATTTAACCCGCCCCCCGGGGTGCCGCTTGCCGGGGCTGCGGAGGCCGCTGAGAGGCTTTAAGCGTTGAGCCTACCCCTGCCGCTCTCGCGCCTCCCGTTCGTGCTCGCGGGCCGCGCCCATGCGCCGATAGGACTCGACCAATGAGCGGAGTCGACCAACAAGCGCGTCGGTTGCAAGCCAAGCCTCAAGGTCGCTCTGCCCTTGTGCGATGAATGCGGCTTCAGCCTTCTTGTGCATGGCGGCCAAGGCTCTCACGACGGCGCCCTGATCGGCGAGGCCGCTCAGGCTCTATGCCCGACGGTCCAGGGCTAGGATCATATCGGGGTCGTTCGCGTCGATCATCGCCGGTCCCATCGTCCTGCGAGCGCGGGGGCGCGGGTTGTGCTGGGGTCGCCGTGGTGGTGGGCTGCGTCTTACCCACGTGGGTAAGCCGCGGCAGATGAAAAACAGGGCGGCGCGGTCTAGTGGCGGTGTGAGTCATTGTTCGGTGCCCGCTTTGATCTCGATAGGTCCAAAGCCATTCGCCTTGATGAAAACCGCACGTTCTTTGATCGGAATGTTCGTTTCTCCTTTTCGTTCGCCGCTGCTTTCGGCGGAATTAAGCGACAAAACCAACCCAAAAAGTGAAGGGGTGAAGGGGTGAAACCCTCATTTCAATTCACCCCCACGCTCCCACGTTCTCCGCTCCCACCTATTTTTTCTCTATTTCTCTCTTCCCTCTAAATAGAGGGAAGAGGGTTTCACCCCTTCACAGTGGCTAGAAATCAAGATGTTATGGGTGAGAACCTACCCCTTCACCGGGGTTACACAGGGTTTCACGCTTAGGCCAAAAGCAATTCAAGACACGCCTCCGGCGTTGGCAGGATGCGAAAATTACCCTCGTTGGTGTGTTTGGATTCGAATCCGGCTTTGCTAAGCACGCCGCCCAATGCGCCAATTTTGGTTGGCCGGGGTTTCACTGGCGAACTTACGGTTTTCTGCCATGCGGCGTATGCGAGCGATAAGTCAGCGAACGAATGTTCGGCGCCCACTACCCAATCTTGCGTCAAGTAGTCCTGTTTTCCGCTGCCCAAGATTTTTCGGGAGTGTGCGCACGCTTCGAGTAACTTTCTGGAATCATATGGGTTGATGCTCTCCCACTGCATGGCCCGCTTAGCCGCCGTGCTCTTCGGCATATCCCCAACTGGATTGAAGTCTGACAGGTCGAGAGAAAGAAGGTAGTCCGCGAAAGCCTCTCTCCCGCCGTTCTTTGCCTCGTCTAGCACGGCGTCGAAATACGCCGTGCCTCCGTAGCGGTGGGGGGATACGTTCAGCACAAAATATCGCGCGTCGAATTTTTCTATATAGGCGGCGTCCTCATGGTTTGAACATAGCCAAAAGTTGAAGGCGACGGGCAATTGCAGGGGTGGAAGCCCCTTAGGCTCCAACGATTCAAAAGACGCGGTTGCGAAAGCCTTAATCAAGTCCGCGCCTTCTCTATTGCCTGCAAAGAGTGCCTCGTCTAGAAAGATAAGAGATTTTCCGCGCAGGTGGTCTTTAAAGCGACCGATAATAAGTTTTATGTTCGACGTTGAGAACGCGTCTCCGAAAATCGGGCGCAGCACTTCGCCAACAAGCAACCCTTTGCCGACTTGCTGTTGTTCGCTCTTTAGCAGGACGATCACGCGCGACGGCTTTCCGATATTTTGAAGCTGCCACGCAATCAGCTTGATAAGATACATCCCGTTGTCAAAGTCGCCTGAGCAGATTACCTCAAAGATGTGTCTGACTATCAGGCTGCAATCGCCCTTCTTTGGAACAACCCCTAATCCGCGAAACAGGTTCAGAGAGTCTTCCGGCTCATGAGTCTTGTTCGTGAAGACGATGCGCCGATAGCGGTGGCGGTTGATGTAGTTTTTCCACGCGTTCGCCGCAGGTCCATATTTCGGACGGCCTTTTTCATCTTTGCCGCTATAGACGACTTCTCCGCCTAACCTTTTGTGCAGGTCGTCTGGCGTGATCGCCATGGAGTCGAGGCGGTGGATGTAACAGGCGGGCAATCCGGGCGCCTCAAGCTGTCCAAACCGCGCGTCGACATCTTCGACCAACACGATACGCTTGGCCGAACCACCGAACGTGACATAACCGGAATCGTGCTCGCGATTCGGAAACTTGAACCCAGCGTCGCGCGCCGCATTTATGAGTGTTCCGATCGTGATCTGATTGCCGTTTGGCGCGGTAGCGAACGATTTCCAGTGTGCGGCCGCCTCTGCCCTCGCTTCATCTGAATTATGAGTGAGCGACCATAACTCCTCGCCATCGTCCAGGTATGCGAGCTTCAGCGCCATTCCGGCGCTGATCCATCCAACTTCCGTAATGCGACCATTTGCGTCCGTCGCCACGCCGTCGCAACTAGTGAAAAATTTTCTCTCCGCTAGGTATCGGAGGGCCTCCGCCATCACGTATGGGCAGTGGCGTCGATTCTCTCAACATATCTGCCTTGGCGCGCGAGGATTTCGCCTTGGAAGGCGCGTCTGTAGTCGCTCTTGACGTTTCGCTGCGCTTAACACCGAGCCAAGCATGGACAGCGTCCGCTACCTTCGTGTCATAGCTATCTGCTATATCGCCGCGTGGCGCCTCGCCCCTGTCCTTCGCGGCAACTGCAACTTCGATTGCGGATAGGAGAGAAGCCAACTTGTCCTTAGAGCTCGGCGAGATGAGGGCTTGGGCAAAAAGCTTCGTGATGTTCTTCGTCATGCCTGACTGCGCAAGCAAAGACGCAATCCCTGCATTAGCTGACGCGCCTGACTCGTGCGGATAATAACGCGCCAGAAGCGCCGCTGCCGCCGCCCAACCCGCGCGCTTAAGAAGTTCCGCGCCATCGACCTTTGCAGGCTCGCCGTCGCAACCTTCTTCCCAATTTATCGCTTCGCCGCTCTCGTGAGTCGATGGCGGAAACACGGTCTGTGCGCCTTTATCTCCGCTTCCAATGCGCACTTCTAGGAGTCGTTTGTCCTTCTCTCGGATCGGGTCATCAAAATTGATTACAGCCTTTTGTTGCCGTTCATATAGATCGGAACCATAGAGCCGATGCGCGTAGCGCGCCGATGCGCGTCCGAACATTGCGTTCGTTCGCGGTAATAACCGATGCGCGGCTTCGATCGCCTCGGGGCAATCCAAATCAACATCCGTGAGGCCGCCAGACGCGGCGCCCAACTGCACGCCGATGTTGCCGTCGCGGTTTCGAAAATGCGTATCTACGTTTTCGTTTGTGATCCTCTGGCGTTGCCACCCCTCGCCGCCCGTCGGGGCCTTTCGGAACGCCTTTACGGGGACCGGATTCCACTCGCGGGCGATATATGCCCTCGCAGCAGGGAGCAAAGGACTGGAGTTAGCAGAGAGCGGCGCATTGCTTTTTTCGGCGTTTGTCTGCATAGTATGAAAGCTTTCAGATTGATCAGGACTACGAGGGCGCGCCATCCAACCGGCGCGCCCCTCGTCGTTTCTTCGTTCAGTAAATCCTGGGCTTGAAGACAACCGGATACGTTCGCCGCTTCTTGGCATGACGCGCCGAGAAAAGGACGATCTCTGACTCGTCCCGGTCGCCGTAAAACCCTGCCACATCCGCCTTGGCGATCGTCGCCTCTATGACAACGGGATTAGCGACTTGAATTCCTCTGTGACCCTGCGCAAAGACAAAGGCAGTTTCTGTATCAAGCGTCCATGAAAGCCCGGCGGGGCAACGCCGGATTGCCCTCTGTAGACCGTCAATTTGTCAGGTAGGAGCTCATACGCCAGCTCATCAGCGGGGCACATGAATTCGGGTCGCCAGGATCTTCTATGTCGATTGAGCCACCGCGCAAATCGGCTGTGTGGAATGCAGTCGAAGCTATTCCAGAACGAATGAAACGCCCGCCAGAAGTCATCGGGCGCCATCCAGCCAACTACATTCAAAAAGACGTAGGGTCTTTTCTGTGGGCTGAACGTAAAGAGCCACTCTGCGAGGCTCGCTTGAACAAGGATGGGATCTTCTGCAAAGACCGCCTTGTAGAATGCCGCTTCACGGCTGGGAAGCCGATTCTCAAACGCCCACATGCCTAGCTTAATATCTTCGCGGCCTATGGCCGGCGTGGTTTCAATTTCCATTTCCGTCGTTCCTCTTCTCGCTTTTTCGGTGGAATCGGAGCGGCAGGCTTTTACGTGGCGCGGAATTCTGCTATAGGTGGCTTGTCGAGAGTCCACGAGCAGAGAGCGCGCGTCGAGCGAAAGCCGGCCGCGCTTTTTCTTATGCGACAGCGGTGCGCGTAGTTTCAGCGCCGTCCGCAGCCTGATCGTGGATAGTCTCGTGGGATTGAACGCGCGCGGCTTCCCAGCTTTCGATCTGCGACTCCAGCCACGCAACGGCGCGGGGACCCAGCTTCACAGGTTTCGGAAACAGCCCCGCCGCGACCCAGCGGTCGAGGGTCGCGTCGCTGACGGGCACGCGCTCGAGCACCGCCGGCTTGCGCAGATATTTAGAGGTCATCGTCGCTCCTTTCACTCGGCAGCGACGTGCTTGGCCTCCTAAGGAGTTGCTCGGCGTCGCTAGCTATCAAGCGACCCAAAAATTATGCGCAAGAGATCGTTTGTCTAATTCTGCTTTTTCCGCCGTTCGAAATTTTTTCGGCGGATTATTTTCGGCGGATTATTTCAGGACGGCGGCCTCTCTTAACCACCTGATAAAGCTTGTCCCAAACCTCCCGCCATTGCTCCCGCGTCACGCCGCGACCTTTCAGCTCGGCGGATTTATTCCAGTGATCTTTTATCGGCGGCTCGCCCTCGGCGTCCTCGTAATCAGCTATCCACCGGCGCAGATCGGCGTCGGTCATCGACGGCGCACGGGGAGAGTCTACGACCCATACCCCCGCGAAGCTGCGAGCCGTCAGAAGGGGTTCGCCGTGGACAGGAAGCCCTTCTAAAGAGCCATCGATCTCCAACCCTTGGTAGTGTTCGGGCGCACGGTCGTGCCCCCATGCGCAGGCGCCGCCCCCGTTTGCTAGATAAAGATTCAGGTTCCGCCATTCTTCCTGAGGGATTTCCTGCCGAAAGCTGGGCGCGTTGGGGCGGAGCACCCGGTAGCTGACACCCAACTCCTCCGGGTCGTCCCGGTAAATGCAGTCGAACGCTTTAGCGCGTATGCGGCCATCGAGGAGCGCAAGGCGGGTCTGTTCGAGGAATTGATCCTTGGTGATGCCCGGAGCTTGCTCCTGCGCGAGTGCATAGGCTTGGGGGAGACTCAGGACAATCATCTGCCGGACTCCAGAATCGAGACGATCTTTTCGGCCCACAAGGTCAGCGCTTCGCGCTTCTCATCCACCAAGTCGTGGCGATCGTAATGCACTCCCATGACATCGGTCGGCGCGTGCGCGAGCACGGCCAGCCGCACCTCGCGCGGGACGCGCAGGGCCGCGAGGCCCGTCGCGCATGTCCGCCGCAGATCATGCGGCGTTGGCGGCTTGGCACGCATCGAGACGACCGCTGGGTCGCCGCTGTCTGGGTCGAGCGCCTTGATGAGCTTTCCGAGGGTTTGGGAAAGACTGTGACGGGCGATTGGCCCTCGGCCATGGAAGGAGGAGGCGAAGAGATGCGTGTCATCCTTGGCCAGCCTGCCGAGTTGCTCTACGACGAGGGCGCGCGCCATTGGTGAAAGCGGGATGACGTGCGGGCGGCCGTTTTTCATGCGGCCGGCGGGAACCTCGATCAGAGCCGCCTTCGGGTCCGCGATGTCCCTGATCTCTTCCAGCGAGATTCCTGAAATCTCGCCGGGGCGGGCGCCGGTTAGGAAAATGAGCCGCAGCGCGGCCGTGATCGCCGGCGCCACGCGCCCCGTCTCGACAAGGCGCCAGAACAGGCGGACCTCCGTCTCCGACAGGACGCGATCTTTCGGCTTCTCCTTCCCTCCCCGCTTGCGCATCCCTGCGGACGGGTTGCCGGACAGGAGGCCGCTATCGACGGCCCAGTTGAAGGTTTTGTTGATGACCGTCTGGGATCGGTTTGCCGACGAGGGGGACCGCTTGGCTATCTCGTCGAGCAAGGCGGAGGCGTCGGCGCGTGTGATTCGGTCGGCGCGCTTCTCCGCCCATGACGGGAGGACGTGGACGCGGAGGAGAAGCTCGTCGCCCTCCCAGCTTTTCTTCGTCCGCTTGGCGTATTCGTCGATGTATCGCTCCGCAAGCTTTCCGAACGTCCGGACGCGGGCCGATGCGGCGCGCGCCTCGACCCTCTCCTTTTGCGGATCGGCACCGCCTGACACCCCTGCCCGGGTCTGGATCACGCGCTCGCGGGCGGCGGCGAGCGAAAGCGCGGGATACTGACCCAAGGTCAGGCGGCGATATTCCTTCGACCCCGGCGGCACATAGCGAAGGCTCCATGTCCGCACGTTGCTGGGCGTCACACGCAGGCAAAGGCCCTGCGTCCGCTCATCCCAATACTCGTCACGCTTCAGGCTGGGCTTCAGCGTGCGGAGCCAAGCGTCGGTCATCTGCAAAGACGGCATATTGCCCCGGGGGTCATACGGGGACCATAAAAGATTGCGGTTTCCCGCCCCGTTTATGACCCCCAATGACCACTTATGAGGCGATGAACCTCGCTAAATCAAGAGTTTTTATGAGGTTTCATGAGAAGTGCGAGGGCTCCCGATAGCTGGCTTCACTCTTCTGGGGGACAAGGGGTCGTGGGTTCGAATCCCGCCACTCCGACCATATCCATTTTATTCGCCTTGTATTTCAGTAAGTTATACGAAAAATTGTCAAACCTTGCGACTTGGTTTGACAATTTTTGTTCACTTTTCGCCCTTGCGTCCGAAGGCTTTAATCACCTTCGCACTCGCCGCCTTCGCCATTCGCGCCTTTTCCGCCTCGCGCGTGTATCTCTCGATTTCATCCAGCGTCCTATGGCCTGTCACGCTCGCGATTTCATGGGTTGTGCACCCCGCCTCAGCAAGGCGTCGCGCGGTCGCCTTGCGGAGCCCATGCATCGACAGTTCGTCCGGAAGTCCTGCCCCCCTCACGGCCTCTCGAAACCAATTGCCAAGACCGGCCGGCGTGAAGGGCGCGCCGATGGCGGTTGCGAGGAAGGTCAACCTATCGCGCTCCAGAAGGTCGAGCGCGGCGCCGAGCTCAGCAACGATCGGGACCGTCACGAGGGCGCCTGTCTTGGACTGCTTCAGGCGGATTGATCCATCGATGATATGTTGCCACCCAAGCCGCACCAGGTCTCCACGTCTCTGGCCAAGGTTAAGGGCCAGTTCAAGAGCGAGTCTTTCGCGTGAGCCGAGCGGCCAGTGGGCGCGGAATGCCGCAATATTGTCCTCGCTCCACGTAGCAAAGCCCTCGCTCGTGTGGCGTAGTCGCTTAATGCCGAGCGTCGGATTGTCGGGGCGCATTTCCATCGCCACGGCGAGGTCCATGAGGATTGAAATCATGCCAAGCAGCCGGTTTGCTGCGTCCGGCGTTGATGCCTTCGCTGTCATGATGGCGCGGACGTGTCTCGACTGCATTCCAGCTACGCTCTTGTCTCCATATTCTTCTCGAAATCGCTCGATGATGCCGCGATAGACGCGCGCCGTCGTCGGACGAAGAGATGTAAAGGCGTGCGACGCATAGTAGGAAACGATCAGGGCGTTGATTGAGCCAGGAATGGTGCGCTTGGCCCCGATTTCCACATGCTTCCCCTCTACGGCCGTTTGATATGCGGAAAGAAACTCAGGACCGCCGAATGGGCCGGGCAGAGCGACGCGCGGGAAACCCGGCTTGCGAAAGTAGAACCGCAGGCGGCCATGACGGTCTGTAAATATTTGCACGAAGGGAAAGCGTTTACGCGGCAGGTGCTCAATCCCAATCGGACGGCGCGTTCGCAACGGAACCGCCAGCATATGGGAGGTGGTCTATATGCACGTCCAGGTCATGTGTGTCCCAACCCTTGGTGCGTTCGTCCAGCTTCTTCGGCTGGGGAAGCCTTCCTTCCCTGACCAGCTTGTCGAAATGGCTAGGCGAAATGTCGAGATAAGCTGCCGCACGCTCGCGCCGCAGCAAGCGCGGCACGACAGCGTGTTTCGAACGTGAAGCGCTCGTCATACAACGGCTCTCCATTCAAGGGCTAAATTTATCCCTTTATTTTCGTATTGGTTTGTCCCGCGCAGGCCGGCATTGCCTTCCGCCTCTCTTCGGCGACTGGCACGAAGGTTCTCGAGCCGGTGGGTGCGCTTGCAGGCGGCGCAGAACTTCTTATCGGCTCTCTTCGCTCCCGTTATGGGCGCGTTGCAGTCGACGCACTTCAACTCCGCCCTCTGCTTGGCGCGCGCCATTCTTTCCAGGCTGTAATACTCGGCGCTCGTGCACCGTCGTGAGCAAAAAACATTGCTCGCGCGCGTCGGCTCAAATGGCTTCGCACACCAAGCGCATATTTCGTCGGGCAGCTTGTCTAGCTTCATCGGCGCAGGCATTCGAGCAGCACTTGGCGTTGAGGCGCTTCGGCTGAAAAGCGCGTCCACATGTTTTGCATGATCGCGGCGGTTGTTTTTCTGCCCAGGCTGCTCGATAGGCTTTTTCCGCTGCATAGGCCGCCTCTCTATCCCGTATCCGATTTCGATCTACTTTTGCCGCCTGGGCGCACACCGGCCCGCAATACTTGTAATTTTCTTCCGGCAACGGCTTCGCGCACCGCACGCACCGCTCACGCGTTAGCGGCGCATAACCGTCCTGCGTGTATTCAGGCTGCCCCTGCTCCCATGTCGGACGCTTCGCCCCGACGATGTTAAGAGCCGCCTGAATGATTTCTGCCGCGATCGCGTCCGCTTGAGCCCATCGCCAGCCCTGTTCGCAGAGGCGCGCGCGAATACCGGCACGGGCGGGCCCCTCGATCGCGAATGGCGTCGGCTCCGCCTCGCGCATGATGGCGGCGACAGCTTCGCGAATTGCCTCTATGCGCCGGCGGGACAGCCGTTCGCGCCTGCGTCGAAGTTGTCCGGCGCAGGCGTGATTTTGCTGAGTTTTCGTTGATATTTCTCGTCTCCATAAAGACGATCAGGGTCATTAAAACCCCCGCTCGCGCGCGAATTTCTCGGCTAATTCGCGAAGATTTTCATGAACGGGCGTGGGCTCCATTGTGCTGAAATGAAGGACGAAATCCCCGCTAATCTCGCCCCGTACAAAGCTCCCCTTCAGGTCAGGGTCGCGTCTTCCATTATTGTTTCCCCACCTCAAAATCTCGCCGTGCGGGTAGAGTTCCGCGAAGGCGGCTTCGGCACCCGCGAGGTGATGCGCAAGGCGCGAGGCCGCATCGTCTGGCGCAACCAGCGCATTGGCGGGAAGAATTAGCTTATGAGTGGCAAGGCCGGCGGCTGGGGCCACGGCGAGGCTTCGAAGAAAGCCGCGACGGGAAGGTTTTTCGGTTAGGAAAAGGCTCATTTGGTCGTCCTCCGCTTGCATTTACTAACATTGTTTGTATATTTCGCTCCCATCGGATCGTCAACTAACAATTGCTAGCAATGACAGAAGAACAAGAGAGAAGGACCGCCTCAATCGGCCTAAGGTTTTTCCCTTCGGTAAAATCTGCTCTCGAAAAAGCAGCCGCTGCGGACTCCCGCTCTGTCGCGTCGCTGATCGAAAAGATTGTCGTTGAATGGCTGAAAACTAACGGTTTTCTGCCCAAGTGAGAGCTATTCTGCCCAATCGACAAGCGACGCAAACGGCCCGATATCAATCCCAGCTTCCTTTGCCTGCGCAGCCGCCTGAACCAGCGTCGCCATCGCCCGCGCTCGCCCGCCCGCGTCGTAGGCTTGCAATGGCCGCGTAAGGTCAACCGTAACATCGCCGCCAAGCTTCAGTGCTGCTTCCTCGGCAATAAGACCGGCGATCGGCTGGAGGGTCCATTGCGCAAGGTGACGCTGCGCCTCTCGGACGAGCGGCCCCTGCGCCTGGTGGTTGAACAATGCGGGAAGAACGCCGAAGGCCCCACAAATCGCCGCGCGCGCCGCCGAAAGCGTTTCTCCGGTCATTGCCTTGCTCAGGTCCGGCGTCACGTCTTGCGGTTTCCAATCGGATACGGGAGCGGGTCCGCCTGCCGCCGAGACGTTCACGGACTCGCGGAGCAGAACACGGCCGCGCCGGCCCCGAAAGCCGCTACCGAGCGTTTCGAGATCGACGTCGTTGCTTTCCGGGAACGGGACAATCTGTGATCCAAGCGGCGCGTTTTCGAAAACGTCTGTAAGCGCGCCCTCGATCGCGTTCAAAAGCCCAGCCGTCAGAGACGAACGGCGCAGCGGAGCCGCACCAAGATAGGGAGCCGACGGGTCGCAACCCACGCGCACGTGAAGCACTTCGGCCGCGAGCGCGGTT
The DNA here is from genome assembly GCA_003963405.1 of Hyphomicrobiales bacterium. Classification (GTDB taxonomy): domain Bacteria; phylum Pseudomonadota; class Alphaproteobacteria; order Rhizobiales; family Beijerinckiaceae; genus Methylocystis. The sequence goes on from RXIY01000031.1 coordinate 55,694, forward strand.
TCAGTCCGGCCGCCGCCTGCTTCCGAAATAGAGACCCGGTAAGCAGTCGGAACGCCATCCCGCGTCCGCAAATCCCAGTCCGCACACGGGACAAGCCTTTCGGCTCGGATCAGGAAAACAGCTTCTCCGCGCAGCGCGAGGGAGCGCCCGATCAGCGCCAGCGTGCGGCGATCCAATAGCGATGTGCCTTCCACGTCGGCAATCGCGAAGCCATTCTCCCAGAGCGAGACGCAAGATTGCGCCGTCGCCGTCAATTCAGCGACGCCGCGCCGACCTGAAATGTAGCTTTCCCGCGCCGAGATGATCTCCGACGTGAAGCCGCTCGCGCTTGATCGCTTCTCGATCTTGTCTTTCTGCCAGGGCCAGCGCCATGCCATGTTTATACCCTCCGATACGAGCGCAGAAGGTCAGCCGCGCCGCTATTTTGGAGCGCCTTGGCGACAGCCGCAGCGTCGAATATGGACGATCCAATTCCGTCCACATGTTCCTCACGCACACCGGGCATGACATTCGACTTCACGGCGGCGAGGTGCTCAGCGAGGCGGCGGAAGGCTTCAGCGACGGCCGCAGGCACGTCGCCAGCGCCGACGCTCGCTGTGAACCGATACGGCCCTGTCGCAGGCAAATAGAAGCCGCCGAGCGGCGCGGCGTCGAGAATTGCCGTCTCCCAAACGGCGGCCTGCGACCAGACTTCAGTGGCGCTAATCGTCGCCGGCGCGAGCGGCGGGAACCATTCTCCGCAGCCTTCCACAATCCACACGACGGCGCGAGGAGTGTAGCGATAGGCAATATAGGCTTCGATCCGCTGCCAGATCATTGCCGCGTCGAGCGCCGCAGCCGGTAGCGTTAGATCGATAGGCTTAGCGGGATATGACGCGGGCCGAGCTTCGGCCTGGTTGATTGTCGTCGCCATCATCACGCCCTCCACCTTCCGAGCGTGGGGCGCAATCCAACCTTCTGCAAATTTGCAAAATGTGAACGCGCTTCGACGGTTGTGTCCGAATAAGCTGGCCACGACTGCACGATGGAAATTTCGTGCAAATTTACGGCGCGCAGCTCGCGCCGATTGCCGCGCCACGCCTCTCCGGCCGGCGCAACCTTGAAGCCGAACGAGGCTCCGCCAATATCGCCTCTCTCGGCCAGCGCCAGCACGTCGCGCGCGGCTTGTGTGTCGGGTAGGTCGAGCGAAAAATGAAGCCCGCGCGTGTCTTCAACGAGCCGAAGCGTTCCGCTCTTCGTGCGTCCCAGGACGCGCGATGGATCATGATCCACGAGCGCCAGAACGTCGCGCCCGCTCGCGAGCGAGCTTGCAAAAGCCCCGGACTGGATGCTTTCGACAAAATCGCCAATGCGCGTTTCGACGCCGAAGGTCGCGGCGTAACCTTCGAGTCGGCGGGGATTGCTCCCCGCCGCTCGAAGCTCGATTTGAAGGGCGCGGCGCTCCATTACTGGACGCCCGTGAGGATTTGCAGTTGGACCGGACGGGAGACCGTCACGTCCATCGTGGCGAGCGCCGTGAGACGCAGGCCGCCGCTTGCCGCGTCACTGTAGGGATCGCGGATCACGTCAATCGCGCCCCAGGCGCCGACGAAGATCGGGGGAACGCCTCCGATCGTCGTGGTGAGAAGCGCCTTCGAAGACACCGGCGGCCCGCCAGCCGGGGCGGCGAGCGCATTAGACGAGGCGGCGATATTCGAGAGAGGAATGTTTTTGATCAGCCGATCCCACTCACTGACAGCAGTATTGGTAATCAGCGTGTTATCCATCGTGTCCCAGACTTCCGGGCGAATGAGCAGACGCACATCGGCCGGTGAAGTCGCGGCGTTAGCGATCATGAACGTCTTGACGGCGGTCCGGAAAGCCGCCCAGGACGCCGCCGCGTTCACAGCGGTTGACGTGATCCCATAGGAGCCGACAAGAACGCCGGCGGGCTCGCCAGACGCGCCCGCGCCAAGAAACACCGCCTTGTCGAGAGCCACGCCAATCGCGCCGTTCATGTCACGCCGCACGGCCTGCTCGATCGCGTCGCCACCCTGCTTCAGGGTCACGCGCGTGAGCTTCATTTGGACGCCGAGCGTGTTCGTCGGCTTCAACGGCTTCTGGGTCGTCGCGTAAGCCGTCGGACCGCCAACGGCTCCCGTTTCGCTCGCCGCCCAGGCCGCCGACACCGCAGAGGTAGTGACCGGATAGTCAACCTCGCCGCTATCGATGCTCAGCATGCTCGCGCCCATACGAACGGCGGCGCTATCGGCGAAAATGCGATCGATGATCGGCGCGACGCGGATCGGGTTCGGCGTGCCGCTAGCGACTGTCTCGCCGACGCGCCTCTCGAGCGCGGCCCATGGAACCGGCACGCCACGATAACCGCCGCGATTGCGCAGCTCGGAGACGATTTCCGCCGTTGGCCCGTTGAGCACCCGTCCTTCGTCGAGAAACAGCGCCACCTGCCGCATTTCGAACCGAGATACGAGATCGTCGTATTCGCGGTCGCCGCGCGTTTCTAGATCGTCTCGCGCCTCGCGGCGTTCCTGGTCCTCGGCAATCAATGCCGCGCGGTAGCGCGTTTCGTTCTGACGGTATTCGGCATCGAGCGTCTCCATCGAACGAATTTCGTCCGCAGTCGCGTCGGCCTTTCCGACAAGCCCGGCGAGAGCCTGGCGGATTTCGCTCTGTCGGCGAGAAATTTTTACACTTTCAAGCATGTTGTAGTTCCTTGACCAGTTGCTTCCACGCCTCCCGGCGCGGATCGATTTGACCCAGACCAATTTCCAGCCGCGTCTTCCGCGAGTGGCACGCAACGCATAGGGTTTGCAGATTGAGCGGCTCGTAAGCCAACTCGGGGTGCGTCCTAACGGGGTGCACGTGATCTACTTCGAGGTCTCCGCGTGCTCCGCACTCCACGCATTTGAAGCCGTCACGGCGCAACACAGCTATGCGCAGCGCCTTCCATCGGCGAGTGCGGATCACGGCCCCGGAGTGGCGGTTATATTTTTTCAGACCCATGCCACCGCCCTCGCCTTCTTGGTCGCCCGTCCAGTCGTGCGAACGCCCTCGGCCACGGCGAGTAGGGTCGCTGCGGCGGCATCGATACGTCCGGTGGAGCGGCCCTTGGCGAGTTTGTGGTTGCCCGCCGGATCGACGAGCGTAATCGCGTCGGCAAATGCCGATCGCAGCAACAGCGAGGGACGCGCCTTTACCTTTCCGTCGAATACCGCCCGCCGAAATCGCTCGATATCCTCGCTTCCATCGCGCCATCCGAAGCCACGCCAGACGAGCGGCGCGCGAATGCCCGCCTTGTCGATGGCTTCGCCGATTTCGGACTGCTTGAAGCGGTCCATCACGAGAGCGCCGATAGGTTGCCCCTCGACGTGCTTCAACACCTCCGCCAGCCAACTGGCGACAGGGACCGTCATTTCGCCGACCGTGAATAGCTCGCCGCGCGTGTGCATTTCGACGTAGCGCCCGGACACCCCATCAGCGTGGCCGCGATCGAGCAGCGACGGCTTTGCGGGGAAGTGCGCGATGCATTCCAGCCGTCCTGTGCTTGGCCAGTAATAGGCTGCGGCGGACATGGAGGCGGAGCCGCCCAGGTCTATTCCGATGGTGACGGGTCCCTCTCGACCGGCGAAGAACAGGTCATCCGTCTCGCAGGATAACCACTGGTCGGCGGTAAGCAGAACGGAGCGGTTTTCGTCAGAGACGCGCTGATTGAGGTTATAGAGGCGCCATGAGGTGAGCGCCGATCCCCCGCGAGCAACCGCTCGCCGCGCCTGGGCGATCAGCCATTCCAGCGAAGCGCCGACGCCGTATTCAGATCCGGGATTTGCCGCTTTGATTGCCTCGATATCGTCGGGCGCGCAACCGTCCGGCGCTCTGTGTTCCTGGACATAGGAGCCTTGCACGGGCTCGTCGATCCATTTGGAGAAGGCGTGTGTGTCGTCGCTCGCGCTGGTCGAGACGAGGAGCATTCGCCCATTTCGCTTTCCGACGCCGGATAATAGGGCATGTTCCAGCGCGTCGCCTTTTTCACGCTCCCAATGTCCGCGTTCGTCGCAGATGCACAGGGTCGGCGAGGTGCCGAGCGCCGTTCGGCCATCGGCCGGAAGAACGCGAATAAGATGCGGGCCGGTTTCGTCGTCAAACTCGATTTCGAGGCGCGGCGCGCGGCGGAACGTCAGCCGTTTTTGGATATCGTCAGGAAGAGAGCGCGCAAGGCCGCTGACATAATCCCATACGACGCGCGCCTGGTCCCGTGTGCGAGCGCCGATGAGACACTCCCGGCGGGGTTGGGCGTCGATTTCGCCGAGCAGATGGGCGAGCGCTACCCCTGCGGAGATCGCCGACTTTCCAGCGCCGCGTCCCACGCTCAGCACGCCGATGGTGACGCAATCGGCAAGCGCGCCCTCTAGGAACTGGCGCTGATAGGGTGCCAACACGATCGGCTGGCCCGCCAAAGGCCCCGTCGGAACCGCCAGACTTTCAATGAATTTAATAGCCTGTTCTGCTTCGGCCATGACCTAACTCTGTGAGCGCGAAAGGAAAACTCCCCATCACGAATGCCGGCCCCCGGAGCTTTCCAGCCATTGGGACCGTTTCCGCTCTTTCTGCCTTTCTCGCTTGGCCTTCTTGGTAATTTTCTTGCGCGCGGCGCGATCGCGTTCGAGCGCCGCAGCCGCCTCGGGCAGGACTTTCGCTTCGTTGCGAGCCGTGAACCGCGCATCGCGCGGATGATCTTCACTATCGGCCGCCTTCGCGCGCCGCCGCCGACGCGCTGAGGATGAGACACTGTCTTTGTCATCACGCATCTCGGTCATGGAGGTCACGCGCGGATGCGTCCGGCGCGAGCGCCCGGACATGGTTGCGGGGAATGTTTGATGATTGCGCCGTAGAAGAAGGCGGACCAATTTTCGGTCGCCTGTCCGCTCGGTCTATTTCTATGATTGAAGCAGCGAATAAAGCTTCGCACTCGCGCAAACATTCGTTCGCGTCGTGTTCCTCAGTGCTTCACTCGATCGGACGCTTTTGGCGTTGCACCACGAGTTAACACGCTCCACTTGTGCGCGGGAGTAGCGCAGGCTTCGCACTCAGCCAAACTGTCGTTTGACTTTGTGGAAATGTCCGCAGCTTGTGTTTGGCCGACGGCACTTTTTATCACAAGCTCGACATGGGGGCCTGGACATGTGGGGACCCCAACCGTGTGGTATTCGCTCTTGCGACGCCGCCGCACAGATGCTTTCCGTGCCTTAACATCGCAGAATTCGAATATGCCGGAATTCTTTTATTGATTTCCTTAATTCGTCAACTGCCCGCTCGCCGTCATTTTCTGGTTGTCCACAACCTTCGTGGAATTCCTTCCCGCATAGCCCTTCGCTCGTTCTCCGAAATAGGCATGTCGAACGCCGAGAAGCTATTTTTCAACTCTTTGCTCTTCGTGGGGCTCACAATTTTGGGAAATTTGGACCCTATCGGGCGATGAGCCGTTGGTCCGCGCTTGATCCACGCGCGCCATTCGGCCGAGACAATTTCGATCAGGTTGGTAAGGCTTTTACGCCCACTCTGCGGTCGCTCAGTTATCTTTAGGTGTCGCAGGCGCCGGGCTTCGTGAAGAGTGTTCTGCACGCTCGTGCGGCACACGCCGGCAAGCGCAGCGATCTTGTCTATCGGCAAGTCACACACGCCGTGGTGTTTTATTTCCCCTGCAATGATCGCCAGAACGGCCCGCTGTCCCTCTGTGTAATTCTCGCGCAATTTAGGGGGCAGAACTGCCGATCCGCCGAGCGTCCGGCGTCGGTCGCGTGACGCCTTCCGATCCGGAGACCGAGGCCGCTGGCGCGGAACAAGGCGACTGAGAAACTGTCCCATTTTGCGGCCCGGCGCACCGCACGAGGCGTTACGGGATGGCCCACGGCGCAGATCGAGCAAAGATTGCAGCGCCTCCGCGTCACCCTCGCGAATGACGCCATCGCCAAAGCTGCGCCAAATCGTGCCCGCCAACTCGGCAAACTTCTCGCGCGAATTCGCGGAGGAAATCGCATCGCGAATGGCATCGGCAGCCGGGCTGGTAGCTCTGGCGAGGCTCATTGTTGGCCCTCGTTGAGCAAGCCCAGCTCGGCGGCCGTTTCCTTCGCTTTTTGCAAAGCGTCAGCAAGGTCCGGAAGGTGCTTGACCGACAGGCTCAGCCCCGACTTTCCGGGCTTTAGCGCGCCTTCTCCGTCGCGATACCATGTCCGCACGTCGATGCAGATCGCTTTGAAGTATTTGTGGAGACAGACGCGGAGCATTTCGCGTTTGTTGCGCTGCCACTCGGCGACAACGACGGGAAGGCCATTTTCGAGGTTTGACAAATGGTCGGAAACCCCTTGAAATTCAGTAGGGCTATACCCCCCGGTTTGACCTTTTAACCCGTTGATTTCATGAGAATGTGGCTTCCCCGCCACTCCGACCATGCACTGCAAATGATCATAAAAAGCAGGCGCATATGCGCTGGATCGTCGTCTCTGGTTGGAAGGGCGGCTTGATCCACGCTCTTCTGTGGCCGCGCCGATAACCTCGCCTCGGCAAACGCCCTTGGAAGACTTCAATTTGCCTGAGCCCTTCAAAAAGAGGGCGCCGACGACAATATCCTCAGCGTCCTGGTTTCATCAGGAGGCGATCATGCGTGTGCTCAACAGCCCCACCTTGATATCCTTGGCGTTTTGGGTTGCGACCACGGGCGTCGCATACGCTGGGAAAATCATCGGCAACGGTTAGGCTCGACGGAGCCGGCCAGTGGTTCGCCGCTCGCTCTCCATCCGGGTTAAATGGGCCGCGAAATCGATTCTTTCATCCGGACGGGCGGGCGGCGCGTTCTTCTGATTTGCGTTCCAGCATGCAAAATCGCTTTCAGCTGCGCCTCGCCAGCGCCAGCGGATTCGGCGTGGGTTCACCGATCTTGAACAGAGTGCTTTTGTCCGTGTGTTCGAAAAGCTTGCCGCCCTTGAGGATAAGGCGGGTGGCTTCCTCGTAACGCCAGGTTCCATCATCGTGGATCGTTACGCGGATCCGATATTCATCGGTGCGAAAAGCGGATTCAAGAAACGGATTGGAGCAAATACCGCTGGTCGTTAGGCCCCTCTCGGCGACAAGTTCGAACTCCCTGGCGTCGGACGCCGCCCGGCCGGCCGCCATGGCGGTCTGCCCACGTGGGATCGTCAGAGTCTGCAAAATGACCCCCGTCGCCGGCTCCCACAACCAGTAGCCAATCTGGTCGTGATAGGTCTCGACGTCTCCCGGCTTTACAATGTGCTGATGGTAGCGCAATCCGTAAAAAAGCTGCGGGCCATTGGTCTGGGGATCGATCGGCTGAAGTTCGAGCCGTTCGGCATAGGCTTGCGTCTGCGGCCCCGCAGCCTTCGGATTGACGTCCAAACCCTTCTCGCCGCGCCAGACGCCCGCCATGGGACGCAAAGGCCCGAGGTTGGCGAGCGTGTCATGATCAATGTCGGACGGCTCGGTATAAATATCCTCCAGATAGCGGCCATAGAGATCGGCTGACATCTTGCGCCCTAGAAATCCCGTTTCTTTCTCAGGATGGTAGTATCGGGTCGGAAGAATGTCGATAGGCGAGGACAAGGCGCCGGTGGCTCTGCTCATTATGGCCATGTGACAGGTTGACGGTTTTCCGGCCGGGCGTGACCATTGCCGCAGTCCTTATCAATTTGGACAAGACGAATGAACTTCAACAAGCGCTTTCGCGTCGATCCCGGCTCCAAAGTCGATCTCGCCGCAGTAGATCCCGGCTTTCATGGAAAGCACGCCAACGACGCCGAGGCGGCCACCGAGCTTCAGGAGCACTTGCAGCGCATCACCAAAGCGCAGCGCGCCCTTTACGCCGATCGCAGCCACTCTCTGCTGATCGTGCTTCAGGGCATCGACGGCGCGGGGAAGGACGGGACTTGCTGGCATGTGATCAGCGCCATGGATCCCCAAGGCGTTCAGGTCAGGGGCTTCAAGCAACCGACGGCCGAAGAGCGCGACCACGATTTTCTCTGGCGCATCCATCCCCATGCGCCCGGGCGCGGAAACGTCGCGATTTTCAACCGTTCGCATTACGAGGACGTTCTGGTCGTGCGCGTGCACAAACTCGCGCCGAAGGAGATATGGAAGCCCCGCTACGATTTCATAAATGAGTGGGAGAAGCTGCTCTCCGTCGAAAACAACACGACGATTTTGAAGTTTTTCCTCTATATTTCGAAGGATGAACAACTCGCCCGCTTCAAGGAGCGGCTCGACGATCCCTCCCACCAGTGGAAAATCAGCGCCTCCGATTATACGGAGCGCAACAGGTGGGACGATTATATCGAGGCATTCGAAGCCGCGCTGTCCCGCTGCTCGACTGCGCACGCGCCCTGGTTCATCATTCCGTCGAACCACAAATGGTTCAGGAATCTCGCTGTTTCAGCCATCATCGCAGATACGCTCGAAGACATGAAACTCCAAATTCCCAAGCCGACGGTGGACATCGAGGAGATCAGGCGCCTTTACCACCAAGCCGAGGACGCGAAGAAGCGCGGACAGAAATTGGAAGCGGACACTCCTCCGGCCGAGCACACGCCGGAGCCTCCGGCGCAGCCTTGAGCCGCTCTCCAGCCATACCCGCCTCGTCGTTCTACTCGGCAATCGATCAGGCGCCGATGACATGGCGACACTATGCGCTCTGGCTTGTCGCCAGCGGCGGCGCCTTTCTCGATGGATTCTCGGTCGTGTCGCTCGGCCTGGCCCTGCCGCTCATGAAGCGCGACTTTTCTCTGACTCCGCTCGTCGTTGGGCTTATGGGGTCCGCACTCGTTCTTGGAGCCGCAGCGAGCGCCTGGCTTGGAGGAATGCTCGCGGACAGGCTCGGCCGCAAACGCGTCATGACGATAGACATGGCGGTGATCGGCCTCGCCGGGCTTCTCGGCGCTGTCGCGCCAGATCCATGGGTCCTGGTGCTCGCCCAGTTCTTGACAGGCGCCGCGATCGGCGCGGATTTTCCGACAAGCGCGACCTATGTTTCCGAAATGATGCCCAGGAAGGCGAGGAGCCGGATGACGGTCGCGACGATCGCCATGCAGTCCGTCGGCATGTTCGTTGCGGCGCTGGTCGGCCTTGCCGTGCTGAAAATTCATCCCAGCCTCGCCGACTGGCGGCTGCTTCTGGCAGGGGGCGGCGTCATTGCGGTTTTGTTTTTTGTTGCGCGTCTACGCGCGCCCGAGAGCGCGCGATGGCTGGTGACAAAAGGAAGGATCGACGAGGCGAAGGCGCTGCTCGCACTCCTGCGCTGCGAATTCGGAGAAACAGCGAAATCGGCGCAAGGTTTTCAGGTGGCCAAAGCGCAAGCCGACCTCGGATCGCCGACCCGGAAGTCACATGGGGCGGGACTTCGGACCCTCCTCGACCCGCATTACCGCGACCGGACGCTACTCGTATCCCTGCCCTGGATGCTCATGGATGTGGCCACTTATGGGGTTGGCCTCTTCACGCCGGTCATCCTCGGAGCATTACATTTCGGCGGCGCCGGGTCAGGGACGGTGGCGGCGGATCTGGCCGACGCCCAAGGCAGCGCGGCCGTTGATCTCTTCCTCCTGGTGGGTTTTCTGGCCAGCCTCTGGGCGGTTCCGGCTCTCGGGCGAATCTTCATGCAGATCGCCGGTTTCGCCGGCATGGCGGTCGGCATGACTCTTCTGCTCTTCGCGGCCGTCGCCAATGACGGCGCGCAGGCGCACATGGGCTTCATTATTACAGGGTTCGTCCTGTTCAACTTCTTCATGAACGCCGGACCCAATGCGACAACCTTTACGCTTGCTCCGGCGCTCTTTCCGACGGCCATCCGCGCTTCGGCAAGCGGCTTCGCCGCCGGCGCCGCCAAAGCAGGCGCCACGTTCGGCACCTTCGTCGTCCCGCAACTCCAGGCCGCCTGGGGCCTTGACGGCGTCGTCGCCTTGATGACCCTGGTGAGCATCGCAGGGCTTATCGTCACCGCTTCTTTGGCTCATGCCGTGAACGAGGAAGGCGCCCTCGAAGAATAGCCCTCGAGAGATGAGGCCTAGTCGCCGTTGTTCGGGAGAGAAAGCAGGATGCGCAATATCAGGGACTATCTCGCGGGGTCCAGCGTCGTTGATCTGGCGCTCTCGATCCTCCTCGCCCTGGCGCTCGTAAAGGTCGTGGACTCTCTCGTCGTCGATATACTGATGCCGCTTATCAGCCACTTCGCCGGCAACGGACGAGACATGGCGGATTACTTCATCCCGATCGCCCCGGGCATTCATCAGGATATGACCTATAGTGAAGCCAAGCAGATCGGCGCTGTGATCGGCTATGGGCAATTCATCATCGCTCTTGTTTATTTCATCATCGCGGCGACCCTGTTTTTCCTGATATCGAAGGGCCTGCGCGACTGGCGCAAGGCGGATCAGTCAGACAAGACCCGCGAATAAGAGCGCACCGACCCGCCAGGGCCCTATGAATAAAAGAGAACCGGGAATCAAAGAAAAGCTCGATTCACTCGCGAAAGCCGCCCGGGAAGAGCTCGTCAGCGATTTCGAACTCATACTGGAACATCGCTATCTTATCGTCGCCCTTGCTGCGACCCTTGTGGGCATTGCGCTGTTTTCGAACCCGCCGCCGCCGGGCCGCGTCGTTCTGGCCGCAGGGGCTCCCGGCTCGTCGTACAGCGCATTCGCGGAGAAATATAAGAAGTTTTTCGCTGCGCGCGGGATAATACTCGAAGTCCGCCAGACGCAGGGCGCGCTCGAGAACGCCCGCCTCGTAACGGACGCCGGAAGCGATGTGGACGCCGCCTTCATTCAGGCCGGTCTCATCGATCCCCAAGCAGCCGCCAACGTCAGATCTCTGGGCAGTCTCAACTACGCGCCAGTCTGGCTGTTCTTCCGCGGCTCCGATAATAATGGAAAGCTACAGAAGTTCATGGAGCTCGGCCAGCGCCGCATCGCTATCGGACCCGCCGAGAGCGGCTCCTATGCGGCCGCGATGCGTCTGCTTGCGCTCAACAAGCAACCGGTCTCCCGGAATCTTGTCGTCATGCCTTTGGCCGAGGCGGTCGCGGCGATAAACCGGAATGATCTGGACGCGGTTCTTCTCGTTGACGGCGTAGATTCGGAGATCATCCGCGCGGTGGTCAGAAATCCCGATTTGCAACTGGCGAATTTTGCCAGAGCGGCAGCCTATGCACGTGCGGTGAGTCACTGGCAGGCGTTGACTGTTCCGATGGGCGGTCTCGATCTCGCCCGCAACTTCCCCCCTCAGGATACCCATATCGTCGCGACGACGACCGATCTTGTCGTCAAGGAGACCGTCCACCCGGCCATTCAGATGCTCTTTCTGGCGGCGGCGCAAGCTGTCAACGGAAGGGAGGCCTTTTTCGAGAAGCGCCACGAATTCCCTTCGTTCAAAAACGACGACCTCGAGGAAAGCGAGGAAGCAAAGATCTTCTACAAAAATGGCGAGCCGTTCCTGATGAGGTTCCTCCCCTTTTGGCTCGCGGAATTCTTCAACCGAATGTCATTCTACCTTTTTCCGCTGTTCCTGCTGTCATATCCCACGATCAAGCTGATCCTGGATTATCGCGTCAAGCAGGGACGCATCAAGATCAATGCGGTCTATCGGAAGCTGGCGGCCCTGGAAAACCAGCTCACTTATTCCTTCGATCCATTCAACCGGGAGAACTATATCACGCAGCTGAACACCATGGAGCGCACGGCCATGGCCCTGCGATTGCCGAGGGAACTCTCCGGCGAATATTTCATGCTCCGCTCCAGCATCAATTACATCCGCACATGCCTGTTACGCGGCGAGCCTTATATCGAGCAGCGTCACACCTCTCCCCGCGACCAGCCAGACCCGACGTCATTGCGCGTATAAATTCGCCGTAGATCAATCCGCAACAACGCCTTTGGAATGCAGCCAAGCATCCGCCAGATTCCAGGCGACGGCGACGACGATCGGCCCGACGAAAAGGCCTATGATTCCATGGGCCAGTATCCCGCCTATGACACCGATGAAGGTCACGATGGTCGGCGTCGTCAGCCCGTGAGACAGGAAGAACGGTTTGACCAGACCATCGGAAAGGCTCACGGCGCCAAGGCAGATTGTGAGCGCCAACGCGGGAGCGACGGGCAGATATGCCCACGCCCATATGGTTACCGGCACGGTGACCAACCCGGGACCGATCTGCACGATCGCCAGGATGAGCACGAGCAGCATCAGCACGCTCGCGCCAGGCACCGCTGCAAGAGACATCCCGACGCCCGCAACGATCGCCTGCAACAGGGAGATGCCGATCACGCCGCGAGACACCGCGCGAATCGTGGCGCCCGCAAGCTCGACGAAGCGCACGCCATTTCTTTTGTCGATCCGCGCAGCGAGATTCTCCGCTGTGCCGACGAGAGTGGGCGAGGAGAGAAAGAGGAAGCCCATGACAAGGACCGACACAAGAAATTTGACAGTGCCGACGCCGGCGCTGCTCACCGCTTCGATCAGCTTTTCGCCGAGCGGCCTCAATTGCGGAAGAAGAGGGGCTAGCGCGCTTTTTACGTTCGTCGAGGCCAGGGACCAGAAGTCGTAAAGCTGCGCCCCGATGAGCGGCCACTGCTTTACCGACTCGCTGGGCGGTGGGATGGCGAGCTTTCCAGAACTGGCGCCCTCGATCATGCTTGTCGAAGCTTCGATCAGATCGAGGCCGAGCCAGGTAACGGGACCGATGACGAGCAGCAGGCTGAGGCAGGTGATCGTTGTCGCCGCCATGCGCTGTCTGCCGCCGAGCAGCGCGGAAAGCCATTCGAAGGCCGGATAGAGCGCGACGGCCATGATCACGCTCCAGGCGATGATCGGCGCGAACGGAAAAACGATGATCGCCGTCCAGTAGATGAGAAAGGCGATGAGACTGAGCCGAATGGCGAGTTCGATGGCGTTATGGTCGCGCTCCGCCTCCTCTTGCGTATCTGCGCCGCTCTTTCGAGCGTTTCTCCAGAAAATATCGATCCATTTGGGATCGCGGGACGTAGCAAAGCTTTCGCGGCCAGACGCACTCATTTCATCGCCATTCCATCGCTGTGCTCCGCTCAGTTTTGCGTTTCGGCGAAACCTTGGCAAGCAAAGAAAGAAGGGCGATGCTCAAACTGAGCAGGCCCTTCGTTGACCGGTTTCAGATTGTACTTATTGTCTGTCAGTGACCGTTTCGTAACGCGAAGACGGACCTCTTTGCAATCGTGTGGCGCAGCCTCGATTCGCAAACGTGACCAGGGAAGCGAAGACATGCTGGACGTAGTCGCTGGCCTTCCAATCGGCGTCTTTGGCCTGACCGCAAATGGCACGGTCATCGCCCAGGACATCACGCAGGCGCTCGAACGGGCGCGTGCTGAGTCCCAAAAGCAAAGCGGCCTTATCGTATTCGTTGACCCCGACCTGGACGGCTACCTTTCAGAGATCGTCTCGGCGCTGGACACGGCGTCAGGGGCGGAGCCAGCTCAGTTCATCAATTGGGCGCTGGTCGTCGCGGACGACGCCGTCAGCGAGGCTGAACAATTTCGGGAGCGTGGTAAATTGCGAATCTTCGCTCAAAGCCGGCGCGGGGACGCGCTCGCTTGGGCGGCCCAATGAAAATCGCTTCAAAGAGGTTGAAATGAACAATTCGAAAACCACGCCTCTCTTCGCCGCCGTTTTCTTCGGCTTGGCGCTTTCGCCAATCGCGGCGATCGGGCAGACGGCGACCGCCGGAATGTTGCAGTGTCACCTTTCGGGCGGGGTCGGGATGATCCTGATCGAGAACCAGGCGCTCGACTGCGTCTATAAAGGCCTGTCCGGGCCGCCCCAGCATTATGTCGGCCGTCTCACCAATGTCGGCGCGAATATCGGGATCAGCGGCCCCGGCGAAATGATCTGGAACGTGGTGGCGGCGACCAACAAGGTCGGCCCGGGCGATCTCGCCGGCGATTATGCGGGCGCCCAGGGCTCGGTCGCGGTCGGCGGCGGCGTCGGCGGCGCCGTCCTGGTGGGCGGATCTGGCAATTCCATTTCCTTGCAGCCCATCTCCGTGTCGGTCGGCACAGGACTGAACGTCTCCGCCGGCATCGGCAACATCAGCCTGCAATATATGCCGGTGACTCCGCCGCCGCCCTTCCACCCGGTCAAACGCGGCAAGGGACAGTAACCGGAGGCCTGCGACGTAGCCTAAGGGAGTATGTCATGAGCAGCGATGGCAATCCTACTCAGAACAAGGCTAACCACTACATCTTCGCCGGGGTCGGCGCGGTGCTCGGCGGTCTAGCGGGCGCGGGCATGGCCGGCGTCATCACCGCCGCCGCGGGCGCCGTGCTGGGCGGTCTTGTGGGATACAATATTCTCAAGCGGCTGTAAGAAACGCGCCGCCGCCCCCATCCCGGCGCGGCGGCGCAGCCCGGCTATTTTGAGAGAATTTGCTTTTTGGCGCGCCACCGGGCCGAGCTCCTCGGTCCAGTGAGTAGCTTTTTATGGCCGCGCCTTCGATCAGGGACAGAGGACCCTGCCTCGGCCCCGGATTCATCGCGTAAGGAGAGAGGGCCGCAATGGTTGCGCCGGTAGATTTATCCAAATCCCCCATTCCCGAGGTTCTGGCGGCCTTGTCAACAGACCCGCACAAGGGTCTAGACGCGAAGGCGGCGGGCGACAGGCTGGCTAAATACGGGCCGAACGCCCTCGAAGAAAAGAGAACCAGCGCATGGCTTCTTTTCCTGCGCTTCTTCTGGGGTCCGATCCCATGGATGATCGAAGCCGCAGCGGTCATGGCGGCGATCGTGCACGACTGGGGCGATTTCTCCATCATTCTCGCGCTGCTGATCTTCAACGCGCTGCTCGGGTTTTTTGAGGAGCACCAGGCGTCGAACGCCCTTCAGGCGCTAAAAAACGCGCTGGCGCTGAAAGCCAAGGTCCTGCGGGACGGCGCCTGGAACGAAATAGACGCGAAGGACATCGTCCCCGGCGACATCGTGAGAATTCGCTTGGGCGACGTCGTGCCGGCGGACGCCCGCATCGTCTCCGGCGACTATCTCAGCGTCGATCAGGCCGCGCTCACGGGCGAGTCCCTGCCCGTGACCAAGAAGCCCGGAGATCTGCTCTATTCCGGATCGATCGCCAAGCAGGGCGAGATTCAGGCGGTTGTGACGGAAACGGGCGCGCGCACCTTCTTCGGCCGCACGGCCTCGCTGGTACAGAGCGCGGGCGCGACCTCGCATTTCCAGGCCGCCGTCATGCGGATCGGCGATTTCCTGATTGCCGCGGCGGCCGTTCTCGCCGTGATCCTCATCGCGGTCCAGCTTTCGCGCGGCGCCGACGTGCTCCGGCTCGCCGAATTCGTGCTCATCCTGCTGGTCGCATCTGTGCCGGTCGCGATGCCGGCGGTTCTCTCGGTCACCATGGCGCTCGGCGCAAAGTTGCTGGCGCGCGAAAAGGCGATCGTGTCGCGGCTCGAGTCCATCGAAGAAATGGCGGGGATGGAGATCCTCTGCTCAGACAAGACCGGCACGCTCACGCAAAACAAGTTGACGCTCGGCGAGGTCAGCCCCTGGAAGGGCGCCGATCCCAAGGAGGCGCTGCTCGTTGCGTCTCTCGCCTCCAAGGCCGAGGATCGCGACCCGATCGATCTCGCCGTGCTCGCCGGCCTGCATGACGACTCGGCGCTGAAAGCCTATACGCAGACCGCCTACCAGCCCTTCGATCCGGTCACGAAGCGCACCGAGGCGACGGTGAAGGGGCCGGACGGAGTCGTTTTCCATTCGGCCAAGGGGGCGCCGCAGGTCATCGTGGCGCTCGCCAAACTCGAGGGCGCCGATCTCGAGGCGGCGAACAAAGCCGTCGACACCTATGCGGCGAAGGGGTTCCGCACGCTCGGCGTGGCGCGCACGGAGGCCGGCGGCGCATGGCGCTTCCTGGGATTCATCCCCCTCTACGACCCGCCGCGCCCCGACTCCAAGGAGACGATCGCGAAGGCGGAAGCCTACGGCGTTCGGGTCAAAATGGTCACGGGCGACGATGTGGCCATTGCGCAGCAGATCGCGGCGGATCTGGGTCTCGGCACAGGCATCCAGCCCGCGACGGATTTGTTCAAGAGCGGGATCGGCAAAGGCGACATTCCCGCGGACATCGCCGCAAGGATCGAGGCGGCCGATGGTTTCGCGCGCGTCTTTCCCGAGCATAAATATGCGATCGTGAAGGCGCTTCAGGAGCGCGGCCATATCGTCGGCATGACCGGCGACGGCGTGAATGACGCCCCCGCGCTCAAACAGGCAGACATCGGCGTCGCGGTCTCCGGGGCGACCGACGCGGCGCGGGCCGCCGCCGCGCTCATTCTCACGGCCCCCGGCCTCTCGACCATCATCCGCGGCATGGAGGAGGCGCGGCGCATCTTCGAGCGGATGATGAGCTACACGCTCTACCGCATCGCCATGACGCTCGACATCATGGTCTTCATCGTGCTGGCGACGATCGTCTACGGGTTCTTCCCCTTGACCCCGGTGATGATCATCATGCTCGCCCTCCTCGATGACATCCCGATCATGACCATCGCCTTCGACCGGGCGAGGGTGCCGAGCCTTCCAGTGCGCTGGCAGATGGACCGAGTGCTTGTGGTTTCTTCGGTGCTGGGCGCCATCGCCGTCGTTCAAAGTTTTGGGCTCCTCGTCATCGGGCAGAACGTCCTGCACCTCGACGCGCCTCACCTTCAAACGATTCTCTTCCTGCAGCTTGTCGTCGGCGGGCATTTGATGCTCTTCGTGACCCGCACGAAGGGTCCGTTCTGGATGCCGCCCTTCCCCGGAACGGCGCTGTTCTGGGCCATCGTCGCGACGCAGATTGTAGCGGCTCTCCTGTGCGCCTATGGCGTGCTGGTTCCTGCCCTGCCGTGGGAGCTGATCGGCCTCGTCTGGGCCTATAACATCGCCTGGATGTTCGTTCAGGATCTCGCCAAGCTCGCGATCTACAAGGAGCTTGCGCTGCGCGCGGCAAAAGCGACGCCCTTCCTGTCGCGGCTCAATGAACGGATGAATGCGTTCGGGAAGAGCCGGGCTCCCGCAATTACCGCGCCGCAAGCGCAGGAGCGGGACGCGTCGGGGCGGGCCGCTGCTCAGATCGCGACAGCCCTTGGACTCGGCGCAATCGCGGCGCTCCTCTGGACGGGCCATCTGGTCACGGCCGACGGCGCGGCAAGCCCCGTCGCCAACGCCGCGACGCCGCCCGCCGCCGTCGCCAGCGAGAGCCCCGAGCTGAAAGTCGACGCCGCCGCGAGCGCCGCCTCGGCCCCGCAAGCCCCCGCGGCGCCGGCGGCCGGGGAGCGGCCCGAGGAAAAGGCCGCCCCCGCTGCGGCGGCTGCGCCCGCCGCGCAACCCGCCGCGCCGCCGATGTCGGCGCGATTGGGCGCGCTGCCGACCGAAGCGCGCGCGAGGGGCAAATGGCGCCAGCTGCAAAGGCGCGTCCCTGCCCTGATCGGCGCGCACCAGCCGGCGATCGGCAAAAAGGAGAAAGACGGCCAGAGCGTCTGGGTCGTCGAGGTCGCCGATTTCGCAAACCCGCTCGAAGCCGCGGAGTTCTGTCAGAGCCTGCGCGCCAAGGGCGCGGAATGCGAACTCGTCGCCGGCGAATGAGGACGAGAGACAGGCGCGCCTGAAAACGCGCCCGTCTTCGCTCAGACTGAGCACCGGAGAGATTGACCAGAGGCGCGCCGCGTCTATCCTTGCGGGCCATGAAAGATCCTTACGAGACGCTCGGCGTTCCAAAGACGGCTTCGCCCGAGGACATCAAGAAAGCCTATCTGCGCCTCGCCAAGAAACTTCATCCCGACCTCAATCCCGGCGACAAAACCGCCGAGGAAAAATTCAAGGAAGTTTCGAGCGCCAACGATTTTCTCTCCGATCCGGACAGGCGGCGCCGTTACGACGCCGGCGAGATCGACGCCACTGGCGCGGAACGCCCGCAGCACAGATATTACCGCGATTACGCGGGGGCGTCGGGCCACCAATATGAGACGCAATCGGGTTACGCCGATTTCGCCCAGGATGAGATTTTCGCCGACCTGCTGAGACGGCGGGCGCAGGAAGCGCGGCGCGCGCGGGGCGCCGATCTGCACTATCGGCTGGAGATCGACTTCCTCGACGCCGTCAACGGCGCGAAAAAGGAGATCGTTCTGCCACAGGGCGGCGCGCTGGATGTCACGATCCCCGCCGGCATTGAAGACGGACAGGTCCTCCGTCTGCGCGGCAAAGGCGCCCCGGCTCCCCGAGAGGGAGAAGCAGGCGACGCGCTGATCGAGATTTCCATTCGTCCGCACCGCTTCTTCTCGAGGGAAGGCGACGACATTCATCTCGAACTGCCGATCACGATCACAGAGGCCGCTCTGGGCGCCGAGGTGAAAACGCCGACGCCCAGCGGCAAGGTGTTTTTGAAAATCCCGAAGGGATCAAATACCGGCACGGTTCTTCGCCTGAAGGGCAAGGGCGTTGCACACGGGGGCCGGAAGGGCGACGAGTTGGTCAGGCTGAAAGTCATGATGCCGGCCCAGCCGGAGCCCGAATTGGAGGCGTTTCTTTCAAGCTGGAAACCTGCGACGCGATACGATCCGCGTCAGGACCTGGAGTGACGAGCGGTGAAAGAGCAGGAGTTTCTACAACACGCCGAGCTTGATCATGTGACGCTCAAAGCATGGATCGGGGAGGCATGGCTTGCGCCGTCAGACAGCGCAGGCGAGCCTGATTTCAGCCAGATCGACCTCGCGCGCGCCCGGTTCATCCTGGAGCTGCAACGGGACATGGGCGTGAACGACCCTGGCGTCGGCGTCATTCTCCATCTTCTGGATCAGCTCCACGGCCTGCGTCGCGCGATGAAAGAGCTGCTCGAGGCCGCTCACGAGACGCGCGATAAGGTATGACCCCCCGCCCCCAGCGGCGAGAGCCAACCCCTCGCAAGGCCTATTCTCCCACTGCCGCGGATTGGGATATTTGTGAGCCGCCATCCCCGCCTCCGCCACCGGGCGCCTCGGCGTCGAGCTCGTGCAACAGGCGTCGTAATCGTTCAGGCATGGGGGCGGCGAGGATATCATCGAAACAGGACCGCAACTCGGTTCCCAATTGCCTTTGGATGGCAAGTTCCTCGCGTGTCTTTTCCTTTCGTAGAAGTTCGGCCTGAAGCTTATGCACATTCCTCTCCCTGGGGGGGCTATTCAATGCTGCAAACCCCCGAGAGGGCTGCAATTCGTGACTGTCAACGATCTTCGCGCAGGTCTCGCGCGCCCCGGCCTCTCCGAGGCCGGGCGAGGGCTCGCCCTTCCCTGTAGGGAGTCAAGCGCACAACCCTCCAAAATTGACAGCGTTCCCGGACGGCGGCCAACAGCCGGAAGCTGCGGATCGAAGAAACGATCGGCCGGGGAAAGGGACCGACAGTCCCAACAGACCTTCTGTTCAGCCCGCATGGCCATGCTATAGTCCCTCGCTTCGATCGGAGTGACAGCATGGCGTCTCTTTCGAAACTCTTCATGGTCTCGATTTCCGCCAGCGCGTCAAGGTGGCCTGCTAAGGTAACGGGGTCCCCGACACAATCGCGCCGCCAACAGAAAGAAGCAATGAAAGCTGCGCTTTTCGGTATTCTGGCGATCGCCCTCAGCGGGTGCGCCATCAATATCCACCCCAAGGGGCAGTGTCCGACGCCGGGCGTCTCGCCGCTCGCATCCAATTGCCCCGCCGCGGCGCAAGACAGGTAAGGCCCGCGTTGCCAACGGGTCCGTCATGCCCGGCCAAAAAGGAGATCACACCATGGAAAGGCTTGCCCTTGCGCTGCTCTGCGCAGCCGGGACGTTTTGGTTCGGCTCGGTCGCTTACGCACAGTCCCCTGCCCCAGCGGCTCCCGATTGCGCGGCGCAGGCCACCGAGCAGAAGCTCGCCGGCGCTGCGCTCAACAGCTTCATGAAGAAATGCGAACGCGAGACGGCGATGCGCGCCTGCGAGTCCGCCGCGACGGAAAAGAAATTATCAGGGGCCGCGCGGGCGAGCTTCACCAGGAAGTGCGTGAAAGACGCCGCAATGACTCCCGCCGATCAGTAACGGCCTCCGATAGTTGTACTTCTGCGACACTGTTCCGAGGAACGACGTTCGAAGCAATTGTCAGGCTTGGCGAAAGGGCCCCCCGACGCTAGCGTGAAACGGTTTTCAGGGGCGCATTTCAGGGGTTGCGGCTTGCCCCCGCCAGCCGGGGGCAAGCCGCTTTTAATCCACCGACCACAAGCTTTCCGGTCGTCCGCCCAACCGCTGCGAGTCGCGCGTCAGCATCCTCCCGGCAAAGTGTCGCGACTCTTTTGGCATGTCCTTGATAAAACGGAAACATTCAGCCAAAATCGAGTGGCATGGAGGCGTCAGGCCTGCTTCTTCGACCCACCCGGCTGCATGGGAGAAAATCATGGATTTTCATCCTTCCATCGATCGTGCGATCCGTTCCACGCGGGTCGAAGAAGAAGGATCCGCCCCGCTTCCGCAGCGTCGCGACAATGGGCATGATTTCGACGCGCCAGCGTGGCGACAACCGAAGGGGTGGGCGCAGCCGTCCGCCGCCTTCCGTCATTTTCCCCAGCGTCTGATCGACCTCGAGCGGCGCGCCCGCTTCACCAGCCTTCCGCTCGACCAACGCTGACCCGGACGAAACAGCGCCCTATCTCTCGGCTCTGCAATCTCATGTCAGTGCAGGTCAGCCATGCCGTCCAAGCCTCCGATTCGACAGCGCACTCCCGAGGATGACCCCGCGCCCGGCGCGCCCGGCACGGGCGAGGATATTTGTCCCGAATGCCGGGGGACCGGCAGGAAGACGGACTTCGACACCGGAGCCCGTTTCGACGCGCCCTGCCCGCGCTGCGACGGCAGCGGCCGAATTGTCGAAGGGATCGGCGGAGGCTAAGGCGTTGACCGAAACCTCGACTGAAAGCTAATTTGCCAGCGGCTAAAATCGTTTAGCGCAATTCAGGAGAATTTCGATGCCGGCCCGCCGTTTCGCTCTCGCGCTTTTGTCCTTCGCCGTTATCGTCGTCGCTCAACCGGCGGCGGCCTTCGACGAGGCCGTTCTGGCCTATTGCAAGTCCGACATCGAACGGCTGTGCGCCGGCATTCAACCCGGCGGGGGGCGGCTTCTGCAGTGCCTGAAGGGCCACAAGGAAGAGATGAGCGTCGGCTGCGCGCAGGGGCTCGCGAAGATGAAGAAGGGCCGCTAAAGCCCACCGACCAGGCTTATCTCCCCTCCCCTTGCCGGGGAGGGGCTATTGCACGCCGGCAGGCTACGCCGCGGCCTTTTCGAAGCAGCCTGGCGTCACAACCTTGTTTCCTCGTTTATCTCTCCGGGGCGGAAGGGCCTTTCGAACTCCGCGCCGATGCCGCCGGCGAAATGGCGGACGACAACGGCGCGCGTCGCGCCGATGAACACGCGTGCGCCCGCAACAGGCCGCGCCTCGGTTTCGAGACCGACGCCGGAAATCGACAGGTCCCGAATTTTGACGATGGTTTCCTGCCCGTCGGGGAGACGCAGCAACGTCCGTTGCATGATCGGCACAATGCGGTCGTGCCGGCGGTCTTCCGGCAGACTTATGGCGTTGCGATTGGCGAACCAGGTCAGCTGATCGGCAAGCCTGTCGCGCTTTGTCGGCGACAGACTCATCGTCAGGGCGAAGCCGGCCTCGGTGCGGCCGATGGCGACGCCCGCAAAGCGGCCGATCTGTTCGAGGTAGACGATGACTTTCTCCCCCACCTGGGCTCTGGCGGGCGCGACCAGCGACATGTCGCCGGGCGACATCTCGATGGTCTGGCACGGATACTCCAGCCGCGACTCCAGCATGTAGCGCCCCCTCAATGTGACGGGAACGCGCTGGAATCTCAGGCTTTCGCGCAAGTCCTGGCAGCGACCATATTCAGGCAGGGGAAATGCCATGTCTTCGCTATCTGCGCCTTTGAGTTTCGGCAAAGATAGCGCGCGCGCCTTTAAGGATTGCTTACGCGCCTTGAAGCACGAGCGGCGCGGATTGCCGTTATTGATTGCAAACGACGAGTCGCGGGCCTGGGCGCGCCCGTTCGTCCGCCATACGCGCGCCGGGGCGCGCCGTGAGGGAGACAATCCGCATGGAAAGGAGTTCGAGCGGATCCACGCAAAATGCGCCAAGCCGATCGGCCGGAGAGGGCGCTGACAGAGAGCCGAGCATTCGGGCGTGCGTCTTCCCGAAATGGCGCAAGGGCAAAAGGAGCAGCTCGAGATCGAGTCGCGCGCTGTCGCTGGTCCGCGTCCTGGCTCCGGCGACCACGGGAATCGCGCCGTCGCTGACCGTCGTCATGGCGGCGGACAGGCTTCGACGGCTCTGCTCCTCCCACAGATCGACGAAGGACTCGCCACGCTGCTCGGCCTGCCAAAGGGCATTGATGCGCGCGCCGGAATAGCGAAGCGGAAAGGCGCCGTCCGCATCCACTTCGACGATGAAGGCGTCAGCCAGAATATGGCGGATGGCGGCGGGATCGATATGCGCCCGATCGGGAGCGGCGCGCGCGCCTCTCAGCCTGTTCCAGTAAGCGTACAAATCCTTGCTGACCTGATGTCTCATCTTTTCCCGTCCGGTCGATCGGCGGATTGCGCCAGAATGAAACGGGGCGCCCCCACAGCGCCCAGCCGACGACAATTCGAGCAGGCCGCGTGCCAGCCGGGCGCATTAACCTTTTCTCAATCTCTCGCTTGCCGGAAGCGCAGCCGTGTGTGACCTTCCGGACATGGGGCCAAGGCAAGGGGGACGCTCCGCTCCCGACGCCAAGGCCCCATGACAGACCTTTTCGAAGTAAGGCGACACGGCTAAGAGGGGGGCGATGCTCCGAACGCCCCCCTCGGTCCTTACCGGCGACTGGGTCGGACACAGCCAGGGAAGAGACGTGGCCGACAGGGAGAAGGTGCTCAATCTGCCGGGCGTGATCAGCGCCCTCCTCGGCGTCATGGCGGCTGTTCAGCTCTTCGCTGTGCTCGCACCGAGCAGTCTGGTCCACGGCTTCTACGGCGCCTTCGCCTTCATTCCGCTGCGTCTCAGTTTTGCCCTGGCGCCGGAGCGCGTGCTCGCGGCGCTCGGCGCCCTGCCGCTCGATCAGGGGGCCGAGGAGATCGCGGTCCAACTGAGCGACGGCCCGCTCGTCTTTCTCACGCCCCTGACCTACGCCTTCCTGCATGGCGGCTGGACACATCTCGCCATCAACGCCCTCACCTTCGCCGCCTTCGGCGCGCCCGTCGCGCACCGGCTGGGCGTGCGCCGCTTTCTGTGGTTTTTCGGGGCCTGCGCGGTGGCGGGCGCCCTGACGCATTTTGCGCTCCACCCGCTGGACGCCACGCCCGTCGTCGGCGCCTCGGCGGCAATCTCCGGAACCATGGCGGCGATCGTGCGTTTTGCATTCACCCCCGGCGCGCGGCTGGGTCGTGGCGCAATGGATGGAAGAGGGACGCGGACCGCCTCTCTTTCACAGCTCGGCGAGAACAGACAGGCGATGCTTTTTCTGATCGTCTGGTTCGGCGCAAATCTCCTCTTCGGCGTCTTTCCCGAGGCGATGGGCTCGACTGAGCCGATCGCCTGGGAAGCGCATCTTGGAGGGTTCCTTTTCGGGCTTCTGACCTTTGGCGCCTTCGATCATTGGGGGCGGCGCGTCTAGCTCTTTCCGCTCGGACAGCCGCCGTCGCCCGCCGCACGCTCGGGACAGGCCAGGCGCGTCGAGGGAGGGAGCCATGACTGTTGCTTGTATTCTTTCGGAAAAAGGACGACACGTCGTGACCGCCGCGCCGGCGGTCTCGCTACGGCAAGTGACACAGGAACTGATGCGCCACGGAATTGGAGCGCTCGTCGTCGTCGATGGCGCCGGCGCGGTCGTCGGCGTGATCTCGGAACGAGACGTCGTGGCGGCGATCGCCACACATGGTTCGCGGGCGCTCGACGAGCCGGTCGAAAGCCACATGCAGCAAAACCCGGTCATCGCCCACGAGAACGACACGGTCGACTCCACCATGCAGACGATGACGCTGGAGCGGCGTCGCCACCTGCCCGTCATGCGGGACGGCCGGCTTTCGGGCCTCGTCTCGATTGGAGACGTGGTGAAATATCGCATCCGCGTGATCGAGGAAGAGCATCGCTGCATGCGTGAATATATTGCCCAGGCCTGAAACGGCCCTCGCCCTCCGGTCGCGCCCCTTTCGGCGCGATCGGCCGTCCGTGGTCACACGGTCGCGCCGGGAATCGGAATATGGGCGAAGATATTCGGCAAAGCGCGCTTGGCGGCCGAGCGCCCGACATTGATGAGCTGGTCCGCCTTGTGGAAATCGAACATGCCGATATCTTCCATCCGCGCGGTGATGGTGGCGTCCGGCGGGTCGCCCGCGAGGCGCGAGCGCAGGATACGATCCTGAATGATGTTGAAGGCGTCGATCATCGCCGTCGCCACATTCGGCGCGTCGCCGGGCTGGCGTTCGAAATAACGCGGGAGAATGCGATCCACGAAGGAGATGTCCGGCTTCTCGCCGAAAGGCCCGGCCTCGGCGGCGCGCTTGGCGGCCGCCGGATCGTCGCGGATGACGCGCGCCCGATACATGGTGTCGGCCGTCACATTGACCGCGATGACGAACTCGGCGCCGAGCGCGCGACAGACCGTCACCGGCACGGGATTGACCAGCGCCCCGTCGAATAGCCAGCGGTCGCCGACGCGCACGGGCTCGAAGATGCCGGGGAGTGCATAGGACGCGCGGATCGCATGGGCGAGCCCGCCGCGTTGCAGCCACACTTCGTGGCCCGTCCCCACCTCGGTCGCGACAGCCGCGAAGGGGATCGGCAGGTCCTCGACGTTGAGAGAGTCCAGCTCCTGCTCCAGCGCCGCCCTCAACCGCTCGCCCGTGATGAGGCTCGCGCCCGAGAAAGAAAGGTCCATCAGCGTGAAGACGCGACGGCGCGTGAGCGACCGCGCGAAAGTCTCGATCTGGTCGAGCCTCCCTGCCGCATAGCACCCGCCGACCACGGCGCCGATGGACGTTCCCGCGACAATGTCGGGATGAATGCCCTGCTCCGACAGTTCACGCAACACGCCGATATGCGACCAGCCGCGCGCCGCGCCGGCCCCGAGCGCAAGCCCGATCAAAGGCTGCCCCCGCGGTTTCCCGCTCTGGTCGCGGTCCTGCTCTATAACGGCCGGAGGTTTCCCTTCCGGCGTCTCCGTTGCGTTCATTGCGTCCCGCGACTCGCTGGTGATCGAAGAGTCGGTGCGTCGTAGCAGCGATAGCATCACATTCGTCCGCGGTTTCCTCAAGTTATTGTTATCTTGACCTTGCGAGGGGCTTAATTGGCAGCCTTTCCAAAAACTCTCCCGCAAAACCATTTAGGGATCGTAGCGAAAACGCCAATATGCGGAACCCGCCACGCTTCGCTGCTTCGTCGCCACACTGCGCATCGCCCGCCGGGTCGAATTTGGCCACCAGCTCCCTCTTCCGAGGAGGCGGGGCATTGTTTTTGGACAGCTCAGGCGCCGCAGTGGTTTCGATTGGAGGGTTGCATGACTGGATTGGCTCTAGCCGACCTCGCCGGCCGCCTTCGCACTCGCTCCCGTCCACGTCGAGGCGCATTCCTGGGTCCGCGTCCATCGCGGCGCGAAGGCCTCGCGTAGCTGCAAGAAGCAACAAAAGGAGCAGAAAGAAGCTCCCGCGGCGGCCGAAAAGGATCAGCGCCGGCATAGAAACCGATAAGTGACGCGCTCGGCCCCGAACGGGAGCCATTTGCCCGCGCCCGCTAATTTCCGAATACGAGCCGACGGCCGCCGTCTTCGGTCGTAAGCCGCCGGTAGAAGCAGGATTTGCGGCCGGTATGGCACGCCTTGCCGTCGCCGCCGGCCTCGACCGTCAGCATGATGGCGTCCTGGTCGCAATCGACCGCGAGCGACAGAACGCGCTGGACCTGTCCGGATGTGTCGCCCTTGCGCCAGAGCGCGTTACGCGAACGGGACCAATAGTGGGCGACTCCGGTCTCGATGGTCTTGTCCAGCGCGAGCTGGTTCATATAGGCGACCATCAGAATTTCGCGCGATGCGGCCTCGACCGTCACGCAGACAATGAGGCCGTTCGCGTCGAAGCGGGGGGCGAATTCCGCGCCCTCCTCCAGCGCCGCCTTGTCCATCAGCGCGCCCCACGCAACAGCGTGTAGAAATGCGCCTGCTGGGCCGGATCGTCCCGGAAGACGCCCGAAAACTGGACGGTCACGGTCGACGATCCCTGTTTCAGCACGCCGCGCATCGACATGCACATATGCTCGGCCTCGACCAGCACGGCGACGCCGCGCGGGTGTA
The DNA here is from genome assembly GCA_003963405.1 of Hyphomicrobiales bacterium. Lineage (GTDB taxonomy): Bacteria > Pseudomonadota > Alphaproteobacteria > Rhizobiales > Beijerinckiaceae > Methylocystis. The sequence continues at coordinate 82,063 of RXIY01000031.1, forward strand.
GATGTTTCTCGATCTCGCCGGCGATCTGCGCCGTCATCGCCTCCTGGGTCTGCAGGCGACGCGCGAAGACATCGACGAGACGCGCGAGCTTGGAAAGGCCCACGACGCCGCCTGTCGGATAATAGGCGATATGCGCCCTTCCGACGAAGGGCACGACATGGTGCTCGCAATGCGAGGTGAAGGGGATGTCGCGCACGAGCACGAGGTCGTCGTAGCCCTCGACCTCCTCGAAAACGCGGGACAGCACCTCGTCCGCATTCTCCTGATACCCCTTGAAGAACTCCTCATAGGCCTTCACCACGCGGCGCGGCGTCTCTTGCAGGCCCTCGCGGTCGGGATCGTCTCCGGCCCAACGCAGCAGGGTGCGGACGGCGGCCTCGGCCTCGGCGCGGGAGGGGCGTTCGAGCGTCTTCGCGACGGGCGCCGTCACGGGGCGCTCGGCGGTTGCAGGCGTTGCGTCCATCATGGGCTCGGAGCGGTCTTCTTCGAAACTGGGGCGGGCAGGAAAGGTCTTAACCACGTCATCCATGTGGCGCCTCCTCGAACAATCGCGCCGCGGACGGGCGGCGCTTGCCCCCATGCGGTCAAGACGCATGGGTCGGAACCTCAAATCACGCCCCTCGTATGCGAGAAAACGACGCGAAATTCGAGACTTCGCCTGAGTCTTGCAGAAACCTGCGGCGCCTCGGCGTTGCGCCGGGACCGCCGCTTTCGCGCCAGCCCTCGAGACTCTATATAAAGGCGAGCGGGAGCGAAGGTAAGCCCCGCGCCGAGACCGCGCTGAACATGCTCGACAAGGTCTATAACGCCAGAATCCTCGAACTGGCCGGAAACATCCCGCGTATCGGACGCCTGGCGCAGCCGGACGCGTCCGCCAAGGCCTATTCCAAGCTTTGCGGCTCGACCATCACGGTCGATCTCGACCTCCGCGACGGGAAAGTCGCGGATTACGCCCATGAGCTGAAAGCCTGCGCACTCGGCCAGGCCTCGGCCTCGATCATGGCCCGCAATGTGGTGGGCTCGACCCCCCAGGAGCTGCGCGAGGCCCGCGAGGCGCTGCGTCGAATGCTGAAGGAGAACGGCCCGCCGCCGAAAGGCAAATGGGCCGACCTCGCCGTGCTGGAGCCCGTTCGCGACTACAAGGCGCGGCACGGGTCAACGATGCTGGCGTTCGACGCGGTGGTGGAGGCCTTGAGAAAGGTCGACCCCGAAGATGCAATGCGATCTCAGGACTGACTTCGCTCGGGCAATTTCCCGATGTGGGAAAAGCTTCGCCCAGCCTCACGCCTGATCGGGCCGCGCCAACAGTTTCCCACTGCATCGACCACGACGCAGGTTTCGACGCCGCCGCCCGCCGAAGCGGCGATGCTGATCGGTAACACCGGCTTCGGCTCAAGTTTCCCAAAGACGTCGGGCGGTCCGAATGTACTGTCGATCGTCGCGACGTTGCCGTCGACGTCGACGATAACAGCCACTCCATCGGCGCTGGCGATCACATAGCTCATGCATCCCCCCTCTTCGCGAGTAATCCAGCACGATTAAAGCAAAGCTCTGGCTCGAACGTCAACGCGTTTCAACCGCTCGTCTCTGTCCTCCCTGCGGTCCTAGCCTGCGCCTCGATGTTTTGGTTATGTTCGACCATGCCCGCTCCTCCGATTCGCATCCTCGGCATCGACCCCGGCCTCAGAAATACCGGCTGGGGCGTCATCGAATCCCAAGGCTCCCGCCTGTCCTTCGTCGCCTGCGGCCGCGTGCGGTCGGACGCGTCGCTCGACATGGGCAACCGGCTTCGTCAGCTGCACGAGGGACTTATGCAGGTCATCGCGGATCATGCGCCACATGAGGCGGCGGTGGAGGAGACCTTCGTCAATCGCGACCCGCAATCGACCCTCAAACTCGGCCAGGCGCGTGGCGTCGCGCTGATGGCGCCGGCGCTCGCAGGGATCGAGATCGCGGAATACGCCGCCAATCTCGTGAAAAAGACCGTCGTGGGCGCCGGCCACGCGGAGAAGGCGCAAATCCAGATGATGGTGCGTGTGCTTCTGCCCGCTAGCCAGGCGGCCTCCGCCGACGCGGCGGATGCGCTGGCGGTCGCGATCTGCCATGCGCAGCACCGCGGCGCCCGCGCGCTGAGGGCGGCCCTATGATCGGCAAGCTCAAGGGCCTCGTCGACAGCTATGGCGAGGATTTCGTCATCCTCGACGTCAATGGCGTTGGCTATGTCGTGCATTGCTCGGGAAGGACGCTGCAAAAGCTCCCCCGCCCCGGCGAGGCGGCGGCGCTCGCCATAGAGACGCAGGTGCGCGAGGATTCGATCAAGCTTTTCGGCTTCCAGGGCGAGGCCGAACGCGACTGGTTCCGCCTGCTGCAAACCGTCCAGGGCGTCGGCGCCAAGGTGGCGCTCGGCATTCTCTCCATCCTCTCGGCCGCCGAACTCGGCTCGGCCATCGCCACGCAGGACAAGGCGATGGTCGCGCGGGCGCCGGGCGTCGGGCCGAAGCTCGCCGCGCGCATCGTCGCGGAGCTGAAGGACAAGGCCCCCGCCTTCGGCTCCGTCGATCCGGTCGTCGCCAAACTTTCGGGCGGCGACGAGGACCAGAACGCACCCTCGGCCGTGCGAGACGCCATCTCGGCGCTAGTCAATCTCGGCTATGGCCGGCCGCAGGCGGCCGTGGCCGTTGCGGCCAGCGTGAAACTGCTCGGCGAAGGCGCCGAGACGGGCGCGCTCATCCGCCAGGGGCTGAAGGAGCTGGCCAAATAGCGCGTTAAGGCAAAGGTAAAGTCTTGTCGACAATAAGAGTGGGTTAATGCGGCGCAAAATCGCGCCGGCTGAACTCGGGGATCCGCATGAGCGTGGCACAGACCAAGGGGCGCGTTCCGTTTCTGGCGCTGGCTGTCCGGCGGCTCCGGCAAGATTTGCAGTTCTCCCGCATTTTTCTCGTGGATCTCGCCGCAACCTCGGCTTACGCCGCGGCGACGCTGCTGCTTTTGCACCTGAGCGCCCCGACCCCACAAGGCGCGCGCGCCGTCCTTGTCGCTGGCGCGGTCTATGGGCTGATGCTGGCCTTGAAGCTTGGCCTGGTCGTCTATCTTGAAAAAAGGGGCGGCGACGCGCGGCAGTTCGTCGGCTCCGAAACGCTTGTCACGAGCGGCGTCTATGCCTTCTCCCGAAACCCGGTCTATGTGGTTTCCCTTCTCCAGAGCCTCGCCTGGTCGCTGGGATTGATCGGCGTCTGCCTCACGAGCGAAGCGCCCTGCGCGCTGACGCTTCTCATGACGGCGGCGGCGCTGCTCTACGGCCATTACTGGGGCATGGACAGACTCATCGTCCCCAATGAGGAAGCGGCGCTACGCGCCCGGCACCCGGACGAATTCGCCAATTATTGCGCACGGGTGAACCGCTGGTTGGGGCGGCGGGCTCAGCCGGTAAGGACGTCGCGGTAAATTTCAGCCAAGGGGATGGACACGCCGATGGCAGGAAGCGCGAGCGACTGACCGAGCCCGTCGAGGATGCGCACGCCCGCCCAATCCGCCCCGACCCGGTCGAACGCCTCGATATGCGCCCTGTCACGCTCCACGAGCACGTAGTGCCGAAGGCTCGGCAGACGCTGGTAAACAGCCCATTCTTCGAAGCGGTCGCGCGCCTTGCTGCCTTCCGACATGACTTCGACGAGGGCGGTCGGCTCGGTCAGATAGGCCGCTCCCGGCTCCAGGGCGCGACAGTGGACGATGATGTCGGGAAGCGTGGAGGAGTCGCTCTCCACACTCCGGAGCCGGAACGATTCAACGAGCGTCCGGCAGGGGGAGCCGCTTGCCCTCAGGCGCTCCCGCAGGCCGCCGGCGAGATTCTGGATGATGTAATTGTGCTCCCAGCGCGCGCCGACCATCATCCGCACGACGCGGCCGCCGATCAGCTCCCATTTCTCGTCGGCGGGCTTGTCGGCGAGAAGTTCCTCGAAATCGTCGAGGGACATATACTCGTATTGCGAGGACGGGCGATTCACGGCGCGGCTCCGTTTGGCGAAGATCAGCATAGCGCGCGCGCCGGCGCATGGGAGCGATCCTTGACCACCCCTGCCCGGCTTGTCAGCCCAGAGCAGCGCGACGACGACGCGGATGCGAGCCTGCGTCCCCTGACGCTCGCCGATTTCACCGGCCAGGAGGCGGCGCGCGCCAATCTCAAGGTCTTCATCGAGGCCGCCAAGACGCGTGGCGACGCGCTCGACCATGTGCTGCTCGTCGGCCCTCCCGGCCTCGGCAAGACCACGCTGGCGCAGATCGTCGCCCGCGAGCTCGGCGTCAATTTCCGCTCCACCTCGGGGCCGGTGATCGCCAAGGCCGGCGATCTCGCTGCGCAGCTCACCAATCTCGAGCCGCGCGACGTGCTCTTCATCGACGAAATTCACCGGCTCAATCCGGCGGTGGAGGAAATTCTCTATCCCGCGATGGAGGATTTCCAACTCGACCTCATCATCGGCGAGGGGCCGGCGGCCCGCTCGGTAAAGATCGACCTTGCGAAATTCACCCTCGTCGGCGCGACGACGCGCGCGGGCCTGCTGACGACGCCGCTGCGCGACCGCTTCGGCATCCCTGTGCGGCTGAATTTCTACACGGCCCAGGAGCTGGAGCTGATCATCAAGCGCGGCGCGCGGGTCATCGGCGTCGGCATGAGCGACGAGGGCGCGCGCGAGATCGCGCGGCGGTCGCGCGGCACGCCACGCATCGCCGGCCGCCTGCTGCGGCGCGTGCGGGACTTCGCCGTCGTCGAGGGGTTAGCAACAATTACGCGGGAGCTGGCCGACCGGTCTCTGTCGCTGCTCGACGTGGATTCGATCGGGCTGGACATCATGGACCGGCGCTATCTCGACATGGTGGCGATCAATTTCGGGGGCGGGCCGGTCGGGATCGAGACCATCGCCGCCGCCCTTTCCGAGCCGCGCGACGCCATCGAGGACATCATCGAACCCTATCTGCTCCAGCAAGGCTTCCTCCAGCGCACGCCGCGCGGCCGCCTGCTGACGCCCCACGCCTTCCGCCATCTGGGGCTCGCGGAGCCGTCGAGGCCGGGCGGGCAGTTCGGGTTGTTTGTAGACGAGGAATAAATGAACGCTCACACGCTCCCCATCCGGGTCTATTGGGAGGACACGGACGCCTCCGGCCTCGTCTATCATACGTCCTACATCCGCTTCATGGAGCGCGGGCGCACCGAGCTGTTGCGCTCGATCGGGCTCGATCAGCGCCCCCTGCTCGAGGGCGCGGCGGGCGCGCCGATTTTCTTCGTGGTTCGCGCCATGGAGATCGACTTCCGCAAGCCCGCGCTCATGGACGATCTTTTGAGCGTGCAGACGGCGCCCCTCGAACTCGGCGCCGCCTCGCTGATACTCGACCAGCGCGTGCTGCGCGGCGACGAGACGCTGGTGACGGCGACCGTGAAGGTCGTCTGCGTCGAGGAGGGACGGGCGAAACGGCTGCCCACGGACGTGCGGGCGAAGTTCGAGGCGCTGCGGCCCCCGCATTGAGACGAGGCTGGCCCGTCGGGCCATCGCCTCGGCCGCTCATTCCGCCGATGCGAGCAGCCCGAGACGGGTCAGTTCATGCTCGCGGATATTTCGCGTGATCGGGTAATAGCCGCCCTTTTTCGCCTGCGCCTGACCGTCGCGCGACAGAACATATTTCACAAATTCGCCGGACAGCGTGTCCAGCGGCGATTTCGGATCTTTCAGAACATAGACATAAAGACCCCTGGCGAGGGGATATTTCCGCGTGTAGGCGCTCTCGAAGGAGGTGTCGAAGCACTTTTTGCCGGCGGTCGTGGCGACCGGTACGGCGCGCACCCCGTCGGTCTTGTAGCCGATCCCCGAATAGCCGATGGCGCCCTGATCCCCCGCAACCGCCCCGACCACCGCTTCCGAGCCCGGCTGCTGTTGGACGGCGTCCTTGAAATCGCCGCCGCCGAGCACGTTCTGTTTGAAGAATTTATTCGTTCCGGAGAGCGTATTGCGGCCATAGATCGCCTCGTCTGGAAACGACGCCTTAACCCTTACGGCTTGTTAACGCTTCGGGGATAGGTCATCCTTGTGCGGCGCAACCGAGCCCCAGAAAGGGCGAAATTGCGGGCAATATGGACGCGCTTTCAAGGAAAAGCGCCCCGGATACCGCTTCAAGGACAAATCATGAATCCAGCCGACATCGCCGCGACCGCCGCCGCCGGGGCCGCTCCCGCCGCCGAGATCACCATCTGGACGATGTTCTGGGGCGCGCACATCGTCGTGAAATTCGTGATGGTCGGGCTGCTGCTGGCCTCGGTGTGGTGCTGGGCCATCATCATCGACAAGACGCTGCTCTTCACGCGCGTCCGGCGCGCCATGGATCGTTTCGAGGAGAATTTCTGGTCCGGCAATTCCCTCGAAGAGCTCTACGGCAAGCTGTCCGAGCGGCCGACCTCGGGCATGGCGACCCTCTTCGTCGCCGCCATGAAGGAATGGAAACGCTCGTTTCAGACAGGCGCCAGCGCCAGCTTCATGGGCCTTCAGGCGCGCATCGAGAAGGTGCTGGACGTCTCCATCGCGCGCGAGGTCGAGAAGCTCGAATCAAATCTTCTGGTGCTCGCCACGGTCGCCTCGGCGGGTCCCTTCGTCGGCCTCTTCGGCACGGTCTGGGGCATCATGACCTCCTTCCGCTCCATCGCCGCCTCCAAGAACACCTCGCTCGCGGTCGTCGCGCCCGGCATCGCCGAGGCGCTGCTCGCCACCGCCATCGGCCTGTTCGCGGCCATTCCGGCGCTCATCGCCTACAACAAGATGCAGGGCGACGTGGCCAGGGCGCAGGCGCGCATGGAGAGCTTCGCCGACGAATTCTCGGCCATTCTCTCGCGCCAGATCGACCAGCACGCGGCCTCGAACCGCGACCGGGCGGCCTGACCATGGGCGCGTCGATTTCCAGCCCCGGACGCAAGGGCGGCAGGCGCCGGCGCGGCGTGCCGCGTTATGGCGCCATGGCCGAAATCAACATGACGCCGTTCATCGACGTCATGCTGGTGCTGCTCATCATCTTCATGGTCGCGGCGCCCCTGCTCGCGACCGGCGTCGCCGTCGATCTGCCGCAGACCAAGGCCGGCCAGCTCAACATCGACCAGAAGCCGGTCTCGATCGCCATCGACGACAAGGGCCAGATCTTCCTCATGGATCAGCCGGTCGAGGCGGAGCAGCTTCTCGACAGGCTCAAGGACACCGTCAAGCAGGGCTTCGACGAGCGCATTTACGTGCGCGGCTCCAAGGCGGTGAACTACGGCCGCGTGGCGGAGGTCATGTCCCTCGTCACCACCGCAGGATACAAGAAGGTCGCCCTGGTGACCGAGCAGGAGAAGAAGTGAGTCTGCGAAGGTGAGGGTTTCGCGCTCCGAGCCTGGCGTCGTCATCTCTTCCGCGGCCCATGCGGGGCTGTTGCTGGCGGCGCTCGTCCTGTTCTCGGATACGAAGAAATTTGACGATGCGCAGGAGATGATCCCGATCGAGGTCGTCACCGGCGACGCGCTCAATCAGGTCGCCAAAGGCGAAAAATCCGCGCGCGACCTGAAGCCCTCACAGCGCGTGGACAAGGTCGCCCCGCAAAGCGAGACGAAGCCCGAACCGCCGCTCGCCGAAGCGAAGAAGGACACGCCCACCCCTCCCCCGCCGCTCAAGCGCCAGCCCGACCCCGGCGCCGACGACAAGCCGGAGCCGGTTCCGCCCAAGCGCGTCGCCGCCCTGCCCCCGGCGCCCGAGCCGCCCACGCGGCCGCAGCCCGAGAAGAAGCCGGAGCCGCCCAAGCCCGTCGAGGCGAAACCCGCCCCGACGCCGCCCGCAAAGCCGAAGGCTGCCGCGCCCGAGGAAAAGGAGCAGGACGAGCCCAAGGAAGCGGAGGTCGTCAAGCCCAAGCCGCCCGTGCGCCCCAACCCCGAGAAAGTGAAAGAGACCGAGGCGAAGGAGACGCCGAAGCCAGAAAAGCCGAAGGAGCGCCTCAAGCCCGACGAGGTCGCGAAGCTCCTCGACAGCAAGAAGGCGGAGGAAAAACCCGCGAAGCCCGAGAACAGCGAAGGCGAAACGGCGGAGAAAAGCATCAAGGGCGCCAAGCCGAAGTCGGGCGACGAGAGCGCCCCGAAGTCGAAATTCGACGCCGCGAGCATCTCCAAGCTTTTGAGCAAGGAGGCGCCGCAGCGCCGCGCGGCGACGGGCGACCAGCTCCGCACGGCGTCGCTGGGGGCGCCCGAGGGCTCGGCGCCGAAAATGTCGGCCACGATGGAGGCGCGCATCGCCGCCTACATCCACGATCACTATCACCCCTGCTGGGCCTCGGCGCTGACGCTCGGCGGGCAGACTTTCGCGCCCGTGGTGGAGTTTCACCTCAGCCGCGAGGGCCAACTCGAAGGCCGCCCGCGCTTGCTCAATCCCTCTGGCAATCCGGTCGAGCAGGCCCGCGGCGAACAGGCCGTGCAGGCGGTGCGCCGGTGCAGCCCCATGCGCATCCCTCCCGAATTCATGCCTTATTACGAAGAAGCGCTGCATGACGTAACCATCCGCTTTCAGGACGCCAACTGATGGCGCCCGAGAGCGCCTCTCCTGGGTGCGAAAAGCGACAATCGAACGAGACGCCTGACATGACACTCATCACACGCCGCGCCGCCGCGGGTCTCATCGCCTCCGCCGCGCTCGCGCCTTTCGCGCCTGCGCGCGCCGGCCGCATCATCGACCTGAAGGGCGGCGGCTTTCAGCCGACCAACATCGCCGTCGCGCCATTCGTCGGCGATGAGGCCGCGCGCGCCGTCACCTCGGTCACGCTCAATAATTTCAAGCGGTCGGTCTTCCTGCGGCCGGTCGAGTCTTCTGTCGCGCCAGGTTCGCCCGATCAACCGGACATTTCCGCCTACCGGGCCGCGAATGCGCAATTCGTCCTCACCGGGCGCTCGGTGCGCGCGGGCGACGGGCGGCTGAAGACGGAGTTTCGTCTCTTCGACGTGACGACCGGCGAGCAGGTAGCGGGCCAGCAATATGTCACCGAGGCCGCCAATATGCGCCGCGTCGCGCATCTTCTCTCGGACGCGGTCTTCAGCCGCATCACGGGCGAAAAGGGCTTCTTCGACACGCGCATCGTCTTCGTCGACGAGACCGGCACAAAAGACAGGCGGCGCAAGCGCCTCGCCATGATGGATCAGGACGGCGCCAATGTTCGCTATCTGACGCGCGGCGACGAACTCGTGGTGACGCCGCGTTTCTCACCCTCCTCGCTCGACGTGACCTATATGGCGCTCAACGACGACGGCGAGCCGAAGGTTCTTCTCATGAACATCGAGAACAGCCAGCGCGAGGTCGTCGGCAACTTCCCCGGCATGACCTTTTCGCCGCGCTTCTCGCCCGACGGGCAGAAGATTATCATGTCGTTGTCGGAAGGCTCCTCGACCAATCTCTACACGATGGATCTGCGCTCGCGCACCACAACGCGGCTGACCGACACCAGCGCCATCGACACCGCGCCCTCCTATTCGCCGGACGGATCGCGCATCTGTTTCGAGAGCGACCGCGGCGGCTCGCAGCAGATCTATGTGATGAGCGCGCATGGCGGCGACGCCAAGCGCATCTCCTTCGGCGGCGGCCGCTACTCGACGCCGGTCTGGTCGCCCAAGGGCGACTATATCGCCTTCACCAAGCAGAACGGCGGCAATTTCGCGATCGGCGTGATGAAGACGGACGGCTCGGGCGAGCGCATCCTCACCGAAGGCTTCCACAATGAAGGCCCCACCTGGGCGCCCAATGGCCTGTTTCTGATGTTCTTCCGCGATAGCGGCGGCGGCGGCGGGCCGAAAATCTTCATGGTGGACGTTTTCGGCCGCTCTGAGACGCAGGTGCCGACCCCGAGCTACGCCAGCGATCCGGCCTGGGGGCCGTTGCAGGATTGAGGGACGCCGGTCATGACGGCGGCGAGGCGCGCGTGATACACCTCTCGGCATGACCAGGCCCGTTCGCATTGAGGAAAGCTGGAAGAAGCATCTCGCCCGCGAATTCGAGCAGCCGTACTTTGCGGAGCTGCGCGAATTCATTCGCGGCGAATACGCCTCCGGCGCCGTCTTCCCGCCGGCGGCGCAGATCTTTCGCGCTTTCGACGAATGTCCCTTCGAGGCGGCGAAGGTCGTCATTCTCGGCCAGGACCCCTATCACGGTCCCGGACAGGCGAACGGCCTTTGCTTCGCGGTCGGCGCCGGCGTGGCGCCGCCGCCGTCGCTGCAAAACATCTTCAAGGAGATCGAGGCCGATCTCGGCCATCCCGTCTCCCGCAACCCGGACCTGTCGCGCTGGGCGAAGCAGGGCGTGCTGCTGCTCAACGCCACGCTCACCGTGCGCGCGGCGCAGGCGGGCTCGCATCAAAACAAGGGATGGGAGCGCTTCACAGACGCCGCCGTCCACGCGCTCGCGCGCGAGCGCGAGGGCCTCGTCTTCATGCTCTGGGGCTCATACGCGCGCCGCAAGGGCGCCGGCATCGACCGCGGGAAGCATCTCGTGCTCGAATGCGCCCACCCGTCGCCACTCTCCGCGCACAACGGGTTCTTCGGGTGCAGGCATTTCTCGAAGGCGAACGACTGGCTCATCGCCCAGGGCAAGACGCCGATCGAGTGGTAGCGCGCTCGTCCGCGCTCAGCCTTTCGCCGCCGCGGCCTCGTGAATTTTCAGCAATTGCGAATCGGTCTCAGCCACCCGCGCGAAAGTCGGCCGCGACGCCACCCGCTCGATATAGGCCGCGATCCTCGGCGTCGAGGGCACGAGGCCGAAGCCCGTGGTCCAGCGCAACGCGGTCGCCCACAGAATGTCAGCCGCGGTGAAGCGCGCGCCCAGGAGATAAAGCCCGTTCGCGAGCTGATCGTCGATCAGCGCCATGACGCCGTCGAAATCGCCATAGGGGCTCATGCTCCTCGGCGGCTCATGCTTGCTGTAGCGGTCCATCACCGCCGGCTCGAAGGCCGATCCGTAAAAGACGAGCCAGCGCAGATAGGGACCACGCAGTGGATCGCCGATCTCGGGCGCGAGCTTCTTTTGCGGGAAGGCGTCGGCGAGATAGATGAAAATGGCAGCAAGCTCCGTCACCAGGGCGCCGTCGTGCACGATGGCCGGGACCTTGCCGAGCGGATTGACCGCGAGATAATCCGGCTGGCGCTGCGCGCCCGTCTTGAAATTCACGTCGCGCAACGCGTATGGCGCATCGAGCTCCTCGAGCAGGATCAGCACGGCGGAAGAGCGCGTCTGCGGGGAGTGGTAGAAAATCAGATTGCTCTCGCTCATCGGCGGCCCCTCGGCTACGGGAAGAACAGGAAGAACGCATATGTGGCGAAGACCACGAGATGCACAAGGCCGGTGAAGGCGTTGGTGCGGCCCGAGCCGAAGCTCACGACGCTCAGCAGCAGCGTCAGGCCCAGCATGACGGCGTCTCGATGACCGAGGCCAAAAACGATCTCTCGGCCTGTCGCGAGACTCATCAGCGCCACTGTCGGAACCGTCAGGCCGATGGTGGAGACGACGGAGCCGAGCGCGCCGTTGAGGCTCGATTGCAGCGCGTTGCGATGGGCGGCGCGCATGGAGTTCAGCGACTCGGGAAGCAGAACCAGCAAGGCCACGCAGCCGCCTGTTACGGGATTGACCTCCGCGATGCCCGCCCAGGCCACAGCCTCCTCGAGAGCCGGAATGACCCGCTGCGCCAGAAGCGAGACGCCGAGGAGGCTCGCGGCGAGTCCGATCACGGCATAGGTGGTGATGACGGGCGTCGGCCTGTGGCCTTCAATTCCCAGCGCCGCAATATGGGCGTCGATGAAATAGGAGCGGTGCCGGATGGTCTGGATGAAGAGAAAGGCGCAATAGAGCAGGATCGACAGCACGCTGACGAAGACGAGCTGCGCGGGCGAGAGCGTCGGACCATAGGACGAGGTGGTGTAATTCGGGATGATGAGCGTCAGCAGCGAGAGCGCGATCAGCACGGCGAGATAGGCGCTCGCGCCCATGGGCTGAAGCTCCTGCTCCCCGTGCCGGAAACCCCCGAGCAACAGGCACGCCCCGACGAGGCCGTTGCAGACGATCATGATCGCCGAAAAGACCGCCTCGCGCGCCTCCGTCGGATCGTCCGCCCCATGCGCGATCATCGACGTCATGATGGCGACCTCGATGATCGTGACCGAAATGGTCAGCGCCAGCGTGCCCAGCGGCTCCCCCAATCTGGCGCTCAAGAGCTCGGCGTGCCGAAGCGCCGCGAAGACCGAGCCGACGACGAGCACGGCCGCCGTCAGCGGCACGACAAAGGCCATGGACGGGTGAAAATTCTCGATCCAGCCCTCGGTGGCCGCAAAAACCGCCGCATAGACGAGCGCCAGCGCCGGAAAGACGACGCTGCCCATCGTAACGCCAACCCCAACCATTGTTTCTCCGATTTTGCGCCGAGCCCGTCGCGCGCCGACTTTGGCCTCCGCGCCGCCGCAGCGCAAGCGTCGCCGGGGCCCATTTTCGGACCTTCCCAAGGCGGCAAACGGCGCATAAATCTACGGTCATGACCCCCTCCCCCGGAAAGCCGACCGACCTCCCCCCGGAGGATGACGACGCCTTTGAACTCGAGGACGCCGCGCCTGAACCGGCCGAGGCGGCGGGCGAGGACGATGCGCCGCAGACGCCCGAGAGCGTGAAAAGGGGCGTCGCCGTCATCAAAGGCTACTGGAAACATGCGCCGAACGGCCCCGGCGTCTATCGCATGATCGCCGAAAACGGCGAGGTGCTCTATGTCGGCAAGGCGAAGAACGTGCGAAAGCGCGTGGCGAGCTACACGCGCCTCGCCGGCCATGTGAACCGCATCGCGCGCATGATTTCGGCGACTGCTTCCATGGTGTTCATCTCGGTCGAGACCGAGACGGAGGCGCTGCTTCTCGAGGCCAATCTCATCAAGCAGATGAAGCCGCGCTTCAACGTGCTGATGCGGGACGACAAGTCGTTTCCCTATATTCTGATCGCGCGCGATCACGAGGCGCCGCAGATCGCCAAGCATCGCGGCGCGCGCGTGCGCAAGGGCGATTATTTCGGGCCCTTCGCAAGCGTGTGGGCGGTCAATCGCGCGCTCAACGCTCTGGAGCGCGCCTTTCTCCTGCGCTCCTGCGCGCAAAGCTTTTACGACAATCGGACGCGGCCCTGCCTGCTCTATCAGATCAAACGCTGCGCGGGCCCCTGCACTGGCGAAATCTCCATCGAGGATTACGCGGTGCTGGTGCAGGAGGCGCGCGATTTTCTCTCGGGCAAGAGCCGCAGCGTGCGCGAGCAATTGGCGCAGGAAATGACGGAGGCCGCCGAGCGTCTCGAATTCGAACGCGCCGCGCGGCTGCGCGACCGCATTTCCGCGCTCTCCGCCATTCAGGGCGCGCAGGGGATCAATCCGCGCACGGTCGAAGAGGCCGACGTCTTCGCCATCGCGAAGGACGCGGGACGTTTCTGTATCGAGGCGTTTTTCTTTCGCGCCTATCAGAACTGGGGTAACCGCTCCTATTTCCCGCGCGCCGACGCCAGTCTTTCCGAGGCCGAGGTGCTCGACGCCTTTCTCGCGCAATTCTACGACGAGCATCCGTCGGCGCGCTGCGTGCTGCTGTCGCATCCGATCGAGGACAGCGCGCTTCTCGAAGAGGCGCTTTCCGCGAAGCTGCGCAGAAATGTCGATGTCATCGCGCCGCAGCGAGGCGAGAAGCGCGAGCTCGTGGAGCATGCGCTCAACAATGCGCGCCAGACACTCGGCCGCAAGCTCGCCGAAGACGCGAGCCAGCAGCGGCTGCTCGCGGCGCTGGGCGAGGTCTTCGGCCTCCCCGCCCCGCCCCGGCGCATCGAGGTTTACGACAATTCGCACACGGGCGGCGCACAGGCGATCGGCGCGATGATCGTCGCCGGCCCTTCAGGCTTCATGAAGCCGCATTATCGAACCTTCAACATCAAGAGCACTGACATTACGCCCGGCGACGATTACGCCATGATGCGCGAAGTGCTCACGCGCCGCTTCGCGCGTCTCGCCAAGGAAACGGAGAAGGACGCCGATCCCGACGCCTTCCCGGCCAAGCCCGATCTGGTTCTGATCGACGGCGGGCGCGGGCAGTTCGACGTGGCGCGCGAGGCGTTGCGCGAGAGCGGCGTCGAGGGCGTGGCGCTCGCCTCCATCGCCAAGGGCCGCGACCGCGACGCCGGGCGCGAGACCTTCTTCCTCGTGGGACGCGAGCCCTTCCGCCTGCCGCCGCACGATCCGGCGCTTTATTTCGTGCAGCGGCTGCGCGACGAAGCGCATCGCTTCGCCATCGGCACGCATCGCGCGCGGCGCAAGAAGGAGTTCACCAAAAATCCGCTCGATGAAATTCCCGGCATCGGCCCCTCGCGCAAGCGCGCCCTGCTGCTCGCCTTCGGCTCGGCCAAGGCGGTCGCCCGCGCCGCCTTGGCCGATCTCGAAAAGGCGCCGGGCATCAACAAGGCGACGGCGCGCATGGTCTATGACCATTTCCAGCGCGGCGACTGATTACCGGAGTTTCCAGAAAGCCTCGAGCCAGTTGATGAGCGCCAGCAGCGCGACGACCGCGAAGACGAAGAGCAGCGCCATATAGACGCGCATCAGCAGATCGAGAAAAAAGCGCAGCACCGCCAGAATGGCCTGCTCCAGCGCGTCGGCGAGGCTCACATAGTCACGCTTGCGGCTGGCGAAAAAGCCGGCGCTGAGAAGAATGACGACGCCGCCGGCGGCGAGCAGCCCCGGCCTGAAGGCCGCATGAATGCCGTCGCCGCGATCGAGCAGAAAGAGCCCGAGAACAAAGGCCGCGAAGGCGAGCATGAGATAGGCGCGGCGCCGCAGCACGCCTGCGGGCCGCGGGCGCGCGGGCGCGGCCTGCCGCGGGGCGGGATCGGCCGGGCGCGCAACCTGGGGCGTCTCGCGCGCGCCGCGGACCGTCAGCGCGTTATAGGCTTCCGTGACCTGCTGAAACCTGAGCGCGTCTCCGCCGTCGACATCCGGGTGATATTTCTTTGCAAGCCGGCGATAGGCCGCATTGACCTCGCGCCGCGAGGCATCCTCCTTGACGCCAAGAACCTCGTGATAAGTCGGCATTCGCCCTGCTCTGATGGGATGAACGCCGCCACTATTCCCGTGAGTTCGGGCAGGATCAAGAAGAATGCGCGCGGCCCGCGACCCGGCGTTCAGGCCATGGGGAAGAACAGCCAGTAGACGCCCGCGGCGGCGACGGCCGCCGAGCAAATCTGCACGAGGCGCGGATTGCGTTCGCCCTTGAAAAACAGCCTGTCGATCAGAACCAGAAGCGGCACCACGATCAGCACGACGCCGATCTGGCCAACCTCGACGCCGATGTTGAAGCTCGCCAGCGCCGGCACGATCGCGCGTTGCGGCACACCCATTTCGATGAGGCCGCTCGCGAAGCCGAAGCCGTGCACGAATCCGAAAAAGAATGTGTCCCGCCAGCGTCCCTCGACCTTTCGCGTGAAGAAATTCTCCAGCGCGACGTAGATGATCGAAAGGGCGATGGCGAATTCAGTCCAGCGGCTCGGAATATCGACGATCTGCAAGGCCGCCAGCGACAGCGTGATCGAATGCGAGACCGTGAACGCGGTCACGATCTTGACGACCGGCCAGGCCCGCGACGCCCACAGGACCACGGCGATCAGGAAGCAGATATGGTCATAGCCGGTGACGATGTGCTCGACGCCAGCCGCAAAGAATTTCGGCGCGAGCTGCCAGGGGGATAACAAAGGCTGCGAGAGGTCGATCGGCGCGTCGCCGGGGTAGATCATGACCTGGCCGGGCACCGGTTCGCGCCCCATCTTCTGCGCCTCGGTGAGCGGCGACCCGTCGTCGTTCTCGCCGATGCTGACGAGATGTTTTGCGCGCGCCCCTTGCGCTTTCAATAGGTCGAAGGGGTTATAGAACATCTGCCCCGCAACAGCGCTGCAATCCATCCGCAAGACGACCTTAGAATCATACGGGTTGGTCGGGTCTTCGCCGACGGAGGCGACCTCGCTCGGGCAGTTTTGCCCCTCCGCGTTTTGCAGCGCGACGCGCTTTTGGATGAATTTCCCGATCATCGCTTCGATGACGCCCGGCTCGGTCAGGTCGACATCGGGAGAGAGCTCTTTCTTGTTCTCGGCGAACATCCGCTCGATGTCCGACCCCAGAAAGCCAACATCGACGCGATAGCGGCCATTGCCCTCCGGCACGATGCGACTGCTGGAAATATCCGCCGTATGCGCCTCCGCCGCCGTTGCGGCGCCGAAGACCATCCAAAGGGCGGCGAACGCCATCCGCACGGACCGAAGCATCGGCGGTTTACTCCCTTGACGCGCTGGAAGGACGATGAGTATGCATTTGGATCGAATACTGCATATCCCGGTTCAAATGACAAGATTGGGGCCGTCCGTCTCGCAGCTTCGGATTTCCGACGGGATTGGCGGAATGCGCTCAACGCGGCAAACTGCGCATATTTCGTGTCGAAGGTCGGACTGCATGAGAGAACAGGGATATCGAGAACACAAGGTCGCCGGGCGCCAACAAGCCGCGAGTCTTGTCGCCACTATTTTGTTGGCCTTGACCGCGCCCCAGACCGCAGCCGCTTACGGGACCGGCGCCGCGCCGGACGCGCCCACTCTCGCGACGCCCGGCGCCCCCCGGAAGATCGAGCTTACGGGCCCGTCAGCGCCGCGCGCGCAGGCCGGGAAACCGATCCTGATGGCGCACGCCATCATCGTCCGCACCTCTCCGCCCCAGGGCGGCGCGGCCGAGGGGGGCATCGGCAAGGTCGACGTGTGGTACGACGCGGGAATACGCGACGCCTTCGCCGCCCTGGCGGTGGTGAGCGCCTCGGGCGAGCGCGTGGACAAGCGCGACGCAGCGATCGACAGCGCCGATGCGGCGCATGTCTCGGTGAGCGTCAACCCGCTGACCGCCGGCAAATATACGGTGCGCTACCGGGCCTTGTCGGCGGACGGCCATCTGGTGAGCGGCGCCTGGGAATTCGAAGTGCGCCCCTGAAACAAACCAACAAGCAAGGCGCTCGTCTTGCTTTTGAAATGACGCGCCAAAAGAGAGGAAACGGAAGTGAGCCCCAACGGTCGCCTGAACCTCATGCTGTCTCTTGGCATAGTCCTGCTAATCAGCGTCAATGGCGCTTTCTTTTCCTACGCGTGGTGGGGACCCGCAATCACGCGCTATGCGGATGATTTCTGGAAAGCGCACACGCTGAAGCCGGCCGTCAAGGCAGGCGATCGCACAATATCCGAGTGCCTGGGCGTGAGCGACTTTTACTCGGTGCATCTGACGACCTACTTCCTGGCGGATTCGGCCGACAGCGCCGGCGGGGCGACCGACGACATGAGCAAATACGACGAATACTGTGACCGCGTTCCGGGAACAGGAAAAGTCATTTTTTCGATCACGCTGATGGAAAAGGAAGCGAGAGGAGAGCCGGTCGCCCTCGCCTTCTATCAAAAGGGACCGGAGGGCGCGCTCAAGGAATTGAACGCCCTGCCGTCTAAATCCTATCCGAGCGGATTTGCGACCCTGGAGGCGACTGTTTCTCACAAGGGAAATTATGTTCTCAAGGCTGCATTCGGCGAAGCAAAGAACAAGGAAGACACGATCGAAATGCCGATCCTCGTCGGACAATGAGGCGGTTCTCGTTGTGCTATGACGCCGGACGCCGCCGCGCCCGGCGCTTTTGCAGCCACCTTGTCAGGCCGGTTACATAGAGGATGAAAGGCGATACGCCGATCAGCATGGCGATCGGGCGGCCCGAACCGCCGAAGACCTCGCCGCTGTGAATCGGGAACAACCATTCGAGAAAGGTTTCGCTACCCGAAAAGCGGCTTCGGTCCTGCACGTGCAGAACCTCCCCGGTATATTGGTCTATGCCGACGTTACGAAAGGTCTTGGTCTGGTTGGGCTCGCTGTCCGACCGCTTGCCCACGATGTAAACAGCCGTCGGCGCATTGGGGAAGAGAACCCAGTGAAGCCTGCCGTCGGGAAAGACTCCGTTCGCAATGTCCGCCGCCCTGCCCGCGCCGATGGGCGCGCGATTGGGGCGGGGCGACGATTTCCCGAAATCCGGATCGGCGCGGACGGGTGAGAACAGGCTCGCGACCGTACGCGTCGCCGGCTTGAAGATCATGGCGACGCCTGTGAACAGAGCGATCAACAGAAAGACGCTGCAATAGAAGCCCAGGCTCTTGTGCAGATCCTGCGTCACTCTTTCGCGGCTCGCCCCCCATTTCACCTTCAGACCGAGGCGCCACTCGCCGTTCAGCGGCCACCAGAGATAAAGCCCCAGCAAGACCGAGATGAACAGCAGGATGCCGAGCACGCCCACCAGATAGGCATTGTTCACGCCGAGCAGCAGCGTCCAGTGAAAGGTCATGAGAATCTGGACGAGGGGCTGCGACAGCGGATCGTCGCCATGCAGAAAGAGCCGCTGCCCCTTGACCGCAGCCGTGTAGGGATCGACGAAGATTTCATAAACGTAAGTATCGAGATCGTCCGTCTCGACAATGTAACTGATCGCCGCCGCCGATCCGGGCTGACGCGGCATCGTCAGTCTTTCGACCTTGCCATCGAGCGGCATCGCCGCGGCCGCCGCAGCAAGAAGGTCATCGACCGGCCGGTAGGAAGCCTCTCCTCGCGGAACCTCCACGCGCATGATGGACGCGTTCAGCAACTCGTCTATGCTCTCCCTGTAAGAGAGAATCGCGCCGCTGAGGGCGATCAGAACGAAGACCGCTCCCAGAAAGAGTCCAATGAGGCGGTGGACGCGGAGGAAAAGCACCCGCCCCCTCGGCCGCCATGACTGCGCGCGCGCAATGGGCGCCGTATCAGTTTCCGGGGTACAATCGTTCATCGCGAAACGGCTCTGCAGTAAGACCGAGGCAGCGCGAGTATGTTAGACGCTAAATTTTATCTTACCCTGCGTCAAGACGCGCAAGCGCGCTCATTACAAACGCGCCTCAGCGTGAATCATTCCCACTCGATCGTGCCCGGCGGCTTCGAGGTCACATCATAGACCACGCGGTTGACGCCCTTCACTTCGTTGATGATCCGCGTCGCGGCGCGGCCGAGGAAATTCATGTCGAAATGGTAGAAATCCGCCGTCATGCCGTCGCTGCTCGTCACGGCGCGCAGCGCGAGGACGTAATCATAGGTGCGGCCGTCGCCCATCACGCCGACGCTGCGCACCGGCAGCAGCGCCGCGAAAGCCTGCCAGATGTCGTCGTAAAGACCCGCCTTACGGATTTCGTCGAGATAAACGGCGTCGGCCTTGCGCAGGATTTCGAGCTTCTCGCGCGTGATGAGGCCGGGGCAGCGAATGGCGAGGCCAGGACCAGGGAAAGGGTGGCGCCCGACGAAGGCCTCCGGCAGGCCGAGTTCGCGCCCCAATGCGCGCACCTCGTCCTTGAAGAGTTCGCGCAAGGGTTCAACGAGCGCCATGTTCATGCGCTCCGGCAGGCCGCCGACATTGTGATGCGATTTGATCGTCACAGACGGTCCGCCCGTGAAGGAGACGCTCTCGATCACGTCGGGATAAAGCGTGCCCTGCGCCAGAAACTGCGGCGCGCCGCGCCCGTCCTGGGCGATCTTTTTGGCCTCCGCCTCGAAAGTCTCGATGAAGAGGCGTCCGATCGTCTTGCGCTTCACTTCCGGATCGTCGACGCCCTCGAGCGCGCCGAGAAACGCCTCCTCCGCTTCGACGTGATGCAGCGGGATGTTGTAATGGTCGCGGAACAGGCGCACGACCTCCTCCGCCTCGCCGAGCCGCAACAGGCCGTGATCGACGAAGACGCAGGTCAGGCGATCGCCGATGGCCTCGTGAATCAGCACGGCGGCCACGGCGCTGTCGACGCCGCCGGAGAGGCCGCAGAGCACGCGCCCGTCGCCCACGTGCTTGCGGATCGCGGCGATGGCTTCGCCGCGAAAGGCAGCCATTGTCCAGTCGGATTTGAGCCCCGCGACCTTGTGCACGAAATTGGCGAGAAGCTTCGCCCCGTCCGGCGTATGCACGACCTCGGGGTGGAATTGCAGCCCGTAATAGCGGCGCTTTTCGTCTGCAATCGCGGCCATGGGCGCGTTTTCGGAAGCGGCGATGACGCGGAAGCCCGCGGGAAGGGCCGTGACGCGGTCGCCATGGCTCATCCAGACGGTGGCGCTCGCCCCTTGCGCCCAGACTCCGTCGAAGAGCGCGCTGTTTTCATGCGCAGTGATCTCCGCCCGGCCGAATTCGCGATGGTGCCCGGCCTCGACCTTGCCGCCGAGCTGCGTCGCCATGGTCTGCTCGCCGTAGCAAATGCCGAGCACGGGGACGCCCGACTCGAAGATCGCCTGCGGCGCGCGCGGCGAGCCTTCGTCGGTGACCGAGCACGGCCCGCCCGAGAGGATCACCGCCTTGGGACGGATCTCGGCGAAAGCGCGGTCGGCGCTCTGGAACGGCGCGATCTCGCAATAAACCCCGGCCTCACGCACGCGCCGCGCAATGAGCTGGGTGACCTGCGAGCCAAAGTCGACAATGAGCACCTTGTCGTGGCGGTCGGCGATATCGTGGTGAAAGGTTTCGGCGGCGTTGGTCATTTCAATGCCTGGCTTGGAGCGGCGCCGTCGCGCTGTGCGTCGTGGCCGGGCGTGTCCCGGCCATCCACGCCGAGCAATGACAGGATCGCCGGGCCTTTGCGTGGATGCCTGCGACAGGCGCGGGCATGACGCTTTTGGATCGTTCGGAAGGTATTAAGAGAGGCGCGCCCGAGGCGCAACTCACCCGCGCCGCATCACACTCACATAAAATCCATCTGTGCCGCTCGTCGCAGGCGATAGCCGCAGTCCCGGCCCATGGGGCGACGCGAAGCGGGAGAGGTCAGGGAGCCCGGCGTCGTCGGCCATCTGCTGCGCCGGAAGCGCCGCAAATCCGGAATGGGCGGCGAGAAACGCCTCGATCTGGCTTTCGTTCTCGTCGGTCAGCAGCGAGCAGGTCACATAAGCGAGCCGGCCGCCCGGCTTCACGAAGCGCAAGGCCTGTTCGAGCAGCGCCGCCTGCTCCTTGAGCCGCAGCTCCAGCGCGCCGGGCGCGAGCCGCCATTTGGCGTCCGGGTGGCGCCGCCATGTGCCGACGCCGGTGCAGGGCGCGTCGATCAGCACGAGGTCGCAGCGGCCTTCGAGATCGGCCAGCACATCCGACTTGCCTTTGGGCTGGCGCACCTGAATGTTGCGCGCGCCGGCCCGCTCCAGTCGCTCGTGGATGGGCATGAGCCGGCGCCCGTCGGCGTCATAGGCATAAAGCTGCCCGCGATTGTGCATCTGCCCGGCGAGCGCCAGCGCCTTGCCGCCGCCTCCCGCGCACAGGTCGAGAACCTGCTCGCCGGGCGCGGCGGCGCAGAGGAGGGACGCAAGCTGCGAGGCCTCGTCCTGCGGCTCCACGAGCCCCTTCACATAGGCGGTTTCGGCGGGAAGCGCCGGTCCCCTGCCCTGCCCGGCGTCGATGCGCAGACCGATCGGCGACAGCGGGGTCGGCGCGGGGGCAAGATGCGAGAGCTTCGCCAAAGCCTGTTCGCGCGACGCCTTCAATATGTTCACGCGCAGATCGACCGGCGCGCGGGTCGCCAGCGCGGCGCCCTCCTCGGCGGCGCGGGCGCCGAAGGCGGCCGCGAAGCGGTCCGCGAGCCATTCGGGATAATCGCCGCGCACATGATCGGGCGCGCCGTCGAGCGACGCCGTTTCGAGGCGCTCACGCTCCGCCTCGGTCAGCGGCGCGGGGGCGTGACCCTCGCCCGAGCAGAGCGCGGCGATGGCCGCGGCGTCCATCCCGCGCGCTTCCCTCAGCGCGCCCAGCAGGGTCGCGCGCGGCGTATCGGCGCCCATGACCCACTGCGCGGACGAGTATTTGCGCAGCGCGTCGAAAACGAGGCTCGCGATTGCCGCGCGATCCTTGGACCCCGCAAAGCGATGCCTGGCGCCCCAGTCCTTCAGCGCCTCGGCCGCGGGACGGCGTCGCTGCGCAAGGTCGGCAAGGATCTCGATCGCGGCGGAGACATGGGCGGCGGGTGTCATGAATGGCTTTCCGGGAAATGAGGCGGCCGCGCCGGCTCGCAGACTGCGAAGGGTCAGATACGGGGCCGGCGCCTGGCGCCGATGCAGCGCACTGTGCCGGTCGCGGAGCGATAGACGAGCGTCTCGGTTTCGATCCCGCCCTTGTCGAAGACGACGCCGTCCACGAGCGGCCCGTCGGTGACGCCGGTCACGCAGACCACCACGTCGCCCGTCACCATTTCTGCGACGCTGTATTTCTTGCGCGGGTCGTCGAGACCGTGGCGCAGCGCGCTGGCGCGCTGTTCGGGCGTCTCCAGCACGAGGCGGCCTTGCATCTGTCCCCCGGCGCAGCGCAACACGGCCGCCGCGAGCACGCCCTCCGGCGCGCCGCCCCGACCGAGATACATATCGACGCCCGTCTCCGACGGGTCGGTCGCAAAAATGATCCCGGCCACGTCGCCGTCGGAAATGAGCCTTACGCAGGCGCCGGCCTTCCGGCATTTGGAGATGATCTGCGCATGGCGCGGCCGGTCCAGCACGCAGACCGTGATTTCATTGGCTGGCACGCCCTTGGCCTCGGCCACAGCGCGCACGTTCTCGGCGGGATCGCGGTCGAGATCGACCAAACCCTCGGGATAGCCGGGGCCGACGGCGATCTTGTCCATGTAGGAATCGGGCGCGTGCAGGAAGGAGCCCGATGTCGCGGCGGCGGCGATGGCGATCGAGCCGGACATGTCCTTGGCGCAGAGCGTCGCGCCTTCGAGCGGCGCCACGGCCAGCTCGACGCGTGGCCCCGCCGCAGCGCCGATCTCGGCGCCGACATGAAGCCGCGAAGACTCGGCGTCGTCGCCTTCGCCGATCACTATGCGGCCGCGCACGGGCAGCCGCGCCAGCTCTTCGTACATGGCCTCGACGGCGGCGCGATCCGCGCTCATCTCGTCGCCCCGTCCGCGCAGCCGTGCGGCCGCGACCGCCGCGCGCTCCGTGGCGCGCGCCAACTCGATCGTGAGCAGGCGGTCGATGGACGCGGCGTCGAGCTGCGGCTGGCGTGTCATGTGAACCTATTCGCGCTCGATGCGGATGACCTGGGCGCGCGAAACGATGGTGCCATCCTGGAAAATAAGCTCCAGCGCCTCGCGGACGAGATGCTCGCTGGTCGCATGGGTGATGAGAATCACGTCGACTGAGGCGCCGGGGGCCCCGCGGCGGCCGCGCTGCATGATGCTTTCGAGCGAAATCTGCCGCTCGGCCATGCGCCCTGCGATCTTGGCGAAGGCGCCCGCCACGTCGCGCACCGACATGCGGATGTAATAGCCGCCCTCATGCCGGCGCATCGGTGTCCGCTTGAGCTCGGCAAGCTGCGCGGACGGCAGGCCGAAGGGCGCGGAGCGGACGCCCTTGGCGATGTCGGCGATGTCCGCCACCACCGCCGAGGCCGTGGCGTCGCCGCCGGCGCCGGGGCCGACGAGCGTCAGCTCGTGGACGGCGTCGGCGTCGATGGTCACGGCGTTGAGCACGCCCATCACCTGCGCGATGGCGGAGTTCTTGCTCACCATCGTCGGATGCACGCGCTGCTCGATGCCGTCCGCGGTGCGCTGGGCGACGCCCAGAAGCTTGATGCGGAAGCCGAGCTCGTCGGCGGCCTCAATGTCCGCGAGCGTCACGCGCTCGATGCCTTCGATGTCGATCGACTGCGCCGAAATGCGCGTGCCGAAGGCGAGCGAGGTGAGGATGGCGAGCTTGTGCGCCGTGTCGAAGCCGCCGATATCGAAGGTCGGATCGGCCTCGGCGTAGCCGAGCTTCTGCGCCTCCTTCAGGCACTCCTCGAAGGAGAGCTGCTCGCGCTCCATGCGCGACAGGATGTAATTGCAGGTGCCGTTCAGAATGCCGTAGACGCGTTCGATCGAATTGCCCGCGAGACCCTCGCGCAGCGTCTTCACGATCGGAATGCCGCCCGCGACCGACGCCTCAAAGGACAGTGCGACGTGCCTTTCCTCGGCGAGCTGGGTCAGATGCAGGCCATGCGCCGCGAGCAGCGCCTTGTTGGCCGTGACGACGGACTTGCCATGGCCGAGCGCGGTCTCGATGCTGGCGCGCGCCGGCCCCTCCGAGCCGCCGATCAATTCGACGAAAAGGTCGATTTTTTCGCTGGCCGCGAGCCTGACGGGATCGGCGAAGAATTCCGCCCCGGAGAAGTCCGCGTCGCGCTTCTTTTGCGGATCGCGCGCTGAAACGCCCGTGACGACGATGCTGCGGCCTGTGCGCGCCGTCAACGCGTCGGCCTGCCGGTGGAGAAGCCGCGCGACCGCCGCGCCGACAGTGCCGAGCCCCGCGATCCCGACGCGCAAAATCTCCGACATTTCGACCCTTCCGGGAAAAAGAAAAACCCTCGGGCGCCCCCGCCCGCAAGAAGCGCCTTGTGCACGATTTCCGTGAGGGGATCAAGGAAGGGCGCAGGCAGGCCGTCCTCGCCTGCCCGCCACCAGGCGCGTGGGCTGCCTGAACGCCGCATTAGATAATAAGGGGGATACTCGTGTTCAGCGAGGTTGGAGGCTGTGATGGCGGTGATCGACCTTACCGGTCCGGCGACAGCTTTCGTCACCCTGCTCGTCGTCGTGGAGCCTGCCGGGCTCGCCCCGATCTTTCTCGCCGCGACGGCGCGGGAGGCGCCGGCCGCCCGTGCGCAAATTGCCGCGCGCGCCTGTTTCTATGCCTGCTTCATCCTGACCGGCGCCGCGTTCGGCGGCGCCGCCCTCCTCACCGCCCTGGGGATTACGATCCCCGCCTTTCGCATCGCCGGTGGCCTGCTGCTGTTTTCCATTGCCTCTGAAATGGTCCTCGGCGTGCGCATCAACCGCGACGCCGCCGCCGCCCATCAGGCCGTGATCGAGAACGGCAAGCATATCGCCGCCTTTCCGCTCGCCATTCCCATGATGGCAGGGCCCGGCGCGATCACCGCGACGTTGTTGCTCGCGGGCGAGGCCCATGGCGATCCGGCGCGGCTTGCAGGGCTGATCGGCGCGATTTTCTTGGTCATTGCGATCTGCTGGGCGGTCTGCCGCCTGGCGACCCCCGTCGAGCGCCTCCTCGGCCCCTCGGCCAGCATTGTGATGGAAAAACTCATCGGAGTTCTGCTGGCCTCGCTCGCCGTCCAATATGTGATGGACGGCGTACGAAGCTTCCTCATGTGACAACCTGGCGCAGAGGCAAACCGCCCTCGGTCATACGGCCTGGTCTAACGCGACCGGCGCGGGCGTCACGAAAGCGGGAGAGCCCCTTACCCGCCCGTCTTTCCACTGGCGTTCGCGACCTCCGGCGTATCGGGAAGGCCGTTCTTGATCTTGTCGAGTATCTTCGGCAGATCGTCCGGATCGGGGCTGAGGTCGCGCGCATGGTTCCATTGGAACTGAGCCTCGAGCTTGCGGCCGACCCGCCAATAGGCGTCGCCGAGGTGCTCATTGATCACCGGATCCGAAGGCTTCAGATCGATCGCCCGCTCCAACTCGCGCACGGCGTCGTCATAACGGCCGAGGCGATAGTAGGCCCAGCCCAGGCTGTCGACCACGTAGCCGTCGCGCTGGCGCAGATCAACCGCGCGGCGCAGCATCTTGAAGGCGTCGTCGAGATTGACGCCCTGATCTACCCAGCTGTAGCCGAGATAATTGAGAACGAGCGGCTGATCCGGATTGAGCTCCAGCGCCTTTTTCAGATCGGCCTCGGCCGCCTTCCAGTCCTTGCGGCGCTCGTTGGAGATGCCGCGGTAATAATAGAGCAGCCACCGGCTCTTCTCGTCCTTGGGAGCCAGTTCGATCACCCGCGAATAGGTCGCAGCCGCATCGGCGTAGAGCTTGCGCGAGCGCTGGAGATTGCCGAGCGCGGTCAGGGCCTCCTGGTTTTTGGGGTTCGCCGCCACGACGGCCGTGAGATGTTCCGTCGCCTCCTTGGACTTGCCGAGCGTCTCGAGGATCAGCGCCGCCTGGATGTCCGCATTGACGCGCAGCGGGCTGTCCTTCGGCACGCTGTCATAGAGGTCGATCGCCATCTCCTCCTGCTTCATCCGCTCGTAAACGTCGCCGAGCGTGATGATGGCGAGGGCGTTCTCCGGCGCGAGGGCCAGCGACAGACGCAGATAGATCAGCGAGGCGAGCTCGTCGCCCTGGCGACCGCCGATGGCGCCGAGCCCGTAGAGCGCCTCGGCCGCGCCATCGTCCGGCGTCCGTACGAAAGGCGGCAATGGCTTGCCTTCATCGAGCGCCGCAATGCCGGCGACGACGATCGGATGGCCGGGCGCCACTTCATTGAAGGATTCGTAGATCTTCTTGGCCTCGTCGCGCTGGCCGCGGCTCGCGAGGAAGCGGGCGTAGGCGTCGACGAGACGCAGCGTGTTGCGCTCCGCTGCATAGGCTGATTTGAAACGCTTTTCGGCCTCCGCCTTGTCGCCGCCAAGATCGGCGATCAGCGCCGCGTGGTAATCGCGAAAAACGACGAAAGGCTCGTCGTTCAGCGCATCGAGCGTCTGAAGCGCCTTGCGCGTGTCCTTGGCGCCCGCATAGGTCCAGGCGGTGAGCAGCGTCGTGGTGATGTCGCGGCGGCGATCGCCGGCGCCCTTGGCGAGCTCCGCGCGCGCCGCCGAATAGCGGCGATTCTTGAACAGATCGACGCCCTTGGTCAGATGGGCGAGCCCATTGTTCTTGTCATGCGCGATGACGCGCGGCGCAAGCGCGACGGCCTCCGCCATGCCGCCGTTGGACAGCGCCGCGACGAAGGCGCGGTCGATCAGATCCTGGTTGTTGGGATCGTCGCGTAAAGCCTCTCGGAAAAAGGTCGAGGCGGCGAGCGTGTCCCGCTCGGCGCCCGCCACGATCGCCGCAAGATAATTGCCCGAAAGACTCGCTCCGACTTCGAAGGGCCGCGGGACCGACAAGTTTCCCTCCCGCGCCGTCGCATGGCTTGCGCCTGGAAAGGCGCAAGAAACGGCAACGACCGCCGTAAGCGCCGCCGCGCTGAACCGCAGCCGGCGCTTGACGCCGCGTGAGAGGGAGTCGAGCGGGCGAGCGAATTGAAGCACAGGCGCTTTCCTAGGAATAGAGGCGGCGCGGCCCTGCGAAAGACGCGGCCGGTCCGCCGGGACGAGTGGCCGAAGCGCAGGAGATTCGCTGTCAAAGATGGCGGTTTTGCGCTCATTGCGCAAGGCGAAACGCTCGACGAGCGGCCTGGCCGGAACCGGCGCCTGCGGGAGGTCCGGCCCGATCCGCCGGTTTTCGGCGCGCTTCCCCCGAGCCAAGGAGAGACGCCACATTCCGCGCGAGGCGCTGATCCGCATTGAGATCGCCGCCTCGCCCGTCTTCCTTCACTCCCCCTTGTTACGGGGAGGGCGGCCCCGCCACGAGCGGGGCCTGGTCGCGTATGGGCGCGATCAGCCGCCGATCGCCTTGACGATCTTCTGAGCGGCGTCGTCGAGATCGTCCGCCGGGATCACGTTCAGGCCCGACTCGCTGATGATCTTCTTGCCGAGCTCGACATTCGTGCCCTCGAGGCGCACCACGAGCGGCACCTTGAGGCCGACCTCGCGCACTGCCGCGATCACGCCTTCGGCGATGGTGTCGCAACGCATGATGCCGCCGAAGATATTGACCAGAATGCCCTTAACATTCGGATCAGCGGTGATGATCTTGAATGCCGCCGTCACCTTCTCGGTCGTGGCGCCGCCGCCCACGTCGAGGAAGTTGGCCGGGAAGGCGCCGTAGAGCTTGATGATGTCCATGGTCGCCATGGCGAGGCCGGCGCCATTGACCATGCAGCCGATATTGCCGTCGAGCGAGATATAGGCAAGGTCGTGCTTCGACGCCTCGATCTCCTTCTCGTCCTCTTCCGAGAGGTCGCGCAGCGCGGCGAGCTCGGGATGACGATAGAGCGCATTGTTCTCGAAGCTCACCTTGGCGTCGAGGCAGCGCAGCTTGCCGTCCTTGGTGGTGATCAGCGGGTTGATCTCGAGAAGCTCCATGTCCTTGGCCACAAAGGCCGTATAGAGCTTTTCGACGAGGTCGCCCGCCTGCTTGGCGAGGTCGCCCTTGAGATTGAGCGCGTCGGCGACGCGGCGGCCGTGATGCGGCATCAGGCCCGTGGCGGGATCGACCGAGAAGGTAACGATCTTCTCGGGCGTGTCATGCGCCACCTTCTCGATGTCCATGCCGCCTTCCGTGGAGACGACGAAGGCGATGCGCGAGGTCGCGCGGTCGATCAGCATGGAGAGATAGAATTCCTTGTCGATCGCGGCGCCGTCCTCGATATACAGGCGGTTGACCTGCTTGCCGGCCTCGCCGGTCTGCAACGTGACCAAGGTCGCGCCGAGCATCTGCTTGGCGAAGGCCTCCGCCTCCTCGATCGACTTGGCGATGCGCACGCCGCCCTGCGGGCCGGCCGATTCTTCCTTGAACTTGCCCTTGCCGCGGCCGCCGGCGTGAATCTGCGCCTTCACCACATAGACCGGGCCGGGCAGTTTCTTCGCGGCGTCGGCCGCCTCTTTCGCCTCGAGCACCGGAAAGCCGGCCGCGACCGGAGCGCCGAATTCGCGCAGAATGGCTTTGGCCTGGTATTCGTGGATATTCATGCCGGAGTCTCTCCTCAAAGCAAAAGCGGCAGGGCGTGCGGCCTAATGGCCATGGCCCGGCGGCGGCGTCAAGCGGGCGGGAAGTCGCGGGGAAGTCGCGGGTCGTGGCGGCCTCAGCCCTGCTCCGCCTCGCGCCCTTCGCGCCCGTCGACGAGCACGTCGATCTTCCCCGACTCGACGCGATAGAGCCAGCCATGGATGCGCGGCAGCGGGCCATTGGCGTGCATGTTCTTGATAATGGCGAGGCTCTTCAGGTGTTTGATCTGCAATTTGACGTTCTCGGCCGTCAGCACTTCGAGCTTCTGCTCGCGGGTGAGGTTCTTTTCGTGGGCGATTCGATCGGCGGCGTCCTTGGCGCCGCTTGCAATGCAAAGCCAATCGGCGATGTAATTCTCATGCACCCCGTCCTCGATCGCCGCGATGCCGCCGCAGCGGGTATGGCCGCATACGATGATGTCCTCGATCTTGAGATGAACGACCCCATATTCGATGATCGAGGCGACGTTCACGTCGTTGTAGGCCACGATATTGGCGACGTTGCGGTGGACGAACATCGTGCCCGGACGCGATCCCGTGATCACGTCTTCGCTCACGCGCGAATCGGAGCAGCCGATCCAGAGCACTTTGGGCGACTGCCGCCTCGCAATCGATTGATAATAAGCCGCGTGCGGATAGAACTCCTCCACCACGAACTGCTCATTGCCGGTGAGCAAATCGTCTATCGTCCGTCTCGACATGGCCTCCGCCGTTCCTCTCGAATTGGAGCGCAGCCGTCTCGTTCAGCAAAGATCGGTCCAGGACATGGGCGCGTGAGAATGCTGGCCGCGTAAGATTGCGGGCCCTGCAGCGATCGACGGAAGGCGGCCGGTCAGGCGAAATCCGGATTGAGCCCCTTGGCCGCCTGAATGAGCGTCTTCACGGAGTGCACGGATTTGTCGAACATGGCCTGCTCGGCGGCGTCGAGCCTGATCTCCATGACTTTCTCGACGCCATTGGCGCCGATGATCACGGGAACGCCGACATAAAAACCCTTCACGCCATATTCGCCATTGAGGTAGGCGGCGCAGGGCAGCACGCGGCGCTTGTCCTTGAGGTAGCTCTCCGCCATGGCGATAGCGGAGGTCGCGGGGGCGTAATAGGCCGAGCCGGTCTTCAGCAGGCCCACGATTTCGCCGCCGCCCTTGCGGGTCCGGTCCACGATGGCGTCGATCCGCGCCTGGGTGGCCCAGCCCATGGCGATGAGGTCGGGCAGCGGGACGCCGCCGACAGTCGAGTAGCGCACGGAAGGCACCATGTCGTCGCCATGGCCGCCGAGCACGAAGGCGCTCACGTCCTCGACCGAGACATTGAACTCTTCGGCAAGAAAATAGCGGAAGCGGGCCGAATCGAGCACGCCGGCCATGCCGACCACCCGATTCGTGGGCAGGCCCGAGGCCTTCTGCAACGCCCAGACCATCACGTCCAGCGGATTGGTGATGCAGATCACGAATGCATTGGGCGCATATTGC
The DNA here is from genome assembly GCA_003963405.1 of Hyphomicrobiales bacterium. GTDB lineage: Bacteria > Pseudomonadota > Alphaproteobacteria > Rhizobiales > Beijerinckiaceae > Methylocystis. The sequence goes on from RXIY01000031.1 coordinate 112,267, forward strand.
CGGATCCCCGCCCCCACCTTGGCGATGACTCCGAGATTGACCGAGAGAAGATCGTCGCGGCTCATGCCCGGCTGGCGCGGCACGCCCGCCGTGACGATGACCACATCCGCCGCGGCGATGGCGGCATAGTCCGAGGCGCCGGTGACGCTGGCGTCGAAGCCCGAAACGGGCGAAGCCTGGGCGATGTCCAGCGCCTTGCCCTGCGGCACCCCGTCGACGATGTCGAACAGCACGATGTCGCCCAGCTCCTTGAGACCGGCGAGATGGGCGAGGGTTCCGCCGATATTGCCGGCGCCGATCAGAGCGATTTTCTTCCGCGACATAATCAATCTCGTGCTGTTATTTCCATGAAACTGCTAGCGCGCTTTTGCGCGCGAGGGAAGACGCGGCGGCGGCTTTTTCCCCGCCCCGAAGCCTGAACGGAACAAGCCGGCTAAACCACGCGCGCCAAGCCCAAATCGCCGGCGCCGCGCCGCCGCGCCTCATTCTCGGGCAAGGATGCTGGGCGCCGGCAGGGCGCAAATGTCGCAGGCCTTGCGGGCGGCGGCGGCGCTTCCCACCTGCGAAGCGGAGCGCCGTTCGGGCGCCTGAGAGGGCTGAAAATGGTGAGTTTCATTTCGCGCGGCCGCCTCGCCGCCCTAGCCGTCGCCGGCGCAGCGGCGCTCGCGGGTCCGGTCGCCGCCGCGGAGGACCCGGATGAAGCGGAACTCCTGAAGAGTTTCGAAAAGGTGGACGTCTGGCATTTTCCCGTAGACGCCACCGTCCGTTACAACGACCAGGACGCCGTGGCGACCCGCGAGCTTGTGTTCAAAGGGGAGCAACCCCAGGGCGATCTCTGTTACATCCGCTTCGATCTTGTGCGCGGCGAGGGGGATTATGGCTACGGCTTCCAGCCGTCGGTTTCGCCCGCGGAGCGCAAAAATACCGTGTGGGGCTCCAATGTTCTGAAGCGGGGCACAGTGCTCGACCAGTATTATTCGGCGCTTCGCCTCAATGTGATCTATTTCTTTGTGGACGGCCCGAAATCCCCGACGGCCAAGGAAGTTTGCCAAAAGAAGCAATCGGCTCCCACAGCGCAGGCCGGCAACGCCTACAGGGGCCCATGGGCGGAGCTTGTCACGAAAGTGCGGGCAATCCACGGCTGGCCAGCCAAAAAAATAGCCCATTGAGGTGGACGTCGAAAATATTGGCCGCGCGAGCAAGACGGCGCTGGACAGCGGGAGCCACATTTGATATTCGCTCCCTCGTTCCGACGGCGTCCCCACGCTAACGGACGGGCGCATAGCTCAGTTGGTAGAGCAGCTGACTCTTAATCAGCGGGTCCTAGGTTCGAGCCCTAGTGCGCCCACCAATAAATCAACGGGTAACGTTGGTTTTTGGCCGCTGAATTCTCCGCTACCTTCTCACCCGGCGCTCAAGATCATAGTTCGTCACGGGACGCTGGCGCCGATGCAGGCGAGAGGTTTGGAGCGACGGAGAGAACCTGGATTGGCGCGGAACGTCACACTGGCAACCAATCCCAGCTGGGATTGCGCCGTCCTCAAAACTTGACGCAAGCGGCTCGAAGACATCCTAAACAAAAAGCGTGAGCGTCATTGTCACCTTGTCCGAGTTGGTCCATGTTGCGCTCGTTTGGGAGGGGCAACATGTCCAAATGGTTCGCGGCAAACAGATTGATGATTGCGTTCACGGTCATGTTCCTAGGGCTCGCAGCGGTCGGCGCATGGGCGTACTTGTATCAAACGCTGCCCGGCGGCGTCTGGCACCGCAATCGCATTACCGGAGCGACCTGCTATAAGACCGTCTACTGCTGGAGCGGAACTAAGGACCCGTTTGGTAAAGGCTTGAAGTTGCCTAATGAGCCCTTCGGAAAAATCGACGAATAAGCTCTTACCATGGGAATTAATGTTGCCGTTCTATTTGGAACGGGAAAGCAGAGTGAGAAGAGAGGTGGTATGTTTCTGCATTCCTATGGCCGACAACCTTTCTCCGGTATAATGCTCGACACAAACGAAAGCTGTATGGGAGCGTCATCAGCCGTTTTCATCTGGGTCTATGGCATCGGAGACGACGGCGTTCTCGAATTCACAGACTTCGGCATATAAACTCTCGTCGAGCTCATCGGAATCCACAAAGACCTGAAGCAGCGCGCCGCGCCAGACGCTCAGCCTAACCCGTCTGCGGCCCACGCCGGATGCTTACGGGTCGCTCGTGGACGCGTGCGTCGCCATCGACCGCGAAATGGTCGTTGCTCAGAAGCCGCTGCACGGTAACCGCTTTCTTAGCCCACTTCTTTGATTTCGACGGGCGGCGCGAAGGCCCAGGGCCTGAGTTCGTCGAGCTTGCTCGCGAGATGACCCTCGACGATCTTGGTGAGCACGTCGGTCATGTATGCGAGCGGATCAACCCGATTGAGCTTGCACGTTTCGATGAGCGAGGCGAGGATCGCCCAGTTCTCGGCGCCGCTGTCCGAGCCTGCGAAGAGCGCGTTCTTCCGATTGAGCGCAGTGGGGTGGATCGCACGCTCGACAATGTTGGAGTGATCTCGATGCGCCCATCGTCGAGGAAGCGCATCAGACCGTCCCAGCGTGACAGGGCATAGCGGATCGCTTCGGCAAGTTTCGTCTTTTGGCTGATGAGCGCGAGTTTCTCGCGCAGCCAGGGTTCAAGTTCCGCGAGGACCAGGCGGCATTTTTCCTGGCGCGCGCCATGACGCTCATCGGGATTTTGACCGCGGATTTGGCTTTCAATGGAATAGAGCGCGCCGATCCGCTCGAGCGACACGCTGGCGATCGGAGCGAGCCCCGCTGCTGCGAGTTCGTAAAAGCGCCGACGAACGTGCGCCCAACAGAAGGCGAGCGACACGCTGTTCTTCTGCACCAGCGCCAGATACCCAGCGTAACCATCGACCTGGACGACGCCCGCGAAGCCTGCAAGATGAGCGAGCGGCTGCTCGGATTTGCGTTTTTGCGCATAGACATAGACGGCGAGCGGCGGATCGGCGCCGCCCCATGGCCGATCATCCCTCGCGTAAGCCCAGAGCTGGCCCGTCTTGGTGCGCCCCCCGTCCGGGGTCCCTCGTCTCGTCGGCGAAAATTTTTGCCGAGGACCCGATGTGTTTCAGGAGGCGCTCGTGAAGGGGCCGCAAATGCCAGGCGGCGCGCCCGACCCAGTCGGCTAGCGTCGAACGATCGAGCGAGATCCCCCGCCGGGCGTAGATCTGGGCTTGGCGATAGAGCGGAGGAGGTCGGCATATTTGGAAACGGGCACATGGGCGACCATCGCATCGGTCGGCAGGCCACATTCGATCAGCCGCGCCGGAACCGGCGCCTGCAACCCCGCGCCCTCACAGGCCCGGCAACGAGCACCCGGAACTGCGCCGGAACGACATCGAGCCGCTCGGAAACATCTTCGCCGATCTCGTGCAGCACGCCCTTGCAGCAGGAGCAGGCCGTGTCCTCGATATCGACGATGAGCTCAACGCGCGGGAGATGTGAGGGTAACGCGCCCCGGTTCATGCGACGCTTTCTGGCCGCCTTCTCGCGTTCAGGGGCAGAGCTGGCTTCTGCTTCCGTGGCCGCGACGGCTTCCGTCTGCTCGACTTCTTCGAGCGCGAGCAGCATCTGGTCTTCGGGGAGCGTCTCGGCGCGACGCCAATAGCGATGGTGATCTGGACGAGGCGCTCGTTGCGCGCCCGCTCGGCGAGAAGCATCGCCTTCAGCTCGATCGGGTCGTCGGGAAGTTTCTCGATCGCCTGCTCCATGCGGGCAGAAGACCATATTTTCTCCCGACTTTCGACGATTTTCGACGCCCTGATTCGCTGTGTCGCGGCTCATCCCGGCAACGCCGGCGCCGGCGTGTCTTTCGTATGCACGCGCCGCCAATCGAGCCCCTCGAGCAGACGGACCATTTCCGCTCGACCGAGCGGCGTCATTCGCGCATTCTCATGTGGTTTGTTGCGGACACGCGCGAAAGCCCCGCTGACGTGGGCGGAGCGGGGCTTTGCGTAACGGATTGTCTTGACTTGTGTATTTGGATGCGGGGGCAGGATTTGAACCTGCGACCTTCAGGTTATGAGCCTGACGAGCTACCGGGCTGCTCCACCCCGCGCCGAGGGACTGA
>RXIY01000070.1:0-13701 GCA_003963405.1 Hyphomicrobiales bacterium
GATCGGCTCAGGCGGTGATTCGCCAGACAGGAAACGACAGGGCTGCAAGCTTCGTCGCCGCGCTTTATTTCATGCGCAACGCCGAGCGTCAGACAAACTTCTTCCATCGGCGTTTGACGCCGCTCGTCGAACAATTGCTCGTGAGCTCGCGAGAAGCCTATGCCGCTGGCACGGTCGCCTTTGCCGACCTGATCGACAGCAAGCGGACCTACATCAATATTCGCCGTCTTGTCGCTGAAGCAAGAATCGAACGGGAACGGCGGCTTGCTGAAATGGAAGCGCTCGCAGGCGTCGATATCGAAACGCTTGGGAGACCGGCGCTCATCGCAACGATCGAGCCTCCCCCCCTGCCGCAATACAAGCCCTAGCCAAAAGCGAGACCCTGATGCTGCCTTTGACGCGATATTTGAGCCTCAGCGCGGCGGCGGTTGCGCTGTTGGCGATTGCTGTCGCGACTGTAAGCCGGGCGCAGGACCATAGCGGACATCAAATGCCGGGGATGAACATGCCGCCGGCGGGAGCCGCCCCAGCATCTGGTCCTCCCTTGCCGTCAGGCTATGCGGAAGTCAAAATCGCCCCGGAAATCCAACAGCGGATCGGCGTCACGGTCGGACGTGTTGAAAAGACGCCCTTGGTGATGAACATCCGCACGGTCGGCATCGTGCGGCCGAATGAAACCAAGATCGCCCATATTCATTTGAAAACCGAGGGCTGGGTCGAAAAGCTGTTCATCTCGGTCACCGGGCAGAAAGTCAGAGCCGGGGACCCGATGCTTTCAATCTATAGCCCAGCCTTTTTCGCCGCCCAGCGCGAGTTTCTGGCCGCCCTGCAATACAGCCGGACCGCCCCCTCGGAGGCGCAGCGGACGGTTGTGGAGACCACGCGGCAGCGCTTGGCCTTATGGGACGTTCCCAAATCAACGATCGATGAGCTGGAGCGTACAGGCAGGCCCGGTAAATCGCTCGTCCTGCGCAGTCCGATCACGGGCACCGTCCTCGAAAAGAAGGCGTTTCAGGGCCAGTATGTAATGCCCCAGGCGGAACTTTATACCGTGGCCGACCTGTCGACCGTTTGGGTGCAAGCAAAGATATTCGCTTATGAACTTCCCCACGTTGCGTTGGGAATGCCAGCCAAGGTGACATTCCCCTCGCTGGCAAATCGAGCGTTCGACGGAAAGGTCGTTTTCATCGAGCCGGTCGTCGAAGAAGCGGCGCGCACCGTTCAGGTTCGCGTGGAGCTCAACAATCCCGACGGCGTCATCAAACCGGGCATGTTCGCCAATGTGCTGATTTCCCATGAAATGGGCGTCGGCCTAACTGTTTCGTCGTCGGCAATTATCCGCACCGGTGAGCGCGACATCGCCTTCAAGGTTGCCGCGATCGATCGTTTCGTGCCGGTCGAGGTGAAGATTAGTCCGCTCGCGTTCGACGGCAGATTCCAGGTTTTGAGCGGGCTCAAGGCTGGCGAAGAAATCGTCACCTCGGCGAATTTTCTCATTGACTCGGAAAGCAGGCTGCGAGCGGGCGGGGGGAGCATGGCCGGAATGCAGCATGGCGGCGGCGAACAAAACGCGCCCAACCCGCCGGGACAGCTTGGAAGCGGCAAAGCCGCGCCGCCAGCGCCCGATCACTCCAAGATGGGCCACTGAGCCGCTCGAGACGATTTACCCGCAGCCAGACGTCAGGGGTCAGCGATGATCGCCCGAATAATCGAATTCAGCGCCCGCAATGCCTTTCTGATTCTCCTGATGGCGCTCGCAATTTTGGGCGCTGGCTTATGGGCGATCGTCAAGACGCCGCTTGACGCGCTACCGGACGTTTCCGACGTTCAGGTGATCGTCGCCACGCAATGGGAGGATCGCAGTCCGAACATCATCGAGGATCAGATCACCTACCCGATCGTGACTCAGCTGTTGTCGACGTCGCATGTCAAAGCCGTCCGCGCCAGCAGCTTCTATGGCGAGTCCCTCGTCTACGTGATTTTCGAAGATGGCACCGACCTCTATTGGGCGCGCACCCGCGTGCTTGAATATCTCAGCGGCATGGCGGGCAAATTGCCGCAGGGCGTTTCGCCAAAGCTCGGCCCCGACGCGACCGGCGTCGGATGGGCCATGGAATATGCGCTTGTCGATAAGACGGGCAAACGCTCGCTGGCTGATCTGCGCACGCTGCAGGATTGGCAGGTCCAATATCAGCTGCGCGCCGTTTCAGGCGTCGCTGAGGTCGCGCCGATCGGCGGCCTCGTCAAGCAATATCAAGTCACGCTCGACCCTGACAAGCTCCTCGCCTATAAGATCCCCATCAACAAGGTCGTCGACCAGGTCCGCCGCAGCAATCAGGAGGTCGGCGGGCGCGTGCTCGAGTTCACCGGCCGCGAATATATGGTTCGCGGCAGAGGCTATATTCAGACGCCCGCTGACATTGAAAACATTGCGGTCGGCGCGCAGCCCGACGGGACTCCCATTCTTGTTCGCGACATCGGCTTCGTTCAGATTGGCCCTGACATCCGCCGAGGCGTGGCCGACCTCAACGGCATGGGCGACGTCGCCGGCGGAATCGTCGTCGTTCGCTTCGGCGAGAGCGTCTACGGAGTCCTGAACCGCGTCAAAGAGGCGATCGAGACCACTGTCCAGCCCTCGCTGCCGGAGGGCGTCGAGCTCGTCATCACCTACGACCGCTCCGAACTCATCGCGCATTCGGTCAAGACGCTTCGCGATCGATTGATCGAGGAGAGCGTCATTGTCAGCCTTGTCTGCCTGGTGTTCCTGTTTCATGCGCGGAGCGCGCTCGTCGCCATCATCACGCTGCCGCTTGCGGTCTTGATGGCCCTGGTGGCGATGCAATGGATCGGGCTGACGAGCAATATCATGAGTCTGGGCGGCATCGCCATCGCGATCGGCGCCATGGTGGACGCCGCCATTGTGATGATCGAGAACGCTCATAAACACATTGAGCGCGAGGACGCCAAGCCCGAGGCTGAACGCCTGCCTCGGCTCGAGGTCATCATCGCGGCAGGGCGCGAGGTTGGGCCGTCGCTGTTCTTTTCCTTGCTGATCATCACCGTCAGCTTTCTGCCGGTCTTTGCCCTTCAGGATCAGGAAGGGCGCATGTTCAAGCCGCTCGCCTATACGAAATCATTCAGCATGTTTTTCGCGGCGATGTTGTCGATCACCGTTACGCCCTTTCTGATGACCGTTCTCATTCGCGGTCGAGTGCCGCCGGAGGAATCGAACCCGGTCAACCGCTTCCTGATCTGGCTCTATCGCCCCGTGGCGCAGATGGCGCTCAAATTCCGGTACGGAATGATCATTTTAGCGCTGCTGGCGATCGCCTCGATTGCGCCGATTTACGCCAGTCTCGGCAGCGAGTTTATGCCGCCACTTTGGGAAGAGTCGCTCCTCTTCATGCCCGCGACCCTGCCGGGATCGTCGATTCAGACGATGAAGCAAACCATCCAGGAGCAGGACAAGATCCTGATGGGCTTCCCGGAAGTTGCCAGCGTGTTCGCCAAGGCGGGCCGAGCCAATAGCGCGACCGACCCTGCGCCGCTCGAGATGGTCGAGACGGTCATCAATCTAAAGCCGGCGGACGAGTGGCGGGCTGGGATGACCCCGGAGAAGCTCATTGCGGAAATGAACGCGGCGATGAAGGCGGAGATACCGGGGTTTTCCAATAGCTGGACGATGCCGATCAAGGCGCGCATCGACATGCTTTCAACCGGCATCCGCACGCCGATTGGCGTCAAGGTCTATGGACCAAAGCTGAGCGAAATCAGCCGCATTCTGACCGAAGTCGAAGCGGCCGTTAACACAGTGCCGGGCACGCGCAGCGCTTTCGCCGAGCGCGTCAACCAGGGCTATTACTTGGACTTCGACATCAATCGCGCGGCGATTGCGCGATACGGGCTCTCCGTGATGGACGTGCAGGACGTCATCGTTGCGGCGGTCGGCGGCTCGAATTTGACGCAGACCATCGAAGGTCGGCAGCGCTTCCCGGTAAATGTCCGTTACGGTCGTGAACTGCGCGATGACATCAACAAGCTCCGGCGGGTGCTGGTGGCGACGCCGACCGACGCGCAAATTCCGTTGGAGGAGCTAGCCGATATTCGCTTCGTCGACGGCCCCACTCTGATCAAAAGCGAAGCCGCGCAGCTCGTTGGCTACGTTTATGTCGACTTCGCTGGCCGCGATATGGGCAGTTACCTGGACGATGCCAGAAAGGCTGTCGCCGACATGGTGAAGCTTCCGCCCGGCTACCGGCTCGAGTGGAGCGGGTCGTTCGAGGGCATGCAACGCGCCGGGCAGATGCTGAAATACGTCATCCCGATCACGCTGTTTCTGATCGCGGTGCTGCTGTATTTAAACGCCCGCTCGCTGCCAAAGGTGCTGATCGTCATGTCGGCGGTCCCCTTCTCTCTTGTGGGCGCGTTCCTGTTGCTCTGGGCGCTCGGCTACAATCTCAGCGTCGCCGTCTGGGTCGGAATCATTGCGCTTGCCGGCGTCGACGCAGAAACCGGCATGGTGATGCTGCTTTATCTTGACGTCGCCTACGAACGCTCGAAGCGCGAGAACCGGATGAACAGTCTTGCCGATCTCGAAAGCGCGGTGATGGAGGGCGCGGTCCAGCGCGTGCGCCCCAAGATGATGACTGTCCTCGCCATCCTCATGGGCCTATTGCCGATCATGTGGGGCGGCGGCGCCGGATCAGACGTGATGAAACGAATCGCCGCTCCCATGGTCGGCGGCGTCATCACAAGTTTCATACTGGAGCTGATGATCTATCCTGCCATATATGTGCTGTGGAAGTGGTGGGCGGAGGTCCGCCGCGCCGCCGTTCGCGCGCCGGAGCGGGTCTGAAGAGGGCGTTAGGAATGCGCGCGATCTTTTTTTCCGCGGCGATCGCCGCCCTTACATGTGGGACGGCTTTCGCCGATTGCAAAACGGAAATCGAGAAAACAAAGGCAGACTGGGCGGCGCTCAAACTGACGCCAAGCAAACCCGGCGCGCCGTCCAAAGGGATCCGTGGCCACGAGCACATCACGGCCGCGGTCGACTCGATGCGGTTTCATTTGGCTGAGGCGGAGGATCTCTGCGATGCTGGAAACGGGCACGAGGCCCTGCTGCATCTCAACCTCATCAGGGCATTCCTGGACCTTCCCGAATTCCAGCACCCCACGAGCCATTTTTATCTCTATAAACCCGGCAAGAAGTAAGGGTTCCCCTGCAAAATATGCTGGGAGCTCCGGTTGTGACTGGTGTAGAGCGAAGTGAAGTGGACGCGACCGGGCCCCTCGGGTCGGCGGGTCCAAAGCCGCGTGAGCAAGCCTATTGGAGCCCTATCTTACGCTCCTCTCTAAGATCTCTGGAAAAGCTCGACGCCTTAAGACCTGGCGCCTAACAATTGGGCTTGTTCCCGTTTGCCTGGGTGCTAGGTTCCCATGCGTAGGCTGGTCATTAGCCACGGAGTTGGGAGAGGGCGCTTAGGGATGAGGACTATCCTTATTGCGGCGGGAGTCATCGCCGCCACCGTCGGGACGGCGGCCGCGGATTGTAACGCCGAGATCGAGAAGACGAAGAGCGACTGGGCGGCGCTCAAGCTCGAGCCCGGCAGTAAACCGAGTTCGATGGAAAAGGGCATCGGCGGTCACGAGCACATCACAGCGGCTGTAACGTCGATGAGGGTTCATCTCCATGAAGCCATCGACCTCTGCAAGGCGGGCAACGAGCACGAGGCGCTGCTTCATGTAAATGTTATCCGCGCTTTCCTCGACTTGCCTGAGTTTCAGCATCCAAAGAGCCACCTTTACCTCTATAATGGCGGCAAGAAACAATAATGGCGGAGGTGCGGCGGCGAACCAGCGCGCCGCATCTCATACTTTGCCTTGAGTTTAGCCGCGGCGCCCTAGCTCAAGGGAGCCGAGACGCCGTGAATTCTACGAACGCAATGTGCTCCCGACGCTGCTGGATCTGGCGATGCGCCAGAGCCAGCTGGACGATTACCGCCGCAGAGTTGCCGGCCAAGCCTGCGGGCGTGTCCTCGAAATCGGCGTTGGGCCTAGCCTGAATTTCGCGCAATATGGCAAGCAAGTCGAGGCCGTCAAAGGCCTGGAACATTCGCCACGCCTTCTCTCAATGGCGCGCATGCGCGCCAAAGTGGGGAGTTCTCGCTTGGTTTGTGCAAGGCACAGCTGCGACCCTGCCCTTTGCTGACAGAGTCATGGACAGCGTCGTAATGACCCGGACGCTTTGCTCTGTGCCCGAGCCTCTGACCGCGCTCAGGGAAATCAAGAGAGTCCTGAAACAACAAGGCAAGCTGTTGTTTGTGGAACATGGACTTGCGCCCCACCATCGGGTGGGGCGGTGGCAGCGCAGGTTGGCGCCCCTATGGCGCTTGGTCTCGGGTGGCTGTCATCTGGACCGCAAGGTTGACGACCTGATCCGGGCGGCTGGTTTTGAACTCGAAGAGCTTGACAGCAAGTATGCGGAAGGGCCGCGTCTCTTCACCTATTTCTACCAGGGGTGCGCTCGGCCGACGCCGACCGAATAGCGAGCCAAAACCGTTCTGACGGCTCGCCGTCGCCAGGTTGGAATGGTTCCCTTTCCTTTGAAGGCTCCATAAATACGTTGGCCAAGGCTCCAAGGATATCGGACCGTGCCACACTTCCTGTTCGCAACGGGCGTCGAGAATAGTAGTCCGACCGTCGATCACGGCCGCAGGCGCGTCGATGAAATGGCGTCCTGCCGCCATTACGAGCTTTGGCGGGATGATTTCGCCTTGGCGAAGGAACTTGGGGTAGGCGCGCTGCGCTACGGGCCGCCTCTCTATAAGACATTCCTTGGCCCTGGCCGGTTTGACTGGGAGTTTGCCGACCTTGCTTTCGCAGAACTAAACAAGCTCGGTCTGATTCCGGTTGCCGACCTATGCCATTTTGGAGTTCCGGATTGGATCGGCGACTTCCAGAACCCCGACTTTCCTCGGCTCTTCGCGAGCTATGCTAAAGCGTTCGCGGAGCGTTTCTCTTGGGTGCAGCTCTTCACGCCGATCAATGAAATGTTCGTCTGCGCGACGTTTTCGGCGGCCTATGGGTGGTGGAATGAAGAGCTGCATAGCGACCAAGCTTTTGTGACGGCGATTAAGCACATCGTCAAAGCTAACGTGCTCGCCATGAAAGCAATCCTGGCCGTACGGCCAGACGCCATCTTCATCCAGAGCGAATCTTCAGAATATTTTCACCCGAGCAGCCCGAAGGCGGTAGAAAGGGCCCATCTTCTGAATGAAAGAAGGTTCCTTTCGCTCGATCTGAATTACGGCCATTCGGTTAGCGCCGAGATTTATCGCTTCCTCATGGACAATGGAATGACTGAGGCCGAATATGATTTTTTCATGCGCCAAGACCTGAAGCGGCACTGTATTATGGGCAATGACTATTATGGCACGAACGAGCATTATGTAGCGTCCGATGGGAAAGCCTCCTTCTCGGGAGAAATCTTTGGTTACAACGAAATCACCAGCCAATACTACTGGCGCTACCAGATACCCGTCATGCACACCGAGACCAACTTTGAGGAAGGTCCCAAAGGCTACGAAGCGGTTCGCTGGCTTTATAAGGAATGGGCGAATGTCTTACATGTTCGCAGCAGCGGTGTGCCGATCTTAGGGTTCACCTGGTATTCGCTGACCGACCAAGTGGACTGGGACTCAGCGCTCCGAGAGGATAACAGGCGGATTAATTCGCTAGGCCTCTACGATCTCGAACGTCGACCACGAGCCGTAGGCCGGGCGTATAAGCAGCTGATTGCCGAGTGGAGCGAGGCCATGCGGACCGGAAGCGTCTGCATGATGGTGCCGCTGGGGCCATGCTGCGTTTAGGCGTGGCCGGCTGAGCGACCAAAACATAGCCCCTTATGTCGTTTTTTGGGAATCAAGCATGGGCAAGAAATCGGAAAAGCAAGACGAGGCCTACGCGGAAGCCATGCACCACGCGCAGGTGGAGCTTGTCAGGTTTCATAAGCATGTGATCAAAGGCGAACGGAAAGTTCTGATTATTCTCGAGGGGCGAGACGCAGCCGGCAAGGACGGGACAGCAAAGCGTATCACCGAACATCTATCCCCGCGCGAGTCCCGTGTCGTTGCGCTCGGCAAGCCTTCCGATCGCGACCAAAAGGCTTGGTATTTTCAGCGCTATGCGCCGCATCTGCCGACCAGCGGAGAGATCGTGATTTTCAATCGCAGTTGGTATAACCGCGCGGGGGTGGAGCGCGTCATGGGCTTCTGCACCGACGACGAATATGAGCAGTTTATGCAAACTGTGCCGATGTTCGAACAGTTGCTCGTCCACTGCGGCTTCACCTTGATCAAATACTATCTGGATATCAGCCAGGACGAACAAAAGAAGCGTCTTGAGCGCCGGCGCAACGACCCCTTGCGCCAATGGAAGATAAGCCCGATTGACGAGACAGCTTTAAAACACTGGAACGCCTATTCGACGGCTCGTGACGAAATGCTAAGGAGAACCCACAGTGTATTTGCGCCCTGGACTGTCGTGAAAGCAGACGATAAGCGCGCCACTCGCCTTAATGTCATACGCGATTTGTTGTCACGCTGCACCTATTCCGGAAAGGGGCATGGCGAATTCCCCGATTCGAACAAGGTTTTCCTCTTCGATGAGACCCTCCTTTCCAGAGGCGTAATGGCGCCATAACAGCGACAGAGCGAAGGCTTCCACGAGGCGAAGCGGCTTACGCTCGGGGTTGTTTGCCCTCGAGGAATAAAAGCCAAAGCCAATTGAGAGGACACGCCAACAATCCGACCAGAAGAAGGGAGTCCCACCACGTGAGGCCGAAGGCGATGAGGGTAAGGCCCGCTAGTGTCCTGTCTCAGAAATTACTAGCCACGTTTCCGCGATTATGATTCTTTCGGTCCAGCCGGGATTCGGAGAGGCTGGCATGGCGAAGGACAGAGCGACGAAAGCGAGCAAGATCAGGCTCAGCGAGGACGAACGGGAATGCCTCAACCGGCTCGTCCGGCGACGCAAGGTGGCGCGCGGGGATGCGCTACGCGCGGAGATCGTGTTGCGGGCCGCCGACGGGCTCAACAACTGCGAGATCGCAGCCGCGGTCGGTGTAACACGGCAGACGGTGCGCACATGGCGCGAGCGTTTCGCCAAGCACGGTCTCGATGGTCTCGACGATGAGCCGCGCTGCGGCGCGCCACGCAAGATCGGCGACGACCGCGTCGAGGAGATCGTGACCAGGACACTCGAAACGCAGCCCAAGAATGCAACGCACTGGAGCACGCGCGGCATGGCGAAAGCATCGGGCGTTTCGACTTCGTCGGTGCATCGCATTTGGCGTGCATTCTCCCTGCAGCCGCATCACACCGAGACCTTCAAGCTTTCGACCGACCCGCAGTTCGTCGAGAAAGTGCGCGACATCGTTGGCCTCTATCTCGATCCGCCCGACAAGGCGCTGGTGATATGCGTCGATGAAAAGAGCCAAATACAAGCGCTCGATCGAACGCAGCCGCTGCTGCCGATGCGCCCCGAACAGGTCGAGCGGCGCACGCACGACTACGACCGCCACGGCACGACGACGCTCTTTGCCGGCTTCATCGCGGCTGTCACGGCCGAGACGACCGTGAAGGCTGGCAGCGTGATCGGCACATGCATGCCACGCCATCGCGCGCAGGAGTTCCGCAAGTTTCTCGACAAAGTCGAGAGCAACGTTCCCGCCGGCCTCGACATTCATGTCGTGACGGACAACGCTTCGAGCCACAAGACGCAAGTGATTCGCAACTGGTTCGCCAAGCGGCCGCACTGGCACATGCACTTCACGCCGACATCGTCGTCGTGGATCAATCAGGTCGAACGTTTCTTCGCGCTGTTAGCCGAAAAACAGATCAAGCGAGGCGCACACAAGTCTGTCAAAGACCTCATCGCCGCCATCAAGGCTTTTCTCGCCCAACAGAACGCTGATCCGAAGCCGCTGCACTGGACCAAGTCAGCCGACGACATTCTGGCGTCCATCGAACGCTTCTGCTGTGGCACCCTCGACCTCCAAGCGAAAGCTGGATAGAAACTTCTGAATCAGGACACTCTCATGATTGCTGGCAAGGGCTTTTGGCATAAGACTTGGCCCGCCGGATTCCGATCGACGGCAGAGGTATTTGTACGACGGATATGCGGTGCAGGAGGCAGGACTTAAACGTCGGTCAACAATCTCTCATCCGCGGATCGAACCGCATGACCTTGCTTCGTTTGGGGCTGCCTCTGTCTAGATGGCGAGCGTCAAAAAGCTCATAGTGTCCACGAGGGCTCCCCGGCATTGTCCCGCCCCCAGCGCCGCATATCGCGCCGAGGCTGATATCCTGTTTTCGGCCTCCTCTGCTGGCTGTCGCCAAAGACTGGTCAAGCCGGCTTCGGCGCGGATTGAATCGTGCAGGCTATCGACCAGATGAAGCCCACCATCTCGCGTGCAATGGCAACAATGATGACATTGGCGGTCTTGCCACGCGCGCTCAACCGACGATATCGAGCGCAGAGCCGAACCTGTGCTTTCCACCCGATGTCGCGAACGACTTTTGGCAACGCGTCGATGCGATCGACCTTGTGACGGCCGATGCGATCGACCTTGTGACGGCCGATGCGCGGCTTCATTCGGTAAGCCCAGGCGCCTTCAACCAGCGCGCGCCGGGCGTGGGTGTTCCCGGTCTTGGTAATGCCGCCGCGTCGGACGGTCTCGCCACTCGATCGCTCGCCCGGAACCAGGCCAAAATAGGCCATAAGCTCGCGCGGATTCGAGAAGCGTGTGAAGTCGCCGACTTCCGCGACCAGCACCACGGCGTTAATCAGGGCTATACCCCGCATCGCCTGCAACGCGTCAACGACGGCGCGCAGATTCCATTCGGGGAGAAGGCTGAGGATTTGTTCCTCGACCCGCTGGAGGCGCCGTTCCGCATCCGTGACGGCATCGACATAGTCCTGAAACGCGATCTGCTGAGCGGGATGTTCGAAGGTCAACGTCGATAGCCATCGACGGTAAGCCATGCGCCATGCCGTCCCACCCCCGTGCTTGCGACCGTGACGCAGCAGAAAACCTTGAAGATGTTGACGCGCACGCGTCACGATATGTCGGACGACGCTGCGCAGACGGATCAAGTCGCGCATGGCTTCGTGATCGGTGTCAGGCACCCAGACGGACGTCAGCTCTCCGGCGCGATGAAGACGGGCGAGCATGGTGGCGTCGCGACGATTTGTCTTCACCCGATCGCCAGACTTCACTGGAATCAGCGACGGCGCCACCACGTCGCAGCGATGGCCGAGGCTAGTGAGCTGGCGATGAACACCGTAACCACACGGTCCGGCCTCATAACAAAAAATCAGCGGCTTGCCGGGAGACCCGAGACGGTTGCATAACTTGCTGATTGCGTGAGGATCATTAGCGATCTCGCCAAGGTATTCCACCGCCCCTGATCGGCCACTTTCCGCCACCGCGATCGAGATCCGTTCTTTGTGAATATCCAAGCCAACAAATCGGGTATGTTCCATTCGGCCCGTCTCCTATGCATGAGGGGCTCTGCGCCGGCCAGCCGGCTCAACCCTCGTACCGTTGCATATCGGATGACGGGCCACCCTCAGGCCCAGCAATCATAGGGTCTAGGAAAAGCGATCCTATCGGGCACAGCCATGCGTGATCCTCTCGGAAACCCTTCTTCATCTGGCTGCTCCTCATGCCAGGAGCCGGCCGATTTCTTCCCCTTCGTTAGCCGCGCTGAGCGCGACCCCGCAGAGCTTTTCAATGAGGAGCAAAATCGCCCCGATTTACTCCTCCCTCAGGAGCAGGAATCATGATCCGATCCGATGGCGCTTCGTATTTCTCTTCCATTGTCGTCCGTTAAACACCTAGGAAGCCGAGGCCGGGGCAGGGCCTCCCCCGGCAATAGGTCGCAGAGCCGAGATGGCTCTTACGTAAGCGTCTTTCCGCAAATTCAAAGCGCTTGCGTCCGCGAAACATCCCGGAAGCTGATTTGGGTCGAAACTAACATTGACGCCTCTACATTTTTAGTCATCTCTGCAGCCCCGAGGCGCTGTCGAATTGGCGGAACCCTGGCCTTAAGGCAAGGCGCAATGTGAGTTACCAGGCGATGACCAAGATCGTGGCGTTTGAGGTCCAGCCCCATGAGGCCGACGATTTAAAGTCCCTTGAGAAGGAGAATGAGCTTGTCTTGATCAGCGAACCGCTGCGGCGCGAGAATGTCGAAGGGTTTGTAGACGCCGAAATCATATGCCCTTTCGTCTACTCCCAACTTGACGCGGGGGTGTTGAGTAAGCTTCCCAAGCTGAGGTTGGTTGCCACCAGATCGACAGGTTACGACCACATCGATGTCCAATACTGCCGGGCACAGGGCATTCCAATCTGCAACGTGCCGACCTACGGAGAGAACACGGTCGCCGAACACGTCTTTGCTTTGCTTCTAGCAATTAGTCATCGCTTGCGAGAAGCGGTTGATCGTGCGCGTAACGGAGATTTCTCCCCGGCTGGACTTGAGGGGTTCGACCTAGCTGGAAAAACCTTAGGCGTCCTCGGCGTTGGAAACATTGGACGGC
Organism: Hyphomicrobiales bacterium; assembly: GCA_003963405.1. GTDB lineage: Bacteria > Pseudomonadota > Alphaproteobacteria > Rhizobiales > Beijerinckiaceae > Methylocystis. The sequence continues at coordinate 12,604 of RXIY01000070.1, forward strand.
ATGTCGTTCGGATCGCCCGTGGATTTGAAATGAGCGTGATTGCTTTCGATCCTGTACCGAGTCCGGAGCTCGCTGAGGAGATGAGGTTCAGCTATCGCCCATTTGACGATGTGTTGAGCCAAGCGGACATATTGACGCTGCATGCGCCAGCCACATTTGAAACGAATAACATGCTCTCCGACGCTGAATTTTCTCGAATGAAAAAGGGTGTGGTGCTGATCAACACGGCTCGCGGAAGCCTAATCGATCCAAGGGCGCTGATAGGGGCGCTGCGCAACGGAAAAGTCGCTGCGGCCGGTCTTGATGTGATGCCCGACGAACCCATGATCCGCGAGGAGGCGGAACTGATATGTTCTTTTTACTGTGGGCGACGTGACCTTCGCAACCTGGTCGCCGATCACGTCCTGCTAAAGATGTCCAACGTTATCGTCACACCGCACAGCGCGTTCAATACAAGAGAGGCGGTCAGTCGCATTTCTAAGACGACGGTGAAAAATATTGAAGCTTTCCTTGAGGGTAGGCCTCAAAATCTGGTTTGATTTGACGATAGACGGCACGTTTGTGACCTTTCCTGAGTCTGTCGTAAAGGAGTCGAGCCGGAAGTCTATGGGGGTTTCGTATAGCTGAGACGGAGACGGCAACGGGTCGAGGCTTTGCTGCTCCCATCGCGGTCGGCAAAGTGTTAGAGTATGGACTGTTTTTTCCGTGACGGAATGAAGACAGGGAGAGAGGCTCCCGAGTTCTCCGTTATGGAGAGGACCATGATCCAATCAGATATTATTAATAGCGCCCCCGGTTTGACCGACGCCTACAAGGTGGATGTGAGCCGCGGCGGGCGCATCGGCCGCATTTCATCGGAATAGTTTTCAAGGCCCGCTGACGAGCGATACCTCTCCCTCTCGAAACTGTTCGCCGCCGTGCGCGCGCGGACGGAGCGCAGCCGCACGAGGACGATCGAGAGCGCCGCAATCCGAGTGGAGGCTGACCACGTGCCGCGCGACAATCAGCGTGAGAGTCCGTCTTGCCTCACGTAACGATGTTCCTGAACCCACCGACGGTTGCCTCATCTATTTTGCTCCCAAGCCAAGGGGGCTGAGG
>RXIY01000070.1:13751-15031 GCA_003963405.1 Hyphomicrobiales bacterium
GTTCGTCGGATAGGTTCCCGGGCATTCCGCCTGGAGCTTGGATAGGAGTTCGCTGCCTGTCCGCCACGGCTCGGCCTCGAACCATTGCCGTAGCTGTGGCGTAACCTTTACAAGCGGATCGGGGCGTCGTCGCTCTCTCTTCGCCTTCACAATCGGCCTATCGGTCGGGCGGCCCGCGCCGTCTTTCCAGGCTGTTCGCAAGCTCGATAGAAACTGGTCGATCGGCGGCGGCGCAGATGGATCGCTGGTTGGCGCCGCGTCGGTGAGCCTGGCCAAGCGCTCCTGTATGGCTCGGATATCGCGCAATAAGGCGACCGGGTCCAAGCTGCCGTAGATTTCATTGACGCGGGCGCGCATTGCATCAGGCGCCCGCGCGTCAGCGATCAGCCGCTGATGCGGCGTTGCTGGGGCGCTGTAGCTCTTGCGGACGCGAGCGCCGTCACGCTCTTTCCCGACAAGTTTGAAAGACGGCTGGAAAAAATTCACGAATAAACGGGCAGAACTATAAAGCTGAGCGAGAAGAGCAGCGGCCTCGAACCCTTCGAAGCGGCGGTAACCAACCATTCGGCGGACCACAGCGCCGTTCTTCTGCTCGACAAAGGCTTGGTCATTCTTGCGATAAGGGCGGCACCGCGTGAAGACGATCGCGGCCTGCTCGCAATACTTCTTCAAAGTCTCATTCATGAACACGGTGTCGTTGTCCGTGAGGACGAGCGTCTGGATGAAACTGCCACGCGTCGAAGGACCACTATGAGCGACAAGGTCGGCCTCCACGAAACCTGGTGCCGGATCATCCCAATCCGCTGATGTCCGCACGGGTATGCTACGTCGTAGGGCGCTTGCCGCAGGACGACGTCGCTGGCGTCCGCTTTGCTCACGGATTGGTCGTAGCGCACGGTCAATCGTCGCCGCGCTCATCGACAGCAATTTGGCACGAATCTCGGGCGCCAGATCAATGTGGCCGTGCCGTTCCATCGAGTCGAGCAAGATCGGCAGGAGAGCCTTCAGGCGCTTACCGCAGACCCGATCCCCGGCTTCCCAAAGCAGCATCAACGCATTTCGCTCAGCCTCTTCGTAAACCCGCCGACGAACGCGCCGGGACAACGCCTGCCCGTTTCCGCGCAGCAACCGCATTGCATGCTTCCGATGAAAGCCGGTAAGGCCGACAAACTCGTCGAGAATGCGGCTCCTCTCGATGCGGGTTGCTCCGTTATAGCGTTGCGCCAAAGCTGACGTCAGTTCCTTACGCGTTGCCATGCTTAATCGCCTCACCATCGCCC
>RXIY01000070.1:15081-18395 GCA_003963405.1 Hyphomicrobiales bacterium
ACCGAACTAAACCAAGCTGAAAACGTCTGGCGGTTCTTGCGCGACAACTGGCTCTCCAACCGCGTGTTCAAATCCTACGACGACATCGTCGCTCACTGCTGCGACGCCTGGAAAGCTCATCGAGCAACCCTGGCGCATCATGTCCATCGGCCTACGCGATTGGGCCCATGGGGTCTGATCAGCGCGGATTGGTATAATTGGGGCTCGCGCGGCGTCTCAGAGGCAGCTTCCCCCAAGGTGAGCGGTAGCGTAATGCTCCTCGCGCAGGACACTGCAAATGCAGTTGCGTCAAGGGGCGCGGTGACGCCATTTGAATAATGCCGCGGCAAATGTAGCGCGAGGAGGACCGCGTGAGTTCGTTGATCCCTCGACCGCTCTAACGAGCCATGGATTCTTCGACCTGCATCGGCTCCACTCCCAACAGCTCCCACATTCCGATGCCTAGTCGTCTCGCAATCTCGATGACAATGAGAAGCGACGGGTTAGAGTCTCCCCGCAACATCAAATACAACTGCGGCAGGGAGACGCTGATAATTTTGGCGAATTGTTCCTTATCCAATCCGCTTTCAACGTACTTTCTCTTCAGCACCATCGAAAGGTTTTTCGTCATCTGCTTTGCGGACAAGTTGCGACGATGTCCGAGTTGGCAGTCCTCCAAGAGCTCGTAAAGAGGCGTTTTCAGCTTGGCGGAAATCCTTGCAAGCATCTCGATTGAGGGGTTCGCAGCTCGGCTGCGCACGTAACGAAATTGAGAGCCGGACATGCCGATAGACTCGGCAAATTCGGGCTTATTCATTCCGCTCTTTTCCAGATGCGCAATCAGGTTCTTCGCTAACCGCTCCAGGTGCGGAGAGGCGAGCCGATCCTCCAGTGAACTCACCATCAGTCGATGATGTTCACCCGTCGGCTTCGTCGTCTTTCGACCTCGAGCCCCGCCTGCCACCCGCCTGTTATTCATGTGATCGTGTAACGTTAGATGACGGCCGCTTGTCTATTAGCATCGGAGATTCCCGTGGGGGCGCCAAGCGGAAAATCAACGCGATCGCCAATTTTTTAGAAAATGCTTGCCAGAAAATTAACAATCCCCGCGGCGCCTACGGCGCGCGGTAACCGGTCACATACGCATTCGCCGGTCACCCTGCGAAAAGCCTCTCGTCTCCCGAGGCGTTCGCATGCAAATGCCAAAGCCTGAGCCACTGCTTTTCAGCCTTCGTTATAAAAAAATGTCGGTTGTTCGCAACTCGCCGTCGACCCCAATCGACTTTTCCCAAATTTGGACCCCGATTTCGGAGTCGTCCTCGAAGACATCGGCAAGGTAAAAGATCATCGGGCCGGGCCAGCTCTTGCGGGTTCGACATTTCGCGATCGTGAAAATTGCCTGTTCCGTCTCATAGAGCCCTCCGCACGGCTGGTCGGGATCCATGTCTTCGACGCCCTGCAAGTAGGCGTTCGCAAGCAACTTTGACCAATGGTGACGAACGATCAGCGAGCCATCCTCCGAGGGCGATAAGTGACGCAGGGGGATGGATCCCGTCAAGTCGCCCCCGAGATTGAACAGAGAAAAATCACAAACGACGAGGGTCTCGTTATGCCTTAAGCTTGGCGCCGCTGAGGAAAGAGACGCTTTCTTCCTGACGAGGCGGTGGACCTGAGGAAAATGGATTTTGAGCGGTTCGCACCATACCTCTCCCCGCCGAGCCGCGCGAATGGGGAACTTAAACACCTGAACGTTCATAAACTGCAACCCCTGACTTAAGGGAAAACGAGCGGTTTCTTCAGACTGCCTAAGGCTAAGTTGCGGCCATTCCACGGCGGGGGACAGGCAGAAAAGCTGCCAAAATATTATAATGCGGATAAATGGCGCCCTCCTTTGGGCAGAATGCCGACGCAAAGCGCTGTGGAAAGAATTTCATGCAGGTGTAAGCGTTGTCGGCTTTGACCGCTCGCGATAATACGAGCAAAAACGGCGCTGCGCCGGCTGATAGCCTCACAAATTGGCCGGCTGAAACCGATTGTCTTCAGCCCCTTCGGGTCGGGGGCTAGTCGAGGTGCAACCGAAGCTGCGGCCCGCGCTTACGCCGTTGGAGCAACGATCTCCGTCTCATGGCTTCGGTGTTCGCTCTCGCCACTTCGCCGGCGGCGCGTGAAGCGAAAAACGGTCTTTTTGTTGCCGCTGTAAATCGACAGCGGTGCGCAATTTCCAATTTGTAGCAAAATATAATAAAATGTGAATCCGGGAAAGCCAAGTCCCAACCAGAGAGTCGTAGCAGAGGGGTGGCTTTCCATAGGCAAAAAACAGGAGAGAAAAACTCATGCGCAGCACAAATCTATTCATCCTGCGGGGTTACGTCGGCGCCGACGCCAAAGGTTTCGATGGCGGGAAGGTCGCTAAGTTCAGCGTCGCGACAAATCGGGCCTGGAACGACCGACAATCCGGGGAGAAGAAAGAAGCTACCGACTGGGTTACGCTGACGATCCTCAACGAAAGGATCGCGAAATGGGCTCTTGAGAACCTCAAGAAGGGCGATCCGATTTACGCGGAATGCCGCGTCGCCGACCGCAGCTATCAAAAGGACGGCCAGACCGTTTACATAACCGATGTCATCGCCAACGTCGTCGATCGGCTCGCGCCTTCGCAACAAGCCGGCGATCAGTGAGCAGAGATACAGGCCCTGAGCGGCCCGGCGATTTGCAAGCCTCAGGCGGAGTCGACCACCCGGAGCATGCACTGCTGTGAAAGTCGCGGAAGCCCCCTGCGCCGATTGGCGACCGTTCCCGCGCATCTCAAGCTGCAAGAAGCCGTCGCCTAAAAAGCGGTTTCCCGCTCCGCTGCGCGGTTCCTTCTCTTCCACGGCGCGGGTTAGCGAGCTCGCTGACCCGAATCCTGGCTTGGGCCTGCGCTCGCCCGAATCCTTCCCCATCAATCCAGGCGGGAATGAGCGTCGAACGGGCGGGCGGGGCGGGGGCCTTCGCCAGATGATCCACTGCTACGGCCTTACGGGGCCCAAGCGCCGCGTGCTCATTGCGTAGCGATCTCCAGCCGGCGCGCGCGACTGAGCCCGGCGGCTAAGCATTGTTGATCGGTCGCTCGACCGCTTGCCCTTGATGCCGCATGTGGCGATTTCTGGCTCATTCGTTGAAAAACGCGCGCCAGTCTCTCTCACGTCTCGGGGAGCGCCCCGTTGCTGATAATGGCCAGGTCTATCGACGGCGAGCCCTGCTTCGGCGCCTGCGCCGAAGAATTTTATGGGATGGCCGCCCCTCCTCCCGGCGTCGTAGGCTCGCCGGAGATTCGATCGGAGGAGATGGATTAT
>RXIY01000091.1 GCA_003963405.1 Hyphomicrobiales bacterium
GGCCATCCTCGAAAAAATCAGCCGCGCCCGCAAGGCTCTCGAGAAAGCAGAAGCGGATGAGTTATTGGTCGCCAATTGAGAGTCAGGACACTAGCTTGGCGAAAGTGCCGCTCTGCAGCGACGGGAACTCAATTTCGATCCCGCCTTCCTGCAGCAGGCGGCGCCGCGTGCCGCCGCCCTTGCTCTCGCCTTTGGCGTCGCGGAAGCCGTACCAGAAGGGAAAGTCGCCGGGCGGCTTGCCATGCTTCAGATTGACGACGGCGACATGGTCGACGTTCGCGCCCGTGAGATCAAGCCAGCGCGCGACGGACTGCGCGGAGCCGATGTCGGGCGAGATCACGTGGAACACCGTCAGCCGACAGCCATGCGTCGCGAAGGCGTCGAGCAAGCCGGAGAGCCCTTCGCCGTCGTCGACGATTTTCGTCAAATCGGCGAGCAGGCCGCCAGCGAGATCGTGGATGTAAAGCGGATCGTTCGAGGCGATTGAATCGAGCAGAATGTTGCGCTCATTGTCGCTGCGGCCGTTATAGAAGCCGATCCCGACCGCGGGGTCCTGGTTCTTGCACAAGGCCCCTTCAGGCTCCCGCGTTCCGAGCACGCGGATGGTTGCGCCGATCGAGCCATCGGCGTCGAAGGCGAGAACGCGCTCTCCCTGCGTGCGCAGCCAATCCACCAAGGCGCGGGTGAACACGGATTTGCCGACGCCGCCTTTTTCATTGGCGATCAACGCCACCCGCCGCTTGCCGTCCAACGCCATTCGTCGCCTCCAGGGGTCTCATTCTTCTAAACTATAAAGAAGAACATTCCGAGCGCCTACCCCCTCCGAGGCCGAGGCGCGTCGCTTTTCCTCTTAGACGTCTTCGTTAAAGCGGTGACCGAGCACCTCTGCGGCCGTCTTTCCCGTTTGCTTCTCTGGCTTTGCGACAGCCTGTGAAATCGGCGCCGCAGCGTCCCGCGCGCCCGATATCGTCGGCGGCGCCACGGGCGCATCGACGCGTTGCGCAACGCGCGGCTCCGGTCTTGTCGTGTCTGCTTCGCGGCTGTCTTCGCCTTTTCTCATCTGCGCACCGCCCCGGATATCAGGGCCTTGCGCATTGGATACGCGCTCGGCTTTGCTCTTTCCCTCGGATACTTGCTGCGTCTTCGCGCGCCGGGCCTGCCGCACATATTGCCGAAACGTATGCAGGCTCATCTGGATCCCATTTCGCGCAAATATCGCGAGGATATCGCTGTCCGTATGCCCCCGTGCTCGGCAGGATATGACATCGTCTATCGCGTCATCGATCGCTTGTCTGAGACTTTTTGCACCAGGGGGTTTTACGGGCGCCTCGCGCAAATCGGCGAGGGCTTGCGCCCAATTCGCGTGAGTGTGTTTCAGCGTCATGCGCACGAATCCTCTATGACATTGCGCTCGGACATTCGCGAGACGTATCGGCGCATTGTCGTGATGCATGCGCGATACGCCTGCGCATACATTTCGGGTACGCACCGGAGAATCTATCAATATGCTAAAGTGTAAAGTGAGACAATGCACATAAAAAGGTGAGACGCGTTGGCGGGACAAAATTGCGATAGAATGCTGATAAAGAAAGGGGTAGCTGGCGTTTTGGTTGTTTCCTGGTTTGACAAGATACCGGTTTCGTGAGTATGGTATAAAATATACGATAAGCAAAAGCAGCCGCCTTCCTTTCCCTGCCCCAGGATCGCCGTGCCCCGTCCGCGTAAGCCCGACATCGCCAAGCATCGTGTCCAGGCGGATTTTTCGCTGGAGGATTTCGCGCGGCTCGAGCAAGCCTGCGCGATTTTCGGTCTGGGTAAGTCCGATCTGCTGCGCCGGCTTGTGCGCGCGTCCATCGACATCGGGCCCGCGCTCAGCGTCGAGAACGGCGAGGCGCTCGCAGCGACCACGCGGGAGCTGCGGGCCTGCGGGCGCAACATCGCGCAGATCGTCAAAGGCATTAACCTCGGCTATGCGCCGCAGCTTGCCGACGACAAGGAGCTTTTCGTCGCCACCCACCGGGCGCTCTCCGAGGTCAACGCGCTCGTTCACGAGATGACCGCCGCCTATGGCGCGCGGCTGCGTCGCGCCGCGGGCTTAAAGCCGCTTCCGGAAACGGAGGCGTCATGAGCGAGGCTGGAGGGAACCTCCGCGCCTCCCTTGTGGCGGAAATGAACCGACTGGCTCTGGCGGCGGACGCAGCCCGGCGCTCTCGCGCGGCGCGGGAGAGGCGGGGACTCGAGGAGCTGCCCGTTAAGGTCGTAGGATCGCGCCCAGCCTGCGCCTCCTCATTGGAGCATTCACGGGTCTCGGCCGTAGAGCCAGCGCCGCGTCCGTTGGCCTCGGATCGCGTTTTGCGCGGCCTTACGATTACCGGCCGGGAGGATGAAGAGAAGAGGCGGCGGTTGCCGGAGGTCTCCGCCAAAGATGGGAAGCCGCCGCGCCCAAACGCCGACGTTGCGTCTTCCCCCGCCGTCATCGGCCGCGGCGCGCCGCTGATGTCGCGCGCGAGAGCCTTGGCGCAAGGCTATCAACCGGCCGTCGTCAAGGTCGTCTCCTATGCGCATGGCGCGGCGCGGGCCTCGGCGACCGCGAATTATGTCGACCGCGAAGACGCCATTCTCGAAACCCAGGACGGCGTCGAGTTGAAAGGGCGCGCGGCGATCAACGCTGAAATTGCCGAATGGGCGAAGGATTTCGAGCCTCGGAAGGAAAGCCAGGACGTCGCCAGCGTGCGCTTCCAGGTCATGGGCCTCAAGGACACGCCGCTCGATCGCCAGACGCTGGAAAAGGCGCTCGCCGCCGCCTTCGCCGGACATCGTTATGCCTACCGGATCGACGCCTTAAACGATGGCGCCATCGAGGCGCGGGCCGTCGTCGCCTTTGCCGGGACGCTTGGCGAGAGTGAGGCCGTTACGCGGGAGCGGTTCTACGTCACAGAGCGCCGCGTCGGCGCGGCCGACGAGTTTGCCGAGCGGATCTTTGCGCCGAAATCCGAAGCTCGGATGAAGGCCCGCGTGGGAGAAGCAACCGGGATCGGCCAGCATCGCATCGTGCTCGAGCCCGGCGCGCCCGGCAACGGCCCAACGAGCGTCGTCGATCGCCTGACGCGGCTCCAGGAGCATGGCGCGGCGGCCTCAGATAGCGGCGCCCTTCTTGACAACCCAAGCGCCATCCAGGCCGAGTCGCGCGCCTGGCGGCGGGATCTGCGCTCTTTCAAGCCGCGCGACACGATGCATCTCATCGTCTCCGCCAAGGCGGGCATCGACGTCGACGCGTTCAGAACCGCGGTGCGGGGCTTCGTCCATGAGCAGTTTGCCGCGCACAAATTCATGTTCGGCGTGCACACCGACAAGGCGGACGCTGGGCATGTCCACGCCCATGTGATCGTCGCTGTCCGGGACGCCGAGGGCGTGAAAATTCATCCAGGGCCGCAGGATTTTCGACACTGGCGCGAGACCTTCGCGGAGCACGCCCAGATGCAAGGGCTAAAGATCATTGCGACCTCGGCGGCCGAGCGCGCTTCGTCGCAGAGCTATGGCCCTAAGGACAAGGCGATCGTCGACGCCGCCGATCATCCTCGGCCGGGCCGAGAGGCGCGGGATCGCGCCTATGCGAGCGACCCGGCCAACGAGACGCTCATCGACAATGCGCGCCGACGCATCGAGATTGCGCGAACAAATCCAATTCGCATGCCGGCCTCGGAGCGTCAGCTCGCCGTCGCGAACGACTCTGCCTCTACGTGGCGACAGCTGGCGCAGGAAGAGCCCCAGGATGTGGTGGCGAGCGCCCTCGCTCAGCGCGTGCAATTCTCTCGAGCCGCCGGGCAAGCGATCGTCACACTCGTCAATCAGGCTCTCATCACACAGACCACGAGGAGCAGCGCCATGCCGATCACCGCCGCGCAAATGCAGTCCGACCTCAAGCTGCTGAACGAAGCCGTAAATAAGGTCGGCGCTGCCCTGCCGACCGATACGCGATCGGCGTTCTTTGAACGTACGGGACGCTATCTTGAAAAGCTCGCGGCGCGCGTCGACATGCAGCGCGAATTTGAGGGCAAATCTACGCAAGCGGCGCTTGCTCCTGTTGCGGAACAGGCGGCGCGTATCGCTCGCGTTGAGCAACGAGAAGCAATCGGCGCAGAGGCCGTCGAGCGCCGCACCGAGGCGACGGTGAATCCGACGGCAGCAGGCACGCGCGATATCGACGCGTCTCGCGCCGTCGTCCCGGAAGCCGAGAAAACGGCTGCGGATGAAAAAGCCCGCGTGCACGCGGCCTTGGAGGCGCAACGCGCGCTTGTTGCGAACGCGACGATCCCGCTTGTTCCTACTCTTTCGGTCGATCAACGTCTTGAAGCCCTACGCCGTCACCAAGCGAAGACGCTCGACAAGATGGCGGCCGAGCGTGAAACGCGCCGCGAGGCCGAAATTGAGATAGAGCAGTAGCATACGGCGCTGATCTTCCTTGAGAGACATGCAGCCCGCTTCAAAGGGGCATTCGGCCTGTTCGTTCCGTCGCGATAGCGGCGCGCGGCATGAGGGACGCGGCCAGATCCCCGATCACCTCCGCCAGCACACCTGGGTCGGGGGCAGAGCCCCTGACCTACGTGAGTTGCGAAGGCAGGCTTGAGAGTACTCAAGCGCCTCTATGTGCGCTCATAGCCACGCCGGGATTTCTGATTAGCGAGCGCGGCAAGGGCATCGAGCGCGTCGCCAACGCTGCTGAACACGTCATGGCGCACGCGACCGCCTTGGCCGATCCGGCCCCATTCGCGTACGAGGTCCCATTCGCCGAAGAGCGTGGGTTCGACCGACATCGCATAGAAGCGTCGCTTGTTTTTGGCGGGGTCAATGCAACGCAGGTGCAGCAATCTCCGAGACATCTCAAGCTGAATCGCCGGAGCATTATCTTCCGCGACCACCATTTTCGCTGCCTGTAGTATTACGGGTGAAAGGCCGCCCTGCATGGCGGAAGCCGCGAGCTTCGATCGTCTCCCGCGGGCCACGTTTCGGTAGTGCAGCCGATAGTCGCCGCACTTCGTTAACCGGGCACTTGCAATCTGAGACGATAGCGATGAGCCGCGAAACGGCGACGCAGGCCGCGATAGCGCTCACATACGGTGCCGCGACGCTCGCTCCCGCAATCTCGGCGGTCCCACAGGGGCCGATCTCCGCCTGCAAGCGGCGATAAGCGCCGGATTGAAGCACCTCGTCTTCGGCGGAAATGTCCTGCATCCCCTCAAGATGACGCAAAATCGGGCGAGCCGGGTCAAATACCGTGACGCGATATTTGTCGAAGTCCGCCGCCTTTCCGCCCAAGCCCGCGTCGACCACGCAGTCGAAGCCGACGTCGGCCAGGGCGCGGCGCGCGTCGATCTTGTCGACACCCGAGAGCGCAACGCGCGGGTCGTCGTCATCGAGACGATCGCTGGCGAGAAGGCGCCGATCCATGCGCCGCACGTCGAACCCCTTCGCCCGCGCCCAGCGCTCGCTTACTTTCGTCTTCAGTCTCCCGTAGGTCTCTTCGCGCACCAACACGGACGTCGCCCAATTCTCCTCGGACACTTTGTCCCGATCTTGAAGGACGAGCGACACCTCCGAAGGATTTGCGTAGGGCAAGGCTGCAAGCGCCCAGAGGAAGGCTTGGCCCAGATTCCCCAGTCCGACCAGCCACAAGGCTCCGGGCAGGAAGATTTCCGGGAAGCCGGGGGCCTCCTCACCTGGATCGACCGGCCAGAGGTCGACTTCCGCGAGGCAATCAACAACGTTTCCCCGCGCCGCCGCGAACGCGACCCCAACTGCGAGCGCGCCGGCGGCGATGCCCGTGAGCGGGTTAAGGCCTTCGTCGGACCGCGCTGCGGCTGGCCCGGCAATGCCGGCCCGCCAGCCGCGCCACCAAGCTGCGATGGTCGACGTATCATCCGGGCCTTCGGTGGTGCCGATGAAGACTCGATGCGAGGGTGAGCCCTCCGGACGCGACGCGCCCACCTGCGCCGCCGCGTCGGCGAGGGTGTCGGCCTTCAACGGAAGCGCAGAATTCAAGCGCTGCCCGGTCACGCCGGTCACGCGCACGCCGCCGACAAAGGTGCGGCTGCCAACGGATACCGCAGTCAAGACGGCGGCATGCGCGGCGGGTGAGGTGGCGTCCGGTCCGACCACAATCTCCAGCGTCAGGGCGCGCAGGCGCGCCTGCGCGTCGTCGAAGGAGAGGCCTTCATCATCGACGAGAATTTTCGCGAGGCGCGCGATGTGCCGGTCTAACGCCATGACGGCCACCATCCGACGTGAAACGGAGAGAGTCGCTCGAAACTGCGGTCGCGCCACTGGCGCGCCCCGCAATACTCGAAAACCCCGATCGCGCCCGGCATTGTCACCCTCGCCGCGAAGTCGGGGAGGATCATCGCGATATGTCCGATCTCGGCGATGATCGGATTGGCCTGGTCAGACGCGCTTTGCTGGAAGCCGCCGGGATGAACATGGATGTCGGCCACGACGGTTCGTCCCGTCGCGCGGCAATGGCCCCAGAGATCGCCTAGTCGCCGACCGTCGATCTCGACGATGCCGCTGTTCAAAGCGTCAGGATCGATGTCGTCATAGTAGACGAACTCTTCGATCCGTCGTGTGCTGCCTTTCGTGCCGAGAAGGAAGGCGCCGCTCTCGCGCCGTCCGCCGGCGCGCCGCCGGAGCTCTGCGACCCCGGTACGCCAGAGCGCGGCGTCGCACAGGATCTCAGGCCGCGGGCCGAAGATGATGCGCGCGAGCGTTGCTATGAAGGATGCCATGAATATCCTCGAAGATGAAGCTCAGGCGGCGCTCGGGGCGCCAAGCGAGCTGCGGAAAGCTGGTGGCGTTGATGTGCGGGCCGGTCATCCGATCCCACGGGCGATAGACAGTGTCGGAGCTCCAACACTGGAAGGTTTTTTCGACGCGGGCTCCCCCCTTAGGCCGAAGAGTAGGCGCCAGCGGCGCGTTGGCCGCAGGGGCCCAGATCTGGACCATCGGGGCCTGCGCCGGAAAGTTCGAAAGCTCGGCACGGAAGCAGTATTCCGAGAGCTTACCGTCCGGCTCCGTCGCGGAAACCGCGAACAGCAGAATGGGGAAATTGAAGCTAAGGATGCGCCAACGACCGGCGTCGCAGCCATTGAGGAACCTCAGCTCCTCAAGATCGGCCGCGACGCGGGCGGCGCTCGGATCGGCGATCACGAGCGGCCTCCGTTGGAAATATGGCCGCGCACCAACTCTAGACAGAGCGTGCGCTCGTGCCCGGCCAGATGGCCGATATGCTCGGTTCCGGGCAGCTCATCCTTTTGGCCATGGCGGACCAGCTCGAACTCGCTCGCCATGCTCGCATCGACATTGAACGCGCCGATCGCCCAGAGGAGGACCTCCTCGACCGTCGCGTGGCGCTTGAACGCACGCTCGTGCCGGCCGGCCTGGTAGAAGACCGTCACTGCGACCTCGCCCGTGCGATGCACATGGTGGCGGCGCCGGCAAGGATAATTCTCCTCGATCAAAACGGCTGCGGTCAGGGGCTCGTCGTCCCCGTCGCGGATGAGAATCAGCTCCTCCATCCGACAGCCGCGCTCGGCGGCAAGGACTTCGAGGATCAGCGTTACGCGGCTGCCCGGCGTCGCGCCGATCATGCGTTCCTCGTCCTCGCCGGTCTTCACCGCGATGTTGATCGTCGTCGGACGCATCGCGGCGACGCCGCCCGCACTGTCCGCAATGGCCTCAGTCATGTTGAAACTCCTGGCGCGAGCCGCGCCGCTCGTCGGCGAGGACCACCCTCGTCGACCCTTTGCGCAAATTATGGGAGCGGGCCGTCAGCGCGTCAACAAAAAATACATAACAAATTCGTAATGTTTGTAATACACACACTTGGTGTCAGCTTGACGCACGTCGCGAATGGGGCCAGTTTATGAGAATGTCGGATATGGAGCTTTATCGCCAGCTGGGCCGGCTGGTAGCCAAGCGGCGCGACGAGCTTCGCCTTACGCAAGGTGACGTCGCGGAACGGATCGGTCTGTCCAGGGCCTCGCTGGCGAATCTCGAAAATGGTCGCCAACGCATCATGGTGCACCAGCTCTTCGCGCTCGTGAACGCTTTGAAACTTGAGTCGATCCTGGATCTCGTGCCCCCGACATGGGAGCCGGCGGAACCTTTCCCTGAGATCAAGGTCGCGGGAGCGTCTCTGACCCCGGAGCAACAATCGGGCGTCGAACGCCTCATTGCGTCGGCCGTCGCGGAGGAGCTGGTGAGAAAGCGCTCGAAATGAAGGATCGTGCAGACAAAGCCGGGGCGCGGAAGGCTGCAACTGCCCTGCTCGCTCAGTATCAGGTGAAAACGGCGCCGGTGCCCGTCGAGCGCATCGCCAAGGCCTTGGGCGTGCGCGTCGAATATGCGCCTCTGGATGATGAGCTTTCCGGCCTCGCTTATGTTCGTGACGGCGTGTTGATTGCTGGCGTAAACACCCTGCATGCGCCCAATCGGCAGCGTTTTACGCTTGCCCATGAATTGGGGCACATCCAGCTGCACCGGCCCGAGATCGAGAAAGCGGTTCACGTGGATCGTGGCTCCCTGCGCCGCGACGGCCTCGCGGCCGCTGGCGTGGACCCGATCGAGATCGAGGCGAACGTATTCGCCTCCGAGCTGCTCATGCCGACCGACCTTCTGCGGGCGGCGCTCAAGGGGCGCTCCGTCGACCTTGAGGACGACGAAGCCGTGGCGGCGCTGGCCAAGCGCTTCCGCGTGTCTGAGGCCGCGATGCGCCACAGGTTGGACGCCCTCGGAGAAATCGATTGAGCTTCATCCTCTACGACATTGAAACGACGGGTCTGGTCAAAGGCTATGACCAGATCGTCCAGCTCGCGGCGGTGCGCACGGACGCGTCGCTGAAGATTATCGATCACTTCCAGACTCGATGCCGGCTAATGCCGCACGTCATCCCCTCGCCGGACGCGATACATGTGACAGGCGTTGGGATCGAGCGGCTCACCGACCCTTTCCTGCCGTCGCATTTCGAGATGATGAGGGAGGTCCACCGGGTGTTCAGCAGCTGGCGGCCCGCGCTGTTCCTCGGGTTCAACTCCCTCTCTTTCGACGAAGAGTTTCTCCGCCAAGCCCTTTATCAAAGCCTGTTCGGCGCCTACCTCACCAATACGCAGGGCAGCGCGCGCGCCGATGTCTTGAATCTGTGCCGGCTGACAGCCGCCCTGAAGCCCGACATCCTGAAGCCGGGCCTCGACGCAGAAGGTCGGCCGGTGTTCAAGTTGAAACCGCTCGCAGAAGCCAACGGCATTCATGTGCCCTTGTCGCATGACGCCATGGCGGACGTCATGACGATGCACGCGCTTTGTCACCTGATCCACGCGCGTGCTCCAGGCATCTGGTCGCAATCCATGCGCTTCAGCAACAAAGCCACCGTCGAGTCCTTTATTACCGACGAAGACGCCTTCCTCGTCTCAGAGACCTTTGGCAATCACCATCGCGCCCGAGTCGTAATTCTTATTGGCAAACACAGTACGCAGCCAATTCGCAACTACTGCCTTGACTTAGGCGCGGACATGGACGCGTTGCGCGCCATGTCGGAGGACGCCCTGATCGCCCTTTGCCGATCGGTGAACCGGCCGATCGTGACCGTGCGCAGCAATGCCGCGCCAACACTCTGGGCGCTCTATAACGCGACGCCCGAACATCTGGCGCCCTTCGACGAGGCGGAAGTGCTTCAACGGGCTGCCGAGCTGCGGGACGATCGCGTCTTTATGCAGCGGCTTCGAAAGGCGGCGGAAGCGGCTGAACGCGTCTATCCGCCCTCTCCGCATGTCGAGGAGCAGCTGTACGAACGCGGCTTCCCGCCTCAGCAGGACGAACAGCTCATGCAACGGTTCCATGCAGCGACCTGGGAGGAAAGAGCGGATCTAGTGGCGCGGTTCAAAGATGATCGCTACCGGCGGCTAGCTGTGCGCGAGGTGTATTTCGAACGTCCGGACCTTCTTGGTGAAGACCAGTGCAAGTCTGCAAGGGAGAGTCTTGAGCAGCGCCTCATGGCCCCCGTCGGTGCCGACGTGCGCTGGCGCTCAATTCCAGTTGCCCTGCAAGAGGCCAACGCTCTGATCGCCGCGGGTCTTCATGGTGAGGATCTGGGCCGCCAGCAGGCCTATGTCGCCTATCTGCGCCAGCGCGCGCGCGACATGGAAAGGGATGTGCGTCCCCGTGCTATGCACGGGCGGGCTGCTGCGGGCTTCCATCCCTGACGCGGGTGGCTCGGAAGCTCTTTTAGAAAAGTCGAAGGGAGGCTTCATCGACTGCTTTTGCCGCGACGGAAACCCAGTGTGTCGTGTGGGGGCCTGCTGGCTGCCGGCATGGCCCTGCTGGGTGCTATAGCGATCGGAGAGTCACAGCCGCGCACCGTTGATAGTCCGCCACACGACTTCGGCGGAGCGGGGCAAAGTTAGCTAAGTGCATGACCGCCCAAGATAGGTCGATCGGCTCACTGGACGGACGGCGCCACCATTGAAATTCGCCTGCCCCTCGTATATCTTCCGGCAGATCGGATGATTTATGCCAGGAGGCGAGAATGGGCTTTGCCGCAGAAATGCTCAAGCCGACCGAGGCCGCCATGGTCGCTCGGGTCACGCTTCGTGACGTGAATCGCGCGATCGACGAGCATATCCTGCCGGAGGGGTTCTTCTCTCTCGAGGACGGCAGGCGTGTCGCGGCGACCGCTTGCACGTTGATCTCATTTTATGTCCACAGCGCGAAGCGTTTGACTTCTGAAGAACGCCTTTTTGCTATTCGAGAAGTGGGCGCGCGGCTGCACCGGCTTCACGCTCGCGCGCTCGCGTCTCTGGTCGACGAGGATTGGACCGTGCGCGACGAATTCCTGACCATCGATCTCGCCCCTTTTGTGCGACGGACAACCGAGCAAATGGATCGCCTTGGGGCCGCCCGTGAGATGGTCGTGTGCGACCCCGAGATACTCGGCGGCGCGCCGATCATCCGCGGCACGCGGGTCCCGGTTCACGATATCGCAGCCTCAATTGCATCGGGTCTTGCTGTTGAACGCATCCTGGCAGCCTACCCGTCGCTCGACGAGAAAAAGGTCGAGCTCGCCGTTATTTACGCCGAGGCGAACCCTGCGCGTGGCCGCCCCCGGTCGAGCGACGCCCTGCCGGAGAGTGCGGTAGTCATCACCGACCGAAGTGTTCCCCGTCGCAGGGCGGCGGGATGAAATTTTTGGTCGACGAATGTCTGAGCCCGGAATTGACTAAGGTGGCGCGAGCGCGAGGATATGCCGAGTCGACGCATGTCGTTTGGATCGGGCGCGCCGGCTTGAAAGATTGGGAGCTGAAGCCACTCATTCTCGAGGGCGATTGGACGTTTGTCACGAAAAATTCCGTCGACTTCCGTGGCCCGTTTGAAAGGCGGGGGTCCAAGGGTCAATACGCCGATGTGGCGATCCATGCCGGACTGATTTGCCTCAACGGACCGCCAGGCATGAATCTGGATATGCAGCTCGAACTTTTCGAGCAGGCCTTGGAGGAGCTCGAAGCCCACGACGACCTCGTGAATCAGGTGCTGGAAATCACGATGGAGGCGGATGTCTTGAATGTTCAGCGCTACCGGCTCCCTGCAGATTTTTGACGCCGACCTTCTCGCCGGACCTTTCGGCTGATTGGAAATCTATGGCCCGCTAATCGAGAGCGTGCGACGGATGATTCGAGGGCTCGAACCACGAAACCTTAAGAAAGTCAGGTCGCTATAGGGCTCTCCAGCGATTTCGGATTTCCTCAGCAATCCTCGTCAAATCCTGCAACGCCGATGCGATTTCAGGGCTTGGCTCCGCCAATCGGCCTGCCTGTCGCGCCTCGCAAGTGATCCCGGCGAGCGCATCCAATGTCTCGGCATTGCCCAATGCCTGTCCCGCCCCCGCGATCTTGCCCGGTTTTTCTGGCTGCTCTCCGACGGATGATTGCTGGCTCGAGGCGGGAATGGCACCAGCTTCCGTCTCCGGCGCCTTTGCAGTCTGCTCCGATTTCAATGGGAGGCCGAGCCACGCGATTGGGTCTGACCAATGCCCCAAGCTCGGCGCCGTGATCGGCGCACCCTCAGCTTCCTCCATGAGCCGCCGCATTCGGCGGTCACGAAAAAAGTAGAGCTTTCCGATCTCGAACGGCCGCGCATTGGCAACGAGTAGGATTGATGTGTCCTTCGGCATGCGGGTCAGCTCTTGCGGTCGACGCAGCGGCGCCGCCATGTGGCCGAGCGAGACGCGCGATTGCGACAGGCCTGCTCCCATCATCCTTGTCGTATGCGTCGCCGTGTATGTCCCCAGCGCATCAGAGACATACCGCGCTGTCTCATTGTCGTTGATCGCGACGAAAAGCTTGAGCGCCGCGCCGGCGACAAGCGTCTCGCGCATCGCCTTGCCGTAGGTCTCGTCGAGCTGGGAGATATTTTGCAACACGATCGCCATGCGGAATCCGTAGCCGGCGCTGACAGCGATTTTGGAGGCGAGCGACGACATCCTACCGAGCACGTAAAATTCGTCGAGAAGCAGGAGGACCTGATGCGGTTCGTCTGCGCCAGGGAGGTTTCGCATCAGCAAGTCGTGAATCTGCTGGAATAAAATACGAATGAGCGGGCGGTAGCTTTCGAGATCGGCAAGCGGCGAGCCGATGAATATCGACATGCGCTTGCGACGCAGATCGCGAATGTCGAAATCGGATGTTTCGGTCACGGCGCAGATCAGCGGCGAGTCCCAGGGCGCGAAGGCGTTGTTGACGTTGAACATGACCGAGCCGCGCGTACGGTCGGGAATCGCCACAAATTGATTGAAGGCGTCGAGGACCCAGGAGGGAACGGAGCCGGCGTTTTCCGTCGCGACGATGGTTTTGAGCACGACGGCGATGTCGTGCCCAGTCGAGATGACCCGCACGGCGGAGCGAATATGCCGCGCCTTCTCGAAATGGATGCTGGTCATCACATAGCCAAGCAGCGCCGCGACAGTCTTGCGCGCGGCGAGCGTCCATTCGTTCTCGACTGACCCCGTCGCGACGAGGAAACTCGCAATATTGGCGCAGTCCGTTGCCATTTCTGCGCCGGGCCGCACATAGTCGAGGGGATTGTAGCGGTGGGAGGAGGCCGAGCCCGGGGCGAAGACGAACACTGCGTCGCCCTTCGCTGCACGCGCCGCGCCGAAGGATTTCAGATTCTCGCTCTTGATGTCGAGCGTCACCATGGAGCCCGGCCAGGCGAGGCCGTTCGGGATCACGAAGCTCACACCCTTGCCGGTGCGTGTCGGGCCGACGATCAGCACGTGACCCGGATCGTCCGAGACCAGCATCTGGCCGTTGAGGCGGCCGAGGATAATTCCGCTC